>CAJXKJ010000013.1 GCA_913055605.1 uncultured Euryhalocaulis sp. | reverse complement strand
CCCGCCGGGACCGACGCGCTGGCGGCGAAGCTGAAGCTGGACGCCCGCGCGCTGGACATCGTGATGACGCTGATGGCCGCCATCGGCATGGTCTCCAAGAACGGCGGCGCGTTCGCCCTGACCCCGCAGGGGCGGGAATATCTGGTCCAGGGCAGCAAATATTACTGGGGCGGCATCTTGGCCTATGAGCGCATGCGCTCTGTCCTGCCGGCGATCATCGCCGCCAAGCTGAAGGGCGAGACGCCGCCGCCGCCGCCGGAGGCCGCCGCCATGGGCGACGCCCCGGTGGAGGCGTGGGAAAAGGCCGAGATCCAGGAAATGATCGCCCGCGGCGTGGCCGCGTTCATGGAGAGCCAGTCCGTCGCCTCCGCCGCCGGGGCGGCGCGGGCGCTGGATCTGTCCGGCGCCAGGCGCCTGCTGGACGTCGGCGGCGGGTCGGCCTGTTTCGCCATCGCGTTTGCCGAGGCCAACCCGGAGCTTTCCTGCACGGTGATGGAGCTGGAGCAGATGTGCGCCATCGCCGGCGAATATATCGGCCGGGCAGGGGTGTCGGACCGGGTGGACGCCCTGACGCTGGACATGTTCCGCGCCGACTGGCCGTCGGATTACGACGTGATCTTCCTGTCCAACGTCTTCCATGACTGGGCGGACGAGACGAACCGGGAGCTGGCCGCGAAGGCGTTCGCGGCGCTGCCCTCCGGCGGGCGGATCGTGCTGCACGAGCAATTGCTGAACGACGACAAGACCGGGCCGGAGGCGACGGCCGCGTTTTCCATCCTGATGCTGATGGGCGCCCGGGGCCGGCAATACAGCCTGCCCGAGCTGCGCGACGTTCTGGAAAGCGCGGGCTTTGCGGACGTGCAGGCGACGCACTCCTACGCCTATTTCTCGGCGGTGACGGCGCGCAAGCCCTGACCTTCAGGCCCTTGCCGGGGCCACAGCTTCTCCACAGCGTCAATATCTCGTTAACCGGCTGTTCACCACTTGTTCCCATTCTGCTCCGGAGTTAGAACAAACCACGAACGCAGGAGTTGACCATGACCAGACTGGGAAAAGACGCCGCCGCCCTGACCGTGCTGGCGGGATTGCTGTGGATGATCACGGCCTGGAGCGTCGTTCTCGGCGGCTGAGCCATTAGACTCGGCAAAGGGTTTCGGAGATTCGGGTGTCCGGCAAACTGCCTTTCGTCCATTTGCGGGTGCGGTCCGCCTATTCGCTGCTGGAAGGCGCGATCCGCATGCCGCAGCTGGCCGAGCTGTGCGTGAAGCGGAAAATGCCCGCCGTCGCGCTGACCGACAGCAACAATCTGTTCGGCGCGATGGAGTTCTCCGAAAAGCTGGCGGAGGCCGGGGTCCAGCCCATCGTCGGCTGCTCCCTGTCCATCGCCCTGAACGACCGCGGGCTGGGCGAGACGGTGCGCCGGCCGGACGGGATGGTGGCGCTGCTGGCCCAGAGCGAGGCCGGCTACCAGAACCTGATGAAGCTCTCCACCAAGGCGCATTTGGAGGTGGAGGCGGCGGAGACCCCGCATGTGACGGTGGAGGATCTGGAGGCCCATTCGGAGGGGCTGATCCTGCTGACCGGCGGCCCGGAGGGGCCCGTTAACCGGCTGGCGGTGGCGGGGCGGAAGGAAGAGGCGACGGCGCTGATCCGCCGCCTGTCCGAAGCGTTCCCCGACCGGCTCTATATCGAGCTGCAGCGCCACGGGACGGAGGCGGAGATCGCCGCCGAGCCCTATCTGGTGAACGAGGCCTATGCGCTGGAGCTGCCGCTGGTGGCGACCAACGAGGTGTTCTTCGCCGATCCGGGCATGCACGAGGCGCATGACGTCCTGCTGGCGATCTCCGAAGGCGGCTATATCCAGAGCGAGGACCGCCGCCGGGTCACGATGGACCACGATTTCAAGCCCGGGCGGGAGATGGAGGAGCGGTTCGCCGACCTGCCCGAGGCGATCCGCAACACCGCGATCATCGCCCGGCGCTGCGCCTTCCGGCCGCTGCCGCTGAACCCGATCCTGCCGCGCTACGCCTCCGAAGGAAAAACCGAGGCGCAGGAGCTGGCCGAGCAGGCGCGGGCGGGTCTGGACGCCCGGCTGGCCAAGGGCGAGCTGGCCGCGGAGCCGGAGGAATACCGCAAGCGGCTGGAATACGAGCTGGAGGTGATCGAAGGGACCGGCTTCCCCGGATACTTCCTGATCGTCGCGGACTTCATCCAGTGGGCGAAGGCGAACGACGTGCCGGTGGGGCCGGGCCGGGGCTCGGGCGCGGGCTCGGTCGTAGCCTGGGCGCTGACGATTACCGACCTTGATCCAATCCGTTACGGCCTGCTGTTCGAGCGCTTCCTGAACCCGGAGCGGGTGTCGCTGCCCGACTTCGACATCGATTTCTGCCAGGACCGGCGCGGCCGCGTGATCGACTATGTGTGCGGCAAATACGGGACCGACCGCGTCGCCCACATCATTACCTTCGGCACGCTGCAGGCCCGCGCGGTGATCCGCGATGTCGGCCGGGTGATGCAGATGCCGCTGGGCCAGGTGGACCGGCTGGCCAAGCTGATCCCGTTCAACCCCGCGGCCCCGGTGACGCTGGCCGAGGCGATCCAGGGCGAGCCCCGCCTGCAGAGCGCGCGGGACGAGGACCCCGACGTGGCGCGTCTGTTGTCCGTCGCGCTGAAGCTGGAGGGTCTGTTCCGCAACGCCTCCACCCACGCCGCGGGCGTGGTGATCGGCGACCGGCCGCTGGTGGAGCTGTCGCCGCTGTACCGCGACCCGCGCTCGGCCATTCCCGCCACCCAGTTCAACATGAAATGGGTGGAGAAGGCCGGGCTGGTGAAGTTCGACTTCCTGGGCCTGAAGACGCTGACGGTGATCGCCCGCGCGCTGGCCTATCTGGAGGAGCAGGGTCGGCCCGTCGATCTGGAGACGCTGCCGGACGACGACGGGACGACCTATGAGATGCTGTCCGGCGGGGCGTCCATCGGGGTGTTCCAGCTGGAATCCAGTGGCATGCGCGACACGCTGCGCAAGCTGAAGCCGGACTCCATCGAGGACATCATCGCCCTGATCTCCCTGTACCGGCCGGGGCCGATGAAGAACATCGACACCTATGTCGCCCGGAAACAGGGGCTGGAGCCGATCGACTATCTCCACCCGGACCTGAAGCCGGTGCTGGAGGAGACCTACGGCGTCATCATCTATCAGGAACAGGTGATGCAGATCGCCCAGATCCTGTCGGGCTATTCGCTGGGCGAAGCCGATCTTCTGCGCCGCGCCATGGGCAAGAAGATCAAGGCGGAGATGGACAAGCAGAAGGAGCGCTTCATGTCCGGCGCCGCCGAGCGCGGCGTTCCCCCCGGCAAGGCGGATTACATCTTCGACCTGGTGGCCGAGTTCGCCGGCTATGGCTTCAACAAGTCGCACGCGGCCGCCTATGGCCTGATCTCGTACCGGACCGCCTGGCTGAAGGCGAACCACAAGGTCGAGTTCATGGCCGCCTTGATGAGCCTGGACCGGCACAATACCGATAAGCTGGCCCAGTTCTTCCAGGAGACGCGGCGGCTGAAGATTGGCGTGCGGCCGCCCTGCGTGAACGAGTCTTTTGCCGATTTCGCGGTGAAGGACGGCGAAATCCTCTATGCGCTGGGCGCGATCCGCAATGTCGGCACCGCGGCCATGGAGCATGTCGCGGCGGTGCGCGACGAGGGCGGGCCGTTCAAGGACCTCTACGATTTCGCCGAGCGGGTGGACCCGCGCCACGTCAACAAGCGCGCCTTCGAGAATCTGGCCCGCGCCGGGGCGTTCGACACGCTGGAGCCCGACCGGGCCAAGGCGTTCGCTGCGGCCGAAACGCTGCTGGCGATGGCCGCCGCGGCGCATCAGGACCGCTCGTCGGGCCAGATCGGGCTGTTCGAATCGGCCCCTGCGGCCGCCGACCGGCCGAAACTGCCCCAGGGCGAGGACTGGGACCCGACCCGGCGGCTGGACGAGGAGCTGGCGGCGGTCGGCTTCTATCTGTCCGGCCACCCGCTGGACGACGTCGCGGAGTCGCTGAAAAAGCGGGATGTCGTGTTCGTCGCGGAGGCGCAGGACGCGGTGAACGAGGGGCGGACCAGCCTGAAAATGGCGGGCGTGGTGCGCCGGAAGCAGGAGAAGGTCTCCAACAAGTCCGGACGCCGCTTCGCCTTCGTCTCCCTGTCCGACCCGACGGGGGAATACGAGGTCCTGGCCCCGCCCGAAGTGCTGCTGCAGGCGCGCGACCTGCTGAATCCCGGCGCCGCGGTCAGCCTGCGCGCCCGGATCGAGGTGCGCGAGGGCGATCTCAGCTTCTTCGCCGAGGGCGTCAAACCGCTGGACGACCAGCTGACCGCGGGCTCGGCGGGCCTGTCGGTCTATCTGCGCTCCGCCGAGGGGCTGGAGGCGCTGAAAGCGCGGCTGGAGCAGATGGCCCAGCGCGGCGGGGAGGGGGAGCTTCGCTTCATTCTGCCGCTGGACGAAGAGCGGGAGGCCGAATTCACCGTACCGGGCCGTTATCCGGTCGACGCCGCCGCCCGCGGGGTGCTGAAATCCACCCCCGGCGTGGAGCTGGTGCGGGAGCTGTAGCGGAGCCGTCTTCCCCGCTTGCGCATTGGCGATCCGCCTCCTATAAGCGCGCCGCAATCCACACGCGGATCAGGGACGGAGTTTCCGTTCCACTTCCGGTGCCGCCCCTCGGGGCGGTGCAGATCCGCGCGAGGCCTAACCGGAGAAAGGAAAACCGATGGCTCTACCGGAATTCAGCATGCGCCAGCTTTTGGAGGCCGGCGCGCACTTTGGGCACCAGACGCACCGCTGGAACCCGAAAATGGACCGCTATATCTTTGGCGTCCGCTCGAACATCCATGTGATCGACCTGTCCCAGACCGTGCCGATGCTGCATCAGGCGCTGGTCAAGGCGCGCGAAGTCGCCGCCAGCGGGGGCCGGATCCTGTTCGTCGGCACCAAGCGCCAGGCGTCCGATCCGATCGCCACGGCGGCCAAGCGCTGCGCCCAGTATTATGTGAATCACCGCTGGCTGGGCGGCACGCTGACCAACTGGTCCACGATCTCGCACTCGATCCGCCGCCTGCGCGAGCTGGAAGAGCTGCTGGGCCAGGACGAGCATGTCGGCCTGACAAAGAAAGAGCTGCTGAACCTGACGCGCGAGCAGGAAAAGCTGGAGCGTTCGCTCGGCGGCATCAAGGACATGGGCGGCGTGCCCGACCTGATCTTCGTGATCGACACGAATAAAGAGCAGATCGCGCTGAAAGAAGCGCGCAAGCTGAACATCCCGCTCGTCGCCGTCGTCGACACCAATTGCGACCCGGACCAGATCGACTATCCGATCCCGGCCAATGACGACGCCGCCCGCGCGATCAGCCTGTATTGCGATCTGCTGGCCGACGCGATCCTGGACGGCATGGCCGCCGGTCAGGAATCGTCCGGCGTCGATATCGGCGCCTCGGAAGCCCCGCCGGTCGAAGCCGCGGTGGCCGAAGAGGCCGAAGCTCCCGCCCCGGCAGAGGCCGCCCCGGCCGAGGCCGAGGGCGAAGCGGAAACCGCGAACGCCTGAGCGGCGACACGCCGCGCGTAACACTGTTTGAGGAGAAGGAAGATGGCTGAGGTCACGGCCGCCGACGTCAAGGCTCTGCGCGAATCCACGGGCGCGGGCATGATGGACTGCAAGAAAGCGCTGCAGGAGACCGGTGGCGACAAAGAGGCCGCGTCCGACTGGCTGCGCAAGAAGGGCCTGTCCAAGGCCGCCAAGAAGGCCGACCGCGCCGCCGCGGAAGGCCTGATCGGCCTGGCCTTCTCCGACGACGGCAAGACGGCCGCGGCGGTCGAGGTGAACGCCGAAACCGACTTCGTATCCCGGAACGAGGTGTTCCAGGACGCGGTGCGCGACATCGCCGCCGCCGGCCTTTCCGCCGGTTCGGCGGAGGAGCTTGCCGCCACGAAGCTGGCCTCGGGCGAGTCGGTGGACGAGCGCCTGACCAACCTGATCGCCAAGATCGGGGAGAACATGACCCTGCGCCGCATGGCGCGCCTGCAGGTCTCCTCGGGCGTTGTGGCCGGCTATGTCCACAATGCGGTGGCCGACAATCTGGGCAAGATCGGCGTTCTGGTGGCCGTGGAAGGCGAGGGCGACGCCGCCGCGCTGACCGAGGCCGGCCGCAAGGTGGCGATGCATGTCGCCGCCGCGGCGCCGCTGTCCCTGGACGTCGACTCGCTGGACCCCGTGGTGGTGGACAAGGAGCGCGCCGTGTTCGCCGAACAGGCGCGCGCCTCTGGCAAGCCGGACAACATCATCGAGAAGATGGTCGAAGGCCGGATCCGCAAATTCTATGAAGAAAGCGTGCTGCTGAAGCAGGCCTTCGTCATGGACCCGGACAAATCGGTCGAGGACTTCGTCAAGGACGCCTCTGGCGGCAAGGCGAAAGTGACCGGCTTTGTCCGTCTGGTTCTGGGCGAAGGCGTCGAGAAAAAGCAGGACGATTTCGCCGCCGAAGTCGCCTCCATGGCGGGCCAGGGCGCGGCTTAGACGGACCGGTTCAATCGGTCTAAAGTCCCGCGCCATGAGCGATCCCGCGATTCCGGAAGAAGCCGCCCCCGAGCCGGGGGCGGCGTTCCCGTATCGGCGGGTCCTCCTGAAAATCTCCGGCGAAGCCCTGATGGGCGACGGCGCCTATGGCATCGACCTGGAGACCGCCGACCGCGTCGCGGCGGAGGTCGGCGAGGCGGTGCGCCAGGGGGTCGAAATCTGCCTGGTGATCGGTGGCGGGAACATCTTCCGCGGCCTGTCCGGCGCGGCGCGCGGGATGGAGCGGGCCTCCGCCGACTATATGGGCATGCTGGCCACCGTGATGAACGCGCTGGCCATGCAGAACGCGCTGGAGCGTCAGGGCTTCGAGACCCGGGTGCTGAGCGCCATTCCGATGCAGACGATCTGCGAGCCCTATATCCGCCGCCGGGCGATCCGGCACATGGAAAAGGGCCGGGTGGTGATCTTCGCCGGCGGCACCGGCAACCCGTTCTTCACGACCGACACCGCCGCCGCCCTGCGCGCGGCGGAAATGGGCTGCGATGCGCTGTTCAAGGGCACCGGGGTGGACGGCGTCTATAATGCCGACCCGCGCAAGGACCCGACCGCCACGCGCTATGACACGCTGGGCTATATGGACGTGTTGGCGCGCGATCTGCGCGTCATGGACGCTTCCGCGGTCAGCCTGATGCGCGAAAACGACATTCCGATCGTGGTGTTCAATATCCGCGAGCGCGGCCGGCTGGGCGAGGTGCTGCAGGGCGGCGGCGTGCGCACGGTCGTGGGCCGCCCGCCAGAAACCGGAGGGCCGCTTGGCTGACGATTTCGATCCCGATGATCTGAGCCGCCGGATGGACGGCGCGCTGGCTTCGCTGAAGGCGGAGTTCGGCGGCCTGCGCACCGGCCGCGCGCACGCCGGCCTGCTGGAGCCGGTGACGGTGGAGGCCTATGGCCAGCAGACGCCGCTGAACCAGGTCGGCACGATCAATGTGCCGGAGCCGCGCATGCTGTCGGTGCAGGTCTGGGACAAGTCCATGGTTGGCGCGGTCGAACGCGCCATCCGCAACTCCAATCTGGGCGTGAATCCGGTGGTGGACGGGCAGACCGTGCGCATCCCGATCCCGGCGTTGAACGAGGAGCGCCGCCGCGACCTGGTGAAGGTCGCCGGCACCTATGCCGAACAGGCCCGCGTGGCGGTGCGCAATGTGCGCCGCGACGGGATGGAGACGCTGAAGCGCCTGGAAAAGGCCGGCGAGATTTCCGAGGACGATCACAGCCTGTACTCCGAGGAAGTCCAGTCGATGACCGACTCCACGATCGAGGCGATCGACGCGGCGCTGAAGACCAAGCAGGAAGAAATCATGCAGGTCTGATGTCCGACGCGCCTTCCCATCCGCGCCAGGTTCCGGCCCACGTCGCCATCATCATGGACGGCAACGGGCGCTGGGCGGCGCTGCGCGGGGTTCCCCGCGCCGAAGGCCATCGGCAGGGCGTGGAGGCGATCCGCCGCACGGTGCAGTCCGCGCGCGATCTCGGCATCCGCAATCTCACCGTTTTCGGGTTCTCGACCGAGAACTGGAAGCGCCCTGCGGGAGAGGTCAGCGCCCTGTTCGGCCTGTTGCGCCGCTATGTGGCCGCCGATCTGGAAAAACTGGCCGCCGAGGGCGTGCGCATCCGCATCCTGGGATCGCGCGAGGGCCTGCCGGCGGACATAGTGAAGATCATCGAGGACGTCGAGGCCCGCACAGCAGAGAACGGCGCCTATGGTCTGAACATCGCCTTCAATTATGGCGGGCGGGACGAGATCGTCCGCGCCGCCGCCGCCCTGGCGCGCGATGCGGCCGACGGCAAGCTGGATCCCGAAACGGTCGACGAGGCGGCGTTCGCCGCGCGTCTGGACACCGACGGCCTGCCGGAGCCGGACCTGCTGATCCGCACCAGCGGGGAGATGCGCATCAGCAATTTCCTGCTGTGGCAGCTGGCCTATGCGGAGCTGGTCTTCCTCGACGTGCTGTGGCCGGATTTCGGCGAGGAGCATCTGCGCCAGGCGATCGAGACCTATCGCGGCCGGGAGCGCAGGTTCGGAGGCGTGTCCCGATCCGATGCCGCTTGAGGCCGAAGCCCCGCCGCCCCGACGGCGCGGCGATCCCGCATTCGCCATCCGCCTGTGGTCGGCGCTGGTGCTGGCGCCGGTGGCGCTCGCCTCCGCCTGGCTCGGCGGGATTGCGTTCGGCCTGGTCGTGGCGGTCGCCACCAGCCTGATGTGCTTCGAATGGACCCATATGTCGGACCGCGAGGCGCCGCGATGGGTCTGGGTCGCGCAGGCGGTGTTCGTCGCCGTGGCTATTCTTCTGGGCGCCGGTGGCCAATTCGGCTTCGCGCTGGCGGTGCTCGTGGCCGGCGCCGTCGCCGGCGGAATTGAGCGGGCGCGGCGCGGCAAGATCTGGCGGGCGGCGTTCGGCGCGCTCTATATCGGCCTGCCGTTCCTGGCGCTGATCTGGCTGCGCGAGGCGCCGGAGCGCGGCGTGGCGGCGCTGTTCGTCCTGTTCGCCATGGTCTGGGCGGCCGATATCGGCGCCTATATTTCCGGCGCCTGGCTGGGCGGGCCGAAGCTCGCCCCGCGCGTCAGCCCGAACAAGACCTGGACCGGCCTGATCGCCGGGGTGGCGGTCGGCGCCGTGGCGGGGGCGGCCGGGTTCGCCGTGGTCGGCGGAACGCCGGTCTTTGGCGCGGCGGCCGGCCTGCTGGTCTCTTTGTCCGCGATGGGGGGCGACCTGTTCGAATCCGTCCTGAAGCGGCATTTCGGGGTGAAGGACGCCGGATCGATCATTCCCGGCCATGGCGGGGTGCTGGACAGGGTGGACGCGTTGATGGGCGCGGTGCTGATGTTCGCCGCGCTGGTGTCCTTTATCCCGGCGGCCCGTGCGGGATTTTTCGGCGGATGAGCGCGATGCAGAGCCTGACCATCCTGGGATCGACCGGATCGATCGGCGTCAGCGCGCTGGACGTGGTGGCGCGCAGCGGACCGGGACGGTTCCGGGTCTCCGCGCTGAGCGCCGGCCGGAATGCCGAATTGCTGGCCGAACAGGCGCTGCGCTTCCGCCCGGATTTCGTGGCGCTGGGCGACCCGGCGGGCGAGGCCGCGCTGCGCGAACGGCTGGCCGGAACGGGGATCGAGATCGCCTGCGGCCCGCGCGCGGCGACCGAGACCGCCGCCCGGCCGTCCGACATCGTGCTGGCCGCCATTGTCGGCGCGGCGGGGATGGAGCCGGCGATGGAGGCGGCCCTGCGCGGGGCGCGCCTGGCCATCGCCAACAAGGAGGCGATCATCTGCGCCGGCCGCCTGCTGCAGCGCGCGGCCGTGGCCTCGGGCGGGGAGGTGATCCCCGTCGATTCCGAACACAACGCGATCTTCCAGCTGCTGAACGGCCGGCCCGTGGGCGCGGGGCTGCAGCGCATCGTGCTGACCGCCTCCGGCGGGCCGTTCCGGGAATGGACGGCGGAGCAGCTGGCCAATGCCCGCCCCGAGGACGCGCTGCGCCATCCGGTCTGGGACATGGGCGCGAAGATCACGATCGATTCCGCCACGCTGATGAACAAGGGGCTGGAGCTGATCGAGGCGGACATGCTGTTCGACCCGGGCGAGGGGCGCCTGGGCGTTCTGATCCACCCGCAATCCATCGTGCACGGCCTGATCGAATACGATGACGGCGCGGTGCTGGCCTATATGGGCGCGCCGGACATGCGCGCGCCGATCGCCGCGTCGCTGGCCTGGCCGGAGCGGATCGCAGGGGCCTCCCCGATGCTGGACCTGGCCGCCATCGGCCGGCTGGACTTCGAGGCGCCGGACGAGATCCGGTTTCCGGCCCTGCGGCTGGCCCGCGAGGCCCTGGCGGCGGGGGGGCGCGCGCCCGCAATCCTCAACGCCGCCAATGAGATCGCGGTGGAGGCGTTCCTTGACCGCAGAATCGGCTTTCTCGATATTGCGCGCATCGTGGAGCAGGTGCTGTCCGCGCTCGCCGGAGACCCGGATTTCGCCCGGGCGCCGGAGGCCGTGGGCGCCGCGCTGGAGACCGACCAGAGGGCGCGGTCCCGGGCGCACGCGCTGACCGCGGGGTAGGGAACGAAATGCTGGACGCCATACTTTCCGCGCCGGTCTTCCTGGCGGCATTCGTGTTCGTGATCTCCATCGTCGTGGTGTTTCACGAGCTCGGCCACTACTGGGTCGGGCGCTGGTGCGGCGCGAAGGCGGAGGCGTTTTCGCTGGGCTTCGGCCCGCGCCTGGCCGGCTGGACCGACCGCCACGGCACCGAATGGCAGATCGCGGCCTTCCCGGTGGGCGGCTATGTGCGCTTCGTCGGCGACGCCGACGCCTCCAGCGCGCCGGACCCGCAGGAGCTGGAGGCGCTGCGCCGAAAGCTGGTCGCCGAGCGCGGGCCGGACGCCACGCGCGGGGTGTTCCACTTCCTGCCGGTGTGGCGGCGCGCGCTGATCGTCGCGGCCGGACCGGTGGCCAATTTCATCCTCGCCATCATCATCTTCACGCTGCTGTTCTCCATCTTCGGCGCGCAGACCCAGCCGCCGGTGATCGGCGGGGTGGAGGCGGACAGCCCGGCGGAGGCCGCGGGGCTGATGGAAGGCGACCGCATCGTGTCCATCGGCGGGCGCCGCGTGGCCTCGTTCGGCGACCTGTCCAATATCGTGATGCTGAGCGCCGGGGAGACGATGCCCGTCGTCGTCGAACGCGGCGGCGACACGGTGACCCTGACCGCCACGCCGGCGCGGATGACTCGGGAAGACCCGATCGGCGGCGACATGGATGTCGGCTTCCTGGGCGTCCGCTCCAACGGCGAGACGCAGACCCAGCGCTATAACCCCGCCGAGGCGGTGGTCATGGGCGCCAACCAGACCTGGGGCGTGGTGGCCAGCACCGGCCGCTATCTGGGCCGCGTGATCGCCGGCAAGGAATCGGCGGAGATGCTGGGCGGCCCGGTGCGCATCGCGACCTATTCCGGGCGGCTGGCCATCGATTCGTTCGAGGGCGAGGCCTCGTTCGGCGAAAAGCTGCGCGCCGCGCTGGTGCGCCTGATCAGCCTGGCCGGCGTGCTGTCCGTGGGGCTCGGCCTCATCAATCTGGCTCCCATTCCGGTACTCGACGGCGGACATCTTCTGTATTACGGCTTCGAGGCCGCGTCGGGGCGCCCGCTTAGCGAGCGCGCCCAGGCGTTTGGCTTCAAGGCCGGTCTGGCGCTCGTGGCCGGATTGATGCTCTTTGCGACCTGGAACGACCTGAACTACCTCCGCGGCCTTTTCTCCTGAACCGCTCCACCGGATTTCCCATCATGCGCTCTTCCGTCTCCGTTAAAGCCCTGTGCGCTGCCCTGGCGGTCACCACCGCCGCCGGCGCCGCGGCGGCGCAGGACGACGGAGGCGTGGACGCCGGCCCGCCGGCCCAGCCGGGCGCCCCGTCGGCCGCCGCGGTCGATCTTGGCCTCGCGCCGCAGGGCCGCGTCATCAACCAGATCCGCGTCGACGGCACGCTGCGGGTCGAGCCGGGCACGGTGCTGTCCTATCTGTCGGTGCGGCCGGGCGACGTTTACGACCCCGCCGCCGTCAACATGTCGCTGCAGACCCTGTTCGCGACCGGCCTGTTTTCCTTCGTCGATATCCAGCTGGACGACAGCAATGTGCTGGTCGTCACGGTCGTGGAGAGCCCGATCATCAACCGGGTGATCTTCGAGGGTAACAACGCGATGGACACCGACGATCTCCAGGACGAGATCGAGGTGGCGCCGCGGACCGTGTTCTCCGAAGGCCGGGTCCAGGCCGACGCCCAGCGTATTCTAGAGCTGTACCGCCGCTCGGGCCGCTTCGCCGCGACGGTGACGCCCAAGATCGTGGAACTGGAGCAGAACCGCGTCGACCTGATTTTCGAGATTTCCGAAGGCCAGGTGACCGGCGTGCGCCGCGTGAACTTCATCGGCAACGAGGCCTATTCGGACGGCCGCCTGCGCCGGGAGATCGCGACCGAGGAATCCCGCTTCTGGCGCTTCTTCAGCAACAACACGAATTACGACCCCGACCGCCTGGACTATGACCGCGAGCTTCTGCGCGAGTTCTATCAGGACCATGGCTATGCGGAGTTCAGCGTCACCTCCGCCGTCGCGGAGCTGACGCCCGACCAGCGCGGCTTCTACGTCACCTTCACGGTGGAGGAGGGCGAGCGCTTCACCTATGGCGACATCAGCGTCGAGACCGAGTTCGACGCGCTGGACCCCGACTTCCTGGAAGCGATCATCCCGCTGCGCACTGGCGACGATTTCGTCGGCAGCCAGGTGAACGACACGGTCGACCTGCTGACCTTCGCGGCGGGCACCGCGGGCTACGCCTTCGTGGACGTCGCGCCGAGCCTGGACACCAATTCCGAAGACACGACGGTGGACATCACTTTCCGTCTGTCCGAAGGCCCGCGCGTCTATGTCGAGCGGATCGACATCCTGGGCAACACGCAGACCCTGGATCGGGTGATCCGGCGCGAGATGCAGGTGGTTGAGGGCGACGCCTTCAACCGCGTGCTGCTGGACCGGTCGCGCAACCGTATCCGGGCGCTGGGCTTCTTCGAGGACGTTACGATCGAGGAGGTCGAGGGCACGCGGCCGGACACCGCGCTGGTCCAGGTCTCCGTCACCGAGCAGTCGACCGGCGAGCTGTCCTTCGGCGCGGGCTATTCGTCCGTCGACGCCTTCCTGATCGACCTGTCGGTCACCCAGCGGAATTTGCGCGGGCGCGGCCAGTATCTGCGCGCCAGCGTCTCCACCAGCTCGCGCCGCGACACGATCGACATCCGCTTCCGCGAGCCGCGCTTCCTGGACCGCAATCTGTCGGCGGGGTTCGACCTGTTCCGCGTCGAGACCGACTTCGTTCAGGAAGCGGGTTTCGAGACGATCTCCACCGGCGCCGGCCTGACCGCCGCCTTCCCGATTTCCGACTCCACCTCGCTGGGTCTGCGCTACACGGTCCGTCAGGACGACGTGAACGCCTTTGTCGGCGCCTCGCCGCAGGTTCTGGCGTCGGCCGGCGGCTTCCTGACCTCGCTGGTCGGCTACACGTTCAACTGGGACCGCCGGAACGACCCGATCGCGCCGACCGGCGGTTTCGAGATGTCCTTCCTGCAGAACTTCGCCGGGGTCGGCGGGGACGTGCAGTACATCAAGACCGAGCTGACCGGCGCCGCCTATAAGGGCATCATCGACGACGTGGTCGCGAGCGTGACGCTGGACAGCGGCTATATCTTCGGCTGGGGCGGCGACGATGTCCGCCTGCAGGACCGCTACTTCAAGGGCGGCTACTCCTTCCGCGGTTTCGACACCGCGGGTCTCGGCCCGCGCGTGGTGCGCGAAACGGTCCTGCCGGACGGCAGCGTGGACGTGACCAGCCTGGATTCGCTGGGCGGCCAGTTCTACGCCATCGGCGCGGTCGAACTGACCTTTCCTCTGGGGCTGCCCGAGCAATATGGCATAAGGGGCGGCCTGTTCACCGAGTTCGGCACCGTCGGGGTGCTGGACGACAGCGCAACCCAGCTCAGCCCGATCGCCCAGGCGGCGGGGCTGGCGGTTCGGGAGGATCTGGGGCTTCGGGCGTCGGCGGGTGTCACAGTCTTCTGGGACTCTCCGTTCGGGCCGGTCCGGTTCGACTTCTCCAAGGTGCTCCAGAAGGAAGAATATGACCGGACCGAGTCGTTCCGGTTCAGCCAATCCACGAGGTTCTAACCAATGCGTCTTCATCGTCTTGTCAAAACCGCCTGTCTCGCGGCGGCTTTCTGCGGCTTTGCAGCCGCGGCGCAGGCCCAGAACGTCCTCGTCATCGATCGCGAGCGCGTCCTGGCCGAGTCGCAGGTGGGCGCGTACATCGCCCAGCAGCTGGAGCAGATCAGCCAGCAGATGCAGACCGAGCTGGCCGGCCGCGCCCAGCCTCTGCAGGAAGAGGAACAGCGCCTGTCCGTCGAGGCCCAGGCCCTGACCCCCGAGGCAATCCAGCAACGCCCGGACCTGATGCAGCGTATCCAGTCGCTGAACACCCAGGGCCAGGAGTTCAATCAGTTGCAGCAGCAGCGCGTGAACGAACTGAACGCCACGCGCCAGCAGGCGCTGGAGCCGGTCGCCCGCGCCGTCGCGGAGATCGAGCAGGCGATCATGCAGGAGCGCAGCGCCGCGATCGTGCTGGACTACAACGTGGCCTATCAGGTCAGCCCGTCCGTCGACATCACCTCGGCGGCCATCGAGCAGCTGAACGGCCGCATGACGACCACGCCCGTCACGCGCGTCACGCTTCCCGCGCAGCAGCAACCGCAGCAGCCGGCGCAATAGCGCCGCTTTAGGACCCGGCCGTTGGCAGACCTGCGCTTCTACCGTCCGCTTGGTCCGGTCGTCGCGCAGGAGTTGGCGGACCTGACCGGGTCCGGGCTGCGCGGCGATCCGGACTGCGAGATCAGGGACGTCGCCCCCGTCGACAGTTCGGGCGCGGGCGACGTCACCTTTCTGATCGACGCCAAGCGGGTGGAGGTCGTGGCCGACCGCAAGCCCAGCGTCTGCGTCGTTCCCGCCGAATTCGCCGACCGGATCGAGGGCGCCTGTTCGGCGCTGCTGGTCAATGAGCGGCCGCGCCTGGCGCTGGCGCGCATCGCCTCGCGCCTCTGGGCGCCCATCGAACTGGATCATGGCGGCGATCTGGTCGCCCCCGACGCGACCATCGATCCCGACGCCACCGTGGCGCCGGGCGCGGTGGTGGGGCCGGGCGCCAGCATCGGCGCGCGCACCGTGATCGGGCCGAATGCGGTGATCGGGCGGGCGGTGCAGATCGGCGCCGACTGCCGCATCGGCGGCGGATCCCATATCGAATTCGCAACGATCGGCGACCGCACCCAGCTGGGCGCCAATTGCGTGATCGGCGGCGCCGGGTTCGGCGTCGCGCCCAGCCCCGAGGGCCCGATCTCCATCCCACATCTGGGCGCGGTGCGCATCGGGGACGATGTGCGCATGGGATCGATGTGCGCCATCGACCGCGGCATGTTCTGGGAGACGGTCGTCGAGGATCAGGTGAAGATGGATAATCTTTGCCACATCGCCCACAACTGCCGCATCGGCCGCGGCGCGGTCCTGGCCGCCTTCGCCGGCATTTCGGGCAGCACCAATATCGGCGCCGGCGTCATGCTGGGCGGCCGGGTCGGCGTGGCCGACCACATCACCATCGGCGACGGCGCCATTCTGGGCGCCTTCAGCGGCGTGATGTGGGACGTGCCGGCCGGTGAACGCTGGGTCGGTTCGCCCGCCAAGCCGAACCGGGAATTCTTCCGCGAGGTCGCGGCGCTGAAGCGGCTGGCGACCCGGCGGCCAAAGGATCGCCGCCCCAAGGACGGCGCCGGGGAGTCATGAGCGCCCTGTCCCGGGCGGAGCTGGAGCGCTGGCTGCCGCACCGTTCGCCGTTCCTGCTGCTGGACTATGCCGAGGATTTCGTTCCGCGCCGCTCTTTGACCGGCGTGATGGAGCTGACCGAGGACTCCCCGCATTTTGCCGGCCACTTTCCCGGCCGCCCGGTCCTGCCCGGCGTGCTGATGATCGAGGCGATGGCGCAGACCGGCGCGGCGCTGAGCGCCAAATCGGAAAATCTGGACCCGGCCAACGCGCTCCTTATGCTCGCCATCGTGGAATCGGCGCGATTCCGGGCGCCGGTCTATCCGGGCGCCACGCTGCGCCTGAATGTGGAGCAGACCGAGGTGCGCCATGGCCTGTACCGCTACCGGGGGGAGGCGCGCGTCGACGGCCGCCGCGCGGGCGAGGCGGTGTTCGCGGCCAAGCTGGTGGAGACGAGTGAATGAGTGCGGCGATCGATCCGCTGTCCCGCGTCGATGACGGCGCGGAGCTGGCCGAGGGCGTCCAGATCGGACCCTATTGCACGGTCGGCGCGGGCGTGAAGCTGGGCGCGCGCACGCGCCTGATCTCCCATGTCAGCATCCACGGCAATGTCGAGATCGGCGAGGACTGCGTCGTCTATCCCTTCGCCGCGCTGGGCCATCCGCCGCAGGATTTCAAATATTCGGGCGAGAATACGCGCCTGGTCATCGGCAAGCGCAACGTCATCCGCGAGCAGGTGACGATGCACCCGGGCACCGCCGTCGGGCGCGGCGTCACCACGATTGGCGACGACGGCTATTACATGGTCGGCTCCCACGTCGCGCATGACTGCGTCGTCGGCAATCGCGTCGTGATGGCGAACAACGCCACGCTGGGCGGCTATGTCACCGTCGGCGACCATGTGATGTTCGGCGGACTGTCGGCCGTGCACCAGCACGGCCGGATCGGGCGCCAGGCATTCGTCGGCGGACTGGCCGCGGTTGTGACGGACGTGATCCCGTTCGGCATGGCGCACGGCAATCACGCGCACCTGACCGGCCTCAATCTGGTCGGGCTGAAGCGGCGCGGCTTCCCGCGCACCACGATCCGCGATCTGCGCGCGGCGTACCGCCTGCTGTTCGCCGCCGAGGGCACCTTTCAGGAGCGCCTGTCGGACGTCGCCGAGCTGTTCGCCGAGACGCCGGAGGTTCAGGAGGTGGTCGCCTTCATCCGGGCGGACGCCGGCCGGTCGCTCTGCATGCCCGGCGCGGACTGATGGACGCGCCCGGCGCGCTTGGCGTGATCGCCGGGGGCGGGCGCCTGCCGCTGGTGCTGGCCGACTATGCGCGCGACGCGGGGCTTCCCTATTATGTCATCCGCCTGAAAGGCTCCGCCGATGCGGCGATGGAGGCCCATCCGGGGGAGGAGCGGCGCATCGACGCGCTGGGCGGCACGATCAAGGCGCTGCGCGCCGCCGGCTGCGACCGGATCGTGCTGGCGGGCATCGTGGCGCGGCCGGATTTCACCAGCCTGCGCCCCGACTGGCGCGGGGTTCAGGCGCTGCCCCGGATCGTGAAGGCGGCGAAACAGGGCGACGACGCATTGCTGCGCGCCGTCACCGCGGAGTTCGAGCGGGAGGGGTTCGCCGTGGTCGGCGCGGACGAGGTTTTGGAAGGGCTGCGCGCCGCCGAGGGCGCGATCGCTGGGGCGGCGCCGTCCGAAGAGGCCGTCGGCGACATCGCGCGGGCGCGCGACCTGCTGGCGGCGATCAGCCCGTTCGATGTCGGGCAGGGCGTGGTGGTGTGCAACGGCCTGGTCCTGGCCGTCGAGGCGCAGGAAGGCACCGACCGCATGCTGGCCCGCGTCGCCGAGCTTAGCCGCGACATTCGCGGCGCGCCGGACGACCGCCGGGGCGTTCTGGTGAAACAGCTGAAGGCCGGGCAGGACCGGCGCATCGACCTGCCGACCATTGGCCTGGCCACCGTGCGCGCGGCGGACGCGGCGGGCCTTGCGGGCATCGCGGTTCAGGCCGGCGCGTGCATCGTGCTGGACCGGGACGAGGTCATCGCGGCGGCGAACGCGGCAGGCCTGTTCATCTGGGGGTTCGGGGACGGCCCGGACGGACGCGCTGGCTGACCCGCTGATCTATCTCGTCGCCGCCGAGGCGTCGGGCGACGCCATCGGCGCGGATCTGGCGCGCGCCCTGCACGCCGAGGCCGCGGTTCCGGTCGCCTTGGCGGGCGTCGGCGGCCCGCGCATGGCGGGCGAGGGGATCGAGAGCGCCCTCGACATTTCCGAGTTGTCGATCCTGGGCATCGTGGACGCGGTCCGAGCCTGGCCCCGCGTGCGCCGTCTGGCGCAGGAGGCGGCGGAGGACGCGGCGCGCCGGTCGCCGGCGGCGGCCGTGCTGATCGATTCCTGGGGGTTCAATCTTCGCGTGGCCTGGGCGCTGCGGAAGCGCGCGCCGAAGGCGAGACTGATCAAATATATCGGGCCGCAGGTCTGGGCGACGCGCCCCGGCCGGGCCTGGACGCTGGCGTCCGCGGTCGATCTGCTGCTGACCATCCATTCTTTCGACGCGCCGCTGTTCGAGGAA
Source organism: uncultured Euryhalocaulis sp. (assembly GCA_913055605.1). GTDB lineage: Bacteria > Pseudomonadota > Alphaproteobacteria > Caulobacterales > Maricaulaceae > Euryhalocaulis. Next base: position 49,442 of record CAJXKJ010000013.1, on the reverse strand, counting down.
GCCGGGCTGCGCACAATCTTCACTGGCAACCCGGCGCTCCATCGCGGCGCGGAGGGCGGGGACGGTGCGGCGTTCCGCGCGCGGCACGGCGTCGGGGCGGAGGAGCCATTGCTGCTGCTGCTGTTCGGCAGCCGGCCGAAGGAGGTGGAGCGCCTGTGGGAGCCCTTCATGGGCGCGGCGCGGCGTCTCCAGGCGCGCTTTCCCGGCCTGCGCCTGGCCACGCCGGTCGCCGCCTCGGTCGACGCGCAGGTGCGCGCGCGGGCGGCGAACGAGCCGGATCTGCTACTGATCCCGGAGGATGAGCGGGCGGACGCCTACGCCGCCTGCGACGCCGCCATCGCCTGTTCGGGCACCGCGACGTCCGAGCTGGCGCTGGCGGGCGCGCCGACCGTGGTGGGCTATCGCGCCGACGGGCTCAGCTATGCGCTGATCCAGCTCCTGCTGCAGACGCCCTATATCAGCCTGGTGAATATCGAGGCGGGCGAGGAATTGATGCCCGAATTCCTGCAGAGAAGCTGCGCGCCCGAGCCGCTGGCCGAGGCGGCCGGCCGTTATCTGGCGGACCCGGCGGAGGCGGCGGACATCTCCGCGCGCCTGCGCGCAGCGGCGCAGGCGCTGAAGGGAGAGATGGAAAGCCCGGCGGCCGAGGCCGCGCGGGCGATCCTTACCGAGATCGGCGTTCCGCTCAGGACCGCTGGATGATCGGGGTGTAGTCCCGCTCCGGCGCGCCGGTATAGAGCTGGCGCGGGCGGCCGATGCGCTGGTTCGGGTCTTCCAGCATTTCCTGCCATTGCGCGATCCAGCCGACGGTGCGGGCCAGCGCGAACAGCACGGTGAACATCTCGGTCGGGAAGCCCATCGCCTTCAGGGTAATGCCCGAATAGAAGTCGATATTCGGATAGAGCTTCTTCTCGACGAAATACTCGTCCTCCAGCGCGATCTTCTCCAGCTCCATGGCGACCTCCAGCATGGGGTCGTCCTTCATGCCGAGCTCGCCGAGGACGCGGTGCGCGGTGGACTGCATGACCTTCGCGCGCGGGTCGTAATTCTTGTAGACGCGGTGGCCGAAGCCCATCAGGCGGAACGGATCGTTCTTGTCCTTGGCCTTGGCGATGTATTCGGGAATTCGGTCGGCCGTTCCGATCTCCTGCAGCATCATCAGCGCCGCTTCGTTGGCGCCGCCATGGGCCGGGCCCCACAGGCAGGCGACGCCCGCCGCGATACAGGCGAACGGGTTCGCGCCGGACGAGCCGGCCAGACGCACTGTGGAAGTGGAGGCGTTCTGCTCGTGGTCGGCGTGCAGGATGAAGATCTTGTCCATCGCATCGGCGAACACCGGATTGGTCTGGTATTCCTCCGCCGGCACGGCGAAGCACATGCGCAGGAAGTTTTCCGCGTAGCCCAGATGGTTCTGCGGCGTCACGAAGGGCTGGCCGACCGAGTATTTGAACGCGCGCGCCGCGATCGTCGGCATCTTCGCGATCATGCGGTGGCTGGCGACCATCCGCTGGTACGGATCGGTGATGTCGGTGGAGTCGTGATAGAAGGCCGACAGGGCGCCGACGGCGCCGACCATGATCGCCATCGGGTGGGCGTCGCGGCGGAAGCCGTTGAAGAACTGGTCGAACTGCGTGTGCAGCATCGTGTGGTAGGTAATGGACTCGTTGAAAGCGTCCAGCTCGCCCTTGTTCGGCAGTTCGCCGTGCAGCAGCAGGTAGCAGACCTCGACGAAATTGGACTTCTCGGCCAGCTGGTCGATCGGATAGCCGCGATAGAGCAGCACGCCCTCGTCGCCGTCGATATAGGTGATCTTGCTTTCGCAGCTGGCGGTGGAGGCGTAGCCGGGGTCGAAGGTGAAGTGGCCGGTTTCGGCGTACAGCTTGCGCACGTCGATCACGTCCGGGCCGATCGTGCCGGAATACACCGGCAGCTCCACCGGTTTTCCGTCTGCGGTCACCGTCGCCGGCGCGGCGTCTTTCAGATTGCTTTCCATCCGACTTCCCCTCTTGAGTCCCGTGTCCGGCGGCGCGTCAGGCTTCGGCCTGATCTCCTATGCGAGCCAGACTTTCTTCACGTCCCAGTATCGCTAGCACTTGGCCGATATCCGGCGCCGGAGCCCCAGCGGTCAGCGCCGCGCGAAGCGGCTGCCCGATCTTACCAAATCCGACGCCTTCGTCCTCAACGAAATGTTGCAGCGCATCATGTAGAGGGTCTTCCTCCCAAGGCGCAATAGAATCAATCGCTTTTGCCAGTCTTTGAAGGCGCTCCCGCGCCTCCGGCGTCAGGGCTTTTTCGCTCTTGCCCTCAATGGCCAGCGGGCGGCTCATCCGGATGAAGCGGGTCTGGCCGTCCAGCTCCGCCACCGTCTGGGCGCGGCCTTTCAGGATGGGCATGGCGCGGCCGATCCGGTCCGCCGTAACCGTGTCCACCGCCTCGCCGGTTTCGGTGCGCAGCCAGTCCAGGAACAGGCCGGTCAGGCGTTCGTCGTCGGCCTGTTTCATCCAGTGCGCGTTGACGCTTTCCATCTTGGCGAAGTCCAGCCGCGCGGGGGCTTTGTTCAGACCCTCCAGATCGAAGGCGGCGATCGCCTCCGCGTCGCTGAACAGCTCCTGGTCGCCGTGCGCCCAGCCGAGGCGCAGCAGATAATTGCGCAGCCCCTCGGGCAGGAAGCCCATCTTGCGGTAGGCGTCGACGCCGAGCGCGCCGTGGCGCTTGGACAGTTTCGCGCCGTCCGGCCCGTGGATCAGCGGGACATGGGCGAAGGCCGGGACGTCCCAGCCGAGCGCGCGATAGATCAGCGTCTGGCGCACCGCATTGGTCAGATGGTCGTCGCCGCGGATGATGTGGGTGACGCCCATATCGTGATCGTCGGCGATCACGGCCAGCATATAGGTCGGCGTGCCGTCGGCGCGCAGCAGGACCAGATCGTCCAGCTGGCGGTTGGCGACCGCGACGCGGCCCTGGACCGCATCCTCGATCACCGTCTCGCCGTCGTCGGGCGTGCGGAAGCGCAGGGCGCAGGGCTGATCCGCCGGCGCTTCCTTGTCGCGCCAGAGCGAGCGGAACGCGCGGCCGTCCTCGCGCGCCTTTGCGCGCTCGGCTTCGATCTCTTCCTGCGTCATGGCGCAGCGATAGGCCGCGCCGGCGGCGATGAGCGCTTCTGCGACCTCGGCGTGGCGGGCCTCGTTCTTCGACTGGAAGACGGGCGGCTCGTCCGGGGCGAGGCCCAGCCAGTCCAGCCCGTCCAGAATCGCCTGCGTGGCCTCCGCCGTGGAGCGGGCGCGGTCGGTGTCCTCGATCCGCAGCAGGAACCGGCCGCCGTGACGGCGCGCATAGACATAGTTGAACAGCGCCGTACGCGCCCCGCCGATATGAAGATAACCGGTGGGCGATGGCGCAAACCGCGTGACGATCATGGCGTGAAAGCGGAACTCGGCTTTGCGGGGGCGGGGAGGCGGCCTGATAGCACGCGCATCCTTTCGAGCCTAGCTGGCGGCGCCGCGGCAGACCGTTAGAGTGGGAAAAGAACGGCGGCCCGGGGGGTGCTGTGGCGGTTCTTGCGACGGAAACGGCGTCTTTCGCCGCGCCTTCGCTGCGCCGGCTGTGGTCGGACGCGCGGCTGGAGACGTGCGCCGCGCCCCCCATGGCGCTGGGCGCCGGCGTGCTTCTGTATTTCCAGTCGCCATGGGCCGCGCCGCCTCTCCTCATGATGGCCTTGATGGCCGCCGCGCTCGCCGCGCGCTGGGCCGGCGCGCGCTATCTGTGGCGGACAATTCTGCGCTGGGCCGTCGCGGCGCTGGCCTGGGCGGCGCTCGGCTATGGCGCGGCGGGATGGCGGACATGGGACGTGGCCGGGCCGGTGATGCCGGACACCGACCGCGCATGGACGGTGGAGGGATGGGCCGCGAAGCTGGATCCCGGCGCCCGCCCCGCCGTCACCATTGCGGTCACCCGCATCGCAGGCCTGAGCCCGGAGGAAACGCCGGCGCGCGTGCGCGTGCGGGTCAGCGGCGAGGCGCCGATGCTGGGCGAGGGGCTGCGCGTGCGTGCGGGCCTCGGCCCGCCGCCCGGACCCTCGGCGCCCGGCGACTATGATTTCTCCCGCCAGGCCTATTTCGACCGGCTGGGCGGCACCGGCTTTTCCTATGGCGCGGCGCAGCCCGCGGACATCCCGGGCGGCGGCTTCACACGGGCGGTGGCGCATCTGCGCGGCGCTATCGGGGCGCGGATTCGGGGCCATGTGCCGGACCATCGCGGCGGCATTCTGGTCGCGCTGGTCACCGGCGACCGCAGCGGCGTGGCGCCGGCGGACACCGACGCGCTGCGCGCCTCCGGCCTTGCGCACGTGCTGGCGATTTCCGGCCTGCACATGATGCTGGTCGGGGGCGGGGTGCTCGCCTTCGCCAGCCTGGTTCTGGCCGCCATCGGGCCGCTGGCGCGCAGCTATGACATCCGCAAGCCGGCGGCGCTGTGCGCGCTGGCCGCCGCGACCGGCTATCTGATGATTTCCGGCGCGCCGGTGTCGGCCCAGCGGGCCTGGGTAATGCTGTCGGTTATGCTGATCGCGCTGATCTTCGACCGGCGCGCGCTGACGCTGCGCAATGTGGCGGTGGCGGCGGTGATCGTGCTGCTGCTGGCGCCGGAGAGCCTGTTCGAGGCGGGCTTCCAGATGTCCTTCGCCGCTACGGCGGGGCTGATCGCGGCCTATGAGGCGCTGCGCGCGCGCCGTCTCATGGCCGCGCGCGAACGCTCGCTCTGGGCGGGGGGCTTACGTTTCTTCGGCAGTCTCAGCATGACCAGCCTGGTGGCCGGGGCGGCGACCGGCGGCTTCGCCGCCTATCACTTCAACCGCATGGCCACCTACGGCATGGCCGGAAACCTGGCCGCCATGCCGGTTTTCACCCTGTGGGTCATGCCCACGGCCGCCATCGGCGTCGCCCTGATGCCCATCGGGCTGGAGGGGCCGGCGCTGAAACTGTCGGCGATGGGGCTAGGCGTGGTGTTGCGGGCCGGGGAGATCGTGGCGGGGCAGGCCGGGGCGCTGACGCCCACGGCGTCCGCGCCGCCGCTGGCGCTCGGGATCTACAGTCTTGGCTTCGTGCTGATCTGCGCGGGCCGGGCGGCGGTGCGCGCCGGGGGGCTGGCGGCGATGGGGCTGGCCGGCGCGATCTGGATGACCGCGCCGCATCCGCTGCTCTGGATTTCCGACAGCGCAGTCGTGGCCGGAACGGCGGACGGGGCGATCTACGCCACCGACCGGCGCCGCTCCCGCTATGGGGTGGACCGCTTCGCCCAGCGCCAGGGCCTGGGCGACGAGGCGCCGGTGCGCGCCTTCCGCGATATCGCCGAATGCGACGGGGCGGGCTGTGTCGGCTGGCTGAACGGGGTGCGCGTCGCCGCGCCGCAGACGCGCGCGGCGGTGGTGGAGGATTGCGCCGCGGCGGACGTGGACCTGATTGCGTTTCGCGAGCCGGTGTCGGCGCGCCTGCGCCGCACATGCGGCGCGGTGCTGCTGGACGGCGGCGTGCTCGGCGGGCGCGGCGCGGCGACCGTGTCGCGCGACGGGCAGGGCGAACTGGTCCTGCGCCACGCCGACGCAACGGCCTGGCGGCCGCCATACGCGGACCGACAGTTCGCTGGACGCTAGGTCGCGGGACGCTAGTGGTATTTGCGGTAGAGGCTGACCAGCTGGCCCTGCACGCGCACGCGGTCGGGACCGAAGATGCGGGTCTCGTATTCCGGGTTGGCCGCCTCCAGCGCGATTGAGCCGCCCTTGCGGCGCAGCCGCTTCAGCGTCGCTTCCTCATCGTCCACCAGCGCCACGACGATGGCGCCGTTATCGGCGGTCTCGCAGCGGCGGATCACCGCGATGTCGCCGTCATGGATGCCGGCGTCGATCATCGAATCGCCCTTCACGGTCAGGGCGTAATGCTCGCCGGAGCCCAGCATGTCGGGCGGCAGGGCGATGCGGTCGGTCTCGTGCTGGATCGCCTCGATCGGCACGCCGGCCGCGATGCGGCCCATCAGCGGCACCTCGACCATGTTGGAGGGGGCGGGCGGGGGCGCGGCGGGGCGCTCCGGCTCCTGGCGGGCGCCGCCCTGGATCATCTTGGGCTGGAAACCCGAAGACGCCGGCGCGTCGTCCGGCAGTTTCAGCACTTCCAGCGCGCGGGCGCGGTGGGCCAGGCGGCGGATGAAGCCGCGCTCCTCCAGCGCCGTGATCAGCCGGTGGATGCCGGATTTGGAAGCCAGGTTCAGCGCTTCCCGCATCTCGTCGAAAGAGGGGGAGACCCCGTCTTCCTTCAGGCGGCGGTCGATGAACAGCAGGAGTTCTTTTTGCTTGCGGGTCAGCATAGTCCAATCCTCCCCGAAATCCGTGAACAAACCGGAAACGTGGGATTCGTGTTCTATGTGTGTTCTAAATCCGGGTCAAGGCGACCCCAGCCGAAACAGGGCTTTAACCGTCCGCCTCCGCCGGGACCGTATGCCCGGCCAGGGCCAGGAACCGCTCCAGGATCGCGTGGCCGTGCTCGCTGGCGATGGATTCGGGGTGGAACTGCACGCCGTGCACCGGGCGGCGCGCATGGCGCAGGCCCATGATCTCCCCGTCCTCGGTCCAGGCGTTGACGGCGAGCGTGTCGGGCAGGCCATCGCGCAGCACGGCCAGGCTGTGATAGCGCGCCGCGGTGAACGGATCGGGCAGGCCCTTCAGCACGCCGTCGTCGGCGTGGTGGATTGCGCTGGTCTTGCCATGCATCACCGCCCGCGCCGGGGCGACCGTTGCGCCGAACGCCGCGCCGATCGCCTGGTGGCCGAGACAGACCCCGAGAATGGGAAGGTCCGCCGGCGCCTGGCGGATCAGGTCGACGCAGATTCCGGCCTCCGCCGGCGTGCAGGGGCCGGGGGAGAGCAGCACCGCGTCGGCGCCCATAGACAGGGCCTGGGCCACGGTGACGTCGTCATTGCGCAGGCACTCCGCCTCGGCCCCTAGCTCGATGGCGTAGTGCAGCAGGTTGTAGGCGAAGCTGTCGTAATTATCGACGATCAGCAGGCGCGCGGGGCGCGCCGGCGCACCGGTCATTGCGTCGTGTCACCCAGCGCAAGATCGATCTGGTCCGGATAGGTCTCGACCCGGTATTCGTCGAACAGGGCGTTCTGGAATTGCACGAACAGATCGCTGGCCAGTTCGTCGCCCAGCTCCGCCGAAACGTTCGGCGCGTCCTCCGCCTGTTGTTCGATTTTGGTGACGCGGGCCAGCGCCCGGCTGTCGCCGGCGGTGCGTCCGCTGATCAGCTCGCCCTGCGCGGCCTCGAACAATTCGGCGGACAGGCGCGCGTCGACCGGCCCGGCGCTCTGGCCGCGCTTGAACACGGCCAGTTCGATGCGCGCCGGCTGGCCGATGGCCTCCGCCGCTTCGCCGAAACTGCCGCCGCCCTCGATAATCTCCCGCGCGCGGGCCTCGACCTCCTGCAGCGCCTCGCCGACCTGGCGGGATCGCCAGAAGGCGCGCGCGTCCTCGCGCGCCTCGCTCAGGGTCGCGACGCGCTGGGCCTGGATGTCGTCGACGCGGACCACGGCGTAGCCGTTGCCGTCCGGCAGTTCGACCAGATCGCTGGTCTGGCCGGCGGCCATGGAGAAGGCGCGGCTCAGCAGCTCCGGCGCCGCGGCGAGGTCGATATAGAAATCGCCGTGCATGTCGCGGCCCTGGGCGCTGACCGGGGCGTAGGACTGCGCGGCGACGCCGGCTTCGCGCGCGGCTTCCTCCAGCGTCATGCCTGCGCCGCGCGCGTCTTCCAGTTCGGAGATCGCCTCGTACAGCGTGTCGGTCGCGCCGTCCCGCGCGAGCTCGGCGCGCAGCGCTTCGGTGGAGGCGTCCAGATTGGCCTCCTGCGCCTCGGTCGCGCCGGTCACCTGGATCGCGGCCCAGCCGAGCACGCCTTCGGCGACCACGACTCTGGGCTCCGTCGATTCGAAAATGGCCTCGGCGATCTGCGCGTCCACGATGTCGGCGCGCGCGGCCTCGTCCTGGATGATCGGGCTGGCGAGGTTCAGCGACGCGGCGATATCGCCCGGCGCCTCGCCGGCGCGCAGCCGTTCGGCGGCGGCGTTGGCGGTCTCCTCGTCCTGCGCCGCGATCTGCACAAAGGAGCGGGTGGCGGGGGAGGACATGCTCTCGCGCCGGAATTCGAACAGCGCCTCCACGTCGTCGTCGCTGACTTCGACGATGGCCTCCATCGTCTCCATGTTCAGCCAGACCACGGTGAGCGCACGCAGCTCAGGGAAGGTGAAGGCCTGGCCGTTCTCGTCGATCAGCGCCTGCAGGTCCGCATCGCTCGGCTCCTCGTCCAGATCGACCAGGGCGGCCGGAAGGATCAGGACCTCGGCGGTGCGGGTTTCGTTGCGATAGGCCTCGCGCGCGTCGACGAAGACTTCCGGCGGCCGCATGCGGACCAGCGCGGAGTTCAGGATCTGTCCGCGCGCGATATCGGTGCGGATGGAGTCCTCATAGTTGCGCGGCGTCATGCCGACCCCGCCCAGCGCCGACTCGTACACGTCGCGGCTGAACTCCCCGCGCACGGTGTCCTGGAAAGCCTCGGTCGCGCGGATGTCCTGCGACACCGCGGCGTCGGACGCGCCGAGATTCATGTCGCTGGCCTTCGCGTCGATCGCGGCGCCCTGCATCATCTGCTGCAGGATCTGCTGGTCCAGCCCGGCGGCGCGCGCATCCTGCGTCGTGAAGGCGCGGCCGGACTGCGTCGCCTGCCGCTGCACCGCGGTGCTGAACGCCCGCTGGTAATCGGACACGGTGACGGTTTCGGGGCCCACGCGCCCGACTGCGTCGCCAGCGCGCATGGTGAAGATGTCGTTCACCCCCCATACCGCGAACGAGGCGGCGAGGATGACAATGATCGGAATGGCGATTTTGGATTTCGCCGCGTTACGCAGGCCAGCGAGCATGGAATGACTTCGGGGTTGTGCGGATGTGCGGCGGACATTAGGGGCGAGCCCGCCGAGGAACAAGCACGAGGGCGCCGGCGAATGCTTTCAGTTGCAGTGCAGCGAAAGACAAGTATACAGAGCGTCCGTTTTTGGGTGACCGAAGTACGATGAAATCCCCACTAATTGTCGGAAACTGGAAAATGAACGGGCTTCAGGCCGCTCTGGCCGAAGCCCGCGCGACCGCGGAGGCGGTGGCGAATCTGGACCGTGACGTGGTCATTTGCCCGCCCGCCACGCTGATTGCGGACATGGCGCGCGCCCTGGAGGGGACCAATGTTTCGGTCGGCGGCCAGGATTGCCACGGCGCCGAATCCGGCGCGCATACCGGCGACATCAGCGCCCAGATGCTGGTCGACGCCGGCGCGTCTTACGTGATCGTCGGTCATTCCGAGCGCCGCGCGGACCATGGCGAGGCGGACGCCTCTGTCTGCGACAAGGCGCAGGCGGGGCTGAGCGCCGGGCTGAAAACGATTCTCTGCGTCGGGGAGACCGAGGAATTCCGCCGCAAGGGACAGCATCTTCATGTCGTCGAGTCGCAGATCGACGGATCCTGCCCGCGCCACGCGACGCCGGAGACGCTGGCCATCGCCTATGAGCCCGTCTGGGCCATCGGCACGGGCCTGACGGCGGGGCCGGCGGAAATCGAGGAAATGCACGCCCATATCCGCGACCGGCTGATCCGAACGCTGGGCCCGCAATGGGAGAACGGCCTCATCCTGTATGGCGGGTCGGTGAAACCCGACAACGCCGCGGAAATCCTGGCCCTTGAGGGGGTCGGCGGGGTGCTGGTCGGAGGGGCCAGTCTGAAGGCCGCGGACTTCACGAAAATCGCCTCGGCTTAACGAAAAATCCACCGCGTTTTCTAAGCCCTTCCTTATCATTTCCGGGCAACAATCGGCCGTCGCTAACCAGTAAGGGCCGACCGAGTGATGAAAGCGGGGCCGGATAATCTCGCCCGAACCGTGATCTATGATCCGGTGACGCAAAACCTGCGCGCGACTCGCTATGGCCTGTACGAGGCCGGCTTTCGGGAGATCGAGGGCTATAACGAGCTGGGCGAAGTGCGGAAGCGTCTGGCCAGCGGGCCGATGGATTTGCTGGTGGCCGAAGCCGGCGAGAACGAGGAAGTCTATGACCTTGTCCGCCAGCTGCGCCAGGGCAAGCTGTCCGAAAATCCGTTCTCTGTCGTGTTCATCACGTCCTGGCGAAGCGACCAGGAAGCGGTGGGCGCCGCGCTGCGCTCCGGCGCCGACGATCTGATCATCCGGCCGTTCTCCACCAATTTCATCGACACGCGCATTCGCAGCGCGATCGACAACCGCAAACAATTCGTCGTGACCAGCGACTATATGGGCCCCGACCGGCGTGGCGCGGTGCGCGACGAGGCCGGGCCGCGGGTGCGCATGTTCGATGCGCCCAACACGCTGCAGAGCGCCGTGAAGGGCGACCGCGGCGCGATGGAGGCCCGCCAGGCGGAAATCGAATCCTACAAGGACATCGTGCGCCGCGAGCGCGCGGTCCGCATCGCGGTCAAGATCGGCGTGGAGATCCAGCTGGCCAAGGAGGGCAAGCGCCCCTCCAGCAGCGTCTACATGCTGGCGCGCGAGCTTTACGTGGCGGTGGACCAGGTCGATCCGGAGGCCGCCAAGCTGGCCGGGGCGATGGTGCGCGGCCTGTCGTCCAGCGACGACCTGCAGAAATCGTTCAAGCTGGCCAAGGAGCTGGCGCTCGGCGTCTGCGTGATCTGCGGCGAGCACGACGCGGGCGAGGACGCCTATGTCTCCGAAATCGAGGGCCTGCTCGGAAACGTGCGGGACCGCGACGAGGAGCAGGCTGCGTAAGCCCAGCCGCCGGGCTGGCGCGACGCGCCCGGCGCCGCTAAAAGGCCCCCAGATTCAAAGGCAGGGCCCCCGCACCCGGGGGACGGACGCCGTTCAAGCGAACGAACCGACATGCATCTGGTCATCCTCATCATCCATTTCATTCTCTGCGCCGCCCTGATCGGCCTGATCCTGCTCCAGCGCTCCGAAGGCGGCGCGCTGGGCGTTGGCGGCGGCGGCGGGCCGGGCGGCCTGATGTCGGGCCGCGGCGCGGCGAACCTGCTGACGCGCACCACGGCCGGCCTGGCCGCGGCCTTCTTCGTCACCTCGATCCTGCTGACGGTGACGGTGGCGCGGAACGACGCGGGCTCCAGCGTTCTGGACCGGGTGAATTCGCCGACGGATATTTCCGTGCCGGACCTCGGCCCCGCGCCGGAGCCGGTGGACAGCGACGAGCCCGCGGCGCCCCAGCCGGTCATTCCGGACGCCGAATAGGCCGCTCCCGCACCGCCGGCGCCCTTTTGCACATGCAGGGCGCATTGGCGTGTTCCAGCCCGAAACGAATCTGCGCTAAGGTGGCGCTCCATGGCGCGCTATATTTTTATTACGGGCGGCGTGGTCTCCTCCCTTGGCAAAGGTCTCGCATCCGCCGCTCTCGGCGCGCTGCTGCAGGCCCGCGGCTACAAGGTCCGCCTCCGCAAGCTCGATCCGTATCTGAACGTCGACCCCGGCACGATGTCGCCGTACCAGCACGGCGAGGTTTTCGTCACCGATGACGGGGCGGAGACCGATCTGGACCTCGGCCATTATGAGCGGTTCACCGGGGTGTCGGCGCGCCAGTCGGACAACATCACGACCGGGCGCATCTATCAGCAGATCATCGAGACCGAGCGCCGCGGCGGCTATCTGGGCGCCACGGTCCAGGTCATCCCGCACGTCACGGACGCGCTGAAGCGCTTCATCCTGGCGCCGGCGGACGACGCCGATTTCGTGCTGTGCGAGATCGGCGGCACGGTCGGAGACATCGAGGGTCTGCCCTTCTTCGAGGCGATCCGTCAGGTGGGGCAGGAACTGGGGCGCGACAGCGTCCTGTTCATGCACGTCACGCTGCTGCCCTTCATCAAGGCGGCCGGCGAGATGAAGACCAAGCCGACCCAGCACAGCGTCAAGGAGCTGCGCTCCATCGGCATCCAGCCGGACATCCTGCTGTGCCGCTGCGAATTCCCGATCAGCGCCGACGACCGGCGCAAGCTGGGCCTGTTCTGCAATGTCCGGCCCGAAGCGGTGATCCAGGCGCTGGACGCGCCCAGCATCTATCAGGTGCCGCTGGACTATCACGCCGAAGGGCTGGACCGCGAAGTGCTGGCCCATTTCCGGATGGACGACGCCCCGGCGCCGGACCTGTCCGGCTGGACCGAAATCGCCGACCGCATTCGCGCGCCGGACGGCGAGGTCACGATCGGCGTGGTCGGCAAGTACACCGAGCTTCTGGACGCCTATAAATCGCTGACCGAGGCGCTGGTCCATGGCGGCATCGCCAATAATGTGAAGGTCCGCATCGAGTGGATCGAGAGCCAGCGCTTCGAGTCCGGCGACGGCGACGTGGAGCCGCTGGAGAACGTGCACGGCGTGCTGGTGCCCGGCGGGTTCGGGGAGCGCGGCGCCGAAGGCAAGATCCGCGCGGCGCGTTTCGCGCGCGAGCGGCGCGTGCCGTATTTCGGCATCTGTTTCGGCATGCAGATGGCGGTGATCGAGGCGGCGCGGAACCTGGCCGGGGTGCCGGACGCAACCTCCACCGAATTCAGCGACGACGGCGAGGCGGTCGTCGGCCTGATGACCGAATGGATGTATCAGGGCGAGCTGCAGCGCCGGGAAGAGGGCGGAGACCTGGGCGGCACGATGCGCCTTGGCGCCTATCCGGCGCGGCTGCGCCAGGGCTCCAAGATCGCCGAAATCTATGGACAGTCGGATATCAGCGAACGCCACCGCCACCGCTATGAGGTGAACGTCCATTATCGCGACCGGCTGGAGAATGCAGGGCTGATCTTCTCGGGCATGTCGCCGGACGGGCTGCTGCCGGAGATCGTGGAATACGCCGACCATCCCTGGTTCATCGGCGTGCAGTTCCACCCGGAGCTGAAGTCGCGCCCCTTCGAGCCGCACCCGCTGTTCGCCAGCTTTATCGAGGCAGCCGTCGAGCAGAGCCGGCTGGTCTAGGCCGATGGCGCGGCCACAAGGCCAGACCCCCGCACGCGCATCGACGGTCGCACACGCGCCGTTGCCCGAGGGCTTCGCGCACTCCCCGGCCGCGCGCCGGGCGCTGGAGTTGCTGAAAAGCGACGAGGCGGTCCTGAACATTTCGGGCCGCGCCGGCACCGGCAAGACGACGCTGATCCGCTATCTGATACAGGCGGACCCGGACACGCCAACCGTTCTGCTGGCGCCGACCGGGATCGCGGCCATCAACGCCGGCGGCCAGACCATCCATTCCTTTTTCGGCTTTCCCCCGCGCATCCTGAACGAGGAGGCGCTGGAGGGCCGCTGGGTCAAGCGCGTCCTGCGCGAGGTCCAGCGCATCATCGTGGACGAAATCTCCATGGTCCGCTGTGACGTGCTGGACGCGATGGATATCCGCCTGCGCAACGCCAAGCGCGACCCGCGCCCGTTCGGCGGCGTGCAGCTGGTCTTTGTCGGCGATTATTTCCAGCTGCCGCCCGTCATCCCGCAGACCGAGAGCGAGGTTCTGGCCGCGATGGGATACGAGAACGGCTTCGCCTTCGGCGCTCATGTGATGCGCAATGTGGAGCCGGCGCATCTGCGGCTGGAGACGATCCACCGCCAGACCGAAGAAGCCTTTATCGACTTGCTGGGCGGCGTGCGGACGGACCCGGCGGACTCGCGCTGCGTCGCGGAGCTGAACGAGCATTGCTACGGCCCGCACCGGGAGGGGGTCACCCCGGTCATCCTCACCACGATCAACGCCCGCGCGGACCAGTACAATCAGCGCCGGCTGGAGGCGCTGCCCGGCGAGGTGCGCGGCTATGAAGGCGCCTCGGAAGGCAATTACGATCTGTCGCGCGAAAAGCCGCCGGCCCCGCCGGGACTGGTGCTGAAACCCGGCGCACGCGTCATGGCGCTGAAGAACGACGCCAACGGCCGCTGGGTGAACGGTTCGCTGGGCGTGGTCTCCTCGCTCGGCGACAAATCGGTGATGGTGCTGTTCGACCATGCCGACGGGCCGGTCGAGGTCGGCAAATCCGACTGGGAAAAGGTGCGCTATGACTGGGAGGAGGGGGCGGAAAAGATCGTCTCCTCGGTCACCGGCAAATACAGCCAGATCCCGCTCCAGCTCGCCTGGGCCGTCACGATCCACAAGGCGCAGGGGCTGAGCTTCGACGACGTGCGCGTGGACATGGGCCGCGCCGCCTTCGCGCCGGGCCAGGCCTATGTCGCCCTGTCGCGGGCGCGCACGCTGGACGGGCTGTCGCTCGCCCGGCCGTTGACCGAAGGCGATTTCTTCATCGACCCGGCGGTCGCCCGATACGATCTGGATATCGAGCGCACGGCGGAATTCGTCTAGCTTCGCTCAGGGACGGGGTTCTGCGGGGCGGGGGACATGGCGGCCATCGGGGCGGCGGACGGCCGGGTGCGGCGGTATCTGGGGCCATACAATATTGCGCGCTATTGCACCGCGGCGGCGCTGGCCGCCTGCGTGGCGTTCGTCTGGCTGTCGCTGGCCATGCCGGTCACGGACGCCTCCTTTGCGCCGGCGGCGGAGCCGGGCCGCATCTTCGTCGTCGCCGGCGGGCGGGCGTTCGAGGCCGATGCGGAGACGAATGTCGCGTTCCGTCCGGACGGCGGCGGGACGCTGAGCCTCACCGCCGGGGAGCTGGCCTCGGTGGACGCTGCGATCTCCGCCGAGCGCGGGCGGCTGGCGGCGGCGCTCGGCGACGGAACGGTCCGGGGCGTGCTGATCGATATTGAGGGCGTCCGGCGGGATATCGCCATCACGGCCCGGCCGGCGCATCTGACCGACCTGAACGCGACCTACTGGCTGGTCCTGATCTTCGGCCTGGTCGGCTTTCTGTTCGCCGTCGGCGTCTGGGCCGTGCGGCCGCGGGACGAGGCGGCGATCCTGTATTTCTGGACCGGCGTGCTGCTGCTCGCCTCCTCCTGCACGGATGCGCTGTTCGAGCTGTGGAGCCTCGCGACGCCCGTCTGGGCGGCGGTCGTCATCCTGACCGTCAACGTCGTGATCCTGAATCCGTTTGCGCTGCTGTTCGTGGTGCTGTTCGCGCGGTTCCCGAAACGGCTGGTACCGTCCCGCATCATGGTCCCGGCCATGTGGGCGGCCGGGGCGGCGGCGGTCGTCACCGCCGCGATGGTCCCGGTCTTCGGAACCGCGCCGGCCGGGGCGCTGCAGGGCGCGGCCTATCTGGCGCTGCTGATCCTGGTGCTGGTGCAGTTCTGGGTGGGCCGGAAGGACCCCGCGGCGCGTCAGGCGGTGACGGTTCTGGTCACCGTCATCGTCACCGGGATCGCGCTGTACGCGCTGACCACGGTCCTGCCGACGATCCGCGGCGAGTACGCGCCGTTGCAGGAGGTCATCGCCTTTCCGCTGTTCATCCTGATCTATGGCGGGATCGGGCTGGCGGTCGTGCGCACCGGCCTGTTCGCGCTCGACGGCTGGGTGCGCAACGTCATGGTCTCGGTCGCCGTCATCGCCGCGGCGCTGGTCATCGATCTGGCCCTGCTGGGCTGGCTGGTGCAGCAGCAGAGCGTGGCGCTGGGCCTGTCCTTCGCCGCGGTGGCGCTGGTCTATCTGCCGGTGCGGGAGGGGCTGGCCCGCCGCGCCCAGCGCCGGCGAATGGAGCAGAACCAGACCGCGTTGCAGAAAGCGACGGATCTGGTCTTCGCCACGGGCGGGGAGGATCGCGGCCGCCGCTGGTCCGACGCGGTCGCGGCCACGTTCCAGCCGCTGGAGATCGCGCCTGATCCTGCGCCGGCAGCCGCGCCGAAACTGGGGGAAGGGGGCGCGACCCTGCGCCTGCCGGCGGTGGAGGGCGCGCCCGGCCTGATCTGCCGCCACGCCGACGCCGGCCGCCGCGCCTTTGGGCCGGGAGACGTGGAGGCGGCGCGCGCGCTGGTGGCGATCGTGGAGCGGCTGGGCGCGGCGCGCGACGCCTATGTCCAGGGCGTCGCCGAGGAGCGCCAGCGCATCGCCCGCGACCTGCACGACGACGTATCCGGCCGTCTGGCCGCCAGCCTGCACCGGCGCGACCATGAGCGGGTCCATATGGACGTGCGCGAGGCCATCGCCGACATCCGCACCATCGTTTCGGGCCTGGCCGGCAAGCCGCGCCGTCTGGGCGATCTGCTGGCGGAGCTGCGCTATGACAGTATCGGGCGGTGCGAGGGGGCGGGCGTGGCGCTGGACTGGCCGCCGGGGCCGGAACTGGCCGACGAGCGTCCGCTGGACTATCGCGTCTACCGCCATCTGATGGCCGCGGTGCGCGAAAGCGTCAGCAATATCCTGCGCCATTCCGGCGCGACCCGGGCGCGCATCGCCTGCGCGCTGGACGGCGAGCGCCTGTCGGTGACGATCATCGACAATGGCTGCGGCCTGCCGCCGGAGGTTCTCACCGACGGGCGCGCCGGGAACGGGCTGCGCAACTGCACCGTCCGGGCCGAGGCGCTGGGCGGGCGGTTCGAGATCGCGCCGACGGAGCAGGGCGCCGCGGTGCGCTTCGACGGGCTGAACCTGGCCCCGGCGGGCTAGGACCGCCGCTGCGCAGAAATTCGCTCCGGACTTGAGCCCTGCGGGGGTTTTCGCTATGTGGCGCGCAGCTTTGGCGGCGCCGCGCGCCGCCTTTACTGATTCCAGCCCTCTGGCTCTAGATTCTGGAGATGCGGCGATGGCCGTCCCTAAGCGAAAAACTACCCCGTCCAAGCGGGGCATGCGCCGCGCGCACGACAAGCTGTCCAGCCCGGCCTATGTCGAGGATCAGGACACCGGCGAACTGAAGCGCCCGCACCATGTCGACCTGAAGACCGGCATGTATCGCGGCAAGCAGATTCTGAAGCCGAAGGAATAGTCCGCCCCCGTCCGGCGCGCCCTAGGGGCGCGGTCCGGGCGCATCGGCGGTTTGACCTGCGGACGGCCCGTTACCCCTGGTAGCGGGCCTTTCGAATGTCTGCGCCCCCCGCGCGGGGGGCGCGAATCCGGCGCGGCGGCTTGCATTTCGGACGCGCCCGGTCCAAAGCCCGATCGCCTTTGTCTGCCTGAAATCGGGGAAAAATCCGTCATGACCGCAATCGTCGACATCATCGGCCGGGAAATTCTGGACAGCCGGGGATTTCCGACCGTGGAGGCCGATGTAGTGCTGGAAGACGGCTCGGTCGGCCGCGCCGCGGTGCCCTCCGGCGCCTCCACCGGCGCGCACGAGGCGCACGAGCTGCGCGACGGCGGCCAGCGCTATGCCGGCAAGGGCGTTCTGCAGGCCGTGGACGCCGTCAACGGCGAGATTTTCGACGCGCTGGGCGGTTTCGACGCCGAGGATCAGCGCCGCATCGACAAGACCCTGATCGATCTGGACGGCACCCCGAACAAGGCGCGCCTGGGCGCGAACGCCATCCTGGCGGTGTCCCTGGCCGCGGCGAAGGCCGCCGCCGACGCCCATGACACCACGCTGTACCGCTATGTCGGCGGGGCCGGGGCGCGCGTTCTGCCCACGCCGATGATGAATATCCTCAATGGCGGGGCGCACGCGGACAATCCGATCGACATCCAGGAATTCATGGTCATGCCGGTCGGGGCCGACAGCTTCGCCGAGGGACTGCGTATGGGGGCGGAGGTCTTTCAGGCCCTGAAATCCCGCCTGAAAAAGGCCGGACACAACACCAATGTCGGCGACGAAGGCGGCTTCGCGCCGAACCTGAAGAGCGCGACCGAAGCGCTTGATTTCATTTCCGAAGCGATTTCCGACATTGGCTGCACGCCGGGCGACGACGTGGTCTTCGCGCTGGACTGCGCCTCAACCGAATACTTCAAAAATGGCGGCTATATCCTTGAGGGTGAGGGCAAAACGCTGAGCCCCGCCGAGCACGTCCAATATCTGAAGGATCTGGCCGGCGCCTATCCCATCGCCTCCATCGAGGACGGCATGGCGGAAGACGATTTCGAGGGCTGGGCGGCCCTGACCGAGGCGCTGGGCGGCAGCGTCCAGCTGGTCGGCGACGACCTGTTCGTCACCAATCCGGCGCGCCTGGCCGACGGGATCGGCCGCGGCCTGGCCAATTCCATCCTGGTAAAGGTCAACCAGATCGGCACGCTGTCCGAGACGCTGGACGCCGTCGACATGGCCCTGCGCAACAAATACTCGGCCGTGATGTCCCACCGCTCCGGCGAGACCGAAGACGTCACCATCGCCGATCTGGCGGTCGCCACCGGCTGCGGCCAGATCAAGACCGGCTCTCTGGCCCGGTCCGACCGGACGGCCAAATACAACCAGCTCCTGCGGATCGAGGAGGAGCTGGGCGACATGGCGGTCTATGCGGGGCGGGACTTCTTCGCCGGCTGGGGCGGCTAGGTCGCAAATCGCCTAACAATTCTGCTGTAGGTTCTGGCCACGCGCATTACGCGGGTGTAATGTTCGCCGGTACGCGACTCAAAGATCGCGAAATCGGGAGGAACGCCATGAACAGCGCCACCAACAAGGCGATCGCGGCAATCACACTGATCGGAATGGCGGGCTCAGCCGCGCCGGCGCTTGCGGACGACTGGAAGGAGCGTGCGAGGGGGCAGCTCCAGTTCGTCGGCCTGACGCTGGAGGGGGATGGCTGGACGCTGGACCGGGAACTTCATCTGGGCGGGCTCAACGATGCGGACACGGGATTCGTGCCGCTGCGGCTGGATGACCGGACCGACTACGCCATCGTGGCGGTGTGCGACGCGCAATGCGGGGACCTCGACCTCTTCCTCTACGACTCGGATGATTCGCTGGTCGCGGAGGACTGTGCGGAGGCGGGGCTGCCCGTGGTCCACATCACGCCGGACGAGCGGGAGCGGTTCGACCTGGCCGTCAAAATGGTCGAGTGCGCCGAGGCGCCCTGCAGCTACAGCGTCGCGGTCTATTCCGCGCCGGCGCTGACGCCGCGCGGCTTCGCCGACGCGCGTCTGGACCGGCGTGATTCCGATTACTGATCGGTGGTAACGTTTCCCGGGCGAAGACGGGGACGCATCCATGAAAACTCTGATGAGCGGGGCCGGGGCCCTGTGCGCCGGCCTCTGCGCAGCTTTGGCCGCCGCGGCGCCGGCGTCGGCCGATCAGTGGGAAGACGAAGTCCTGGCCCAGCTGCTGGTCGTGGGGCTGGCGCTGGACGGCGAGGGCTGGGAGCTGGACCGCGAGATCGTCGTGGACAGCCTGGGCGCCGGCGAAAGTGACATGTTCTCCTTCAAGACCGAGCCGGGGGTCGAATACGCCCTGATCGGGGTCTGCGACACCGATTGCGCGGACCTGGACATGACGCTGTTCGACAAGCAGGGGAATTTCCTGACCGAGGACGCCGCGACGGACGACGCGCCGGTCCTGCAGTTCGTCGCGCTGAAGGGCAAATACCGGCTGGGCGTCAGCATGTATCACTGCGCCGTGGAGCCGTGCCGATACGGCGTCGCCCTCTTCTCCAACTAGGTCTTTCCGATAGGGCGCTCAGCGACTGCGCGTTAGGGCTTCGCTAACCACGCTGTTTAGCAAAGCGCTAAGCGTGCGGGCGCAGAGTGGCCATGAACCGGCGAGTCGAAAACGCCGGCCGGGAAATGGTGAGACGGCGTGGGCGCGATCAAAAGAGCGATACCGACGATCCTTCTGGCGGGGCTGGTGGTCTATTTCGGCTATCACGGCCTGACCGGGGAACAGGGCGCGCTGGCCTGGGCCGGCTACAAGACCCGAATCGCGGAGCTTGAGGCCGAGCTCGCCATCATCCAGGCCGAGCGGGAGCAGCTCGAAAACCGCGCCAGCCGGCTGCGCGACGCCAGCCTGGATCTGGATCTGGTCGACGAGCGGGCGCGCGAATTGCTCAATGTTTCCGCGCCGGACGAATACGTGATCCGGACCGACTCCAAATATTCGCATCCAAACTAAAATCGGCGCCTCAGCGGCGTCCTACGCTGGACGCCGGCACGGAACCCTTGATAAACCGCCTTTCCCGCCCTCGTTAAAAGGGCGCGCGTCGAGGGAGAGGAATGGCGGATCAACGAACGGCCAAGCGCTCGGCGCGGGGCTCCAAACCAGCGGCAGCAAAGAAAACTCCGGCCAAGGCCAGCGGGCCGGACAAGGACGAGTCGCTCGAGCTTTACAGGGCGATGCTGCTGATCCGCCGCTTTGAGGAAAAAGCGGGACAGCTCTACGGCATGGGCCTGATCGGCGGCTTCTGCCACCTCTATATCGGACAGGAAGCGGTGGTGACCGGCATCCAGTCGGTCATGGAAGACGACGACAAGGTCGTCACCGGCTATCGCTGCCACGGCCACATGCTGGCCTGCGGCATGGACCCCAAGGGGGTGATGGCCGAACTCACCGGACGCATCGACGGATACAGCCGCGGCAAGGGCGGCTCGATGCACATGTTCTCGACGGAAAAGAATTTCTTCGGCGGCCACGGCATCGTGGGCGCCCAGGTGCCGATCGGCGCCGGCCTCGGCTTCTCCTGCAAATACCAGGAGAACGGCAATGTCTGCGCGACCTATTTCGGCGAGGGCGCGGCGAACCAGGGCCAGGTC
Organism: uncultured Euryhalocaulis sp.; assembly: GCA_913055605.1. GTDB lineage: Bacteria > Pseudomonadota > Alphaproteobacteria > Caulobacterales > Maricaulaceae > Euryhalocaulis. The sequence goes on along the minus strand of CAJXKJ010000013.1, from coordinate 28,844 downwards.
TACGAGGCGTTCAACATGGCGGCGCTGTGGAAGCTGCCGGTCGTCTTCGTGATCGAGAACAACCGCTACGGCATGGGCACCTCGGTCCAGCGCGCCGCGGCCAATTCCAGCGCGCTGTACGCGCGCGGCGACGCCTTCGGCATTCCGGGCCTGCAGGTGGACGGCATGGACGTGCTGGCCGTGCGCGAGGGCGCGGCGAAGGCCGTGGAGCATGCGCGCAGCGGCGAGGGGCCGTTCATTCTGGAGGCCCAGACCTATCGCTATCGCGGCCACTCCATGTCCGACCCGGCGAAATACCGGACCAAGGAAGAGGTCCAGGACATGCGCTCCAAGCACGACCCGATCGAGCAGATGCGCGCCTTCCTGGTGAAGAAGAAATTCGCCGACGACGAGGACCTAAAGGCCATCGACAAGGACATCAAGGCGCGCGTCAACGAAGCCGCCGAATTCGCACAAACGAGTCCGGAGCCGGATCCGTCCGAACTCTGGACCGACGTCCGGGTGGAGGCCTGATCGATGCCGACGCAAATCACAATGCCGGCGCTCAGCCCCACGATGGAAGAGGGCACGCTGGCCAAATGGCTGGTGAAGGAAGGCGACACCGTCTCCGCCGGCGACGTCATCGCCGAAATCGAGACCGACAAGGCGACCATGGAGGTCGAGGCGGTCGATGAAGGCCGTCTGGGCAAGATCCTGGTCGGCGAGGGCACCGAGGGCGTGGCGGTCAACACGCCCATCGCCCTGCTGCTGGACGAGGGCGAGGACGAGTCGGCGCTGAACGGCGCGGCCTCCGCGCCCGCGCCGCAGGAAGCCAAGGCCGAGGCCCCGGCCGAAGAGGAACCCGCTCCGAGCCAGGAATCGCCCGGCGTCGCGCCGGACAGCGACCCGCTGGGCACGCCGATGAAGCGGATCGCCGCGGAGAGCGATCCGACACCTCCGGAAGGCACGGCCTGGAACAAGGTCGTGCTGCGCGACGCCCTGCGCGACGCGATGGCCGAAGAGATGCGGCGCGACGAGAAGGTCTATCTGATGGGCGAGGAAGTCGCCGAGTATCAGGGCGCCTACAAGGTCAGCCGCGACCTGCTGGAGGAATTCGGCGCCAAGCGCGTGGTCGACACCCCGATCACCGAGCATGGCTTTGCGGGACTCGCCGTCGGCGCGGCGATGGCCGGCCTTCGCCCCATCGTGGAGTTCATGACCTGGAACTTCGCGATGCAGGCGATGGACCAGATCATCAATTCGGCGGCCAAGACGCGCTATATGTCCGGCGGCCAGATGGGCTGTCCCATCGTGTTCCGCGGGCCGAACGGCGCGGCGGCGCGCGTGGCCGCCCAGCACAGCCAGGACTATTCGGCCTGGTACGGCAACATCCCGGGCCTGACCGTTCTGGCCCCCTATGACGCGGCGGACGCCAAGGGCCTGCTGAAGGCCGCGATCCGCAACCCGAACCCGGTGATCTTCCTGGAGCACGAGCTGCTCTATGGCGACGAGGGCGAGGTGCCGGACTGGGAGGACTGGGTCCTGCCGATCGGCAAGGCGCGCATCCGGCGCGAGGGCGACGGCGTCACCCTGGTCGCGCACTCCCGCATGGTGAAGTTCGCGATGGAAGCGGCCGAGGGGCTGTCGGGCCTGGGCGTCGAGGCGGAGGTCATCGACCTGCGCTCCATCCGCCCGCTGGACAGCGACACGGTCGTGGAGTCGGTGAAGAAGACCAACCGCCTGGTCTGCTGCGAGGAAGGCTGGGGCCCGATGGGCGTCGGCGCCGAGATCGCCGCGCGCGTGGTGGCGGAGGCCTTCGACTATCTGGACGCCCCGCCGGCGCGGGTGCACCAGGCCGACGTGCCGCTGCCCTATGCGGCGAATCTGGAGGCGCTGTCGCTGCCCGGAACGGCCGACATCGTCCGCGCCGCCAAAGCCGTCTGCTACCTGGACTAATTTGATGGCAGGTCGCGAAACCCTCATTCCTTGGGTTCGTGACGCCCTTGTCGCGCTCGGTGGCAAGGCAAAAATCGTAGACGTGGCCAAGCAAATTTGGCGGGACCACGAAAGTGAACTCAAGGCCTCTGGGGACCTGTTTTACCGGTGGCAATACGATATGCGCTGGGCTGCGCTTGAGCTGCGTAAGAAGAATATTCTTCGAGACGTAGACGAGCTGCCGCGTGGCGTGTGGGCGCTAAAATAGGCGAAGAGCGAGATGCCGATCCAGATCACCATGCCCGCCCTGTCTCCCACGATGGAGGAGGGCAGCCTCGCCAAATGGCTCAAGAAGGAAGGCGACGAGATCAGCGCCGGCGATGTCATCGCCGAGATCGAGACAGACAAGGCCACGATGGAGGTCGAGGCGGTCGAGGAAGGCGTGCTCGGCAAGATCCTGATCGGCGAGGGTACCGAAGGCGTCGCCGTGAACACGCCCATCGCCCTGCTGCTGGAAGAGGGCGAGGACAAGAGCGCGCTGGACAATTTCGAACCGGGCGCAGCCCCGGCCAAGGCCGAAGCGGCGCCGGCGCCCGAAGCCAAGCCCGAGCCTAAGGCCGAAGCGCCCGCCGCGAACGGCGGCGCCGCCCCGGCGCCCGCGCCCAAGGCCGCCGCCGCGCCGCCCGCCAGCGCATCGGAGCGCAAGGCCCAGCAAACCGAATCCAACGGCAGCCGCATCAAGGCGAGCCCGCTGGCTCGGCGCATCGCCCAGATGGAAGGCATCGACCTGTCGGCGCTGAAAGGTTCCGGCCCCGGCGGCCGGATCGTGAAGGCGGATTTGGCCGGCGCGGCCAAGGGCGCGGCCCCGGCGGCCGGCGCCAAGGCGCCCGGGACGGCCCCGGTGGGCGATGGCCCGCTGGCCAGGTTCGGCATCCCGGCCGACCGCTACACGCTGAAGCCCGCGGACAATATCCAGAAGATCTCGGCCAAGCGGCTGACGGAGTCGTTCCGAGACATCCCGCACTTCCCGCTGACCGTGGACATGGAGATCGACGCGCTGCTGGACCTGCGCAAGCAGATCAATGCGCGCGCGCCGGAGGGCGTGAAGGTCTCCGTCAACGACATGCTGATCAAGGCGTCGGCCCTGGCGCTGACGCGCGTGCCGGAAGCCAATGCGAGCTGGACCGACGAGGGTCAGATCGCCATGCACAAGCACGCCGACGTCTCGGTGGCCGTGGCCATCGAGGGCGGGCTGATCACGCCGATCGTCAAGGAAGCCGAGTCCAAGGGCCTGGCCCAGATCTCGACCGAGATGAAGGACCTGGCCTCGCGGGCGCGCGAGCGCAAGCTGAAGCCGGACGAGTTCCAGGGCGGCACGTTCAGCCTGTCCAATCTCGGCATGTTCGGGGTGAAGACCTTCGCCTCCATCATCAACCCGCCGCAGGGCATGATCCTGTCGGTCGGCGCCGGCGAGGAACGTCCCGTCGCGCGCAATGGCGAACTGGTCGTGGCGAACGTGATGACCGTCACGCTGACCTGCGACCACCGCGTGGTGGACGGCGCGACCGGCGCGAAATGGCTGTCGATCTTCAAGGACTATGTCGAAGCGCCGCTGACGATGCTGATCTGACGGCGCGGGCTTCAGTCTTGGCCGACCGGTTTGACCATCAGCAGCCAGTCGCCCGTGTGCAGGGCGCCGGGATAGGGCGTGATCGGCGCGGCCGCGGCCTCTTCGTAGCCGCAGCGGGCGTAGAGCCGGCGGGCGGGGTTCTGCGCAGCGACGATGATGCTGGCCTGCGCGGCGCCGGCCTCTTCGGCGCGGCGGTCGGCCTCGGCCAGCAGGCGGGCGCCCAGGCCCTGGCCGCGGAAGCCCTCGTCGACGGCCACGACATTGACGTACCAGCTGCCCGGGGCCTGCGCCTCCAGCGCCACCAGCGGGCGGAAGACCGGCGGCAGGTCGGCGGGATCGGTCTCCGGATAGGGATCGTCCAGCCGGTAGTCGACCAGCAGGCCGACCACCGCGCCGTCATGCTCGGCAACCAGCGCGTTGCGGTAGGAAAAGCCGCCTTCCTCCCGCGCCGCGCGCGCCGCGCCGGTGACCAGCGGGTCGGCGTCCGGCGCGGACAGGCGCCAGAAATACGAGGCCATGCCCTCGGCGGCGATATCGATCAGGCGGGCGAGTGCGGCGGCGTCGTCCTTCCGCGCCTTGCGAAGCGTGAACACGGGCTTGCGCGCCCCCATATCAACCAAGCCGGTAGTCGCGGCTGAATAGGAAGACGGGATCATGGCTGCAACAGATTTCGACCTCATCGTCATCGGCTCCGGCCCCGGGGGCTATGTCGCGGCGATCCGCGCGGCCCAGCTGGGCATGAAGACCGCGATCGTGGAGCGGGAAAATCTGGGCGGCATCTGCCTGAACTGGGGCTGCATCCCGACCAAGGCGCTGCTGCGCACCTCCGAAATCTTCCATCTGGCCAAGGAGGCCGACCAGTTCGGCCTGAAGATCGACGCCAGCGGCTTCGACATGGGCGCGGTGGTGAAACGCTCGCGCGGGGTGGCCAGCCAGCTGTCCAAGGGCGTCACCGGCCTGATGAAGAAGAACAAGATCGAGGTCGTGATGGGCGAGGCGCGTCTGGAAAAGGGCTCGCCCGCGCCCAAGGTCGTGGTGAAGACCAAGGACGGCGAGAAGAGCCTTCAGGCCAAGCACGTCATCCTGGCCACCGGCGCCCGCGCCCGCACGGTCCCGCAGGCGGGGCTGGAGCCGGACGGCAAGGCGATCTGGACCTATCGCGAGGCGCTGGTCCCGGACTCCATGCCGAAATCCCTGCTGGTCATCGGCTCGGGCGCCATCGGGATCGAGTTCGCCAGCTTCTACCGCACGCTGGGCGCCGAGGTGACGGTGGTGGAGATGATGGACCGCGTCCTGCCCGTGGAGGACGCCGAGATCTCCAAGATGGCGCAGAAGCGGTTCGAGAAGCAGGGCATGAAAATCCTGACCGGCGCGCAGGTGGAGAAGGTCGAGAAGACCGGCGCCGGCGTGAAGTCCACGGTGAAGACCAAGGACGGCAAGTCCGAGGTGATCGAAACCGAGAAGCTGATCGTCGCCATCGGCATTGTCGGCAATGTCGAGAATCTGGGCCTGGAGGCGCTGGGCGTGAAGATCGACCGCACGCACGTCCAGACCAACGAATACGGCGAGACCGGCGTGCCCGGCCTGTACGCCATCGGCGATGTCTGCGGCCCGCCCTGGCTGGCGCACAAGGCGAGCCATGAAGGCGTGATCTGTGTCGAGAAGATCGCCGGCCAGAAGCCGCACCCGATGAAGACCGAGAACATCCCCGGCTGCACCTATTGCTATCCGCAGGTCGCCAGCGTCGGCCTGACCGAGGCGAAGGCGAAGGAAGCGGGATACGAAGTCCGCGTCGGCCGTTTCCCCTTCATCGGCAACGGCAAGGCCATCGCCTTGGGCGAGCCGGAGGGGATGGTGAAAACCGTCTTCGACAAGAAGACCGGGGAGCTGCTGGGCGCGCACATGATCGGACCGGAAGTGACCGAGATGATCCAGGGCTTCGTCGTCGGCAAGACGCTGGAGACCACGGAGGCGGAGCTGATGGAGACCATCTTCCCGCACCCGACCGTCTCCGAGGCGATGCACGAAAGCGTGCTCGACGCCTATGACCGGGTGATCCACATCTGACGCCGGCTGAGGCCGGGCAGGGATGCGACAACGTGGCGTTCCGGCGCGGCCCTCGTTCGCGTCTCGGGCCGGATTCCCTTATCTGACGCCGATCCCGCGCTAAACGCGGCTCGGTAATCTTGGTTAATATCCTCTAAATTTTTGTCAGCGCGCATCTAGGCGGCTGGTCCGGTTCGTGCATCGATGGAGGCGAGCGCGAGCAAGGGGCTGCCGGCCATGATGGTGCGTGACGCGAGTTTCGGCGATCTGTTCAAGATCGGCTTCTGGATTCAGCTCGCGCCCGCGCTGGTCGGCTTCGCGATGATCGGCGCGACCTTGACCGTGATGTTCCTTCTGATGCCCGAGGCACCGCGGATCCTGGTCCAGGGCGGCGTGGTGCCGGGCGTGTCTCCGGACACGCCGGTCGACGGTCCGCTGTCCGCCATCGCCGTCGTGTGGGCCGGGGTGGTTCTCTATGCGCTGTTCAGCGCCGGCCTGGCCGCGCTGCGCGCGCTCAGCGGCGCGGTGCTGCTGACCGGCTGGCGGCGGATGATGGACAAGCGCCGGGCGCGCCGCGCCGCTTCCGCGTCTGTTCAATCCGCGATGGCGGTTCCGGCGGAATAGGCGCTCAGCCCGTCTCGGCGGCGCAGGTCTCGATCGCCAGGCGCTGCACCCCCGCGAAATCCGTCTTGCCCGTGCCCAGCAGCGGCACCGACTCCACCAGCACCACCCGTTTCGGCGCGGCCAGTTCCGGTGCGCCGTGGTTCTGCACGAAGGCCAGAAGGTCGCCGCGATTGGCGTCCGGGCATTCGGTCAGCAGCACGATCTGCTCGCCCTTGCGGCCGTCGGGGATGGCGGCGGCGGCGTGGCGGTGGTCCGGCCACAGCGACGCGGCGCAATTCTCGCAGATCGCCAGCGACACCATTTCTCCGCCCAGCTTGGCGAAGCGTTTCAGCCGCCCCCGGATGCGCAGATAGCCGTCCTCGTCGATCGACACGACGTCGCCGGTGTCGTGCCAGCCGTCTGGCAGTGGCTGGATCACGCCGGGCGCGGAGGGCAGCAGATAGCCGCTCATCGTGTTCGGCCCGCGCACCAGCAGGCGGCCGGCGCCGGCGATCCCCTCGACCGGCTCGATCCGGGCCTCGATCCCCGGCATCAGCGGCCCGACCGTTCCGGGCCGGTTGTCGGAGGGCGGGTTCACGCTGATCACCGGCGCGGTTTCCGTCACGCCATAGCCTTCCAGCAGCGTCACCCCGAATTTCTTGCGCAACAGCGCCCGCGTCTCGTCGCGCACCCGCTCGGCCCCGCACACCGCGAAGCGGAGGGAGGAGAGGGAGCCTTCCTCGCCCGCCCGCGCGTACTGGGAGACGAAGGTGTCGGAGCCCAGCAGCAGCGTCGCCCCCGTCTCCTTCACCCGCTGGGCGATCTCTTTGGGCTGCAGCGGGCTCGGGTGCAGGGCGGTTTTCATCCCCGTGAGCAAAGGCAGGAAGCCGCCGGGAATCAGGCCGAAGGAATGGAAGATCGGCAGCGGGTTGAAGAAACAGTCGTCGTCGGTGAATTCCGGCACATGGGCGCGCACCTGTTCGACATTCGCGACGATGGCGCGGTGGGACAGGGCCACGCCCTTCGGGTCGCCCTCCGTGCCGGAGGTGAACAGGATCACCGCCGTCTCGCTGGGGCCGCGCGGGCCGGGGATGAGCGCAGGGGCGATCAACCCCAGCACGGCCATCGCCTTGTCCTTCGCGCCCAGCCCGGCGCGCACGTCTTCCAGCCAGCCCGGCTCGGCATAGGTGGCGATGTCGGCGGCGAGGTCCTGCAGCCCGGCCTTCTCGACAAAGCCGCGGGCGGTGACGACGTGCTTTATCTTCGCGATCTCGCAGGCCGCGCGCACATTGCGCGCCCCGGCGCTGAAATTCAGCATGGCGGGCGTGCGGCCATAGGCGGCCAGCGCCAGCACGGCGATGAAGCCCGGCGCGCCGGTCGGCATCATCACGCCCACGGCCTCGCCGTGTTCGGTCTTGGCCGCCAGCGCGGAGCCCAGGGCGAAGGCCGCCTTGACCAGATCGTCATAGGTGAAGGTGCGGCCGTCGAAGTCCACGATCGCGACATGCTTGCCGCCGCGCCGCCGCCGGGCGCGCAGCAGGGCGCCCATCAGCGTGGTTTCCGCGCGCCTCGGATCGAATGTCTGCGCCTGGCTCATTCCGCTCCCCTTAAGCCACGGCCCTGTTTACCATTTCCCGCATAGGTGGCGAGCGTTTCCGGGCGCCCCGGACCGCTTGCGCGGACCGTCCCTGCACGCCATGTTCGGGCCCGATGGCGACAATTATCGACACGCTGAACGAACGCGCCGCGCGCCACCCGGAAAAGCAGCGGCGGCCGGACAATCCCGCGCCGAAAAAGCCGGACTGGATTCGCGTGCGCGCGCCGGTCGGCAAGGGCGTGGACGAGACCCGTGCCGCTGTGAAGGCCGAGGGCCTGGTCACGGTGTGCGAGGAGGCCGGCTGCCCCAATCTGGGCGAGTGCTGGGCCAAGAACCACGCCACCTTCATGATCCTGGGCGAGATCTGCACGCGCGCCTGCGCCTTCTGCAATGTGCGCACGGGCCTGCCCGGGCCGGTGGATGCGGAGGAGGCGGCGAAGATCGGCCGCGCCGTGGCGAAGATGGGCCTGGCCCATGTCGTCATCACCAGCGTCGACCGCGACGATCTGGAGGACGGCGGCGCCCAGCATTTCGTCGACGTGATCCGCGCCATCCGCGCCGCGTCGCCGAAGACGACCATCGAGATCCTGACGCCGGACTTCCTGCGCAAGCCGGGAGCGGCGGACCGCGTGATCGACGCGAAGGCCGACGTCTTCAACCACAATCTGGAGACCGTGCCGCGGCTCTATCTCTCCGTCCGGCCGGGCGCGCGCTATTATCATTCGATGCGCCTGCTGGAGAGCGTGAAGGAGCGCGACCCCGCCCAGTTCACCAAGTCCGGCCTGATGGTTGGCCTCGGCGAAACCAAGGAGGAGGTCATGCAGGTGATGGACGACATGCGGTCCGCCGGCGTCGATTTCCTGACCATCGGCCAGTATCTGCAGCCGTCCAAGAAGCACGCACGGATCGACAGGTTCTGGACGCCGGACGAGTTCAAGGCGCTGGAGACGATCGCGCGCGCCAAGGGCTTCCTGATGGTGTCCGCCAGCCCGCTGACCCGGTCCAGCCACCATGCGGGCGAGGACTTCCAGCGCCTGCGCGCGGCGCGGGATGCGCAACTCGCTTCCTGATCCCATGCCGATGCATGACGAAAAGCTGCGCGTACGGCGCACGCCGGAACAGCTTTTCGATCTGGTCGCGGACGTCCGCTCCTATCCCGACTTCGTGCCCTTCATCGCCGCCATGCGCATTGTCGGCGAGGACTGGGCGGGGGAGGACGTGCGGACGATGACCGCCGAAACCGCGGTCGGGTACAAATTCCTGCGCGAGAAATTCACGACCAAGGTCCTGCTGGACCGGCCCAATCTGAAGATCGACGTGTCCTATCTGTCCGGCCCGTTCGAGGCGCTGGCCAATCACTGGATCTTCGAGCCTTTGCCGGACGGTTCCACCATGATGGATTTCTGCGTGGAGTATGAGTTCCGCAATCCGGTCCTGCGGATGGCGTTCGAGGGCGCACGCGACCGCGCCGCCCACATGATCCTGGAAGCTTTCGCCAAAGAGGCAGAGCGCCGCTATCCCGACGCGGTGGGCGCCGAGGACTGGAGCGGCGAGGGCGCCTAGCCGCCGATCCGCGAAGACGGTCCGGCGCCGCGCGCCTCCGCCGCACGGGCCAGCATGGTGAGCGCCTGGCGCACAGAGGCCAGCCGCACTTCCTCGCGCCCCAGATTGCCGAACCGGCGCACCGCGCCGGTGACCGCCCCATCTACGGCGCAGCCGAAATAGACCAGGCCCACGGGCTTTTGCGGCGTGCCGCCGCCCGGGCCGGCGATGCCGGTGACCGACACCGCGACGTCGGCCCCCGCGCGCGCCCGCGCTCCGGCGGCCATGGCGTAAGCCGTCTCCATCGACACCGCGCCGTGCGTATCCAGAACCGTTCGTGGCACGCCCAGCAGATCGGCCTTCGCCGCGTTGGCGTAGGTGACGAAGCCGTATTCGAACACGGCGGACGAGCCGTTGATGGCGGTGATCGCGCCGGACAGCAGGCCGCCGGTGCAGCTTTCCGCCGTGGCGATCTTCAGCCCCGCCGCCTGCGCCGCGGCGACCAACTCCCGGCATTGCTGGACGATATCCTGCGGAAACACGCCTACCGCCCCATGGCGGTAAACACCGCTTCCGCCGCCAGGCCCTCGCCGCGTCCGACAAAGCCCAGCTTCTCGGTGGTCGTGGCCTTCACGTTCACGCTGGCCGGCGGCAGGCCCAGCAGGTCCGCCACGCGGGCGCGCATCGCCTCGCGGTGCGGGCCGACCTTCGGCGCCTCGCAGATCAGGGTGATGTCCGCATGGGCGGGGGCGAGGCCGGCCTCGGCCAGCGCCGCCATCGCGCCCTCGATAAAGCGGGCGGAGTCCGCGCCCTTCCATTGCGGGTCGGAGGGCGGGAAGTGCTGGCCGATATCGCCCGCGCCCGCCGCGCCCAGCATGGCGTCGCACAGCGCGTGTAGCCCAGCGTCCGCGTCCGAATGGCCGACCAGCGCCAGGCCGCAGGGGATGCGCACCCCGCACAGGGTCACGCCGTCGCCCGCCGTCAAAGCGTGAACGTCATAGCCGTGGCCGACCGCCATGCGGGGGGCGGGCGGGGCCGCCATGCGCGCCATCAAATCCAGATCCTCCGGCCAGGTGGCCTTCATGTTCATCCGCTCGCCCTCAACGGGCATGACATTCAACCCGGCCGCGCGCGCCACCGCCACATCGTCCGGCAGGTCCGCGCCCGGCGGCAGGGCGCGATAGGCGTTCCACAGGGGCGCGAAGCGGAAGCCCTGGGGCGTCTGCACCGCCCACAGGCCGCCGCGGTCCACATCGCCGCCGAAGGCCGCCCCGTCGCGCTGTTTCAGTGCGTCCGGCACGGCTAGGCCCGGCGCCGCGCCGTCGGCGGTCTTCAGCACGTCCAGCACCCGCGCGACCAGCGCCGGACTGGCCAGCGGCCGGGCGGCGTCATGGATCAGCACCGCGTCCGGCGCGTCCTCGCTGAGCGCCGCCAGACCGGCGCGCACGGATTCGGTGCGCGAGGTCCCGGCGGGCGCCGTCTCCACCTGCGCGCCGTCCAGCGCGGCGGCCAGGTGATCGGCATGCTCGGGCCGGGCAACGACGACGGTCCGCGTCACGCCTTCGCACGCCGCGAACAGGTCCACGCTCCAGCGCAGGACGGGGCGGCCCAGCAGGGAACGGTATTGTTTCGGCGCGCCGCCGAAGCGTTCGCCCGATCCCCCGGCCACAATGATGGCTGCTGCGCGCATCCGCTCTCCCGCGCCGCCCGATTGTGGCGGCGGCCCGCCTCCTTTAAGGCTGCTGGCCATCATGTTCCAGATCGGGCCCTACCGGCCGGCCTCGCGCGTCTTCCTGGCGCCGATGTCGGGGATCAGCGACCTGCCGATGCGGCGGGCCGCCGCGCGCTTCGGCGCGGGTCTGGTCGTGTCTGAAATGGTGGCCAGCCACGAACTGGTCCAGCGCAAGCGCGACAGCGAACGCCGCGCCGCCGGCGGCGGGGAGTTCGAGCCGCTGGTGGTCCAGCTCGCCGGGCGCGAGGAACGCTGGATGGAGGAGGGCGCCCGTGTCGCCCGCGGCGCCGGGGCGGACATTATCGACATCAATATGGGCTGCCCGGCGCGCAAGGTATGCGGCGCGCTGTCCGGCTCCGCCCTCATGCGCGACCTGGACCATGCGCTGCGCCTGATCGAGGCCGCCGGGCGCGGCGCCGGAAGTGCGCCGGTGACGCTGAAAATGCGGCTGGGCTGGGACCATGACAGTCTGAACGCGCCCGACCTCGCCCGCCGGGCGGAAGGCGCGGGCGTGTCCATGATCACCGTGCATGGCCGCACGCGCTGCCAGTTCTATGAGGGCGCGGCGGACTGGGGCGCGGTGCGCGCGGTGAAGGCGGCGGTGTCCGTCCCCGTCGTCGTCAATGGCGATATCGTGGACGCTGCAACGGCGCGTCGGGCTCTGGCCCTGTCCGGAGCGGACGCGGTGATGGTCGGCCGGGCGGCGGTCGGCCGGGCGTGGCTGCCGGGCGCCATCGGGCGCGCGCTGGAGACGGGCGGCGAGATCGAGATTCCGCCGATGGCGGACCGGCTGGCGGCCTTCGAGGACCAGTATCGCGACATGCTGGACCATTACGGGCCGGAGCTGGGCGTGCGCGCCGCGCGCAAGCATCTGACCGCCTTTCTCGAGGACCTGCCGGGCGGGGAGGCGCAGCAGCGCGCCGCCCGGGCGGAGCTGTGCCGCCTGACAGACGCGGAGGCGGTTCTGTCCCGCCTGGCCGTCTGGGCGGAATCCCCGGACATGCGCGGTCTCGCCGCAGCCTGAGTTTTTCGCTTGTGCGCGAATGCAACACGTGTTGCATCGGCACGAGTGTTGCTTCAGGGTAACGCCCATTGCGGGCGGGCGAACGCACAGACGGTATGGCCGAACGCGCATCAAGACCCCTGATTTCCGCCGTATTCGCGACCGGGTTCGTCGCCGCGGCCTCGTGTTGCGCGCTGGCGACGGGTCTTGCGCTCTACGGTCCTGCGGGCCCGGCCAGCAACACCCTGTTCGCCGTCCTGATCGCCGCCCTGATCCTGATTCTGGCGCTGGCCGCCATGGCCGGGGCGCGTCTGGTGCGCGTGCTGTGGCGCCGGGTGGGCGGGGCGCCGACCCCGCGCCTGCATCTTCGTTTTGTCGGCCTGTTCAGCTTCGCCGCGATCACGCCCGCCGTCCTGATGGCGGTGTTCTTCGGCGTGCTGCTGTCGCGCGGGCTGGAGACCTGGTTCGGGGAGCAGGTGGAGGCGTCGATCGAGAGCGCCGAGGCGACGGCCCAGTTCTATCTGGACCAGATCGTCGATCAGGCGGAGCTGGACGCCGAGAGCATGGCGAGCGACCTGCAGGAAAACCGCGACCAGTTCGAGGACACGCCCGAAGCGCTGCCCGAGGCGTTCGGCGCGATGGCCGGCCTGCGCGTGTTCCGCGCCGCCTATCTGGTCAATTCGGACGGCGACCGGGTGCTCAGCTATCAGACCGCCGCCGCGCCGCCCTACCGCGCGCCGACGGCGCAGGAATTCGCCGCCGCCCAGACCCAGGTCGCCATCGACGTGGACCAGCAGGAGCGGGCGCTGCGCGTCCTGCTGCGGCTGGACGATTATCCGGACGCCTATCTGTACGCCGTGCCGGACGTGAACCGGGCGCTGTTCGATGCGCTGGAGGGCACGGCGGGCGCGATCAACGCCTTCCGCGAGGCCAGCCAGCAGCGGCGCCAGATCGAGCGCTTTTTCATCCTGGTCTATTTCGAGGCCGTGCTGCTGGTGCTGGCCGGGGCCGTCTGGCTGGGCCTGTCGGCCGCCGGGCGGGTCGCCGGTCCGGTCGGGCGTCTGGTGGTCGCCGCCGACCGCGTGCGCCGGGGCGATCTGGATGCGCGCGTGGATGTCGATGACGAGCGGGACGAGGTGTCCGCGCTGGCCCGCGCGTTCAACCTGATGACCGGTCAGATCGGCCGCCAGCGGCAGGAGCTGATCGACGCGCACGAGGAATCCGAAGGCCAGCGCCGCCTGATCGAGGCCGTGCTGCTGGGCGTCAGCGCCGGCGTGCTGTCGGTCGACGACGCGGGGATCATCCGCCTGGCCAACCGCTCCGCCGCCGACCTGCTGGGCGCGAGCGACGAGGCGTTCGCCGGCCGGCCGCTCGCGGACATAGCGCCCGCTCTTGCCGCCATCGCGGACCGGGCGAGGGCGCGCCCTGGCGACACGGTGGAGCAGGAGGTCGAGCTGGAGCGCGGCGACGCCATGCTGGCGCTCAACGTCCGCGCCGCGCGCGATCAGGAGGCGGAGGGCAGGGTGGTCCTGACCTTCGACGACATCACCCGGCTGATCGCCGCGCAGCGCAACGCCGCCTGGCGCGACGTCGCGCGCCGCATCGCGCACGAGATCAAGAATCCGCTGACGCCGATCCAGCTGTCCGCCGAGCGGCTGCGCAGGCGCTATCGCCCCCCGGACGAGAGTGCGGAGATTTTCGACCGCTGCACCGACACGATCATCCGTCAGGTCAGCGATATCGGCCGCATGGTGGACGAGTTCTCCGCCTTCGCGCGGATGCCGACGCCGCGCGTCGAGCCGGCCTCGCTACAGGAGCTGGCGCAGGAGACGGTGTTCGCCCGGCGTGTCGCCAGCCCGGAGGTGAAGCTGACGCTGGAGGCGCCGGAGGCGCCGCTGGTTGTCCAGTGCGACGAGCGGCTGGCCTCCCAGGCGCTGGCGAACATTCTGAAGAACGCTTCGGAATCCATCGCCGCGCGGCGGGAGGAAGAGGACCAGCCGCCGGGCCGGATCGCGGTGCGCGTGTTCACGCGCGACCCGTACGGCGTGGTGGAGATCGTGGACAACGGACTGGGCTGGCCGGCCGGCGCGCGGGAGCGCCTGACCGAGCCCTATATGACGACGCGGGAAAAGGGCACGGGCCTGGGTCTCGCCATCGTTCAGCGCATCATGGAGGACCATGGCGGCAGGCTGGAGCTTGACGCCCTGGATTCCGGCGGGCGCGGCGCGGTGGTGCGGCTGGCTTTCCCCCTGACCGCCCAGGCGCGTGGAGCAGAAGCGGCCGAATGACCAATCGCGGGAGTGACATGATGAGCGGCGACGTCCTTGTCGTGGACGACGAACAGGATATCCGGGAGCTTGTCGCCGGAATCCTGGAAGACGAGGGCTATGAAGTGCGCAGCGCCGCCGGCGCCGACGAGGCGATGGCCCAGATGCGCGCCCGCGCCCCGGCGCTGGTCATCCTCGACGTCTGGCTGCAGGGCAGCAGCATGGACGGGCTGGAGCTGCTGGACGAGATCCGCCGCGCCCACGCCCATCTTCCGGTGCTGATGATCAGCGGCCACGGCACGATCGACACCGCCGTCGCGGCGATCCAGCGCGGCGCCTATGACTTCATCGAAAAGCCGTTCAAGACCGACCGGCTTCTGGTCAACGTCAAGCGCGCGCTGGAGGCCAGCCGCCTGATGACCGAGAACGCCGAGCTGCGCGAGCGCGGCGGCGGCGAGCCGCAGCTGATCGGGTCGTCCGCCGCGATCTCCCATGTCCGGCACCTGATCGCCAAGGTCGCCCCGGCCAACAGCCGGGTGATGATCTGCGGCCCGGCGGGCAGCGGCAAGGAATTGTGCGCGCGCCTGATCCACGCCCAGTCGCCGCGCGGCGGCGGCCGCTTCATCGCGGTCAATTCCGCGGCCATGGCGCCCGAGCGCATGGAGCGGGAGCTGTTCGGGGAGGAAAGCCCCGACGGCAAGATCGTGAAGACCGGCCTGTTCGAGCTCGCCCATGGCGGCACGCTGTATCTGGATGAGATCGGCGACATGCCGCAGGAGACCCAGGGCAAGATCCTGCGCCTTCTGGTGGAGCAGCGTTTCCAGCGCGTCGGCGGCGGCAAGGACGTGCAGGTCAATGTGCGCGTCATCTCCTCCACCAGCGACGATCTGAAGGAAGCCATCGGGCAGGGCCGTTTCCGGGAAGACCTGTATCACCGTCTGAACGTGGTGCCGGTCGCCGTGCCGGCGCTGGTGTCGCGGCGGGAGGATATTCCCGAACTGGTCGACTATTTCATCGACACGCTGGCGAACGTTTCAGGGCTCACGCCCCGGCGCATCGCCGACGACGCCATGGCGGCGCTGCAGGCGCATGAATGGCCGGGCAATGTCCGCCAGCTGCGCAACAATGTGGAGCGCCTGCTGATCCTGGCCGGCGGCGAGGCGGACGAGCCGATCAGCCTGGACAATCTGCCCGTCGAGGTGGCGCCGGACGGGCGCAATGGCGGGGAGGCGGGGGCCGAGCGCCTGATCGCCATGCCGCTGCGCGATGCGCGCGAGCAGTTCGAGCGCGATTATCTGGCCGCGCAGATCAGCCGGTTCGGCGGAAATATCTCGCGCACCGCCGCCTTTATCGGCATGGAGAGGTCGGCGCTTCACCGGAAGCTGAAGATGCTGGGCGTGCGCGCGCCCGGCCGCGACGGGAAAGACTAGGACGGGGTCGCTGTCATGAGAGTTCTGGTCTGTGGTGCGGGGCGCGTCGGCTATGGCATCGCCCGCGAACTGGCGCAGGAGCGCAACGCGGTCACCGTCGTCGACACCTCGCAGGAGCTGATCGACAAGCTGACCACCGAGCTGGACGTGCGCGGCGTAGTCGGCCACGGCTCCCACCCCGACATTCTGGAGCGGGCAGGGGCGGCCGAGGCGGACATGCTGATCGCCGTGACCTATTCGGACGAGGTGAACATGGTGGCGTGCGCCGTCGCGCACTCCCTGTTCAACACCCCGACCAAGCTGGCGCGCGTGCGCTCGCGCTCCTACCTCGACCCGGCCTGGCGCGACGTGTTCGCCAGCGCCAACCTGCCGATCGACGTCATCATCTCGCCGGAGCTGGAAGTCGGCCGCGCCATCCTGCGCCGGCTGGAGACGCCGGGCGCGTTCAACACGCTGCCTTTCGCCGGCGGCAAGGTCCTGGTCCTGGGCGTCAGCCTGGGCGAGGACTGTCCGGTCGCCAACACGACGCTGAACCAGATCGCGGACCTGTTCCCGGCGCTGAAGGCGCGGGTGGTGGGCATCAAGCGCGACGACCGCCTGTTCACGCCGAAACCGGACGATCTGGTGATGGTCGGGGACGACATCTACATCGCGTCCGACAAGGACCATGTCGCCCGGGCGCTGGACATTTTCGGCCAGGACGCCGCGCGCGCGCGGCGCGTGATCCTGATCGGCGGCGGCAATGTCGGCATCTATGTCGCGCGCGAACTGGAAAAGCGCGGCGTGCGCGCCCGCGTGATCGAGGCCGACCGCGCCCAGGCGGAAACGGCGGCCGAAGCGCTGAAGAAAACTGTCGTGCTGCACGGCGACGGCCTGAACCGCGACATCCTGCGCGAGGCCGGCGCCCAGAACGCCGAGGTCGTGATCAGCCTGACCAACGACGACAAGGTGAACGTGCTGTCCGCGGTTCTGGCGAAGAACGAGGGCGTGAAGCGCGCCTTCTGCCTGATCAACGACCGGTCCTATGAGGACCTTCAGGAGTCGCTGGGCGTGGACGTGTTCATCGACCCGCGCACCACGACCGTGTCCACCATCCTGCAGCACGTCCGGCGCGGCCGCATCACCGGCCTGTATTCGATCGGCGACGGCGAGGCGGAGGCGCTGGAGGGCGTGGCGCTGGAGACCAGCCCGCTGGTCGGCCGGAAATGGGAGCAGCTGGACCTGCCCTCCGGCGTGACGCTGGCGGCGGTGGCGCGCGGCGAGCAGGTGCTGATGCCCGACGAGGATCTGACGATCCAGGAAGGCGACCGCGTGGTCGTCTTTGCCGAGCGCGAACTGGTCGGCGAGGTCGAGCGCCTGTTCCGCGTCAGCGCGGCCTATTTCTAGGGATCGCTGGGGGAGGGCCTCGCCATGGCGTTCGCCAGCGTGTTTCGCGGCCTCGGCGCGGTCTATCTGGGCCTGGCCGCGCTGGCCCTGTTCGCCGCCATTCCCGCGGCGAGCATGGGCGAGACCGCGGCGCTGACCGCCTTTATCGGCACCGGCGGCTTTGCGCTGTTCCTGGGCGTGTCCGGCTATCTGCTCGCGCGCTCCATGCGCGGGGAGCCGGGGCCGCGCGAAGGCGTGGCGATGCTGCTGATCGCCTGGATCACGACGCCGGCGCTGGCCGCCTTTCCGTTTCTGGGCGCGCCGGGGCTGGAGGGCTATGGCGACGCCTTCTTCGAGGCGATGACGGCGGTGACCACCACGGGCTCCGGCCTGATCGACGTAACGCGCGCGGACCGTTCGGTCGTGCTGTATCACGCGCTGCTGGAATGGGGCGGCGGCTTTCTGAGCGTCGTCCTGGTGCTGGTGATCCTGGTGGCGCTGAACCTGACCGGGCCAGGCGTTCACCGATCCACCCTGTTCACGCTGGAGGAGGGCTCGCTGTTCGGCCGCTTCTCCCAGATCATGCAGTCGGCCGGACTGGTCTATGTCGTCGCCACCATGGCGGCCTTCCTGGCGCTGGTGTCCAGCGGGACCGCGGTGATGGACGCCTTCTATCTGGCGCTGACCGCGCCGGCGACCAGCGGCGGCGCGCCGCGCGCCGAGCCGATGACGGACTATGTGCCGGCAGTAGGGGAGATCGCGCTGTCGCTGGCCATGCTGGCCGGCACGCTGAACTTCGCCCTGATGTGGCAGGCCTATCGCGACCCGTCCTTGCGGATGGAATGGTTCCGCGATCCCGAGACGCGGGCGCTGATCGCCGGGGCCGCCGCGCTGGCCGCCGCCCTGATCTTCATCGGCGTGTTGCAGGACACGGTCCGGCCCGCGGCGGCGATCCATGACGCGGTCGCGCTGGTCTCCACCACCGCGCGGTTCGCCGCGCCCGACGCGGTGCGCGAACTGCCCCCGGCGCTGATCCTCGTGGTCACCTTTGTCGGCGGCTCGGCGGTGTCCACCGCGGGCGGGGTGAAGATCATCCGCATGCTGCTGCTGTTCAATCACGCCTGGGTGGAGCTGCGCCGGGTGTCCCACCCCTCGGGCGTGGCGCTACTGACCTTCCGGGGGCGGCGGCTGGCCGACCGGGCCTTTGTCAGTCTGTGGGTCTATTTCCTGGGCTTCACCGGCGCGCTGGGCGCGCTGATCCTGGCCGTCACGCTGGCGGGGTCGGATTTCGGCGCGGCGGCCTCGGCCGCGGTGGCCGCCCTGTCCAACGCCGGGCCCATCCTTGGCGTCACCACGCCGCAGGATCTGGATTTCGGCGCCTTCCCGCCGGCCGCCCGCTGGTGCCTGGCGCTGGGCATGGCGCTGGGACGGATGGAGGTGCTGGCCTTCGTCGCGGCCTTTACACCGGGTTTGTGGAGGCGCTGAGGTGAGCCGTGTCGCCTATGTGGACGGGCGCTTCGCGCCCATGAGCGAGGCCTCGGTCGGGATCGAGGATCGCGGCCTGCAGTTCGCGGACTCCATCTACGAAGTCTGGCGCGTGGCGGACGGGCGGCTGCGCGACAATGACGGCCATTTCGCCCGCCTGTGGCGGTCGCTGGGCGAGCTGCGCATCGACCCGCCGATGGGCCGCGCCGCGCTGGAGTCGGTGCTGAACGAGCTGCTGCGCCGCAACCGGGTGCGCGACGGGCTGCTCTATCTGCAGATCACGCGCGGCCAGGCGCGCCGCGACCACCCGTTTCCCGTGGGCGTCCGCCCGACCGTGATCGCCACGGCGCGCGCCGTGGATCGCGCGGCGCTGCGCCGCAAGGCGGAGCAGGGCGTGGCCGTCATCACCGCGCCGGACATCCGTTGGGGCCGCTGCGACATCAAGACGACGGGCCTGTTGCCGAACGTCCTGGCCAAACAGGCCGCGCGCGAGGCCGGCGCTGCGGAGACCTGGCTGCTGGATGGGCAGGGCATGGTCACCGAGGGCGCGTCCACCAATGCCTGGATCGTCAAGGACGGCCGGCTGATCACCCGGCCGCTCGCCGACAATATCCTGCCCGGCGTCACGCGCTTGCGCACGATGGGGCTGGCGCAGAAACTGGGCGTGCCGGTGCAGGAGCGCGCCTTCAGCGCGGAGGAAGCCAGGGACGCGGACGAGGCGTTTTTCACGTCTGCGTCGGGCGCCGTGATTCCAGTCATTGACCTCGATGGAAAGAATGTCGCGGATGGCGCGCCGGGTCCTGTCACGCGCCGGTTGCAGGCCGCCTACGCCGAACTGGACGACTGAGCTGGAAGGGCCGGGAGTATCAAGTGTTTGTGACGCCCCGAATGAAGGGGCGGACAGGCCGGGCGACGCTGCTATTATGTTGCGGGTGCGAAGGCGATCCGATTTCGGATCGCCTTTCTGTTGCAGCCGCCGCTTTGGCACGTTACGAATTTGTTAGAAATGCGGGGAACCGGCGTTCGAGCGCGCCGTCACAATAATGGGGATACGGGCGGGACCCTCCGCCCCAACAACACCACATGAGCAACGAGAAGAAACAGAACTTGCAGGACACGTTTTTGAACGCGGTCCGTAAGAGCCGCACGCCGCTGACCATCTTCCTGGTGAACGGGGTCAAGCTTCAGGGCGTCGTGACCTGGTTTGACAATTTCTGCGTGCTGCTGCGCCGTGACGGCCAGTCGCAACTGGTCTACAAGCACGCCATATCCACGGTGATGCCGGCCCAGCCGGTTCAGCTGTACGAACCTGACGATAACGGCGGCGATTCTGACGACTAAAGGCGCTTATGGCGGATGATCGGCGCGCGGACCGCGCAGTCATCCTGCTGCCTGTCGCGCCGGAGCAGAAATCCGGCGCCGGTCCGCGTCTGGAAGAAACCCGGGGTCTGGCCGAGGCGCTGACGCTGGAGGTCGTAGCGGAGGACGTCACCGTCCTGCGCCGCCCGTCGTCGGCCACCTATCTGGGCGCGGGGAAGGTGGAGGAGGTCGGCGCCCTGGCGGAGGCCGAGGGCGCGGGCCTGGTCATCGTCGACGCCATGCT
This sequence comes from uncultured Euryhalocaulis sp., assembly GCA_913055605.1. Classification (GTDB taxonomy): domain Bacteria; phylum Pseudomonadota; class Alphaproteobacteria; order Caulobacterales; family Maricaulaceae; genus Euryhalocaulis. The sequence continues at coordinate 8,627 of CAJXKJ010000013.1, read as the reverse complement.
GTCGCCGGTCCAGCAGCGCAATCTGGAGCGCGCCTGGAAGGCCAAGGTCATCGATCGGACCCAGCTGATCCTGGAAATTTTCGGCCTGCGCGCGGCCACCAGGGAAGGCCGTCTGCAGGTGGAGCTGGCGCGGCTGGCCTATGAGCGGTCGCGCCTGGTGCGGACCTGGACCCACCTGGAGCGCCAGCGCGGCGGCGGCGGCTTCCTGGCCGGGCCGGGCGAAACCCAGATCGAGGCCGACCGCCGGATCCTGTCCGAACGCATCGCATCGCTGCGCAAACAGCTGGAGCAGGTGCGCCGCACGCGCGGCGTCCAGCGCGCCTCGCGCGCGCGGTCCAGCTGGCCGGTGATCTCGCTCATCGGTTACACAAACGCCGGTAAGTCCACATTATTCAACCGGCTTTCCGGGGCAGGGGTGCTGGCCAAGAACATGCCGTTCGCGACCCTGGACCCGACCTTGCGCGCGATCTCCCTGCCGGGCGGGCGGCGCGCGATCCTGTCCGACACGGTGGGCTTCATCTCCGACCTGCCGACCGATCTTGTCGCCGCCTTCCGCGCGACGCTGGAGGAGGTGGCGGCCGCGGACCTGCTGATCCATGTCCGCGACATCTCCGATCCGCTGGGCGCCGAGCGCAAGGCCGATGTGGAGGCGGTGCTGGACCAGATCGGGGCGGGCGAGGAGTCCGGCCAGCTGGTCGTCGAGGCGTGGAACAAGGCCGATCTGCTGGACGAAGACGAGCGGGCGGTGCTGGCCGCCAAGGCGCGCGTCGCCGATCCGCTGGCCGCGCCGATCAGCGCGGAGACGGGCGCGGGGCTGGATGCGCTGCTGGCCATCGTCGATTCGGCGCTGCTGGGACAGGCGGAGCTTCTGGACGTCGTCGCGGGACCGCAGGACGCCGCGGCGCGCGCCTGGCTGCATGAGCACGGCGAGGTTGTGGAGGAAACGCCGGGCGAGGACGGAAGCATCCGCATCGTCACGCGCCTGGCCGGGTCCGCGGCGGGCAAATTCCGGCAGGTGTTTCCTGAGGTGGCGGCGACCGCCGTCCGCGCCCGGGCGGCGGAATAGGGCGCAGGCCTTCTCTTCGATTTCGCGTTTTATCGCCATCGGATAGGCTTCCCGAAGCGGCGGCTTTTGGGGGAGTCGATGATCGCGCCAAACAAGCCAAACAAGCCAAACAAGAATGTCGAAAACCTGAAGTGGGCCTATGGGCTCTGGATCGACACGCGCGGGGACAGCGTGGAGGCCTGGCTCACGCTCATCAGCGACGACTTCATCGTCCGGTCGGCCGCGGACTCCTATATCGCCGCGGCCTTCGGGGCCGCGCCGCGCGGCAAGGAGGGCGCGCGCTGGTATCTGCGCGCGATGATCGAGACCTGGGAGATGCAGCTGTACGAGGTGCAGCGCTATGTCGCGGACGGAGACGAGGTCGCCGTGCTGGCCGAGGTTGCGTATCGCCACCGCAAGACCAATCGCATCGTCGGCAGCCAGCTGGCCAATTTCTGGTCGTTCCGGGACGGGAAGGCGGTGTCGATGATCGAGCTGTTCGACACCGAGGCCGTGGTGGCGGCGTCCCAGCCGAGCTAGCCGGCTGACTTTGCCGCCTCCGCCGCCTTGGCGGCGTCCCACAGCGCGTCCATTTCTTCCAGCGTAGACTGCCCCGGCGTTTTTCCTCGCTTTTCAAGCTCTTGCTCAATAAAGCGAAAGCGGCGCTCGAATTTCGCGTTGCAGCGGCGCAGGGCTTCTTCGGGGTCGGCGCCCAGCTTCCGGGCCAGGTTCACGGCGTTGAAGATCAGGTCGCCGACTTCGTCCGCGATCTTGTCCGGGTCGCCGGATTGCGCCGCCTCGCTGACCTCGCGGGCTTCCTCGCTGACCTTGGCCAGAACCTCTTCGGCCGAGGGCCAGTCGAAGCCGACGCGTGCGGCGCGCTTCTGCAGCTTGTGGGCGCGCATCAGGGCGGGCAGGGCAAGCGGAACGTCGTCCAGAACGCCCGCAAGGGCCTTCTGCTTGCGCTCGGCGGCCTTCAGCGCCTCCCAGGACCGCGTCTGGGCGTCGGAATCGCCGATATCGGCGTCGCCGAAGACGTGCGGATGCCGGCGCACCATCTTTTCCACGACGCCGGCGACGACGTCGTCGAAATCGAACGCGCCGTCTTCCTGCGCCATGCGCGCGTGGAACACGGTCTGGAACAGCAGATCGCCCAGCTCGCCGCGCAGCGCGTCCATGTCGCCGGTGCGGATCGCCTCGGCGACCTCATAGGCTTCCTCGATCGTGTAGGGCGCGATGGATGCGAAATCCTGTTCGATATCCCACGGGCAGCCGCGCTCCGGATCGCGCAGCCGCGCCATGATCGACAGGAGCGGGCTCAGATCGCCGGTGGGGCCGTGGTCGTCAGCGGACATCAGAAAGGCGCATAATACATATTATGAGAAACAAACACCGCAGAACCTCAACTCATTCCTCAAGTTCGAGCCTGTCGCCGTCCAGAACCACGGTCAGCCCGTCATGCGCCGGAATCACGCCCTCCGGCAATTCCTGGCGCAGGGTCGCATAGTCCATGTCGACGTGCAGGTTCGTCAGGATCGCCAGTTCGGGCTTCAGTCGGTCGATCCAGCCCAGCGCCTTGTCCAGATGCGCGTGCGTGGGATGCGGCGTATAGCGCAGCGCGTCCACGATCCAGACGCGCACGCCGTCCAGCGCCGCCAGCGTTTCGTCCGGCAGCTCCGCGACGTCGTTCGAATATCCGATTTCGCCGAAACGGAAGCCCAGCGAGCTGACGCCGCGGCCGTGATCCTGGGCCAGCGGCGTGACGTCGACCGGTCCGCCGGCACCGTTAATCGTTAGGCTCTGGCCCGGCGCCGGCATGGCGTGCGCGTCCAGGATCGGCGGATAGGAATGACCGGGCGGCGTCTCGAAACAATAGCCGAACCGCTGGCGCAGCGCGCCGGCCGTCGCGTCGTCCAGATAGACCGGAATGCGGCGGCCCATATGGAAGGTCAGCGGGCGCAGATCGTCGATCCCGTGCGTCTGGTCGGCGTGGTCATGGCTGAACAGCACTGCGTCCAGCGCGCTGACGCGGGCGTCCAGCAATTGCTCCCGCAAATCCGGCGACGTGTCGACCAGCACGCGCGTGACCCCATCCGGACCGGACCGTTCGGCCAGGAAGGAGCCGCGCTGGCGGCGGTTCTTCGGCTCCGCGGGGTCGCAGACGCCCCAGTCCGCGCCGTCCTCGCCGCCGATGCGCGGACAGCCGCCGGACGATCCGCAGCCCAGAATGGTGAAGCGGCGCGTCACGCGGCGGCGTCCGACGGCCGCTGCGCCTTGCCGAACAGTGCGAAGAACGCCTCCGTGCTGCGCCAGGCCGCCTCCTCCACGCTCCAGCCCTTGGCCTGGGCCAGCGCCGCGGCGACATGCGGCAAATAGGCCGGCTCGTTGCGCCGGCCGCGCATGGGAACGGGCGCCAGATACGGACAGTCGGTCTCGATCAGGATGCGGTCGTCCGGCATTTCGTCGCGGATCACGTCGCGCACGTCGGTCGCGTTCTTGAAGCTGGCGATGCCGTTGACGCTGAAATACGCGCCCAGCGCCGCCGCGCGCCGGGCCAGATCCGAGCCGCCGGTATAGGAATGCAGCAGCGCCTTGAACGGGCCTTTCGCCATTTCCTGTTCCAGCAGATCGGCCATCAGATCGTCCGACTCCCGGCAATGGATGACGATCGGCAGGCTGGTGCGGCGCGCGGCGTCCACATGCGCCAGAAAGCTCTCAACCTGCTGGTCTTCGGGGCTGTAGTTGTAGTGCCGGTCCAGGCCGGTCTCGCCGATGGCGATGACTTTGGGATGCGCCGCGGTCTCGACCAGCCAGTCGGCGGAGACGTCCGGCCGGTCCTTGGCGTGGTGTGGGTGCTGGCCGATCGTGGCCCAGATATTTGGCCGGTTTTCCGCCACGCCCAGCACGTCCTCGAACTCCGCCAGGCGGCAGCAGATGGCGACGATGGTCCCCACCCCCGCCTCCCGCGCGCGGTCCAGAACGGCGTCCAGATCCTCCTCATAGGCCTCGCCATGAAGGTTCGCGTGGCTGTCGACCAGCATGTCGTTCCTCAGGCCGCCGCCGCGTCGCGCAGCGTGGACAGCGCCGACAGCACGGTCTGTTTCGGGTCCAGATACAGGCCGGTCTGCTGGCGCTCCAGCTGGGTCAGAGACTCCCAGGCGGCGATCCAGGCGTCGCTGGCGCCCGCGCCGCGCGGCGCGGCGAACAGCGGCGCATCGTCCGACCCGGCGCTGGCGCGCGCACGCTCCTGCGCGAAGCGCTGGGCGAATTCATGGAACAGCGCCAGGCCCGGCCGCGCCGCGGCGCGCGACAGCCGGTCGCCAAGCTTGTAGGCGCGCCCGATATCCAGCTCCGGAAGCGCCCCGAACAGGGCCGAGGCCTCCCCGTGCAGGCCCGCCGCGCCCGCGGCGGCCAGCGACGCGGCCTTTCCCGGCGCGCCTTCGGCCAGCCGGGCGATCAGGGCGGCGTCCGCCCCCTCCTCCGCCCCGGCGCTTTCGGCGAAGCGGCGCATGCCGGCCTCGTCCAGCGGGCGCAGGCGCAGCGTACGGCAGCGCGAGCGGATCGTGGGCAGCAGCCGGCCCGGCGCATGGCTGATCAGAAGCAGCAGCGCGCGTTTCGGCGGTTCCTCAAGAGTCTTCAATAAGGCGTTGGCCGCATTGGGATTCATTTCGTCGACCGAATCCACAATCACGACTCGCCAGCCGCCCTCGCCGGCGCTCTGTTCGAACAGATGTTCGACCCGCCGCGCCTCGTCCACGGTGATCTCGGCGCGCACTTTCTTGGTCGCGTCGTTCCAAGGGCGGCGGATCACCATCAGGTCGGAATGGCTCTGCGCCTCGATCCGGCGGCAGATCGCGTCTTCCGGATCGGCGCCCAGCGCCCCGCGGGAGGCGTCCCGCCGCGCGCCCAGCGCCCGCCGGGCGGCGCGATAGGCCAGCGTCGCCTTGCCGACCCCGCGCGAACCGGTGATCAGCCACGCATGATGCATCCGCCCGGCCTCCCAGGCCGAGGCGATCTCCGCCTCCTCGGCCTCATGGCCGGTCAGATCGTAGGTTTCGCGCGGATGCGGACAGTTCGGCGCGCGATCCGGCTCCAGTTCGGGGTCCATGGGCGCAAACTCGGTCCCGCTCAGCCGGGCGTCAAGCGCGCCTTCACGATGGCCTGCACCGCGTCCGCCACCGCATCGGCGTCGCCCGATGCGTCGATCACGGCGCAGCGGTCCGGCGCGGCCGTCGCGATGTCCAGAAAGCCCTGGCGCAGCCGGGCGTGGAAGTCCGCCGGCAGGGATTCGAAGCGCGCCTCCCCGCCCCGCGCGGCGGCGCGCTTCAGGCCCTCTTCGGGGGGCAGGTCCAGGATCAGGGTCAGGTCCGGCTCGAAATCGCCCAGCGCCGCGCGGTGCAGCGCGTCCAGCGTTTCACGCGCCATGCCGTGCCCGGCGCCCTGATAGGCGCGCGTGGAGTCGGCGAAGCGGTCGCAGACGACCCAGGCCCTGCGCTCCAGCGCCGGGCGGATCAGCCGGGCGACATGATCGGCGCGCGCGGCGTACAGCAGCAGCGCTTCGGATTCCGGGGTCCAGCGGTCGGCCGCGCCGGTGGTCAGGAGGCTGCGGATTTCCTCCGCCCCCGGCGTGCCGCCGGGCTCCCGCGTCTGGACGGTTTCGTGGCCGAGCTCCGACAGCCAGGCGCACAGGCGGGCGGCCTGTGTCGACTTCCCCGCCCCCTCCCCGCCTTCCAGCGTGATGAAGCGGCCGCGCCGCTCAGCCATCGGCGGAGTCGGCGGCCTCGCCCCCGGCGGCGTCGCTGTCGCCGCTGCTGCGGATCATGTGGATCAGCGCATCGCCGGCGCGGCCGAACACGCCCTTCTTGGCGACCTCGTGCGCGGCGACCAGCGGATAGGTCTTCGGCGCGTAGCCCGGCGCCTCGACGATCAGCGTGGCGACCTGGTCGCCCTCGGCAATCGGCGCGCGGGGCGTCGAATAATCGATATAGACCTGCATGTCGGGGCGCGAATTGCGGTGCAGGGTAATGTCCACATCCTCCGCCGCGCGCACGGCGACCTGGCCGCTGCGGCCCATGAAGACATTGATGGAGCCGGCTTCGTCGCCCTCTTCGAACAGGCGATAGCGCTTGAACTCGGTGAAGGCGGCGCGCATCAGGCGCTCACTCTCCTGCGCCCGCTCGGTCTCGGAATCCAGGCCGTTGATGACGACGATCCGGCGTTCGCCGTCGCGCACGCCGGACAGCACGACGCCATAGCCGGACGCCTCGGTATGGCCGGTCTTCAGGCCGTCCACGCCCTCGATCCGGCCCAGAAGCGGATTGCGGTTGTACTGGCGGATGCCGTTATGGGTGTACTCCTCCACCGCATAGATCGCGTAGAGGTCCGGATAGGTCATGATCTGGTGACGGGCGAGCATGGCCAGATCCATGGCGCTGACCACATGGTCCGGATCGGGCAGGCCCGGCGCGTTGGTGAAATTCAGGCTGTTCAGGCCCAGCTCGTGCGCGCGGGAGGTCATCTCGTCGGCGAAGGCGGCTTCGGAGCCGTCCAGCGCCTCGGCCACCACGATGCTGGCGTCGTTGCCGGACTGGACGATGATGCCGTGCAGCAGCGCATCGACCGTCACCTCCTCCCCCGGCTTCAGGAACATGGTGGAGCCGCCGGAGGCCGCCCCGCCCTCGCGCCAGGCGTGCTCGGAGACGGTGAAGGTGTCGTCCAGCGACAGCGAGCCGTCGGCCAGCCGCTCGAACACCATCTCAACGGTCATGATCTTGGTCATGGAGGCCGGGTACATCGGCGTGTCGCCCGCCTTGTCCAGCAGCGCCTCGCCGGTGTCGTAATCGATGATCACCGCGTGCTCGGCTATGGTCGTCAGCGGCTCCTGCGCGGCGACGGGCGCGGCGACGAGCGCCGCGGCGGCCGAGACCGAAACTGCCGCGGTGAGGACGGGGACAAGACGTTTGATCACGGGGTTCTCCACTCCGCTGCGACGGATGCACGCCGGACACGGCGATAATAGGGCGATCCTAGCCGAGTCGCGGGCGAATTCCGCCCGGCCCGGCGGACCGGCCCTGCGCAGGGAAAACCGGATTGGAAGCGGTCAGTTCCGAAGAATGAGGCGCGCGTCGCCAAAACCGGCGCCGGCGACCTGATACCGGGCGGCGTTGGCGGACATTTCGGCCGGATAGGGGCCGACCAGGACGCGGTGCAGGGTCTGCCCGCCGACAGAGACCGTCTCGATCGTGGAGGGGCCGACGCCGCCCAGCTGCGCCCGGACCGACTCGGCGCGGTGCGGTTCGGAGAACGCGCCCGCCTGGATGAACCAGCCCGGAACGGCCGGCTGGTTGTCGACCGCCGGCCGGCTGATCGGCGCGGACGGCGCGCGTGTGATCGGCTCGACATTGATCGGCGTGGTCGGCGCGGCGACCGGCGCCGGGCCGGCCGGCGCGGACACGCTGTACAGGCGGCCGGTGCCGCCCAGCTCGTTTTCCCTCGGCCCCAGATAGGTCACGCGCACATTGGCGGTGCCGCGGCTCTTGAAGCCCAGCTCCTCGGCCGCGCGGCGGCTGACGTCCAGAATGCGGTTGCGCGCGAACGGCCCGCGGTCGTTGACGCGCAGGATGGCCGTGCGGCCATTGTCCAGATTGGTGACCTCGACATAGGACGGGATGGGCAGCGTCGGGTGCGCGGCCGTCATCTTGTTCATGTCGAAGACTTCGCCATTGGCCGTGGGGCGGCCATGGAATTCGTCGCCGTACCAGGAGGCCTGGCCCACGGCGCTGTAATCGTCCTGGCGCGCCGGCGTGTACCAGCGTCCGGAGACCTGGTACGGGCGGCCGATTTTCTGTTTGACAATGGGGGCTTCGGCGTCGGTTCCGCCGCCGACATAGACGGTTTTCGGACCGGAAGACGCACAGGCCGCCAACAGCAGCCCGGCAAGCGCGAATGCGGATGTTTTAATGCCAGCCATGCCCCGAAACCCCACGGTTCTTGGCTAGCTTCATAAAGGTTTTCGGTAAAGCGATTCTTAAACGAATCGGCAGCGTCCGGCGCTATTGTCTCCCCTGCCCGGATATCTCTAGACAGGGGGCGGACGGAGGGATGGCCGAGTGGTTGAAGGCGGCGGTCTTGAAAACCGTTAGGCGTTAACGCGTCTCGGGGGTTCGAATCCCTCTCCCTCCGCCAGATTTCCTAACAGAGAGCCGAAAAAGCCGAAGGCCGGCCGCGCTGTCCGCGGGCCGGCCCCGGTGTCTGTCCCCTGCCCTGTCGGGCCTTACGGCGTCAGCTCGGCGTGGTCTTCCTCGTCCGCCGCGCCGGAGTCGGCGATATAGGTCTCCAGCAGCGCGATGGTCGCATCGCGGTTGGCGCCGCCGACATCGGCGGTCTGGCCGCCGCCGGCCGCCGGGCCCGCGCCCTTGGCTTCGTCCAGCGCGGTGTCGCCGTCGGCGTCGCGAATCGTGGGGTCGGCGCCCCGCTCGATCAGGAAGGCCACGACCTTGTCCCAGCCCATATTGGCGGCGGCGAACAGCGCCGTTTCGCCTTCATGGTCCCGGCCCTGGATATAGGTGTCCAGCTGGCCGGT
>CAJXKJ010000012.1 GCA_913055605.1 uncultured Euryhalocaulis sp. | reverse complement strand
GTCCTGGTCGATCTGCGCAACATCTACGACCCCGCACACGTCAGACAGGCCGGATTCGCCTATACAAGCGTCGGGCGATAGCGCGCCAGCGGTCGCACGCGGGCCGAATTCCCGAGGAATTCAACCGGCGTCCCGGCCTCGAAAGCCAGCGACTGAAGCACAACCGGGCCGGCGATTGCGGGGATGAAGCCGCGTTCGTCTTCCTCGCGACAGACCGCCATACATTCGCCCCTCCAGCCAGCCGCACCAAGAGAGGCGTAATGATCGACACCCCCTTCGCCACCCATAGCCGTAGCGCATCCGGCCCCCTGACCCGCGCCGCAGATGTGAGCCCCGACGACGAGACGGACCTGCCCTTTCGGACGCGCGCCCTGCTGGTCGGCGTCGGCGGCGACATCGCGGCGGTGATGGCGGATGGCGATACGGTCACCCTGCCCGCCCTGCGCGCCGGCGTGATCTATCCGGTGTGCGTTGACCGCGTGCTGGCTACCGGGACCTCCGCCGAGAGCGTGGTCGCGCTGGCATGATCGGAACGAGCATCTTCCCGGCAGCTGACGCCGCCGAGTGGACGCCTGACGCGCTTGCCGGCGCGGCGTACTGGTTCGACGCACGGCGCGCCGAGACGGTGTCGCGCGCCGCTGGCGGCACGGTCACGGGATGGCGCGAAGGCGTCTCGGCGGCGACCGCGCTCGAACAGGCCAATCCGGCCTATCGTCCTGACTGGAGCACCGGGGCGATCGCGTTCACGACAGACGATCTTTTGTCCGGACCCGACCCGGTGGGCGCGGGTTCGCCCTTCACCCTCGCCGTGCGGCTGACCGGATCGCCGGGTCAGGCCTGGACCAATCCGCTGTCCTTCGGTCAAACAGGGCTCAAGCTGACCCAGACCAGCCTCGACCAATGGCGGATATACACCCACGCTGGCGGACTGCAGGACGCAGACTATGGCGCGGTCGACGCCGAACGACGCTTCGTCTTCAGCTCTGCCGCCAGCTGGTCATTCGTCATGCGCGACGCTGTCATCATCCGGGACGAGCCCGCCAGCGGCGGCGGGCTGTTGAGCGACGGCGTGCTGACTGTCGGCGCGCGCACCCCCGAGCCGGTCTCGGGCTGGGCCGGCGCCATCGTCGCCATTGCCCTGCTGCCGCGTGCGGTCGCACAGGCCGAGGCTTTGTTCATTGACCGATGGCTTCGCGGAGACACGATCTGATCCCGCGATAGCCGCTGACACAAAAAATACGGCAGATTCCGCATTCAAAAAGCGTGACTTGCGCCGCAGACGGATGGCGTCTGTCCATGGTGCAGGCTACTCTGCGGACTTACGGGAAAGGGGAAGCCATGCGTGTGAACGACCTGATTTTCGATGTCGGTCTTCACAAGGGCGAGGATACAGAATTCTACCTGAAAAAGGGGTTCCGCGTGGTGGCGTTCGAGGCCAACCCCGAACTGGTGGCGTTCTGCACCGACCGCTTCGCACGGGATATCGACGCGGGCCGGCTGACTATCGAGGCCGGCGCCGTCGTCAACGATCCGAGCGTGGCCAACGTGAAATTCTACACCAACCCGGACAAGAGCGTCTGGGGAACGGTGGCGGAGGACTGGGTCGACCGCAACGCGCATCTGGGAACCTCCAGCGCGGTGATCGAGGTGCCGGCGGTGGACTTTGCCGCGGCGCTGCGGCGGCACGGCGTTCCCTATTATATGAAAATCGACATCGAAGGCATGGATCGCGTCTGTCTTCAGTCGCTGAAACATGTCCAGGACCGGCCGGCCTATGTCTCGATCGAGTCCGAAAAGGTCGATCGCAGCCAGTTGGTCGAAGAAATCGCGCTGATGGAAGAGCTGGGGTACCACGACTTCCAGGCTGTCCAGCAGTTCGGCATCCAGAAACGCCGCGAGCCGGACCCGGCCCGGGAGGGCGTTCTGGCCCATCACAGTTTTGCCGAAGGGGCGAGCGGACTGTTCGGCCGCGACCTTCCCGATCACTGGGTGAGCCGGGATGCGCTGCTGGACGAATATGACGGCATCTTCGAGCGCTATCGCAAGATGGGCGATGAGAGCTGGCTTCGCCGCAACGCGGTAACGCGCGTGGCGTTAAAGGCGCTGGAGCGACTGACCGGGACGCCTCTGCCCGGCTGGTATGACACCCACGCCCGGCACGAATCCGTCAGCGTCTGACCGGCCGCAATCTGAGTTGAATTCTCGCTACGCGCGGGCACCGGCCACCCCCACCACCAATCCGGTCAACCGCCGGTAAAGCTGGGTCGGCAGGAAGCAGCGGAGAAACTGACGCGCCACGATATTCGGCGGCACGCGAGCGGACACCAGCGCGTCCATCAGATATCCGACCACGCGGACCGGATGATCCTGAACGGCGAAATAGGACAGGATCGTCGCCTTGAACGCCTTGGCTTCCCGCGAGGTCAGATAGGGCCCGGACTTGTCCAGCCACACGCCCAGAGCCTGAGCGCCCTTCGTGTGGGAAACGCGGTTCGCAACGGTGCGGTCGATAAAGGTCGACAGCGGCTCCTCGATCAGGCGGAACTCCAGCCCCTCCGCGTCGACCCGCAAACAGAAATCCAGGTCCTGCCCCTTGGGCAGCATCGGGTCGAACCGCACCGCCTTGGCCACGGCGGCGGGCAGAATGATCGAGGAGGTCTGGATGAAATTGTTATAGACGAAGCAATACTCGGCGAAGCTCTCACCCGGCTCTTTCGGGCGCTTTGGCCAGATCCAGAGCTTCTCCTTGCCGCGATCGACATAATAGGTGGAGTGCGCGAAGATGTCAGGCTCCGCTTCGAACAGGTCGCGGAACATCGCGAGCTTCGTCGGTGCGAATAGATCGTCGGAATCCAGGAACGCGACATAGCGGCCTGACGCTTGGTCGATGCCGGTATTGCGCGCCGCGCCGCCCCCGCCGTTTTCGCGCCAGACATAGCGGAGCCGAGGGTCGCCATAGCTTTCGACGACCGCTTTCAGCGCCTCGCCATCCCTGGACCCGTCGTCCACCACCAGGGCCTCGAAATCCCCGAAGGTCTGATCGAGGCACGACTGGAGCGTCGGCCGCAGCGTCTCCGAGCGGTTGTACACCGGGATCACAATGGAGAAGTACGGCGCCATGTCCCCTACCCTAACTCCGCAATGTCAATGATACGTGTCTTGCACACAGGGAAGGCGCGGTCATGTCGAACGCTCCGGCTGGACGGAAGACGCACCCGAGCGGCCGCGCGTGACAAGTTTTATCGCGAAGCGAACGAGATCGAAATTCGTGGGGACGCTAACCACCACGAACATGATCGCGGCGAGCGAAAATTCCGCGGCGAACAGCGTAACGCCGCCAAGCCCGAGCGGCAGGATCGCGGGAAGCAGGCCGGCGCCGAGCGCCAGAGTAGCCGGCGCGGCCCCGCGCAAGACCGCCGCGGCGGGAACACTAACCGGTACGCCGAGAGCAACCGCCGCCAGCCAGAAGCACGGAATGACCATCGACACCTGCACGGCCGCCACGGCGACCGCGACCGTACGCAGGCCTGCGCCAGCCTGAAAGACGACGATCAGGGCCGCGACCAGCAAGACCAGATTCAGGATGGTCAGCCATAACGTCCAGGACGTACGCCCCGCGGCGCGCAGGGCGGCGGCGGCAACAGCATTCAGCGGAAGGATCGAGGCGCCGATACACATCACGGACGTGACGTAGGCCGCGCCATCCCACTCCGGTCCCAGAACAAGCGGGAATACAAAGGGCGCCAGCAGGGCCGCAGCAAAGAACATCGCCGTGCCGCCCAGCGTGGAGTAACGGGTCAGAAGAGCAACATCCCGCGTCAGGGCGCCGCGCTGACCGGCAACGGAGACCAATGCCGGGAAGGAGGTTCGCGCGACGGCGAACGCAATCATCTGTGATGGCTGGCTGACCAGCCGGCGCCCGAAGCCGTAAAGGCCGAGGTCCACGGGACTGAGGATTTTGCCGATCATCAACTGGTCGATCGACTGGTTGGCAAGCCCGAGAATCTGGACGCAGATCAGGGGAACCGAGTAACCGGTGATCCGCCGCATCGCTCCGCCCGACAGCGACAGGCCGGAGGCCCATCGGCCCGCCATCGCGAACCCGACGCCCTCGACGATCCGCTGGCCGACACTGAATACCGCGAGGGAGAACAGGCCCATGCCCATCATCAGACAGGCGATAGCGGCAAGACCGCTGACAATGCTGGAAACGCTTTCGATCAGGACGATCCGGTTGAACGCCATGTCCGCCGTCAGTCGCGCCATCGGCAGTGTGGTCGGGATCCCGGCCAGAGCCCCCAGCCCGATCATGGGCAGGAGCCAGGAGACAGGCGGCAGGTCGAGCGTTCGCGCCGCCAGAGGCCCGCACGCTACCATGATCAGGAGGACGATCAGGCAGAGGAGCGCGTTGATCCAGAAGCTGGCGCTGATCGCCGTCCGGCTCCAGTCCCGCCCCTGAACCAGCGCCTGGTGAACCGGCTGGGTCGTAAGCGTTGCGACGACCTGGTGACCGAGCAGGCCGATAACAGCCGATGCCAGAAGCTCCGGCGAGATCGCGCGCGCCAGCAGAACGACATAGAGCACCTGCATGCCAGCGCGAATGGCCCGGCCGCCGCCCGCCCAGATCATGGCGTGACCGGTGGTCCGCATGGGAACGGATGAGGAGGAGTCGCTGTTGAGCGCCGACATTTCCTGCGAACTCCAGACCTCAGGCGGTCGTCAGGCCGGTTTGCGTAGAATGAACGTGTAGCTGAGCGGCATTTGCTCATACCGCTTTCTGGTGAGCCTGTGCGCCACGGGTCCGATCAGCTTGTACAAGAGATAGACGCAGACCGAGGCCGCCTTGACCTTCGAGTGGTAGGTCAGCTTCCCGAAGACATCGAAGAGGACATCGACCCCGCCGCTCGGCTGGTGAATCTCCTCAGCCTCCAGCCCCGCCTCCTCCGCCATGAAGCGGATCGCGTATTTGGTGTAGCGGTAATAGTCGAATGGCTCTTCGTGCAGATGATACATATAGGGCACGCCCGCGATCAGGCGCCCGCCCGGTCGCAAGACCCTGTTGATTTCCGCCAGCAAAGACTGGGGCCGCGCGATATGCTCCAGCACGTCGGACAGAATAATGGTGTCGAAGCTCTGGTCCCCGAACGGTAGGGGCTGGTTCAGGTCTACCCCCTGATCGAGCTGGATCTCGGTATGCGGGCTGTTGGGCCAGTCGGCCCACACGACCGTATCGACCAGCGGCCCGTATATTCCGGCCAGCGGCGCGTTACCGCATCCCAGGTCGACCAGGTCGCCGCGCGCATGCCGCGAGATCAGGTCCTCATAGGACCGCGCCATGAGGTCGCCAAGGAGGCGGGAGGAAACCGGAACGGCAGCGCGCGAAGCGCGCCAGCTCGCGCCGGATTTTTCGAGTTTTGTCGGGCGCCAGGACTTGGCGGCAAAAGGAACGCCCGCAGCAGGCGCGCTGCCATCAGGCCGCCCGATTGCCCCGCCCTCGCCTGGCGCGCCTTGTCCGGCCGCCGGGGCGGCCCGCTCAGGTGTCGCCAACAACCTTCCCTCCATCCGCGCCTTCCTTTATACCGCACCGCAACATGAAGCGGTAGCCATGCCCAGCCCGGTCGTCCTTATTTATCGTGATCGGCTGCTGCCGATCTCCCAGACTTTCGTCCGTCAGCACTACGATTCCCTGACCCGCTACGAGCCCGTATTTGCCGGTTTGCGGGCCGTGGATTCGGGCATGGACCTCTCCGGCCGGCGGCGGATCCTGCTGGAGGACGACGGCCGGAGCAGCGCAAAAATTGCGGCGTTTAAACTGCTCGGCCGCGCGCCAGCTTTCCTCCGGGCAATCGAGGCGGTCAGGCCAGAGATCATTCACGCCCACTTCGCGATCGATGCGGTCGACATGCTGCCCGTGGCGAAACGCCTTGGCGTCCCCCTTGTGGTCACGCTGCACGGTTATGACGCCACCTATTCCGATGCGGCCCTGCGCAGGATGGGGCCGGTCGGGTGGAATTTCCTTATCAAGCGCAAAAGGCTCCAGCAGGAGGCGGCGCTGTTCCTCCCCGTGTCCGACTATTTGCGGGACCAAGCCATCGCTCAAGGCTATCCGGCGGATAAGGTCCGGACGCACTATCTCGGCATTGATCTGACGGCGTTTACCGGGCGGGCGGCGGAAGAGCCACGCAAGGCGATCGTCTTCGTTGGCCGGCTCGTCGAGAAGAAGGGCCTGAACTATCTGATCGAGGCGGTGGCGGCACTGCCCGAACCGTACCGGTCAACCGAATTGCGTATCCTGGGCGACGGGCCGCTGCGCGCCGAATACGAGGCGCTGGCGGAGTGGACGGGCGTCCGGGCGACCTTCCTTGGTGCCCAGCCGCATTCGCGCGTGGTCGAGGAGCTTGCCCGCGCGAAGGTGTTCTCCATGCCCAGCGTTCCGGCGCGAACCGGGGACAATGAAGGCTTCGGCCTGACCCTGATCGAGGCGCAGGCGATGGGCGTGCCGGCGGTCTCGTTCGCCCAAGGACCTATTCCGGAAGCTGTCGAGGACGGCGTCACAGGCCTGCTGGCGCCGTCGCGCGACGTGAAGGCGCTGTCGCAGCATCTGGCGACTCTGCTGGGGGACGATCAGATACGGCGGCAGATGGGCGATGCCGCAGCCCGGAGGGTGAGGACCCTGTTCGACCTGAAGGTCAGAACGTCCCTTCTCGAGGAGTCGTATGACTCGCTCCTCGCAGGGTCACTGGATTGAACGGTTCCAGAGCCGCTGCTGACCGCGTGCGCGGAGACCGCTGCGAAACCGGGTTCAGGCACAGCGTGTAGAACACGACAAAGAGCACCATGCCGGACACGCCGCCTTCGGAGAGGAAAACGGTCGAAAGCGAAACGATCGGCCCCCACCCGACGGCGGCGAGCCCTGCGGCGGTTTCGTCCTTGCCCGCGAGAGACACCAGCCGGCCGTAATATCCCAGCATCAGGAGCGAAAAGAGGATAAGGCCCGGAATTCCGGCGCTGAGCCCCCACTCCACATAGCTGTTATGGGCCGTCATGAAGCCGCCCCACCCCATCTGTTCATAGAAGCGGGCGAGATAACTCTGGTCCTGGAAGAACGCACCGGCACCGAACCCGGTGATCGGCCGGCTCATGATTTCGGACCAGAAGTGATTCCAGAGCGCTGTCCGGCCGGAGAAGGTCAGGTCGCGGCCGACCGCTCCCAGAAGGCTCTCCGCCAGCGGGCCGCTGACCAGAAAAATCCCGAACGGGATCAGCAGCGCCAATGTGATGGCTATCGACTTGCGGTCGCGTCGCCGGATTCTGACCAGGCCGCTGCCCAGCATCACGAAGGCGCAGCCCGCGATGGCGCCGCCCCAGGCGATACGGCTTTGGGACCCGTAGACGCAGACCGCCAGAACAATCGCGCCGAGGCCCAGAAGCGCCCGGTTCCGCGCGCCGCCCTTCATCAGGAGCGCCAGCAATAGGATCAGGAAGATGCTGCTGTTCACGCCGAACGCGATGCGGAACGGCAGCAGCCCTCGCCAGTCTCCCGCGCGCGACAACCAACCGGTCTCCACCGCATGGGCCGGTACGAGAATGACAGCGGCCAGGTTCACGAGACCGAACACCACCGCGTAACCCGCCAGGATATTCGTGAACCTGTCACGGTCCCGGTCGACCATGATTAACACCACGATCGCCAGGATGAAGATCTTCGTGACGATACGGATCGAGGTGAACTGATAGTCCGAGAAAAACGACATCATGACGCACGTCACGAAGATGCCCGTGACGACAAAAAATGCACGTTTTGTCAGGAAGGCGCTGAGCCGCCTGCTGTGCAGCAGGATGTAGCCGGTCGTAATCAGAATGACGACGTAGGAAATGACCTTGTTCAGGAACAGGTCTTCCTGGCCGAATTCGTTGACGGCGTGCGGCCAGTAGCTGACCTGACTGAGCTCGATCAGCAGGATCAGCAGCGTGAACGTGTCCAGGGAACCCCAGCGTCTGGTCTTCATGGCGTCAAACTTTCTCTGACGACATTGTAGAACGGTTTCGCGCCCAGCCCCTCATCGAAAGGAAGCGACCGCGCACGGCCGCCGTCTTCGCGCGGGTAGTATTCCGACACCCACGTGTAGCGGTCCGACAGCCCCCAGGTGAGCAAAGCTTCATACCCGCCGGTTTCCTCCACGACGTCGAGGAAAGTCCGGACCCTGTCCGCCACCAGCCGGTCACGCGTCTGCGGGTCCTGCGGCGCCTCGGCGTCCCGCACATCAAGCTCGGTGACATAGACTTTCATGCCCATGGCGCGGACTTCCTGGAGGAAGCTCCGCTGGAGATCGACGGGCACCTCCGCCTGGGTCAGCAAATGGCCCTGCAGGCCGAACCCGTGAACGGGCGCGCCGGCCGCCAAGAGGCTTTCGAGGGTCCGGAGCGCGCCGGAAACTTTCTCCGGCGCCGACTGCGGCCAGGAGAACATGAACTCATTCAGAAATTTCAGGGACTCGGGATCGGCGTCGTGCGCGACCTCGAAGGCGACGCGGATATAGTCTTCGCCCAGATTTTCCAGGAACACGCTGCGCCGTATGCCGTTGCGCGCATAGCGCCCGGCCTCAAACGGTTCGTTCACGACGTCCCAGGAATGGATCCGGCCACGATACCGGGCCGCGACCGTGCGAATATGATCTTCGAACACGCGCCACTTGTCCGGACCCTGAAGCTGTTCCTCGAACCAGGGCCAGGTCGAGCCGTGCCAGACCAGCGCATGGCCGCGCATAGCCATGCCGTGCGCTTCGGTGAATTCCAGAAACCGGTCGGCCGCGGTGAAGTCGTAGACATGCGGGTTCGGCCGGATGGCCTTGAACTTCATGGCCCCTTCGCACACGGCCATATTGCATTCCCGCACGACCAGGGAGCGGAAATCCGGGTCCGAGAAGAGCGTGTCGCGCAGGGCCGCGCCGAAATAGCGGCCGGACTCCGAAGCAATGTCCTTCAGATAGGGCGCGCCGGGATCGGGAAGACGGTCCAAGGGCGCAAAGGCCGAAGGCTCGACCGGCGCGACGGGCGCCGGTGTCGGCGGCGGCGTGCTCCGGGCGCCGAGCCGGGACCACCCGACGCTGGCCAGCGACGCGGCCGCAGCGCCAGCGGCGACGCAGGCGCCGCCCGTCAAAGCCTGCCTGCGCGAGATCAACTGCCTGCCTCCAGCCAATCTCCCCCGCGCATCCGCGTTCCAATGTGCCAAGGATCAAAACAGGACATAAGGCGAAATCCCGGGCAAACGCTGCGAAGCGGGGAATCTCCAGAAGCGGGGTTCGGCATCAGGCCCGGCGCGATCTGGCGTGGGCGAGACACGACCGGCCCCGATCAATCGGAATAATATTTCCGGTAGTTCTGGTAGTAGCTCTTGCCGTAGCGGTGGCCGTAACCGTACCGGCTCTCCGCCGCCAGATCGACCTGGGTGAGCGCCACGCCCGCGATGGGAGCATCCACTTGGCGCAGATTGGTCAGCGCCGATTGCACAACGTCCCGCGGCGTCTTGCGCCAGCGCGCCAGCAGCACGACGGAGTCCACCAGCGTCGACAGGATGCGCGTTTCCGCGACCGGAAGCGCCGGCGCGGTGTCGATCACGACCATGTCGTACTTCTCGCGCAGGTCGCGCAGCAGGCTGCGCATCTCCGCACGCCCGAACACGTCGCTAGCGCCGGTGGCCTTGGAGCTGAGCGGCAGGATGTGGAGACCCGTCTGCTCCTCGACGACGATGACGTCCTCGGGCGAGGCTTCGCCGCGCAGAACTTCCATCAGTCCCGCTTCGGGGTGCAGATGGCCGGAATGGGTCAGGATGCGCCGACGGATGTCAGCGTCGATGACAATCGTGGGCGAGCCCAGCATGGCCGAGACGCGCGCCAGCGCAAAGGCGGTCGCGGTCTTGCCCTCGCCCGGCAGAGCCGAGGTGATCGTGACGACCTTCGACGCCTCGCGACCGCGCGAGAACAGAAGTCCGGCCCGCAGGGTGCGCAATGCTTCGGCGTAACCCGACAGCGGCTTGTCGAGGACATAGTCGGCAACGCGGCCCTGGGCGCGGTATTTCTTCGGCACCATCGGGATGAGCGCCAGCGACGACAGGCCCAGCAGGCGCTCCACCTGGTTGCCCGTGGTCAGCCCGCGGTCGAAGACCTCCACCACCACGATGGCGCCCGCGCCGGCCATGGCGGCCAGAACCAGCCCGAGCAGCGCGTTCAGCTTCAGGTTGGGCGAGGACGGACTGGCCGGCACGTCGGCGACGGAGATGATGCGCGCGTCGGCTTCCTGCAGGGATTCCTGCTCGGTCGTCTGCCGGAAGCGGCTGAGGAAGGATTCATAGAGCGTGCGGCTCGCCTCGGCGTTCCGCTCGAGCTCACGCAGACGGACGCTGGCCTGGTTGTTGTCGACCAGTTCCCCGCGCAGCCGCGACGCGCTTCCCTCAACCGCATTCAGCCGTTGCTGCGCGATCGTCACTTCGCTTTCCAGGCTGGCGACGATGCGGTTCGCCTCCTGATCGATTTCCCGGTCGGTGTCGGCCAGCTGGCGGCGGACATTGATGACTTCGGGGTGGCGTTCCCCGTAGCGGCTCAGAAGCTCCGCCTGCTGGCGCACGATGTCGGCGCGCTGGCGGCGCAGTTCACGAATAACTTCGGAGTTCAGAACCTCGGAGACTTCCTGCTCCGCGCCCGCGGCGATCTGACGGCGTACCGTACTGAGACGCGCCTGGGCTTCGGCCAGTTCGGTGCGACGCAGGACCGCCTGCGCGTTCAGGTCCGCAATCTGCCGTTCGGTGAGGGTCGAGCCCTCCGCGTTCAGCAGACCGGCTTCGGCGCGATAGGCCTCCACGGCGCCTTCGGCAGCTTGAACCTCTTCCCGCAGGGTCGCCAGGCGCTCCGACAGCCAGTCATTGGCGCGCTCGGTCGCCTCGAATTTCGATTCCAGCTGGTCGACCAGATATTCCTCGGCATAGGCGTTGGCGATCCGGGCGGCCTTGGCCGGCTCCTCGCTGGTGACCGTAATTCCGATCACATAGGTCAGGCCCTGACGGCGGACCGACAGATGATCCAGCAGCCGCGCGACCACGGCGGCAGCCTCCGTTTCCTCTTCGGATGCGCCAGTCCCCATCGAGTCCGGCATCGAGGCGGTGACAAGGTTGGAGAGTCCGGATTTCAGGCCGCCGATCCAAGCGCCGACGCCCTCAGGCTCCCGCAGCGCGCCGTTGAACTCCGGGTCGGAATACAGGTCCAGCGCCCCGGCCACCCGGCGGGCCAGGCTGCGCGAACGCAGGACCTCGACCTCGGTGTCCACCGCGGCGGATTCGGACGGCAGGCCGGAAAGAACGGCGCCGATATCGACGATGTCCTGCTGGCGCGTATCGAGCAGGACTGTGCTGGTGGCGGAATATTTCGGGGTGATCTGGAAGGTGACGATGACCGTCAGCGCCAGCACGACGCCGGCGACCGCCAGAAACAGGCCCTGCCGGCGGCGGAAGGTCAGCCAGAGGCCATGAAGGTCCAGAAAATCGCCCTCATTTTCGGAATCCTGCAAATGCGGCGCCTCGTTACGAATAATGACCTGTTCGTTCATGACACCGGCCCGGCTGGCTCCCTAGAATTTCAAGCGAAGAGACACTCCGAACCGGTTCACTTCATATTCCGTGCCACCACCGGCTGTGCCAGAAGTGTTCTGCTCCAGATAATTATACGTGCCGCTGACGCCGACATAGCGGTTGACGTAGTAGGTCACGCCCAGCCCGGCGCCCAGACGGTCGTCGGTGCGGTCGATCCCCTCATAATCGTCCTCGGCATACAGCGCGTTGGCCGACAGGATGACGTTCCGCATCAGCTCGTGGTCGATGTTCACCGTGAAATTTGAGGACAGATAGCCGGAAGAGCCGGTGACCGTGGAATCCTCCACCGTGCGCGAGGCGCCGAAGGAGACGGTCGTCAACTGGGTCGGGAACCATTCGACGTTGCCGCGAAGGCCGACCCCTTCCACGCTGGGCAGGCTGGCGTTGTCGTAGTCCTGATTGACGTAGCCGACGCCGATTTCGCCGCGCACCAGATTGGTGATGTCGAAATTCGCGCCCGCGAGCAGTTCATAGCCTTCGGAGTCGCGCGCCAGGGTCACGGCCGGCGGCTGAAGGGAATAGGTGCGCTCGTCATAGATGGCCTCGAAGAACAGCGCCGTGTCGGGGCTGACCGCGAAGTCCGAGCGCAGCGAGCTGCGCCAGACGTCCTTGTCGCGGAAATCCTGGTCGAGGACGGCGCCCGCAGCCGAGAACGCATCGTCATAGTCGTATTCGTTGAACGCTGACGACACACGGAACCGCGCGCGGCCGCGCTCATACGTGCCGTAGCCGTCAAAGCCGGTCACCGAATACTGGATCGGCTCGGCGGCGCCGCCCGGCGCGCTGGACGAGGTCCGCGGCTCGGTCAGCTGTTGGTACACGGCCGACCCGCCAAGGGTCGTCGAGCGCACGACGTCTACGCGGCCATCGGCGCGCAGCGTGTAGTCCGTGTGGTTTTCGTCGGACAGATCCGAGTATTCGTCGTGGGAGACCACGCCGAAGAAGCTGAGGAAGTGCCGCGACCAGTTGGACTGGACCAGCATTTCCGCGGAGCCTTTCAGGATCGTGTCATCCTGGGTCGCCGTCGTGGTGGCGTAGACGTTATCGTTATATTCGACGCCGACGGTCGCGGCGGGATACGCCGTGAAGGATCCCATCGGAACGCCCAGAGCGTCATATTCGGGGCGGGGACGCTCCATGACGGAGACGTTGCGATCCCGCTCGAACGACTGGGCCAGCGCCGATGCGCCTGCAAACCCGACCGCGCCAAGCGCAAGCGTCGCGCCAAGTGCAATTTTCCCCACAAACCCCTCCTTAGCCCCTCAGGCGGAGCGCCGGTCCGGCGCCCCGCACCTGTACGTACGATTTTGGATAGACCGGACGGCCTATTGAGCGGTCGAGTAACCGCCGCCGCCGCCGCCGCCGGCCCCGCCGGCCCCGGCGCCAGCACCCGCTCCGGTGCCGCCCGTTCCGCCGGTGCCGCCCGTCGCGCCCGCATCGCCGCCGGTTGTCCCGCCAGTGCCGCCGGTCCCGCCAGTCGCGCCGGTGTTGGACGCAACCTGGGTCTGGGTGGTCGCCGTTTGCTGGGCCGCGGCCTGAACCGTGGCCGGAACGCCCGGCGTACTGGCGACGCGCGTCGCGGCCGCGGCTTTCACGCTGGCCGGCGCGCTGGAATTGGCCACAACCGCGTTAACGGCGGCCGTCGCAGCCGCCGCAGACGGGTTGGCGCCCAGCGCCGTCACCGCCGCCTGAACGCGGACAGCCACGTTGACCTGCTGCGCGGCGGCGGTAACCGCCGGGTTGCTGGAGCGCGTCGCGACCGTATTGGTCGCCGCCGCCTTTGCGGCCGGAGAGGCCGGAGAGGCCGCGACCGTGGCCGCAACCGCGTCCGCGATCTGGGCTTCGGTCGCCCCTTCACCCAGGTTCGCGATCGCGGTGTCGATCGCCGTGGCCAGAGCGTCAGCCGCCGCGGCTTCCGTCGCATCCAGCGTGGGCGCTTCGCCCGGGTCGCCGGCCGGAAGGGCCGGCGCGTCGGCGCTGGCGTCGTCCTGGGCCATGGCCAAGCCGCCGGCGGACACCGTCAGCATGAGACCCGCAACCGCCGCAGCGGCAATCCGCGCGATATTCTTCATAACAAGCACTCCCCGAATCCAGCCAGCCGAAAGCGGTCCGGCCCCCGAGCTTAAATCTCCGTAACACTCTATATACCTTTTCGCAGTGAACGAATAGCCCACTTCGCAGTCGCACAAATGTCATTTCGTACGATTTTTTCTTTTATTTGACCGGGAATCCACACCCTCTCCCGTCCCAGGAGAAGGATTCGCGCAAAAGGCGATACCGCGCCTGCGAAATTGCATGCTGCGCCCGCGAATAAACTTTGACGGGAATCGTCCCTCTCGGGTCGCCCGGCGCCGGCGAGGCTCTAGAAGAAGCGCTCGCCGATCCGCAGGGTGTCCCCCGGCTGGACATTGGTTTCGGAGGTCAGGCGGTATTCCTGCCAGCCCGCGGCCCCGGGGCGGCGGATATAAACCCGCCGCTCGTCCGCCCGGTAAGTGAACCCGCCGGCCGTCGCCACCGCATTCACCACGGTAAGCCCGTCGCTATAGGGATAGGTGCCCGGCTCGTTGACCTCGCCCATGATGAAAAACGGGCGATAATTGACGACTTCGGCGGAGACGCGGGGCTCGACCAGATAGCCTTCCGACAGCCGGCCCTCGATCGAGCGCTGCAGCTCGCGAACCGTGCGGCCGGCGGCCTCCACCTCCCCGATCAGGGGCAGGGAGACGGCGCCCGAGCCATCGACGACGAATTCGCCGGAGAGCTGATCTTCCCCGAACACGATCAAGCGAATTTGATCGCCGGTGCCGAGCCGATAGATCTCCGACGGGCGCTCGGCGAGCGCGGATGCGGAGTCGCCCGCGACAACCGAGCCGACCGGCGCGCTGCTGCATGCGGCCACGAAGGCCAGCAAGACCGCCATATAAACAAGCTTCATCGTCGCACCCACTCTCATCCGCCCAATTTTCCCGTTCTACCGAAGATATGCAACGCTTGCGCCAAGGCGCTAGCGCCTGGCCTCCTAGCGTCTGGCCTCGATGAAGGCGACCGTATCCTCCGCGATCCGGGCCGATGTCAGGACCCCGGTCACATAGGCCCCCGTATCCAGCCCGATCCGGCGCTTGTCCCAGACCGGGGCGCGCTGGGGGGTGTGGCCGTGGACGACGATCTTGTCGAACCGGCGGCGGTCGCCCAGGAAATCGTCCCGGATCCAGAGCATGTCTTCCTCGGTCTGCGCGTCCAGCGCCCGCCCCGGCCGCAGCCCGGCATGGACGAAGAGGTAGTCGCCGATCTCCACATACAGATCGAGCCCATGGATGAAGGCCCGGTGCGGATCGGGAAGGTTCTGCTCCAGCTCCTCCGACGCCGCCGCCCAGGCGTCCTCGTCAGCGGCAGAAATCGGCGCCTCCACGCCATAGGAGGCAAGCGTCTCTTTGCCGCCGTGCTGGCACCATTGGGGCCCGATGCCCGGGTCGGCCAGAAAGTTCAGCATCGTGGCCTCGTGGTTCCCCTTCAGGAAGTGAAGCTTCGCCTGGTCGGACTCCAGAGAGCGAAGCCGCTCCACCACGCCGCGGGAATTCGGCCCGCGATCGACATAGTCGCCGAGAAACACGACATCCATGCCGGCGGGAGACGCCTGGCCCGCGGCGTCCTCCGCTATCCGGTCCAGCATGATTTCCAGCAGGTCGAGCCGGCCGTGGATATCGCCCACGGCGTAGATCACGCGGCCATCTGTCGAACGTTTCCGCCGAAACATGCGCTTCTTCCTACCGAAGGCCGGATAACACCACGCCTTGGTTAATCAAAGGCTCCAAAGCACGTGCAATTTGTACTTCTATATTTATAGAAAACGTGAGGTAAATTCGGGTGGTTAACACGCGTTATCACCATAACGCCAAACACAACTAAAAACCAACTACGCGTCTACGCGCCGCTTTTACTTCGACATGACTTTAATGCGCCCAAGCAAAGAAGAGGCGCAAGGTCATGTTCCGTACGCAGGCGATCGGGGTTCTGCTGCTCGCACTCGGGCTTTTGACGTCCGCGTGCAGTACGACGACAGGCACAATAACCACCAGCGCGTGGATGCCGGTAGGCGCGCCTGCAGTGGCCCCGCACGGGTTCGAGGAATTCTGTCGCCAGAACCGGGCCGAATGCGTCGGCGACGAGGCCGCGCCCGACCTGTTGATCGCCGAGGCGGACGCCGCGGACGCCGTGGAGCCCGCCCCAGCCCCGGAATTCATTCCCGCCATGCTGATCCTGCCGGAGACCGAGGCCACCGCCGCCACCGTGACCGGCGGCGAACGCTATGCTCCGGCCGAACCGGGTTTTGCCCGCATCCTGGCCCGCGCGGCGGAGGAGCCCATCGAGACCCCGCTGGCGAAGGAGGCCGTCTGGCCGCTGCTGAAGCGCGTGAACGCCGAGATCAACGGCCAGATCCGCGCCGCGACCGACCAGGAAATCTATGGCGTGAACGAGCGCTGGGCGATGCCGCTGACCCAGGGGGCTTTGCGGTCCGGCGACTGTGAGGACTATGCTCTCGAAAAGCGGCACGCTTTGCTGGCGGCCGGCGTGCCGGAAAGCGCGATGTTCTTCGCGATGGGCATGCACCGCCGCTATGGCCGGCATCTGATGCTGGTCGTGTCGACGGACGAAGGCGATTACGTGCTGGACAGCCTGAACCCCTGGATCGTCCGCTGGGACGAGGCCGCCTATGAATGGCGGACCCGCCAGGTGAGCGCCCGTTCGCTGGACTGGGTTGCGATCCGCGAAAATCCACCGCAATTAATGGCGGTGACGGCGAGCGAAGACCCCGCCGGCTAGGCCGGAGACGCCCGTGGCGCGGTATGTCCTGACAATCGTTCTGGCCGGACTGTTCGTCATCGCCGGCGCGTACGGCCTGTGGATCGTCAATGGCGACTATCGGGACGCAATCGCGCTGCGCGCGCTGGACTCGGTCTCGACCGCGGACAGCGCCGAAGCCATCGACGCCCGGGTGAACCGCGCGGCGGACGCCCTGAAGGGGCCGGCGCAGACCGGCGCCCTGCACGAGCGGAAGGCGCGGCTGGCCCTCAATATCGCCCCGCCGGACCTTGCCCAGTCGGCCGAAGAAAGCCGCGAGGCGCTGCGCGTCAGCCCGGCGCGCGGCGAATCCTGGGCGCGGCTCGCCTATCTGGAGGCGACCCAGGCGGGCGAATTTTCGCCGGAGGCGCTCGCGGCGCTGAACCGCGCCTTCGTCACGACGCCAGTAGAGGTTCGGGACTTCCAGCTCTGGCGGGTGGAGTTCGCGCTGTCGAACTGGGACCGGCTGGACGATGAAGCCAAAGGCCATGTCCGGCGCGCGATCGAGGTCCTGACGGACAGGGGCCGGAATATGGGCGCGGTGACCCAGCTGGCCGACCGCCTGCCCGATCCGGAAGCCCGGCAGTTTGTTCTGGACCAGATCGAAGCGCCCTAGCGGAAACGCCCTAGAGTCAGGCCGTTTCCTGGCGCGCGGCGGCCAGTCCCGCCGCCACCCCGAGCAGCATCGCCCACTGGACCGTGTAGGACGGCTGCTGAAGCGCGAAGTCGAACATGCCGTGCGCGACGGGGATGATGCTGGCGCAGAGGATTCCCCGCATCCAGATGCGCGGCCGGCGGCGATGGCTCATTCCGCCCCGGATCGCCCACAGAATGCATCCGACACAGCCGAACATGGCCAGCGCGCCGGCGAGACCCGCCTCTTCCAGCCATTGCAGGACGAAATTGTGGGCGGAGCCGATGATCCAGAGGACTTCCCAGTTTTCCAGCGTCATCTGGACGTAATTGATCTGGCGGAACGTCCCCATGCCGTTGCCGAGCCACGGGGCGACGAGGAATGCCTCCCAGTGCGCAGAGAAAATATCGGCGCGGACGCCCATATCTGTCTCGACAGTGCCCAGGCGCTGGGCGACCAGCGCGCTCGACACGCCGCCGATCAGGGCCAGCGCCGCCAGGGCGCAGAGCAGGACGACCGCGCCGAGATTGCGGCGCTGGGTCTCGCTCCGGCGGCGGGTCAGGAACATCTCCCACGCCGCATAGATCATTCCGGCGGCGAGGAAGGACAGAACGCCGGCCCGGGAGGCCGACAGCAGCAGATCCGTGACACAGAACAGCAGCGCGATAGCGGGAATGGCGGCCTTCCGCGCCAGCCGGTTCACGCCGTCGACCGACCAGTCGCTCTGCTGGTCGCGCGCGACGCGGCGCAGTTCGGCCAGCATGACGATGGCCAGCGTTCCGAACAGCGTCGCCGCCGTGTTGGCGGTCAGAAAGCCGCCGGACAGCCGGTTCTGATGAAACGGCCGCTCCACGCCGAAGACGTGCGCGGGGTCGATGAAGAAATCGAGGAACGCCCAGATCGCATAGGCCGCCGCGAACCAGGCCAGAAGACGGAAGAACCAGCGCGTGCGGGCGTTATTCTGCCCGGTCCACAAGCCGATGACGAAAACCGCGGCAAGCCCCAGCAGTTTCAGGATTTCCCGGCGCGTGGCGTCAAGATCCATCGTCACCGCGGCACGGTCCGGGATCCAGGTCCAGAACGGATGCGCCCAGCCGGCGGGGGCCGGCGCGATCTGGATAAGGCCGACCAGGATGACCAGGACAAAGAGCGCCGCCGCCAGCACCAGCGGCCCGTTCAGGTCCGGCGCGCCGTACAGCCCCACGGTCACCGCGCCCAGCGCCAGAAACGCGACCGACAGCGACAGTGCGAGGAAATTCGTATCCGCGCCGAAGATCACATGACCCAGAAAGGTCAGGATCATCGCGGCGAGGACGATGGCGGCATCCGTCTTCGCGACGGGCGTGGGACCTCCGGATTTCCTCATATTCTCGGGATCGTCGATTGCCGCGGATAGAATAGCCGTTACGAATTAGGCTCTAGAATTCGCTTAGGCCGAATCGTTCACAGCGCATAGACGATGAGTAGTCACATCCTTGTTGCCGGCGGAGCGGGCTATGTCGGCTCGCACACCGCCAAAGCGCTGTCGCAAGCAGGTTTCACGCCAGTCGTCTATGATGACCTGTCGGCGGGATACGAACACAACGTCAAATGGGGACCGCTGGAGCGCGGCGACATCCGCGACGGCGAACGGCTGGACGCGGTTCTGGCGGCCTACGACATCAAGGCGGTGCTGCATTTCGCCGCGCGGATTGAGGTCGGCGAAGGCGAGCGGGACCCCGAGAGCTTCTACGACAACAATGTCTATGGCTCGCTGTGCCTGCTGCGGGCGCTGCGCAAGGCGGGCGGGCCGCCGCTGATCTTTTCCAGCACCTGCGCGGTCTATGGCCGGCCGCAGACCCCGCTGCTGGACGAGACCCATCCCCGCGCGCCGGAAAGCGTCTATGGCCGCAGCAAGCTGATGATCGAGCAGGCCATCGCGGATTATGGCCGCGCCTATGGCATGCCCTACGCCCTGCTGCGCTATTTCAACGCCTCGGGCGCGGACCGGGACGGCGAGCTGGGTGAGGAGCACGAACCCGAAACGCATCTGATCCCGAACGCCCTCGCCGCGGCCGCGGGCCGCGGCCAGACGCTGAAGATTTTCGGCACAGATTATGACACGCCCGACGGGACGTGCCTGCGCGATTACATCCATGTCGAGGATCTGGCCCAGGGCCACATTTTGGCTCTGCGCCGCCTGCTGGACGGAGAACGCGCGCTGGCCTGCAATCTCGGCACCGGCGCCGGCGACAGCGTCCGCGATGTCATCCGCGCCATCGAAACCGTCACCGGGCGCACCGTCCCGGCGGAGGAGGCCGGGCGGCGGCCGGGCGACGTTCCGGCCCTGGTCGCCGATACCTCTTTCGCGAAGTCGCTGGGCTTTGCGCCCGCCCGGTCCGATATGACCCAGATCGTCACGGACGCCTGGCGCTTCTACGCCGCAAAGGCCGGTCTGGCCTGAAAAGACGGGCCATCGGCGCCATCGGATCACGACCCCGTGAGAACCGGGCGCGCGGCGCCGTGACCCGGCCCCGGCGAGTTGTGGACATATGCCGGACTCGGTTAGTCTTCGGGAGCCGCTGAAGTCCCACCAAGAACGATAAAAGGGGAGGATCGGGTGAAGCGCGCACTGCACCGACCGTGCATGGACTCCCGTCCGGCGTGCCGCCGGGCGTGCATGGCCCAGTCTGTCCGCTGCGCCCCGGCCCCGTCACACCACCAAGAAAGGATCTCCCGATGACCATTCGCGGAGTTGCGCTGGCCATGTCCGTCGCGTGTTGCGCCATTTCCGCCGGCGCCGCCCAGGCCCAGGACTATACGCCCGACCAGACGGCATGGGGCGAACCGGATTTTCGCGGCACTTGGCCGATCGACCATCTGAACGGCACGCCGCTGCAGCGGCCCGAGGAATTCGGCGACCGCGAATTCCTGACCGACGAAGAATACGCCGAGCGCGCCGGCCGGATCGAAGCCGCCGCCGCGCGTTATGAAAACGAAGACTCCAGCGACACGATGGGCATGGGCCACTGGGCCGAGATGGGCGAGCCGAACCGCCGCACCTCCCTGATCATCGATCCGCCCAACGGCCGGCTGCCGGAGATGACCGAAGAGGGCAAACGGCGGAGCGCCGAGATGCGCTCCAGCTGGCGGCGCGGCCAGGATTTCGACTGGGTGACGGATTTCGATACCTGGGACCGCTGCATCACGCGCGGCCTGCCGGCCTCGATGTTCCCGTTCCAGTACAATAACGGCATGCGCATCTTCCAGGCGCCGGGCCTGGTCGCCCTGCAGATGGAAATGGTGCACGAGACCCGGATCATCCCGACCGACGGCTCGCCCGCTCTGCCCTCCCAGATCCGTCACTGGATCGGCGAAAGCCGCGGCCACTGGGAAGACGAAAACACGCTGGTTATCGAGACGACCAATCTGAAACCCGGACCGTCGGCGACCAATATCGGCACCACGTCCTCCCCGCCCGAGAACGACACGCCGGTCAGCGAACAGGCGCACGTCATCGAGCGGCTGACCATGACCGGGCCGGACACGATCGACTATGAGATCACCTATAACGATCCGGTCGTGTACACCCAGCCTTGGACGGCGCATCTGGATTGGGTGCGGGACGATAATTACGGAATCTTCGAATACGCCTGCCACGAGGGCAACGAGCAGATTCCGAACTACATCTCCGCCTCCCGCGCCCAGCGCCAGCAGGCCAGCGCCGAGTAATGGACGCGCGCGCGGCGATCCTCTGCGCCGCCGCGGCGGCTGGCGTACTCGCGCTCGGCGCCGCGCAGGCGCAGGAGGACGACTACAGCCCGCCAAAGACCCCGTGGGGGGAGCCGGACATCCGCGGCACCTGGCCAGTGGGACACCTGACCGGCACGCCGTTCCAGCGGCCCGACGAATTCGGGATGCGGGAGTTTCTCAGCGACGCCGAATACATGGAGCGCGAGGCCCGGCTGGAGGCCGCCGCCGCGCGCTACGAGAACGAGGACGCCCAGGACAAGATCGGGATGGGCCACTGGGCCGAGACGGGAAAGCCGAACCGGCGCACCTCCCTGATCACCGACCCGGCGGACGGCCAGCTGCCGGCCCTGACCGCGGAGGGCCAGCGCCGGTCCGACGCCATGCGGTCCACTTGGCAGCGGGACATCGCCTTCGACTGGGTGACCGATTTCGACACCTGGGACCGCTGCATCACGCGCGGCATGCCGGGGTCGATGTTCCCCTTCATGTACAATAACGGCATCCGCATCTTTCAGGCGCCGGGCACGGTCGCCCTGCAGCTGGAAATGATCCACGAGACGCGCATCATCCCCACCGACGGGCGCACGGCCCTGCCCGCCCAGATCCTGCACTGGATGGGCGAGAGCCGCGGCCGGTGGGAGGGCGACACGCTGGTCGTGGAGACGACCAATCTGCACCCCGGCCCCACGGCCGTGAATGGCGGCAGCACGGTCGGCGCGCCGCGCGAGAACAATATGCCGGTCGGCGAAAACACGACCATCGTGGAGCGGTTCACGCCGACGGGCCCGGACACGATCGATTACGAAATGACCTTCACGGATATGGACCTCTACGAGGCGCCGTGGACGGTCCACATGCCGTGGCGGCGGAACGACGGTTTCGGCATGTACGAATACGCCTGCCATGAGGCGAACTACATGGTGCGCGATTATATCAGCGCCTCCCGCGCCCAGCGCGCGCAGGCCAGCGTGGAGGCGAATTGATGCCCGTGAAAACCTGCGCCCGCATCGCGATGGCGGCGGCCGCCGCGATCGCCGTCGCCGCCCCGGCGCACGCCGCGTTCGACGAACCGGTGATGACGCAGACCGGCCTTGTGTCCGGCACGCCGGGCGAGGTCGAGGGCGTGACCGCGTTCAAGAACATCCCCTTCGGCGCGCCGCCGGTCGGCGCGCTGCGCTGGGCGCCGCCGCAGCCGCCCGAAGCCTGGGACGGCGTGCGCGACGGGTCGGAGTTCGGGCCGGTCTGCATGCAGCCCAACGGCCAGGGCCGGGTGAACGTCTCCGTCGACCTGCCGGACAGCCCGCCCCAGAGCGAGGACTGCCTGAACCTGAATGTCTGGACCGCCGCCGAAGCGGCCGGCGAAGACCGCCCGGTGATGGTCTGGATTTATGGCGGCGCCTATTACGAAGGCGCCGGGTCCAGCCCGCATAATTGGGGCGACCAGCTGGCCGCCAAGGGCGTCGTGCTGGTGACGTTCAATTACCGCCTGGGCTCGCTGGGCTTCCTGGCGCATCCGGCGCTGTCGGAAGAGTCGCCGCACGGCGCATCCGGCAATTACGCGCTGGCCGACAGCATCGCGGTGCTGCAATGGGTTCAGGACAATATCGAGGCCTTTGGCGGCGACCCGGACCGGGTCACCATTTTCGGCGAGTCCGCCGGCGCGGCGATGATCGGCGGCCTTGCCGGATCGCCCCCGGCGCGCGGCCTGTTCCATCGCGCCATCGCGGAGAGCGGCGCCTGGATGGGCCTGACCATGGCGCCGATGCGCGGCCTGCAATCGGCGGAGGCCCAGTCCTCCGAAGCCGCGGACGAGCTGGGCATTGCGAGTCTGGCGGATTTGCGCGCCCTGCCCGCCGAAGAGGCTCTGACCAAACTGCCGCGCCAGGGCATGATCGTCGACGGCTGGATCATTCCCGAGGACCTGTCGGTGACCTTCGCGGAAGGGCGCCAGAACCCGGTCGACGTGATCGTCGGCTCCAACCGCGATGAAGGTTTCTTCGCCGGCGCGCCGACCACGGTTGACGCCTGGACCGAACGCGCCGAGCGGCAATGGGGCGATTTGGTGGAGCTGGGCCTGGCCGCCTACCCCGCCGAGACCGACGCGCAGGCGACCGAGAACAGCCAGGCGCTGATGGGCGACAACATGGCCTGGCATATGCGCCTGTTCGCCAAATACCAGGCAGAGATCGGCCAACGCGCCTGGCTGTATTATTTCACGCACGAGCCGCCGGTGGAGGAGCCCCGCGCGCGCGGCGCCGTGCACACGGTGGAAATCCCCTATGTGTTCAACAATCTGGCGCCGCCGCGCGTCTTCCCGGACCCGAGCGTCCCGGAACTGGCCAGCGGCGACCCGCGCGAGGAGGCCTTCGCCGACCAGGTGTCGCAATACTGGGTGAATTTCGCCGCGACCGGCGATCCCAATGGGCCAGGCCTGCCGGAGTGGCCGGAATTCGACGACCTCGGCCCGACCGAGGCCATGGTGCTGGACGCCGACGGGTCCGGCGCGGGGCCGTCGATCAGCCAGGCCAAGATGGATCTGTACGACACCTTGTACGAGCGCCAGATGGCGCCCGAGAGCGAAGCCGACTGACAACGATAACAGGGCCGTGTCCGCACAGGCGGACGCGGGAGAGGAGACCAGACGTATGCAGCATGGATGGAAGATCGCCCTTGGCGCGGCCGCGACGCTGGCCGCCGCAACGGGCGCCCAGGCGCAGGAGCCGGCGGAGATTGCGGGCAACCCCAATCTGAACGGCATCTGGCAGGCGATGAACAGCGCCCACTGGAATCTGGAGCCGCATTCGGCCGCCATCGCACCGGCCGCGCCGGAGGAAATCGGCGCCATCGGCGCGATCCCGGCGGGGCTGGGCGTGGTCGAGGGCGGGGCGATCCCCTATCTGCCCGAAGCCGCGGCGCAGCGCGACGCGAACGCCGAAAGCGCGCCGCAGGCCGATCCGGAGGCCGCGTGCTATCTGCCCGGCATTCCGCGTGCGACCTATATGAATCACCCGTTCCAGATCATTCAGGGCGGCAATGACGACATCCTGTTCGTCTATGAATACGCCTCCGCCAATCGCGTGATCCATATGGACAGCGACGAGGTGGCCCCGATCGACACCTGGATGGGCTGGTCCAACGGCGCCTGGGACGGCGATACGCTGGTCGTGGTAACCACGGCGCAGAACGGCCGGACCTGGATGGACCGGGCCGGCAACTACCTGTCGCCGACCGCGACGGTGACCGAGCGCTTCACCCTGAACGGCCCGAACCATCTGGATTATGAGGCGACGATCGAGGATCCGGCGGTCTATTCCGAGCCGTGGACGATCTCGATGCCGCTGTACCGCCGGGTCGAGCCGAACGCCCAGATCCTGGAGTTCAAGTGCGTGCCATTTTCCGAAGACCTCCTATATGGAGATCTGAAGCCAGAAGACGCCGAGTAGAGGGACGCGGAGTCATGAGGAGAACCAAAATGCAGAAGACCATCATGGGCGCCGCGGCCGGCGCACTCGTCCTCGCCGCCGCCGGCGGGGCGTCCGCTCACCATTCCTTCGGCGCGGAGTTCGACCAGAACCGCCCCGTCACGCTCCATGGCGAAGTCGTCATGTTCGAATGGACCAATCCGCACTCCTGGATCCACGTAAACGTGGTGGACGAGGAAACCGGCGAGACGGTGCTGTGGCGGGTCGAAGGCGGCGCGCCGAGCGCGCTGCTGCGCCGGGGCTGGAACCGCAACTCCCTGCCCCCCGGCACCGAGATCGAAGTCTCCGGCTTCGGGGCGCGCGACGGCGACACCCGCATGAGCGCCAGCGACATCTCCTTCCCGGACGGTCGGGAACTGTCGCTCGGCAATCCTGGGGCCAGCACGGCCGCGGCCGCCGTCGCCTCCCAGGCCGAAGACTAAGGCTGCGCCGCCCGCGCGGACCTTGTTGCGAAATCGTGGACCGGAGCGGGCGCGGACCATCCGCGTCCCGCGCCTGCTCCCTTCGATATTGCAGACCGGCTGAATTCTTGGTCAGGTTGCATCGTCGCCTTCCTTCCATCTGACGGCGGCCGCCGGGGCGTGTCCTCGGCGCGACGCAGGGGAGACTGGGGATGCGGACGATCTTGGGACGCGCCGGGCTGATTGCCGGCGCGATTTTTTTGAGCGACGCCTGCGCGCAAGCGCAGGAATGGACGTACGAAGGCGAGGAAGGCCCCGAACACTGGGGCGAGCTGTCCGAGGACTTCGCCGCCTGCGGCGCGGGCATGATGCAGTCGCCGATCGATCTGGCCGGGGTCAATGCGCGGGGCGACGTCATGCTGGCCATGGCGTATGGCGAGATCGGCGCCCGCCTGCCGGAGAACCATCACACCGTTCAGGTGGCCGTGGATGAAGGCCTGACCGTGAGCTCGGCGGGCGAGACCTTCCGGCTTCTCCAGTTTCATTTTCACACGCCATCCGAACATGTGTTCGGCGGCGCGTCCTATCCCATGGTCGCGCACTTCGTGCATCAGGGCGAAGACGGGCAATTGCTGGTCGTCGGCGTGATGTTCGAGGAAGGCGAGGCCAGCGAACAACTGGCCGCGATCCTAGAGGCGCATGAAGACGGCGCGGAGGCGCTGAGCGTCGATGCGGCCGCGCTCGCGCCCGCGGGCGCGATGTATCGCTATATGGGCTCGCTCACCACGCCGCCCTGCTCCGAAGGGGTGCACTGGCACGTCCTGGCCGAACCGCAGAGCGCCAGCGCAGCCCAGATCGCCGCGTTCGAGGCGATCATGGGCGAAAACGCACGCCCCGTTCAGGCGCAGAATAACCGCCTGCTGCTCGGCCCGCCCGACTAGCGGCGCATCAGATTTTCATGAAGGGCTGAAGCAGCCGGGGCAGCAAGCCGCGAAAGCGGACCGGCGCGTCGGTGACCACCAGACAGACGCAGGGCGCGTCCTTCATCGCCACAGGCTTGTGCGGGCCCTCGTGCGCGACGACCTGGATGTCGCCGCGCTGGAACGCGTCCCGCCCATCATAATAGCCGCCGCTGAGCACCGCGGTCATTTCGAGGCCCCGGTGGCCGTGTTCGGGCACAGCCACGCCCGGCGCGATATGGAGCAGGCGCGCGACGACGCCGCCGTCCTGCAACACGATTTTCTGCCGCACGCCGCCACCGACCGGGGACCATCTGATGTCCGTCTGATCGCCGGTCAGGGAGCGCAAAGGCTCCGGAAACACCGGCGCCCCGCCGGACGGCGGCGCGGCCGGGCGCTTCTCCTCCACGGCGTCCGCCCGTTCGATCAGGGCGGCGATATCGACCGGTTCGTGCAGCGCCTCGGGCGCTGCGTCATCCAGCGCCGCACCGCCCAGCGATTCGTAGTCCGTCGCGCGCGCGCGGCAGGACGGGCACAGCGCCAGATGCACGGCGATAGCCAGATCCCAGCCCGCGCCGAGCGCGCCGGACGCATAGGCCAGCAGGACTTCATCTCCTGGGTGCTGATCTGGATGCCGGACGGACGTCACAGCGAGCCCTCCTCATGTTCGGACTCCAGCGCGGCGCGCAGGCGCTCCATCGCCAGGCGCATGCGCGACTTCACCGTGCCGAGCGGTGCGTTCAGATCCTCCGCGATCTGCGAATGCGAGTGTTCGGAGAAATAGGACCGCATGACGACGTCGCGCTGATCCGGCGGCAGCGTCGCCATGGCCTTGCGCACCCGGTCCGCACGTTCGCGCGCGGTCATCATCGTGTCCGCCGCATCCGGTTCGTCGGGCGCGAAGGCGGGGTCTTCGGGGTCCGGCTGGGGCCGCGCCTCCCGCCGCAGGCGGTCGATTCGCTTGTTGCGGGCGATGGCGAATATCCAGGTCGAGGCGCTGGCGCGTTCGGGATCGAAGGTCGAGGCGCGGCGCCACACGGCGACGAACGCCTCCTGCGCGATCTCCTCCGCCATGTCGGCGGCCATGCCGCCCCGGATCATCACCGCCTTTATGCGCGGCGCGAAATGCGAAAACAGTTCGGCGAACGCCGTGCGGTCGCGCTGGATCGCCACGGCGGACAGCCGCGCCTCCCAAAGCTCGCCGGCGTCTCCCTCCACGCGACCTCCGTGGCGAATGCGCCGCGGAATCGGCAACACCGCCGCGGCGGAACCGATCCTAGCGCAGGGCGGCGGCAGGTGCAGGGCGGAAATGGAGAGTGCGTTCACCATGCTGTCGATACGTCGGATGCCGCGCGGCGGATCACCAGAGGCGCGGCCCGTGAAGAATTTTTCACACAAACTGATCCGGCCGGACCCGGGCGCCGTAGTCCTCCCTACGACGCACAGGAACGATCATGCGCCCAGGACTTTACGCCGCCTCCGAACCCGCCCGGCCCCATATCGCCGTCATTGGCGCGGGCATATCGGGCATGGCCGCGGCCTATGCGCTGTCGGGCAAGGCGCGCGTGACCCTGTTCGAGGCCGAGCCGCGCCTGGGCGGGCACGCCCGCACCGTGATGGCCGGGCCGCACCGGGACATCCCCGTCGACACCGGTTTCATGGTGTTCAACACCAACACCTATCCGCATCTGACGGCGCTGTTCGAAACGCTGGAGGTTCCGACCCGGCCGACGGACATGTCGTTTGCCGTCTCGCTGGACGGCGGAGCATTTGAATATGGCGTGTCGGACCCGCACCGGCTGCTGGCCGATCCGCGCAACGCGGTCAGCCCGCGCTTCTGGCGTCTGGTGTCCGACATCCTGCGTTTCAACCGCGACGCCATGGCCGCCGCGCAGGGGCCCGAGATCACACTGGGCGCGCTACTGCGCCGGATGAATCTCTCCGCCGATTTCCGCGACCGTTATCTATATCCGCTGGCCGGCGCGATCTGGAGCACCGCGCGCGACGACATGGATCGCTTCCCGGCGCAGAGCTTCGTACGCTTCTTCGACAATCACTGCCTGCTGTCAGCCACCCAGGGGCCGAACTGGCTGACCATCGCCGGCGGCAGTCAGGAATATGTGTCCCGGCTGGAGCGCGCGCTGACCTTCCGCCGCGTGACGATCCGCACCGGCTGCCCGACCGAGGCGGTGGGCCGCGCGCCCGCCCCCTGGGTGAAACCGAAGGGCTCGGAGCGCGAAATGTTCGACGGGGTCGTGATGGCCTGCCACTCGGATCAGGCGCACGCGCTGCTGGCCGATCCGACGCCGGAGGAGAACGCCGTTCTGGGCGCGCTGCGCTACCGCCCCAACCGCGCAGTGCTGCACGGCGACGCGCGGCACATGCCGCGCCGGCGGCTGGCCTGGTCCAGCTGGGTCTATCGCGGCAAGTCGGGCGCGGACGAGACCGGAGGCTCGTTCACCTACTGGATGAACCAGCTTCAGCACATTCCGCGGAAAACGCCGTTGTTCGTCACGCTGAACCCCGCAGGGCCGATCGACGAGTCGCTGATCTATGACGAGGCGCGCTTCGACCATCCGCAATTCGATCTGGCCGCGCTGCGTGCGCAGGCGCAGCTGCCCGCGATCCAGGGCATGCGGAACACTTGGTTCGCCGGGGCCTATACCCGCTATGGCTTCCACGAAGACGGTATGGCCAGCGGTCTGGCCGCCGCGCAGATGATCGAGGGCGCATTCGCCGCCGAAGACCGCCGGGCATTGGCGTGAGCGCCATTCCCGGCATCCGTTTGGCGCGCACCCGCGTGTTTCACGGGCGCAAGGGCGGCGTGCGCAACGCCTTCCGCTATGGCGTCGACTACGTGCTGATCGATGTGGATCGCGCGGCCAACGACCGCGCCAATCCGGCGGCGCCCCGCCTGCCCGCGCTGTGGTCGGTGCGGGAAAGCGACCATGCTGACGGGAAGTCCAGCTTTACCGAATTCGCCGCGCGGGTGCGCCGCAATTTCGGACTGGATCCGTTCGGGGAGACCTTTCTGCTGACCCAGCCGCGCTGCCTCGGCTTCCTGTTCAATCCGGTCAGCTTCTGGTTCTTCCACGACGCCGCCGGGCGGCTGTCAGCCGTGCTGGCTGAGGTGAATAACGTCCACCGCGACCGGCACGCCTATTTCTGCGCGCATCCCGATCTGAGCCCGATCCGGCCCGGCGACGAGATCCGGGTGCGCAAGATTTTCCACGTTTCGCCGTTCCAGCCCGTGGACGGCGGCTACACGTTCCGCTTCCACAAACAGGAGCGGACCGTCGCGGTCAGCATCCGCTATGACAGCGCGACGGATGACGGGCTTCTGGCCACGCTGCACGCGAAATTGTCCCCGCTCACTCCGCGTGGCGTTGTGGCGTCGTTTCTGCGCTTCCCCTTCGGGGCTGCGCGGGTTATCGCCCTGATCTACTGGCAGGCGCTTAAGCTGAAGCTGAAAGGCGCCGTGATTCGTCCACGTCCAACGCCACCCAGCCAAGAGATCTCACGATGACCCAGACGCAACCCGCGGCCGCCGGCCGGTTCTTCGCAATGCTCGACCGCATCGAGACCGGAACGCTGCATCTTCATACGCCCGACGGCCAGCACCGCATTTTCGGCGGCGGCGAGCCCGAGGCCCATATGGAGATTCGCGACTGGCGGACGCTGAGCGCGCTGGCGCTGCGCGGCGATGTCGGCCTTGGCGAATCCTATGCCGAGGAATGGTGGGACACGCCGGACCTGGACGCGCTGGCGGGCCTGGCCATCGCAAACGAGCATCTGACGCACGGCCCGTTCGGCGGCGCCTTCCTGCAGCGGCTTCTGTTCCTGCTGTCCGACCGGGTTCTGCGCCGCAACAGCCGCTCCGGCTCGCGGCGGAACATCCGCAGCCATTACGATCTGGGCAACGATTTCTATTCGCGCTGGCTGGACCCCAGCATGACCTATTCGTCGGCCATTTTCGGCACGGAGAGCGACACGCTGGAAGACGCCCAGTGGCGCAAATACGACCGGCTGCTGGAGGTGACGGGCGAAGGCGGTCCGCGCACGCTGGAAATCGGCTGCGGCTGGGGCGGGTTCGCCGAACGCGCCGCGGACCAGAACCGCGAGGTCACGGCCATCACCGTGTCCGACGCCCAGCACGAATACGCGACGAAGCGCCTGGACGGGCGGGCCGATATCCGCCTGCAGGATTATCGCGATGTGGAGGGCCAGTTCGACTCCATCGTCTCCATCGAGATGATCGAGGCGGTGGGCCAGCGCTATTGGCCCGCCTATTTCGGCGCGATCGGCAAACGTCTGGCGCCCAAGGGCCGCGCCGCGCTGCAGGCGATCATCATCGAGGATCACGCCTTCGACTATTACCGGAAGAACACCGACTTCATCCGGCAATACACCTTCCCCGGCGGGATGCTGATCTCCCCCGACCAGATCAGACGCTGCGCCGAGAAAGCCGGCATGGCGATGGGTGAGATGTTCCGCTTCGGCCAGGACTATGCACGCACGCTGCGCCAGTGGAGCGTGCGCTTCGGCGAGATCGCGCCGGAGCTGGAGGAGCGCGGCTACAAGCGCCCCTTCCTGCGCGGCTGGCGCTTCTATCTGGATACCTGCGCCGCCGGCTTCGCCGCCAACCGCAATATCGATGTCGTCCAAGTGGAGCTACAGCATGCCTGACCGCCGCCCCGCCGCCGCACTGTTCCTTGCCGCCGCCCTGGCGGCCGGCGGCGCGCACGCGGCGGACGACGGCGAATTCGAGCTGGTGGGTCAGGCGACCTATCGCTTCGGCCCGCTGAGCATCTATGACGCGGCGCTGTTCGCGCCGGGGGGCGACTTCATGTGGGAACGGCCGTTCGCGCTGACGCTCACCTATCACCACGACATCCGCGCCGAGCGCATCATCAACGCCTCGTTCGACCAGATGGCGCACATCACCGGTGAAGACGAAGAGAATTTCGAGCCGCTCCGCGATGACCTGGCCGCCTGCATCCCGGATGTGCAGGACGGCGACCGCATCACCGGCGTCAGCGCGGGCGCGAACGAGGCGACCTTCTATCTGAACGGCGAAAAGACCTGCGAGCTGAGCGCGCCGGCGTTCGACCGGATCTTTTTCGGCATCTGGCTGAGCGAGAACAGCAGCAGCCCGGGTTTCACACGAAAGCTGCTTGGCGAGGCGGAATGACCGGCCGGTCCTTCGAGGGCAAATGCTACTGGATCGTGGGCGCGAGCGACGGGCTGGGCGAAGCCCTCGCGCAGGAATTGTCAGGCGCCGGCGCGTCGCTGGTGCTGTCCGCCCGCCGGCGGGAAAAGCTTGAGGCCGTGGGGGCCGCGCTGCCCGGGGTCGCGCATATCGCGCCATGCGACGTGCGCGACCCCGACAGTGTCATCGCGGCGCTGGACGGCGTCCCGCCCATCGACGGGCTGGTCTATTGTGCCGGGCTTTACGAGCCCACCGGGGCGGAAGACTGGGACATGAAATCCGTCGAGGCGATGTGCGACGTGAATTTCACCGGCGCGGCGCGCGTCCTCGGCGCAGCGATGCCGGGCCTGGCCGCGCGCGGCGGCGGACACATCGTGCTGATCGGCTCGCTGGCCGGGCTGAAGGGCCTGCCCA
Organism: uncultured Euryhalocaulis sp.; assembly: GCA_913055605.1. GTDB lineage: Bacteria > Pseudomonadota > Alphaproteobacteria > Caulobacterales > Maricaulaceae > Euryhalocaulis. Next base: position 37,219 of record CAJXKJ010000012.1, on the reverse strand, counting down.
ACGCCACCGGCTACGGCGCCAGCAAGGCTGGGGTGATCCATATGGCGGAGAATCTGCGCGCTGATCTGGACCCGGAGGCCTTCACCGTTCAGCTGATGAACCCCGGCTTCATCCGCACGCGGCTGACCGACAAGAACAGTTTTTCCATGCCGTTCCTGATGGAGCCGGAAGAGGCCGCCCGGCGGGTCGTGAAGGCGATGCGCGGACGGCGGTTCCGTACGGCGTTCCCGATGCGGCTGGCCGCGATCATCAGAACGATCGGGATGCTGCCGGACGGGCTGTATTTCCGCCTGAGCCAGGCGGCCTGAAACCAGCCTCTAGCCGGCCGCCCCTACGGACGCACCCTCGGCGGCTTCCGGATTGTCGAAGCTGCAGCCTGGCTCCGCCGCGCACAGCTGCTCCAGAAGCTCCATCGTCTCGGTGAAGGGCTCCGGCGGCGGCGCCAGATATTCGGCGCGGTAGCGGCCGGCGGCGAGGTCCATCGCGGACAGGCCGTCCCGGCCCACCACGCCGATATCCGAACCATGATCGGCCAGCCAGCGGACCGCGTCCGTGAAACCGTTGATGGCCGCGCCGTGCAGCGCGATCCGGCCGTCGGGCGGCACATAGGCCAGGATATAGCGCTGATTGCCCTGCAGAATCTGGACGCGGAACAGGAAATTATCCTGATCCGGCGGCGCGAGGCGGCCCTGGGACAGGGTGCGGCGATTGATGTCCGCGCCCTCGGCATGGAGCATCTCCATCGCCTCGATCCGCCGCGCCTCCGGCACGCCGACGCCGCGCGTGGCGCGCACGCCGAAGCCGACCCCGGCGGCGACCATGAAGGGCGTCACGCCGAATTGGTTCGGCAGCTCCACCAGCGCGCCATGGTCGATCAAGAGGCGCATCGCCTCCAGATCCGCGGCGCGCGAGGCGCGCAGCAGCGGCGTAGCGCCGGCGGACAGCATGATGTCGGAGCCGCGCTCGGTGACGCCCTGGCGGTATTCGGGGCGGTGCTTCAGCTGGATGTTCGGGTCGGCGCCGGCGGCGAGGAGCATTTCGACAATGTCCATCGCGCTCAGTTCGTCATCGACCGGATCGTCGGCGAAGAATGGCGGCGTGTTCACGTCGACCGCGTGATAAAGCGGCGTGCGGCCGGCGAAGTCCCAGAAATTCACGTCCGCGCCGGATTCAATCAGCAGCGCCGCGACGTCGAAATGCCGGTTATAGAGCGCCAGGTTCAGCGGCGAGACGCGGTCCGGGTCCGGGATGTTCAGGTCCGCGCCCGCTTCGATCAGATGGCGCGCGCATTCCAGGCAGTTCTCGCGCGCCGCATAGTGCAGCGCCGCGAAGCCGCCATTGGCCATGATCTTCTTGCGCGGCTCCACGGTGACGCGGCGCTGCCAGTCGCGGACCGCGCCGCGCGTGTCCAGATCGGCGCCTGCCTCGATCAGCAGCTGAACCATGGCCGGCTGGCCCTGGGAGGCGGCCCACATCAGGGCGGTCTGGCCGCCCCACCCTTCGGCCATGTTCACATCGGCGCCGGCGTTCAGCAGCGCCTGCGCGGCGTCCAGCCGGCCGGTGCGCGCCACGGCCATCAGGGCGGTCTGCCCTTCCCGGCTGGTCTCGTTCGGGTCCGCGCCGGCTTTCAGCAGCGCCGCAATCACCGGCGCGTCACCGGTGGCCGCGGCCTCCGCCAGCGCCGTGGCGCCCAGCAAGGTCTTCGCTTTCGGATCGGCGCCGGCGCGCAGCAGGCGGCGCACCAGTTCCTCGTCGCCGCGATGGGCGGCCCAGATCAGCGCCGTGGCGCCGCCGCCGTCCCGTTCGTCCACGTCCGCGCCGCCGCGGATCAGGTCGATGGCGGCGTCCGTCTGGCCGTCGCGCGCGGCGTCGGCCAGCGCGCTCTGCGCATGAGCGGGCGCGGCGCCGAGGACCAGCGCGGCGGCAAGGACGAGTGCGCGCATCAGATTTCCGTCAGTTCGGAGGTCGCGTCGCCGAACGTCTCCACCGGCGCGCCGGCGCGGGTCAGCATGGTCAGCAGCAGATTGGCGTGCGGCGTGCTGGCCGGATAGCGCGCATGCACCCCGCCCTTCAGGCGGCCATGGCCGCGCCCGGCGATGACCGACGGCAGAGGGTCGTTATTGTGCAGGTCGCTGTTCGACATGTTCGAGCCGAACAGGAACATGGCGCTGTCCATAACCGTGCCGTCTTCCTCCTCCATCTCGTCCAGACGGGTCAGGAAATCGACGAAAATCTCGCAGTGATAGCGCTGCAGCACTTCCAGCTGGTCCAGCTTGGCAGGGTTCTCGCCGTGGTGGGACAGCGGGTGAAAGGCCTCCGAAATGCCCAGATGGGTATAGGCCTTCATGCTGCCCTCGGCGGCCATCATGTAGGACGCGATGCGGGTCAGGTTCGCCTGGAAGGCCAGCGCCAGCAGGTCGAACATCATCACCTGCTGATCGCGGAAATCGACCTGAACGCCCAGCGGCGGCTGCGGCAGGTCCAGATGCGAAAGATCCTGATCCTTCATCTTCTGGACGCGGCGCTCCACCTCCCGCACCGAGTCCAGATAATTGGCCAGACGGGTACGGTCGCGTGCGCCGAGCTCGCTGCGCAGGGTCGCGGCGCGGTCCATCGTGAAGTCCAGGATCGAGCCGGTCTCGTTGATGATCGCCGCGCGCTCGGTCTCGTCGTCGCCCTTGCCGAACAGCTTGTAGAACAGCTTGCGCGGATTGTGCTCCATCGGCAGAGGCTGGGTCGGGGTGCGGAAGCTGATCGTGTCGCCGAAGCCGCCGGCAGAGGAGCCCGCCGGTCCCGCCTTGCCCTCGGCCCCCACCTCGATCGAGGGGAAGGTCGTCAGGTCGCCCATATGCTGGGCGGCAATCTGGTCGCACGTCGTGCCGCCGGCGGCGGAGCCGGGCGCGACGCCGCGCAGCCAGGTACCCGGCGTGATGCCGTGCGGGTCCGGGCTTTCGGCCGGCTTGTTGCGCAGATTGGAGACGACGGTCAGCCGGTCCTTGAACGGCTCGAACGGCCGCAGGATCGGCGACAGTTCGAAATTCGCGCCCTCGCCCGACGGCGTCCAGCGGTCGTCATGCTCCAGCAGCAGCGCCCCGTGCGGGAAATAGAAGAAGCCGAGACGCGGGGCCGGCGCGGCGGCCTGCGCCATCGCGCGGCCGGCGGGCAGCATCGCCTCCAGGAAGGGCAGCGCCACGGCGCAGCCGGCGCCGCGCAGAAGCGTCCGCCGCGAGAGAGCCTTTTTCCGGATTATCATTGTTTTGCTCCTCCCAAACCTGACGTCAGTTCGCGACCGAGGCTTCCTGCACGCGTCCGTCTTCCTCGTCCGGATCGGGCGCGCGCATTTTACCAAAGGCGTCGCTTTGCACCACGCCCAGCACGATGGACGCGATGCGATAATCGTCTTCCTCCGCCTCGCGCGCGATGGCGCGCACGGTCGGCATGTCGGCATGGGTCAGCGTGCGGCCCAGCGCGAAGGTCATCAGCTCTTCGGTGAAGGTGCGGGCGAACTGTTCCGGGCGCGCGGCCAGCGCGGCGCGCAGATCGTCCGGGCCGTTCAGCAGCGTGCCGTCGGGCAGTTCGCCGCTGGCGTCGATCACCTGACCGGCGAAGCGGTCCTTGGCCCGCCATTCGCCGACGGCGTTGAAATTCTCCAGCGCCAGGCCCAGCGGGTCCATGACGCCGTGGCAGGAATTGCATGACGGGTCGGCGCGGTGCGCGGCCAGCCGTTCGCGGATCGTCAGCGGCGCGACCTCGTCGTCGCTTTCGGTCAGGTCGGTGTCCACGCCCGGCGGCGGGGGCGCCGGCGGCGCGCCCAGGATATTCTCCAGGATGAACTTGCCGCGGATCACCGGGCCAGTGCGGTTGGGATAGGACGTGGCGGTCAGCACCGCGCCCTTGCCCAGCAAGCCGAAGCGGGAGGAGTCCGTCAGCGTGACGCGGCGGAACTGGTCGCCCCGCACATCGTCCATGCCGTAGAGCAGCGCCGCGGTCTCGTTCAGATAGGTGTAATCGGCGGTCAGCAGCTCCGGCAGCGGCGCGTCGTTGCGGAAGATGTCGGCGATGAACAGGGCCAGCTCCTCCCGATACGCCTCGCGCGGATCGCCGGAGCCGGCGGCGTTCGGGAAGATCGCGCCGTCGGGAATGACCTCGTCCAGCTTCGCCACCTCCAGCCACTGGAAGGCGAAATCGGTGACCAGCGCGCGGGCGCGCGGATCGGCCAGCATGCGCTGAACCTGCGCCTTCAGCACTTTCGGCTCGTGCAGGCGGCCCGCCTCGGCGGCGTCCAGCAGCTCGGCGTCCGGAATCGACGACCACAGGAAGAAGGACAGGCGCGAGGCCAGCTCCAGATCGTCCAGCGCGAACACCTCCCCCGGCTGCGCGTCGGCGGGCGGCGCCGCGTAGCGGTAGAGGAAATCGGGGCTGGCCAGGATGGCGGTCAGGGCCTGACGGACGCCGGCGGCGTGGCCACCCTCGGCCGCCGCCTGATCGTAGAACGCCATCAGCGGCGCGATGTCGCCGTCATTCACCGGGCGGCGATAGGCCAGACGCGCCAGGCGCGACAGGTCGGATTGGGCGCAGGCGCGTTCGTCCGCCACGCTGTCCGGCGTGCAGGCGAAAATCTTGCGGTGCGGCGCGGACGCGCTGACGCCCTGCGGGCTGAACGGCCCGCGCACCTCGAACGAGGCGATGCGCATGATCGTATCCTGCCCGCCGCCCGGGATGTTGGCCTGCAGCCGCCCGTCGGACTCCGCGAAAGTGCGCGCCAAGAACGCCACGCCGACCTCGTGCGGGCCGGACGTGGTGCGGAAATTGATGTTCTTCAGCCGCTCGTTGATCTGGTCGGCCGCGCCGATGCCGTGCTGGTCGATCGCCTTCTGGTCCTGATCGCCGCCGACCGTGGTCTGATAGATCGGCCGGCCGTCCAGCGTGACCACGACATGGTTTTCGTACTCCATGTTGTAGACCCACAGGGCCCCGGCCATGTCGGCGATATTCAGCATGTATTCCCCGTCGGCCGGGAAATAATGCGTGGCGACCAGACCGCCGCGCGTGCCAAGGGGCAGGCCCTCCACATGGCGTTTGTGTGAGCCGCGGTCGCCATTGTTCACATAGGTCGCCGCGGACGGGCGCGCCGCGCCATCGCCCACCGCCGTCAGCGCGACCTCGCGCGCGGCGGAGACATATTGCTCCATGAAGGTCGGAGAGACGGACAAGACCTCCGCGATCTTGTCGTAGCCGCCCTGGGAATTGTCCTGCGGCAGCAGGGCGGCCGCGTCGACCTCCACGCCCAAGAGGTCGCGCACGGCGTTCGCGTATTCCTTGCGGTTCAGGCGCTGCAGCTCGACAAAGCCCGGATCGGCGGCCGCACCGGCCGCGTCGTCCAGCGTCATCTCCATGGCGTGGACAAAGGCGTCCAGCTCCGCATGCGGGGGATGAGGTTCGCCCGGCGGCGGCATCAGCCCGCCGCGCAGCTTGCGCACCGCCTCTTCCCAGATCGCCGCGTCGTCGGCGATCCCGTCCGGCGTCATCACGTCGAAGGCGATCTCGCCGGCCCAGTCGGTGAAGTTGTGGCACTCCACGCAATAATCTTCGATCAGGCCCCATTCCTCCGCCACGTCCTGGGCATGGGCGGAAGACGCGCAGGCGGCGGCCAGCGCCGCGCCGGCGGCGATCAGGCGGGATGTGCGAACGGACTCAGGCATCGGGTGCAAAATACCCCCAAAGGCTCTGATAAGCCTTTATCACAAACGGGTCAGGATCGCCCCATTCCGGCCTGTAATCGGCCGTGGGGCGCGCGGCGGCGGCTTCCTCCGGACTCAGCCCGGTGAACAGGAGTTCGTCGCGGAAACGCAGGAACAGCGTGGTGTACATGTCCCGCTGGGCCTCCAGCTCGGCCCGGCCGAAGACCGGCCCCTCGGACGCGACGAAGCGGGTGTCGGCGTCGGAGACCTGGAGCAGCGTTTCGGTCGCCTCGGCGAGGCCGCCGAGCCAGCCACCGGTCCACCAGTCGATCTCCGGCCAGCGGTCGGCCGCGATGGCGCCGCCGACATGAATGATGTTCGCCTCAGGAAACTGGACGAAGATGTCGCCGTCCGTATGGGCCTGCAGCATATAGCCGGCGCGGGCCGCGCCGCGCAGGAACGGGTCGTTGTAGAAGACGGTCCCGGGCCAGGCGTCCTGCGGCGCGGGCCCCGCCACGCCGCCCCATGGCCATTCGACCTTTGTCGTCATCCAGAGGCGGGTGTTGGCGTGGGCCACGATGTCCGCCCCGGCGCCGGCGAAGGCGGCGTTGCCGCCGGTCTGGCCGGGGTGCCAGTGGGTGTTGAAGACCGTAGAGACCGGCAGGCCCGGGAACGCGGAGCCGACAGCGGCCATCAGCTCGTCCGTCCGGGCGCCGTCGCCCGAATCGACCAAAGTGACGCGCTGGCCGTCGGACACCGCCAGCACATTGCCGCCGGCGCCCGCGATCATGACCGCGGCTTCGCCAAGCGGCGTGACCTGAAGTCCGCTTTGCCCAAATGCCGAAAAGGGCAGCGCGGCGCCCGCCAGGCCGCACAATCCGGCCTTCAGAACGTCCCTGCGGCTGTCCATGCTCTCTCCCTGGCTCTCTTTCGGAGCCTCTCTCGGCCAGAGCATTAGCATAGGAAGCCGCGAACGTAATAGATTACCGGCTGCTCCGCATCAGACGGGGAAACGGGGAGGAATGCGATGCGCCTGTTGAAACCCTGGGGGGCATGCGCCCTGGTATTCGCATTGGCCGGCGCGGCCGCCGCGCAGACGGCCGAGAGCGGAATCCATCCAGAAACCTGGCCGCGGGCCGATATTCCCGCCCTGCCCGATGTCGAGGCGCGCGTGGACGCCCTGCTGGCGCGGATGACGCTGGAGGAAAAGGTCGGGCAAATCCTGCAGCCCGATATCGGCAGCGTCACACCGGCGGACGTGCGGGAATACCATCTGGGCTCGGTCCTGAACGGCGGCGGTTCCGCCCCGGACGGCCATATGCAGGCCCCGGCGTCCGAATGGCTGGCCCTGGCGGACGCGTTCTGGGAGGCCTCGACCGACACGTCCGACGGAGGGGCCGGCATCCCGGTGATCTGGGGCACCGACGCGGTGCATGGCCACAACAAGGCGTTCGGGGCGACGCTGTATCCGCACAATATCGGCCTAGGGGCGGCGAACGATCCGGAGCTGATGCGCCGGATCGGCGCGGCCACGGCGCGGGAGGTGCGCGTCACCGGCCATGACTGGACCTTTGCGCCGACCCTGGCCGTGCCGCAGGACGACCGCTGGGGCCGGACCTATGAAGGGTTTTCCGAGGACCCGGCCATCGTGGCGGTGCTCGCCGGCCCCTATGTCGAAGGGCTGCAGGGCGCGCCGGGCGGCGACGAATTCCTGAACGACCACCACGTCATCGCCACCGCGAAGCATTTCCTGGGCGACGGCGGCACCGAAGGCGGCCGGGATCAGGGCGAAACGGTGGGGGACGAGGCGACGCTGCGCGACGTGCACGGGGCGGGATACGTCCCGGCGCTGGAAGCGGGGGCGCAGACGGTGATGGCGTCCTATTCCAGCTGGCGCGGGCGGAAGATGCATGGCTTCGCCGATCTGCTGACCGGCGTGCTGAAGGAGCGGATGGGGTTCGACGGCTTCGTCGTCGGCGACTGGAACGGTCACGGCCAGGTCTATGGCTGCAGCGCCCAGAGCTGTCCGGAGGCGTTCAACGCCGGGATCGACATGTTCATGGTCCCGAACGACTGGAAGGCGCTGTACGAAAACACGCTGGCCCAGGTGCAGTCGGGGGAGATTTCCGAGGCCCGGCTGGACGACGCGGTGCGGCGTATCCTGCGCGTGAAGGCGCGGTCCGGCGTTCTGGACGCCCCGCGCCCGTCGGAGCGGCGTCACGCCGGCGATGAGCGCGTCCTCGGCGCGGACGCCTATCGCGAGATCGCGCGCGAGGCGGTGCGCAAATCGCTGGTGCTGCTGAAAAACGCCGACGGAGTCCTGCCCCTGGCGACCGACCAGCGGATTCTGGTGACCGGTCCGGGCGCCGACAGCCTGCCCATGCAGAATGGCGGCTGGAGCCTGACCTGGCAGGGCGCGGAGAATACCAATGCCGACTTTCCCGGCGCGACCAGCATCTATCAGGGCGTGCGGCAGGCCGTGGAGGCCGCAGGCGGCGAGGCGGCGCTGAGCGCGGATGGCGCCTATGCGCAAAGGCCGGACGCGGCCATCGTCGTGTTCGGGGAAACGCCCTATGCCGAGGGTGTCGGGGACCGGGAGACGGTGGCCTACAGCCCCGGAGACGATTCTGATCTGGAACTGCTGCAGCGGCTGAAGGCGGACGGGATTCCGGTCGTCGCCGTCTTCCTGTCGGGACGGCCGCTCTGGGTGAACCGGCATCTGAACGCCTCGGACGCCTTCGTCGCAGCGTGGCTGCCGGGGACGGAGGGCGCGGGCGTGGCGGATGTGCTGATCGCCGCGGCGGACGGGACGGCGCGCCACGACTTTACGGGCCGCCTCTCCTTCTCCTGGCCGCGCGACGCGGGCCAGACGTCGCTGAACGCCGGACAGGCGGATTACGACCCGCTGTTCCCGCTGGGTTTCGGCCTGACCTATGCGGATGACGGCGCGCTGGCCCTGCTGTCCGAGGAGCCAGGCGTGGATCTGGAGCCGGCCAATTCCCATTCGATCTATTTTACCGGCGGCGAGACCGTGCGGCCGTGGCGGCTGCGCATGGAGCCGCCCTCGTTCGGGATGGCGCAGCCCGCGGAGGACGGCGCCCGGACGCTGGTCTGGACCGGCGACGGCGAGGCGACGGCCACGATCAGCGCCTTTCAACCCATCGACCTGGCCTTCGAGACCAACGCCGATATGAGCCTGGTCGCCGATCTCACCGCCAGCGCGGCGCCGGAGGGGACGGTGACGCTGAGCCTGGGCGGCCCGGGCGGCGCGGCGACGTTCGAGATCGGGCCGCTGCTCGCCGGCGCCGTAGATGGCGGGGCGGTGCGCATTCCACTGTCCTGTTTTCAGGACGCAGGCGCGCCGATCGACGCGGTCAGCGCGCCGTTCGCGATCACGGCGTCGGAGCCGCTGCGCATCGAATTGCGGGACGTGCGGGTCGGCGAAGGCGCGGCGGCGGATTCCTGTCCGCCGGCGGCGGACTAGCCGCCCTCGGCCAGGCGCTGGCGGCGGCGCTCAGCGATGCGGGCGCGGCGGGCGGCGCGAAAGCGCAGGACCAGCCAGCGGACGCCGAAATAGAAGATCAGGTACATCGCGAGGGCCAGCGGCAGCGCGCCGATGAACATCGTCTTGAACACCGGCCAGAGCGCGTCGAAACCCGCCTCGAACACGCTGACGCTGAGACTGGCGCCGGTGGCGGCGCGGCCTTCCCCCTCGCCATGGCTGATGCCCAGAACGTCCAGGATGAAATCCCCGACGCCATAGGCGGCCGCATAGAAGATCGGGAAGGTCAGCGGATTGCCCCAGGCCGTCCCGACCGCGGCGGCAATCAGATTGCCGCGCATGAAGAACGCCAGGACAAAGCCGAGGATGAAGTGCAGGCCGACCAGCGGCAGCATGGACACCGCCGCCCCGGAGGCCACGCCCGCCGCGATGGCGTGCGGGCTGGCCGACATGCGCAGGACGCGCTTGCGCAGGAACGTCGCGTAGCGCGCCCAGCCCATTTTGGGCCAGACATAATTGCGCAGTTTCTGGAGCCGCCCCCGCCCGCCGGTGCGGGACTGTGCGTCTGATCGGACCATGTTCGCCTAGCCGGCCTTTCGAAGCGCAGCATCAACGCGCGAGGGCGCGTCTGCGTTCTGCCCGCCGTCTACCGCGTCTCCGCCCTCGCGGGAATCCACCCGGCGCAGATTGTCCTCCGAACTGCGGTCGATCAGCTTGATATAGGGGTCGATCCCGCCCACGACCGGCTCGGCGTCCACGGTGAAGGTGAAGACGTTCTCTCCGCTGGTGACCCGGCGCTTTTCCAGCACCAGGACATGATCGTCCCCGGCGCCGGCCTGGTCCGGGTGCTCGGTGAACAGGCCGATATCGATCATGTAGTCGAGCGGGACCTCGGTCTCCTCCCCCTCGCCGTCAGCTTCCAGTTTCTTCGCCTCTGCGGTCAGGCGGACGTCGAAGCGGCCGTCGGGGCGCTCGGTGACCTGCAGGTCGGTGGCGCGCAGGTCGAACAGGACGATCTTCTCGAACAGGTCCTCGATCAGGCCGTCATGCTCCGGCCCGGCCTCCTGCCGCAGAATGTCCAGGAAATCGGTGGAGCGGGGATAGGGATCGGAGCGGTAGGCGTGCTCGTCCAGCAGCCGGGACAGAGCGCGATTGACCGTCGCCTCGCCCAGATAATCACGCAGCGCGTACATCACCAGCGAGCCCTTCTGGTAGTGGATATATTGCTGGTTCTCGACGCGATAGAGCGGCAGCTCCTCAATCCTCTCCCCTCCCCGGCTGGCGAGATAGCGGTCCAGCTCGTACTTCAGGAAGCGGCGGATATGGTGCTCGCCGAACTCCTTTTCCATGAGCATCAGCGCGGAGTACTGCGCAAACGTCTCCGACAGCATCGTCGCGCCCTGGACATTGGCGCCGATCAGCTGGTGCGCCCACCACTGATGCGCCGTCTCATGCGCGGTGATGTAGTAGACATAATCGATCTTGTCCGGATCGCGGTTGTCCATGATGAAGCCCGCGCCCTCCGAATACGGCACCGTGTTCGGGAAAGACTGGGCGAACTGTCCGAAGAAGGCCGGGAATTCGAAAATCCGCATCTGGCGATGCTGGAACGGGCTGAACGCGTCGGAGAAATAGGCGATCGAGTCGCCCATGGCCTCGACCATCCGTTCCACATTGTAAGTGTGGTCGGGGTGATAGAAGACCTGCAGCGTCACGCCATCGCGCTCGGCCTCCTCCACCGCGAAGCGGCCTGACAGGAAGGCAAAGAAGTTCACGATCGGCGACTGCATCCGGTATTCGAAATAGCGCCGCCCGTCCTCCTCCCACTCCCGCTGCAGCTGACCGGGTGCGATGGCGATCTGGTCCGGCGTGGTGGAGACCGTGGCGTGGAACTCCAGCCAGTCCGCGTTCGCCGCGATATAATTTTCGCGCGCGGCGTCCTCGTCCTCCAGCTTCGGCATGCGGTCGATTTCGTCGAGGCCGCGCCCGCGCCGACGGCCCGGGTCTTGCAGCATCTTGCGCGGGTTGAAGCCGATCTGGGGCAGCGCCTGGAAATTGTTGAAGAAGCTGCCGTTCCAGATCACGAAGCCGCCATTGCCGCCGCCAGTGAAGCCCGGCCATTCGCGCGAGACGTCGAAGCGGAAGTCCCGGCTCTCCCCGGGCTTAAGGGGCGTGTCGAATGCCAGCGTATAGAATGAGTATTCGTCGTCGGCCTCGGCGAGGCGCCCGCCTTCGACCTGCTGGTCGTTCACGTCCAGCGCATAGTCGTAATCGACATGCATGGTCTCGATCGGCGCGTCAGAGGCGTTGCTAACCGTATAGACGCCGCGCGCCCGGTAGCGGCGCTCATAGGGATAGATGTCCACGTCGACATCGACGGCTGTCAGGCGCGGCTCCGTCGCGTCCTCGTACTGGCGGTAGCGCTCCTCATACTCCACGGAGATGTCGCGCAACTGGCTCGGCATGAAGAACGGGTTCAGGACGTTCGTATTGTAGAAGATGAAGCCGCCGGTTGCGGCGAAGGCGACCAGCAGCACGGCCACCGCGCCGATCCCCGCCGCGCCCAGCCGGCGCGGCACAAGCGGGAAACGCCGCCAGACCGGGCTGAGCGTTCCCCGGTTCCACAGCGCGAAGGTCAGCGCCACGAGAATGCCGGCGAACAGCGTCCAGTACAGTTCGAACCAGAACCGGCCGACCAGGAAATGGCCGTATCCGTTCATGTCCGAATAGGGCGCGGCGGAGGTTCCGGGGAACAGATAGAGATTATGGCCGAAGCCCAGATTGCCGATGATGGTCCGCACCACGATGTAGGCGACCATCAGCGCCATCCCGAGATAGCGGTTATTGGCCAGCACCTGAACGAACACCGACAGCGCCGCGATCAGATACAGATTGTACGGCCCGATCAGCAGCATCTGGGTCAGGTAGAGGTCCAGCTCCACCGGCGCGCCGCCGATGACGAGCTGGGCGATCACCGCGGTGGCGATGGCGACGCAGAACAGCGCCGCCAGCATCGCCCACATCGCGACCAGCTTTGCGAAGACGAAGGCCCAGCTGGGCGTCGGCGTTGCGTCCAGGATTTCGTGAGCCCGGTTGATCCGGTCGCGCCAGACCAGTTCCGAGGCGAAATAGATCAGCACGATCATCGGCACGAGGGAGAACTGGGCCGCGGCCAGCTCCGCCAGCACGCGCGTCACCGGAAGCACCGGCGTGCCGTAGAGAAGCTGGAGATTGAACAGCACGACGCAGACCAGCAGCACGCCAAACGCCAGCAGAACCCAGAAGCTGACCCCGCGCACGATCAGCCCCATTTCGTAGCGCACGCGCAGCAGAAACTGGCGGAAGGCGACCAGCGGGCCGAATTGCGGCTGGACCTTCGGCATTTCGAACTGCGCCGGGGCGGGCGTCGCCGGCGCGGCCTGTTGCTTGCGCCGCCAGGGCGTCCAGCCGCTGGCGCGGAAGGAGAACAGGCGGATATTCAGCCCCAGCAGAGCCAGCGCGACGCCGATCCAGAGCAGCCGGTTCCACAGGAACAGGCCGTCCAGCGGGATCAGGCGGGAGTTCATCTCCGCAGGCGTCCAGTACCGTGTGACCTCCGTGAAGGCCATGACGCCGAACGGGTCGAGAAGGCCGACCAGCGTGCGGTACTGCGCCTCGCTCGTGAGAAGCGAGCCGATCAGATAGAGTAGGAAGAAGGCCAGCGCCGCCGTATAGGTCAGCATGTTCGACCGCGTCAGATTGGCGACGGTGAACATCAGCGCGCCGGGCACCAGCAGGTTCGGCACGCCCAGCACGACATAAGCGTAGACATAGTCCAGCGGCCGGACCGGCCCCAGCATCGCTTCGTCGATCCAGGGCGCGAGCGAAGCGAGGAAGGCCGCAAGGGGCACAGCGGCGAACACCAGACAGGTGACCGCGAAAGCGCCCAGGAAGCGCCCCGTCAGATAGCCGAATTCCGAAACCGGGCGCGTGAAGAACAGCGGCTCGGTCCCGAAATGCCGGTCGCGCAGCACCGCGCCGGACAGGAAGGCGGTGGGAATGAAGATGCCATAGACGCCGAGCGACAGCGTCACGAGGCTGATCGTGAACGGCGAATTCAGATGCGCGGTGGCGCTGAGCGCCCCGGCCGCCTCGGGAACCGCCAGCAGCACGAAGGTGATCAGGAAAAAGGCCAGCGTGACGACGACGAACATCGGCGACAGAAGCTGGTAGCGGAATTCGAACGCGGCGAACCGTCCAAGCATCGCGCGGCCCTCCCTAGGCGGCGGCCTCTGCGACCGCGGGCGGATCGGCGCGCCGCTTCGCCAGCGTGGCGAAATAGACGTGCTCCAGCTCCGCGCGGACGGGCTCGAACCCCTCCCCCGGATTGTCGTCGGACAGCACGTGAATCTCGCGCCTGCCCGCGGACAGGCGGCTGGACAGGACGAGGTATCGGGCGGCGCAGGCCTCCAGCTGATCCTTGTCGATCACGGTGCGCCAGACCTTGCCTTCAGCCTGTTTCACCAGATCGGCCGGCGCGCCGCGCGCCACGATCTGTCCGCCATCCATGATCGCCATCTGCGGGCACAGGTCGGCGACATCGTCCACGATATGGGTGGACAGGATGACCGCGACATTCTCCCCGATCTCGGCCAGCAGATTGTGGAAACGGTTGCGCTCCTCCGGGTCCAGGCCGGCGGTCGGTTCGTCCACGATCAGCAGTTTGGGATCGCCCAGCAGCGCCTGGGCGATGCCCCAGCGCTGGCGCATGCCGCCGGAATAGGAGCCGAGCGATTTGGTCGAGACATAGAGCAGATTGGTCTGCATCAGCATCTCGTTGACCAGGCGCGAACGCTCCGCCCCGTTCGTGATGCCTTTGAGCTGGGCCAGATGGTCCAGCATCGCGCGCGCCGACACGCGCGGATACACGCCGAATTCCTGGGGCAGATAGCCCAGGACGCGGCGCAACTTTTCCGGCTCTTTCAGAACGTCGATACCGTCGAATTCGATTTCGCCGCTGTCAGGCTCCTGCAATGTCGCGATGGTGCGCATCAGGGTCGACTTGCCGGCGCCGTTGGGGCCGAGCAGGCCGAACATCCCCTTCGGAATCTCCAGCGAAACGTCGTCGAGGGCCTTCACGCCGCCCCCATAGGTCTTGGACAGGTTGCGGATGGACAGCATGGCGTTTCCCCAGACCGCGATGCACGCGGCTCCTCCGAATTATTGATAAACGATAATATTGAAAGTCGATATTTCCGCAAGGAAATTCGGAGCCGCCCGGAAAAACCGGAACTTGCGCGCGCGGGCCGAAGCGCCTCAAATCGCGCAAAACATATCCTGGGGAGGACACTATGGACGCGCAGCGCCGCTATGGAGCGGGCTATCAGATCATGCTGGTGGCCCTGCTGAGCCTGACTTTCGGCATCGTTTTCTTCGACCGCAACGCCTTCAGCTTCCTGACCCCGTTCGTGGTCGGGGAAATTCCGCTGACCAATACCCAGATCGGCCTGATCGGGTCGGCCATGTCGCTGACCTGGGCGCTGAGCGGCCTGATCATGGGCGCGGCGTCCGACCGGGCCGGCAAGCGCAAGGTGTTCCTGGTCGCCGCGACGGTGATCTTCTCGCTGTGCTCCTTCCTCACCGGCCTCGCCACCACGTTCGCGATGCTGCTGGGCGCGCGGCTGCTGATGGGCGCTGCCGAGGGCTCCATCCTACCGATCTCGCAGAGCCTGATTGCGCGGGAAGTGTCTGAGAAACGGCGGGGCGTCGCCATGGGCACGGTGCAGACCACCGGCGCGGCCCTGCTGGGCACGTTCCTGGCCCCGATCATTCTGGTGGCGCTGGCCGAGACGTTCGGATGGCGCAACGCCTTCTATATCGCCGGCGTGCCGGGTCTGATCTGCGCCGCGCTGATGTGGACGATGGTGAAGGAGCCGGTTGGCGGCGCCGGCGTGAACGCACCGCAGGAGCGAGCGAGCCTTTCGGACGTGCTGACCAACCGCAATATCTGGGTCTGCACGGCGATCGCCATTTTGCTGGTCGCCTTCATGCTGATCACCTGGACGTTCATGCCGCTGTATCTGACGCAGGTCGGCGGTTTCAGCCCGACGACGATGAGCTGGCTGATCGGCATGCTCGGCCTGGCGGCCGCCACGTTCGGTTTCCTGGCGCCGGCGGTGTCCGACAAGATCGGGCGCAAGCCGGTGATGGTGGCCGTGCCGCTATCGGCGGTGCTGATCCCGCTGGCGGCGCTGTATGGCGGCGACTCGGTGATCCTGATCGCGGTGGCGTTCTTCGTCGGCTGGGCGTTCGCCGGCACCTTCTCCATGTTCATGGCGATCGTGCCGTCGGAATCGGTCCCCCCCGCCTTCCTGGCCACGGCGATGGGCTTCGTCATCGCGGTGGGCGAGGCGGTCGGCGGCGTCGGCGGGCCATTGCTGGCCGGCTTGGCGGCGGACGCCTTCGGCCTCGGCGTCGTGAACTGGATCCTGGTGGGGCTGTGCCTCGGCGCCTCGGTGCTGGCGCTCGGCATTCGGGAGACCGCCCCGGGCAAGGTTGCCGGGACCGCCGCGGCCGGCGTGGCCGCGGCGGCCTAGCGAAACCCGCTCAGTCGTCACCCTTCCGCCCCCGGAAGGGCAGGGTCAGCATGAACCAGATCAGGCCGGGAGAGAGCATTTTCGTCATCTCCCGCGCCTGATCCGGCGTCAGTTTGGCGGCCATGGGCATGGAGCCGAACACCTTGCCCCGGATCACCAGATTGTCGCCGTCGCGCTCCATGGCGCTGACGGTCATCAGTTCGCTGCCGTCGGAGGAATAGAGCTTCACGCCACGCGTCCCTTCTTGTCGAAGTCCATGCCCAGATCCTCGAACATCTTCATCGCCGTGGCCCGGCCGGCGCCGAACACGCCGCCGCCCGGATGCTGGAACGGACCGACCAGATAGAAGCGGTCCAGCCCCGGCACGGTGAACTGGCCGAGATCCGGCGTCGGGCGGTGCGAGCCGGACTGATAGGTATAGGTCGCGATGCCGTGCAGGTCGCCGCGGCGGAAGCTGGGCGAGGTGCGCTCCATATCGACGGGGCTGTCGATATGCGCCTCGATGATATTGCCTTCGATATTCTCCACGAACTTCTCCATGTGGGAGATCATCGCGCGGGCGTAGTCGCCCTTCGCCTCGTCCCAGGAGCGGCCGTCGGCGCGCTCATAGGGCACATAGTCCCACAGGTGCAGGACGGCCTTTCCGTCCGGCGCGCGGGTCTGGTCGAACTGGGACAGCGAGCCGAAGCCCAGCAGCGGGTACGGCATCAGATTGGCGTAGCGGATTTCGTCGAACGACCGGCGCAGCGTGTCGTAGCCGTCCGGCAGCAGCTCCACCATCACCGAATCCGGGGCCGCCCCGCCCTTCAGCCGCAGCGGCTCGTTCAGCGCGGCGTGGACCGTAATGCAGGCCGCGCCGGAAATGTGCGTCGCCTCCGCGTCGCGCTTCACGACCGGGTCCAGCCCGTCGATATATTCGGCCAGCAGATGCGGGTGGATGGCGCCGATCACCGCATCATTCGCATCGTATTTCCGGCCGTCCACCGTCTCCACGCCGGAGGCCCGGCCGTTGGAGATCACGACCCGCGCGACTTCCGTCTCGGCAATCACCTCGCCGCCATGGTCGCGGATACAGGCGACCAGCGCGTCGGTCAGCGCGCCTGAGCCGCCTTCCGCGATCCCGAAGCCATAGGCCTCCAGGAAGCCCAGGAAGACATAGGCGCCAAAGGCGGTGTTCTTCTCATCCGGGGAAACCAGATTCTCCCCCGCCACCCGCGCGAACATGGAGCGGACCTGCGGACTCTCGAACATGTCGCAGAGCATGTCGTGGCTGGACATCTGGATGGTCCGCCACAGCTCCCGCCCCTCGCGGCTGGAATCCATCATGGCGTGGGCCGCGCCCTCGCCCATCGGCGGCGAATACAGGCCGGCTACGACCATGGGCAGCCATGCGGCGGCCTGTTTCGACATCGCCATGAAGGTCTCGGCGTCCTTCGGCGAATATCTGGCGATCTCCGCCTTGGTCCGCTCCGGGTCGCGATAGAGTTTCAGCGTGGAACCGTCCTCGAACGCCGCCATCATCGGGGATTCGGGGAAGATATAGTTCAGGCCGTATTTGGCCTTCAGCTTCAGGTCGTCATTCTTCAGCAGGGGATTGGCCTGGATGAAGATATGGCTCATCGAGTGCTGGTCGTGGCGGAAGCCGGGCTGGGTCAGCTCCCGCGTCACCACGCCGCCGCCGAACCAGGCGTTACGCTCCAGCACCACGACCTTCTTGCCCGCCGCCGCCAGATAGGCGGCCGCGACGAGGCCGTTATGGCCAGCTCCAATGACGACGATATCGGCCTGGCTCATGACGGCCATTCCCTCCCCTGTTATGGCTTTTCCGGCGCGCCGGTTTGTTGCGGCCAGTCTATTCGCCAAAGCAGGCTTGGCTAGCGCGCAGGGGAGGGAAAACGCCGATGAGCGCAGCGCCAGAGGATATGTGGGAGGTCCACGCCGTGCGCTATGGCCATCACAAGCGCACCGCAGCCGAGAATTTTCTGGACGGCGACCCCCATAACGGCCCCATGCCGATGGACTATTTCGTCTGGGTCGTCCGCAACGAAGACCGGACCTTCCTGCTGGACACCGGGTTCGGCGCCAAGGCCGCCGCGGCCCGCGGGCGGGAGCTGGTGCGGCCGGTGGAGGATGGGCTCAAGGCGCTGGGCGTGCAGCCGGACGCACTGACCGACGTCGTCCTCAGCCATATGCATTACGACCACGCCGGCAATCTGGACCGCTTCCCGGCGGCGCGATTCCACGTCCAGGATTCGGAAATGGCGTTCTGCACCGGAAGGCGGATGTGCGATCACGGCGCGCGCGCCGCATTCAGCGCATCGGACGTCCAGGCCATGGTTGGCAAGCTGTTCGACGGGCGCGTCGTCTTCCATGAGGGCGAGTCGCAATTCGCGCCGGGAATCACCCTGCACCATATGGGCGGCCATACGGCCGGCCTGCAGGTGATGCGGGTGAAGACGCAGCGCGGCTGGGTCGTGCTGGCCTCCGACGCCGCGCATTATTACCGCAACTGGATCGAGCGGCGCCCCTTCCCCATCGTCGAGGATGTCGAGGAGTACCTCGCCGCCTATGCGAAGATCGAGGCGCTGGCCACGTCCAACAACCATATCATCCCGGGCCACGACCCGGCGGTGATGGATTTGTATCCGGCCTCGCTTTCCGGCGCGCCCGGCATCGTCCGGCTGGACGTCGACCCGAAACAATCACAGCCCTGAAATCCGGGCATAGAAATCCGCGCGCGAAGAGGCCAGTATCGCGCCGCGCCGGCCGCAAGAGCCGGAACGGGATATGGAGGGGATGTATGAGCGCCGAGCCGGCCAACGACCAAGAACGCACCGTGGTGGAGTTTTTCGACACGCTGTCCAGTGGCGATCTGGAGGCGCTGCGCGCGCTGCTGCACCCGGACGCAAGCTGGACGCCGACCGCCAAGGACATTCCCGGCGCCGGCGTGCATCACCCGCGCGACGCAGTCATCGACGAATTCCTGGCCCCGGTGCGCGGCATGTTCAAACCCGGCGATCCGAAGGTCTATATCTCCAACATCGTGTCCAGCGGCGACCGGGTGATGGTGGAGTCGCGCAGCCTTGGCGAATTCGCCGACGGGCGGACCTACGACAATCTCTACGCCTGGGCGTTCGACCTGAAGGACGGGCAGGTCTGGAAGATCCGCGAATACATGGACAGCCTCTATATCCATAAGCTGGGCCTGCAGACCGCGGACGCCTGATCATGTCGGGTCTGGAGGGAAAGCCGGTCTTCATCACCGGCGCGGGGCGCGGCTTGGGCCGCTCCACCGCCATGCATCTGGCGTCGATGGGCGCCGTTCTGGGCGTCGCGGACATCGACGGCGACAATGCCAAAGAGACCGCGAAGCTGATCGCGGACGCCGGGGGTAAGGCGAGCGCCTTTGCCTTCGACGCGTCGGACCAGAGCGCGTTCCACGCCGCGGCGGCGGACTTCGCCAAGAGCGCCGGGCGCATTGACGCCATGGTCAACAACGCCGCGCATCTGATCTATGAGCCGGTCGAGAATGTGAAGCCGGAGACGCTAGACCTGATGCTGGGCGCGGGCTTCAAGTCCGCGGTCTGGGGCTGTCAGGCGTTGCTGGCGCATTACGACCCCGATCGCGGCGGCGCTATCGTCAACTACTCGTCCCCCGTCGCGTTCAAGGGATTCCCGACGACGTCGATCTATTCCTCGATCAAGGCGGCGGTAACGGGCCTGACCCGGACGCTGTCCGTCGAACTGGGTCCGAAGAATGTCCGCGTGAACGCCGTGGCCCCGGCCAGCGTCCCGACGCCGGGCGCCAAGGGCAATGTCAGCGACGAGGAATATGCGCGGCGCGCCGCCAATATCCCGCTGCGCCGCAACGGCCGCGAGGACGACAATTATAATGCGGTGGCCTTCCTGCTGTCGGACGAGGCCACCTTCATCAACGGAACCGTGCTGCACGTCGATGGCGGCGTGGTGGCCAGCGGCGTCTAGGAACACCCCATGAGCAAGGATTTCGACAAGGACCGGCTGGAGCTTCTGCGCGAGTCCATCCGCGCGGACACCGAGCGCGACCTCTATTATGGCTGCGTGTTGCGCGTGCTGCGCGGCGGGCATGTCGCGATGGAAGAGGCGTTCGGCCATGCGGACGCGAACCGCTCCCGCGAGCTGACCACCGACAGCGTGTTCAGCATCTTCTCCGTCACCAAGGCGTTCACGAACATCCTGGTCCTGCGCGCCTGCGAGCGAGGGCAGCTGTCCCTGACCGCCAAGATCGGGGAGATCATCCCGGAATTCGACGGGCTGCGCGGCGAGATCCGCATCTTCGACCTGCTGCGCCATTCGTCCGGCCTGCCGATGGTCTTCAGCCCGAAGCCGGGCATGTATATCGACAAGTTCGACGAGGTCCTGGCCGCGATTATCGAGACGGTGCACGCGCAGGAGCCGGCGGGCGAGCGGGTCGCCTATTCGCCGATGGCCAATCACGTCCTGATGGGCGAGGCCCTGCGCCGGACCGACCCGAAAAAGCGCGGCTATCGCGAAATCGTGCATGAGGATCTGTTCGGGCCGCTGAAGATGACCTCCAGCGCCATCGGCCTGCGCAAGGATTTGCGCGACCGGCATGTGAAGCCCGATCTGCGCAACAATTTCCCGATCACGCATCCGGGCTCCAGCGATCTCGGCCCGAACGGGGCGTTCGAGGAAGAGCATGCGGAGATGCCGTGGGTCGGCGCGGCGTGCAGCGTGCCGGACCTTTCCCGCTTTGCCGAAATGCTGCGCCGTGGCGGGGAACTGGACGGCGTGCGCATCCTGTCGCCGGCCACGGTCGACCTCGCCAGCCGCAACTGGACCGGCGAAAAACCGAACGAGCTGTACAAGACGCTCGCGCACAAGCGCGGCTGGATTCCGGCCCCGGCCTATATTGGGCTCGGCTTCTCCATGCGCGGGGACTCGATCTGCAACCACATGTTCGGGACGCTGACGACCGAGCGCACCTTCGGCAATTATGGCGCGGGCAGCAGCCTGTTCTGGATCGACCCGGTGCGCGACATCAGCTTCACCTATCTGTCGGCCGGGGTGATGGAGAGCAACGCCAATATCGAGCGCTTCCAGCGCATCTCGGACCTGGTGACCTCCGCCGCCCTGTAGGCGTCAGTCGGAAGAGCCGGCCAGCGTTTTCACGAAGTCCAGCCGGTCGGCGATCGGATCCGGTCCCACGACCGGCCCGTCTTCAGTGAATTCCACGATGACGGGGTCGTCCGGGTCGTATTGCGGCACGGAGGGCAGCCCGCCCAGGGCCATCTCGGCCATCTTCGCAAACGCCACCCAATAGGCGTGGGTCTCCGCCGCCACGCGGGCGTCCGTATCGGTCAGCGCGTCGCCGTATTTGGCGTCCACCGTGTCGAACACGAAGGGGATTTCCGTGGCGTGCGCCGCGCCGTGCGGCGACTGGTCCCGGATGGATTCGGCGACATAGGAAAAACGATAGAGCCAGACCGGCTGTCCCATGCCGGACAGGACCGAGGCGACGTACCGCGCCGGCTCGTTCATGCCCATGTCGGACGAAATCCGCGTGCCCACGGCGGCCGCGTCGCCCGTCCCTTCGGGGTCGTACAGCGCCTCGGCCGCCGGCGAGCGCCCGCCGAACGGGCCGTACGCGGCCTCCAGATCGCCGCCGAAAAAGAAGGAGTCCGCGTCATTGGCGCCGACCAGAACCGGCACGGGCGCCGCGCCGCCGGATTCATAGACGTCCGCAGGCTGGACCGGCAGCAGGCTGTCCTGCATCGGGCCGATGGTCGCGACGCGCCCCATCGTCGCCATGCTGAGTCCGCCTTCCAGCGTTTCGGCGTCCAAAGCACGCAGGGCGGCCAGCGCCTCGGGCCCCTCGCCCTCCACGCCCAGCGATTGCGCGATTTCCACCCCGCGCCGCTCGGCCTCGACAAAGCTCGGCGTCGGGCGGTCGCGGCCGCCGCCGGATTCGATGATTGCCTTGTCGAACAGGCCGTCCGCCGCCGACGTCGTCATCAGATAGTGGACGGAGAAGCCCCCGGCGCTTTCGCCGAACACCGTGACATTGTCCGGATCGCCGCCGAAGGACTCGATATTGCGCTGGATCCATTCCAGCGCCGCGATCTGGTCCATAATCGCGAAATTGCCTTTCGGCGCGCCGCCCTGTTCCGCCGACAGCGCCGGGTGGGCGAAGAAGCCGAAACGGCCCAGCCGGTGATTGGCGCTGACCAGGATCACGCCGTCGCGCGCGAAATTCTCGCCCGAATAAACCTCCGGCGACGATCCGCCGTTCACGAACCCGCCGCCGTGAATCCAGAACATGACGGGCAGGTCGTCGCCCTCCTCCGCGGTCTCCGGAATCCAGACATTCAGATAGAGGCAGTCCTCCGCCGGCTCTGCCCCCAGCGGCGCGGCGTCGCTCGGGAACGGGGTCTGCTGGCAGTCATTGCCGTAGGCATTGGCTTCCAGAATGCTGGTCCATGCGCGGACGGGCTGGGGCTCGCGCCAGCGCAGATCGCCCACCGGCGGCTGCGCAAAAGGCACGCCCTTGAAGGCGGTCACGCCGTCCTCGGTCACGCCGCGGATACGGCCGCTATGGACGGTGACGACCTCCTCGGCCACTGCTGCGGCGGGAACGCAAACGGCCGCCAGCGCGGACCACAGGACCAGCATACGCATCGCAATCTTCCTTTCCCGGCGCCCTGTCACGGCGCCCATTCCTGTCCTTTCAGCGCGGCCGCGCCGGCCAGCGCCGGATCGGCGGCGGACCGCGCCACGCTGAACGCATAGTCTCCGGCCGGCATGATCCACATGTCGCGGGCCTCGTCATAGCTGGCCAGCACGCGGCGGTCCGCCTCGATCGTGACGCGGCGCGTCTCGCCGGACGCCAGATCCGCCTTCACCCAGCCTGCCAGACGGTGCGCCGTTCCCCCCGGCGGCGTGACATAAAGCTGCGCCACCTCCGCCCCGGCGCGCGCTCCCGTATTGGTCAGGTCGAAGCTGACGCTGAGCATGTCGCCGCCGGTGGCCGTGAGCCCGTCATAGGCAAAGCTGGTGTAGGTCAGGCCGTGGCCGAAGGCGAAAAGCGGCGTCAGCCCCTGCCGGTCGTACCAGCGATAGCCGACATCCGAACCCTCCGGATACCGCACCGCGAAGGGCGGCGGCTGGGAGGATGGGCCGCCCGGGCCGGGCTCCGTCGTCTCCAGATCGAGGCCCGGCAGGGCCGACAGCGGCGTCTGCTCCAGACTGGCCGGAAAGGTGACCGGCAGGCGACCGGACGGATTCACGGCGCCGAACAGGATATTGGCGATAGCCGCCCCGCCGCCGCTGCCCGGATACCAGGCTGCCAGAACGGCGGACACATCGTCCAGCCAGGGCATAACGACCGGGCCGCCGGTCTCCAGCACCACGACCGTTTGCGGATTGGCGGCGGAAACCGCCGCGACCAGATCGTCCTGACCGTTCGGCAGATTCAGATCGAGTGCGTCGCTGCCCTCGCTCATCCATTGGGTGACGAAGACGATGGCGATATCGGCCGCTCCAGCGGCCTGCGCCGCCTCATTCAGATCGTCGCCGCTGACGAAGCTAATCTGTGCGTCCGGCGCCAGCGCCTGCATAGCGGCCATGGGCGAGGACGGGTGCCAGATGGCGCCGCCGAACCCGAACATCCCGCCGCGCAGACGCTCCTCCGCCGCCGGTCCGCCGACCGGCCAGACGGTAGACGAACCGCCTCCCGAAAGGACGCCCACATCCGCATGGCCGCCGATCAGAAGGATGGACGGCGCGTCCGCCGTCGACAGCGGCAGCAGGCCGTCATTCTTCAACAGGACCGTCCCGGCCTCCGCCGCGCGCTGGGAGACCCGCGCGTTCGCCGCGTAATCGATCTCCTGCGGCTCGGCCGGGGGCGGATTGTCGACCGCGCCGACCGCGATCAGGGAGCGCAGGATACGCACCGCCATATCGTCGATCCGCGCCTCTGGAACCGCGCCGGACTCCACGGCGGCCTTCAGCGGTGCGCCGAAAAATATCTCGGCGTCCAGCTGCTGGCCCGATTGCTGGTCCAGCCCGTTCATGGCCGCATCCACCGTGGAGTGCACCGCGCCCCAGTCGGACATGACCCAGCCCGGATAGGCCCAGTCGCCCTTCAGCACTTCGTTCAGCAAGAAAGCGTTCTCGCAGGAATAGACGCCGTTCACCCGGTTATAGGCGCACATGATCGAGCCCGGCTCGCCGATCTCCAGCGCGATCTCGTAGAGCAGCAGTTCGCTCTCGCGCATCGCCGCCTCGGACAGGTCGGAGGAAACGACGTGGCGCCCGGTCTCCTGCGCGTTGAAGCCGAAATGCTTGGCGGTGGAGACGATGCCGTTCGACTGGACGCCCGCGATCTGGTTGCCTGCGATCACGCCGCCCAGCAGCGGGTCCTCCCCCGGATATTCGAAATTCCGTCCGTTGCGCGGCTCGCGCACCTGATTGGCCGGGCCGGACAGCATCACGTTAAAGCCCTTGGCCCGCGCCTCCGCCCCGATCATCGCCCCGCCGGCGCGCGCGATCTCCGCATCCCAGGACGCCGCGACGCCGAGGCCGGATGGCAGCGCCGTCGCGCCGTCGCCGGGCCGCAGGCGCCCGGCCGGATTGGTGACGCCGATGCCGGCGTCAGTCTCGAACAGCGGCGGCACGCCCAGCCGGGGAACGCCCGGCACATAGCCCGCCGCCGGAATGGCCTCCTCCGGCAGTTCCACGCCAATAGTGGGGTTCACCTCCATGGGCGTCGCCATGACGCCGTTCAGCATCCCGATCTTTTCGTCCAGCGTCATTTCCGAGATGGCGAGGCGCGCCCGCGCGTCCGGCGACAGCGACGTGTCCATCCAGGATTGCGCCATCGCGCCGGCGGCCGAGAGGACGCCGCCCAGCAGACCCGCGGCGAGCGGAATCAGGCGTAGACCGCCCGAAACATGCGGACCCATGGCGTCCCTCCCCGCCGGAATCTTCGCCCCGGCGCGCCCCAAGCCTAGCCGGGCGGCGGCGCGCATCAAGCTGCACCGCACAAGGCACACGCTTCTTCCGGCGCGACCCGCCGGCTTGATTGACAGGACCCCGGCGCGCCGCGAGGCTTGGCGTCGCCTGAGGGCGCGGCCGGCCGAAAGAGCCGCCGCCGGGGAGGATGCCAATGTTCAGCGCGCTCGATTGGGCGGTGGTCGCCGCCTATTTCCTGGTCGTCTTCGCCGTGGCCTTCAACGCCCGCCTGCGCGCGCGCCGGACCGACGAGGCGCAGGACTATTTCCTGGCCGGGCGGAATGTCGGCTGGTTCATCATCGGCGCGTCGATCTTCGCGTCCAATATCGGATCCGAACATCTGGTCGGGCTGGCCGGGTCCGGCGCCACGGGCGGCCTGGCCCCGGCGCAGTTCGAGATTCTGGCCGGGCTGATCCTGCTGCTGCTGGGCTGGCTGTTCGCGCCCTTCTATCTGGCCAGCGGCGTATTCACGATGCCGGAATTCCTGGAGCGGCGGTTTTCCCCGGGCGCGCGCACCTATCTGGCTGCGGTGTCCATCGTCGCCTACGTGCTGACCAAGATTTCGGTGACCATCGCGGCGGGCGCCATCGTGTTCGAAACGCTGATGGGCGTGCCTTTCTGGACCGGCGCGGTGATCGTGGTGGTCGCCACGGGCGTCTATACGCTGTGGGGCGGGCTGCGGGCGGTGCTCTATACCGACCTTGTCCAGCTGTTCGTGCTGGTCGGCGGGGCGCTGGCGGTGACGCTGATCGGGCTGAACGCTGTGGGCGGCTGGTCCGGCCTGACCGCTGCGCTGCCCGCCGAGACGTTCACGGTGTGGCGCCCCATCTCCCACCCCGATTATCCCTGGACCGGCATCCTGTTCGGCGCGCCGATCCTGGCGATCTGGTACTGGTGCACCGATCAGTTCATCGTCCAGCGCACGCTGTCGGCGCGAAGCGTCGCCGACGCCCGGCGCGCGACGATCTTCGCCGGCTTCCTGAAACAGCTGCCCCTGTTCGTGTTCGTGCTGCCCGGCGTGATCGCCGTGGCGCTGATGCAGTCCGGCCGGATGCAGTTCGAGGGGGATCAGGCCCTGCCGGCCCTGGTGCAGACCCTGCTGCCCGCCGGCCTGCGCGGGCTGGTGGCGGCTGGATTGCTGGCGGCGCTGATGAGCTCGCTAAGTTCTGTCTTCAATTCCTGCACGACGCTGATCTCCGTCGACATCGTGAAGCGGATGCGCCCGACGATCAGCGATCACCATCTGGTCACCGCGGGCCGTGTCGGCGTGGCGGCGATGACCGTGTTCGGCCTCGCCTGGGTGCCGTTCATGGACGTCATCTCGGGCCAGCTCTTCACCTATATCCAGAGCGTCCAGGCCTATATCGCCCCGCCCATCGCGGTGGTGTTCCTGCTGGGCGTGCTGTGGCCGCGGGCGAACGCCGCGGGCGCGGGCGCAGCGCTGGCCGCCGGGGCGATTGCCGGCGTGCTGCGCCTGACCGGCGAGGCATTGCTGGGCGATACGGCGGGCGGCGTGATTGGCGCTTTTGTCGGCGTCAATTTCCTGCACTTCGCCTTTCTGCTCTTCGTAGTGTGCGGCGCGCTGATGATCGCCGTCAGCCTGGCGACAGGTGCGCCGGATGCTGCGAAGACCGCAGGCCTGACCATCGCGACGACCGACCGGGCGGCCGCCGCAGCGCCGGAATCGCCGCGGCTGGACATCGTCCTGTCCGTTCTTCTGGTCCTGCTGATCGGCGCGATCTGGGCGGTGTTCTCTTCGCTGGTTTTCTAGGCTGGTCTTCTAGGCCAGCGGAACGCGGCGGCCGGTTTGGGCGCTTTCGAACGCCGCCTCGATTACCGCGATCGTCTGCGCGGCCTCTCCCGCACTGACCGGGACCGGGCCGTCCTGTTCAATGGCGCGGCGCATGGCGGAATAGAAGTCGATCCAGCGCCCCGTTTCGGTTGGCGCCCGGCGCGCCTCGCCGTCTGGCGTCCAGACCGCGCCGGCCTGTTCCGCCGGCTCCACGCCGAATCCGGGCGCGAGGGGGTCGGTCCCGGCGCGCAGCTGGTCCTCCTGAACGTCGAACCCGGTCTTCACAAAGCTGGCGTCGGTTCCGTCCAGCCGGATTTCGCGCGGCGGCCCGCCGGACAGGGAGGCCGCGCCCAGCGCGATGCGGACATTCCCCTTCGCCATCAGCAGGTCGAAACCGTCATCGGGCGCGCCCTCCCCGCCGCCGCGCTGATGGAAAATATCGGCCTGGACCCAGTCGGGCATGCCGAACAGGACCAGCGCCTGATCGATCAGATGGGGTCCGAGGTCGTAGAAGACGCCGACGGCGGGGCCGGCCTTTTCCCGCCACCGCTCGGGGCGCAGCCCGGCGCGATGCCGGTTCCAGCGATTGACGAAGCGCGCCGGCGCGCCAAGCGCGCCGCCGTCGATCAGCGACCGGACGGTGAGGAAGTCAGAGTCCCAGCGGCGGTTCTGATACACGGCCAGCTTCAGCCCGCGGGAGTCGGCCAAGGCCTGCAGGGACCGGGCCTCGGCGGCGGTCGGCGTCACCGGCTTGTCGACCACGACGTGTTTGCCCGCCTCCAGCGCCGCGCGCGCCTGTGCGGCGTGCAGCGCATTGGGCGTGGCGATGACGATCAGGTCGATATCGCCACGCGTGGTCAGCGCCCCGAAATCGGAAACCGTCTCCGCATCCGGAAAATCCGCCTGGACCTCCGCCGTGCGCGATGTGGCGACCGCGCGCACCGCCATGCCGGCGGCGCGGATCAGCGGGGCGTGAAGATAGCGGCCGGCGAGGCCGAACCCCGCAAGGCCCACTCCGATGGTCATCCGCCAGATCTCCTGCCCCCGAAGGCGTGGGCGCGGAGCCTATGGCGGCGGAAAGACCGAAGTCAAAGCATCAGGCCGCGGTGTCCCGGCCCATCGCGCGCAGGCCTCGGAACACGACCTCGTCCGGGTCGAAGGGCTTGGCGACGAAGTCCGTCGCGCCGCGCTTCAGCCAGGCCAGCGCGTCGCCCGGATGCTCCGATGCGGTCAGCATAATGACTGGCGTCTTGCGCGATTGCGGCGTGCGCCGCAGCTCGTTCAGCACCGGCCCGCCTTCCAGCCCCGGCATCATCCGGTCCAGCACCACCAGCGCCGGCGTCATTTCGCGCAGCACATGCAGGGCCGCGAGCCCGGATTCCGCCTGCGCCGTGCGCAGGCCACTTGCCTCGAACTTCGCGACGAGCATTTCGCGCACCGCCTCGTCGTCATCGACGATCAGGACGGTGTCTTCCGCCTTGGCGAGGACGAAGCGCACATATTCGACAAAGCCCTCGCTATCGAACGGCTTGTTGAAATAATTGATCGCGCCGGCGTCCAGCGCGCGCGTGACGTTCGCCGGGTCGGTCGTGGCGGTCAGCATGATGGCCGGCGTGCGGCGCAGATCTTCGTTCCCGTGGAACGCTTCCAGAATTTCGACCCCGGTTCGACCCGGCAGGTCGTCGTCCAGGATCAGAAGGTCCGGATGCTCCTCCGCGATCAGGCCCTCGGCGTTCCGGCCATGCTCCGCGGTGACGATCTCGAACTCGCCCTGCATCAGCGTCCT
Organism: uncultured Euryhalocaulis sp.; assembly: GCA_913055605.1. Classification (GTDB taxonomy): domain Bacteria; phylum Pseudomonadota; class Alphaproteobacteria; order Caulobacterales; family Maricaulaceae; genus Euryhalocaulis. Next base: position 8,871 of record CAJXKJ010000012.1, on the reverse strand, counting down.
CAGGATATCGACGATGATCGGGTCGTCCTCGATGATCAGGATTTTCGGGCGGTTGGCGTTGGCGGCTGCGGGCGCGGCGGGCTTCGGCGCTTGGCGCGCGGGCTGCCGCGCGGCCGCCGCCGGCTGCGGCGCTTCGGGTATGGCGGCGGGCTTGGGTTCCGGCGCGCGGGCGGGCGCGGGCGCCGTGGCCGCAGCGGACTGGCGGATGCCGCCGAACGGGTCCTGCGGCCCCTTTTGCGGGGTCAGCTGCGTTCCCGGCGCCGATTTCAGCGGCGCGGGCGGCACGCCCATGCCTGCCTTCCGGATCGGCTCCGGCGTGATGGAGGGCAGCGCGTCCATCTCCTCCAGCAGCACGGTCAAGGCATGGCGCAGCGCCTGGCCCCGCGGGCGCTCCGGCCCGGTCAGCTGCTCAACCCGGCGCGCGGCGCCGCTCAATTGTTTGTAGCCATAGGTGCCGCCGGAGCCGGCGACCTTGTGCGCAATGCGGTTCAGCTTGGCGCGGTCGGCGTCCTTCAATTCCCCCAGCGCTTCGAGCTGGAGGAAATATTTCACCGTGTCGCGAACGCTGGCGATCTGATCCAGATAGCGCGCGCGCAATTCCTGCATCTTGTCGTGGGCATTGGGGGCGGCGTTCATCGGGCGTCTCCGTCGCCGTTCCAGAAATCACGGACCTGGTCGGCCAGGGTCATCGGGTCGAAGGGCTTGGTGATGACGCCCAGCGCGCCGGCCTCGACATAGCGGTGGATTTCGCTGGGCTGCGCCTTGGCCGTCATGAAGACACAGGGCGTATTGCTGAGCGCCGGCATGGCGCGCAGGCGCGACAGCGTCTCCAGCCCGTCCATGCCGGGCATCATGACGTCCAGCAGGATCATCTGCGGCGCGGTCTCTTCCATTCCGGCCACGGCGGCGGCGCCGTTCTCGAACAGCGAGACGTTCATGCCGCCGAGATCGCCGAGCGCCAGCTCGACAATCGAGCGGATGTCGCTGTCGTCTTCCACGCACGCCACATGATTGAGTTCGCTCATTTTCCTATCCTGCCCGTCTATGGTTCGCCGCGCCCTGTTCGTGGGCCCGGCCGCTGCGCAGCGTGTCCAGCACCGCGGCGCGCAAGGTTTCGTTGTCGACCTGCGTCTTCACAAAGGCCCGCGCCACGAAGGGCGGCTGCGGGAAGCCCGTGACGTCGTCGACGGAGTAGATGATGACCGGCGGCGCCTCCGCGCCATCGGTCTGGAACAGGTGCTCGATCACGACCTGCCCCGGCTGGTCGGGAAGCCGGATGTCCAGAACCACCAGATCGTAGGGGACGCGGCTGAGGCGCTGCTTGGCGACCGCGACCGAAGACACATTGTCCACGTCGGCCACGTCGCTGATCAGGTGGCCGAACAGATCGGCGGTGTCGCGATCGTCCTCCACATGCAGGACGCGGCGGCGCATGCGCGCGCGGTCCCTGAACGCGCCATGGTCCCCCTTGCCGGCGGCGTCAGCCTCCTCCGCCTCCATCTCGCAAAGGATGATGCTGAAGGTCGCGCCCTGTCCGGGTTCGCTTGCAACGCGCAGCTCCCCGTCCTGGGCCTCCAGGATCGCCTTGGAGATGGCCAACCCCAGGCCCGTGCCTTCGTTCGTGCGGCTGTCGCCGCCATCGATCTGGACGAATTTGTCGAAGATGGATTCCAGCTTGGCGCGGGGAATTCCCGGCCCGTTGTCCGCCACGTCGATGCGGATCCGGCCGTGATCGCGCACGGCCAGGATGTCGATCTGCCCGTCGTCGCCGGTGAATTTCGCGGCGTTGGAAATCAGGTTGGTGAGGACCTGCATGATCCGGTCGGGATCGACATAGGCCGCCGCCGCCCCGATCTCGTTTGTGAAGCCGATCCGGGCGTCATGTTCGGCGGCGAAGGCCCCGTTCTGGTCCACTGCGTCTTCGATCAGCTTGCTGAGCACGGTCTCCTTCGGCGTAAACTCGATCTTGCCGGCCTCGATCTTTTCGATGTCCAGGATGTCGTTGATCAGGCGGACCAGGCGCTGGCCGTTGCCCGTCGCGATATCCAGCAGGCGCGCGGCGCGCGGGTCGATCTCCCCGAAATTGCCGGAGCGGATCAGGCCCAGCGCCCCCATGATCGACGTCATCGGCGTGCGCAGCTCATGGCTGACCGTCGAGACGAATTCGCTCTTCATCTGCTCGGCGAGTTTGCGCTCGTGAACATCCTTGATCGAACCGATCATGCGGCGCGGGTTGCCCTCGGCGTCCCACACCGCCTGACCGGTGCCCAGGAACCAGTGATAGGACCCGTCCTCGCAGCGCAGCCGGTATTCCACCGCGTAGGGGCCGTCGCCCTGCAGATGCCGCTCCAGGCATTCGAACGTCTGCGCCCGGTCGTCGGGATGCAGGATGTCGCGGAAGGTGGACAGCGAACCTTCCAGCCCACCCGGCGGATAGCCCAGCAGGCTATAGAACTGATCGGACCACAGGATCGTGTCGAACTTGACGTCCTGCCAGTCCCACACTCCGACGCTGGACCCCTGGACGGCCAGGGAGAAACGCTCCTCGCTTTCGCGCAGGGAGGCGATGTTCTCCTCCCGCCCGATCTCGTAGCCGATCCACTGCGCGATCAGGCGCAGCAGCCCGCAATCGGCTTTGGTGAACGGCGCGGAGCGCGGTTCGGCGGAGGAGAAGCTGACCGTGCCGTAGCGCCGGCCCTCAACGACCAGCGGCGCGCCGATATATGATTCCAGACCGAAAGTCCGGTAGCAGGGGTGATTGCGGATTTCGCTTTCCGCCACATGGTGGAACGCCTGCGGCGCGTCGGCCTTCAGAACGTGGAGGCAATAGGTGTTCTCCACGTCGAATGTCTGACCGGGGACGACCTCGCCCTCGGTGTCCACCGCATAGCGGATTTCGTATTCGCCGTCCTCGATCTGGCTGATCAGGCCGAGGCGCATCCCGAAATGCGCCCGCACCAGCTCCAGCACCGTCTTCAGCTTGTCCGTCGTTTCGACGCCCTGGTCCGTCAGGATGCCCCAGATTGTCTCCCGCACCGCTTCGATCCGGCGTTCGTCGGTGACGTCGATGAAGGAGCCCGTAAGGCGCTTGGGCTCCCCGTTGACGTCCAGGATCGCCGCGCCGCGAATGTGGAGGTTCACGTAGTGGCCGTCCTCGTGCCGGACGCGGACATCCATCGCACAGGCGCTTCGCCAGTCCTTATCGGTGACCAGCGACTCGAATTCCTTCAGATCGTCCGGATGCGCCCGGGCGCGGAAATCGCTGCCCGTAAAGGCGCCGGATTTTTCGGGAATCCCCAGAACGGTCTTGATCAGGTCGGCCCAGCGATGGCGGCCGGTGGCCAGGTCGATTTCCCACAGGCCCAGCTCGGCGCTTTTCATCGCCAGGTCGTAGCGTTCCTTGGTGCGCCGGATTTCGGCGTTGCGCTCATGCCGCTCGGTGACGTCCTGGAAGATACCGAACAGGGCCTCGACCTCGCCGTCCTCGTCCAGCCGCACCTGACCGCGGGACATCACCCAGCGCACGTCGCCATTGGGGCGCACCAGCCGCTGTTCGAACGAGAACGGCCCCTTCCCCTCGACCGCGCCCTTGAGATTTTCCAGCACGGCCTCGCGGTCGTCCGGGTGATAGCACTCCAGCGCGGTCTCCAGACCCGGCGTGAACGTCGCCGGATCAAGGCCGTGAATGCGATAGATTTCCTCCGACCAGAAAGTCGTGTCGTTCCGGCGGTCGACGAACCAGTAGCCGATCTTGCCGATGGACTGGGTCAGCTCCAGCCACTCCGCCTTGCGCCGGTCGGCCTCCCGGGCCTGGTCGTGCTCCTCCACGGTCTGGCGCAGGCGCCGCACCTGTGGCGCGAAAATAAACGCGGCCTCCAGCGCCAGCAGCAACAGGGTCGCCAGCCAGATCATGGCCTCGATCGTATTGATGCGGGAGATCGTCGCGTCGGTTGCGCGCTCATAGGCGCGGACCACGGCTTCCAGCCCGGCGAGCAATTCGCCCGCGCCCAGATCCTGCATCGCCGCAAGATCGGGATCGTTCATGGAGAGCGCGCCGCGCCGCGCCTTGTCCTGAACCCGCTCGGCGAGCGTCAGGAATTCCGTGACCAGCGCGTCGACGGACCGGTCCCCGTCGAAATACAGGGCCCGCACCTGGTCGCCCATATGCGGCTCATAGATCAGACCGGGGTGCTCGCCGCCATGCGCCAGGGCGCGATGCGCGTTGCGCATTTCCATGATCGACAGGTCCAGCCGCTCCATCAGCCGGGGATCCGGCCGCACGGCCAGCTGGATCGCCTCCACATTGATTTGCTGGGACAGCATGCGCTGGCGGCCGGCGACATTGATCGTGCCGGCGGAGCCGTCGCTCTCGCGCACGACCAGCTGCACGCTGGCGAACGCGGCTGTCGCGAAAATCGCGATCAGGCACAGCGCCGCCACGTAGCGAAACGTCAGCCCTTGCGTCGCCGTGTTCATCGGCCGGGGTCCCATCAGCGCATCGGGGGGATGCTTGCAGGCGGGACGGCCATCCGACCGCCCCATACAACCCCTAGTGGCGCCGGGATTTCGACGGGGGAAAGAAAGACGGTTAACCGCTGGTCACGGAATTCCGCGCAATGCCAACGACTTGCCGGCCCGCAACGCGGACCCGCCCCGATCGCCGCAAAGAACGCGGGAAGTTCGCTCTAGGCCGAGGGTCCCAGCATCGGCAGCTGGCGCGGACGCGCCCGGCCGGATGCGGCGATGGCGTTGGCCACCGCGGGGCCGACCGGCGGCACGCCCGGCTCCCCCACCCCGGTGGGGTGCTCGGCGGACGGCATGACATGAACCTCGACCTCAGGCATTTCCCGGATGCGCAGCGAGCGATAGGCGTCGAAATTCGCTTGCTGGACCCGCCCCTCGTTCAGGCTGATCTCGCCATACAAAGCATGGCCGAGGCCGAAGCCGATGCCGCCTTCCATCTGGGCGCGGACGACGTCCGGATTGATGGCCAGACCGCAATCCACCGCGCACCAGACCTTGCGCACGCGCACCGCGCCGTTCTCCTCCACGACCTCCGCGATCTGGGCGACCGTGGTGTTGAAGGACGACACGACCGCAACGCCGCGCGAGCGGCCCGGCCCGGCGTCCGCACCGCTCCAGTCCGCCATGTCCGCGACGGCGCGCAGGGTGCGCGCCTCTTTGGAGTCCTCAGGCAGCATGGCCAGGCGCCCTTCCACCGGGTCGGCGCCGGCGGCGGACAGAAGCTCGTCAATGAAGCTTTCCTTGGCGAAGGCGCTGTGGGAGTGGCCGACCGAGCGCCAGAACAGCACCGACACGCCGACGTCCGGATTGTGGGCGTCGCAGGCAAAGTTCGCGATGTCGTAGGGCAGCTCGCTGACGCCCTCGACGCTCATTTCGTCATAGCCGTGCGGGGCCAGCATGGCCTCGAACATCGTGCCCTTCACGATAGACTGGCCGACCACAGTGTCGGCGAACGCCGTGACGCGTCCGTCCTTCACCGCGCCGCGCATGCGGTGAACCATCATCGGGCGGTAATTGCCGCCGCGGATGTCGTCCTCCCGCGTCCACTGCACCTTGATCGGGCGGCCCGGTCCGATCGCCTTGGCGGCCTCGGCCAGCTCTTCGGCGAAGGAATTCAGGAACTGTCCCCGCCGGCCAAAACTGCCGCCGGCCTGGATCACCTCGACCGTCACATTCTCATGCGGCACGCCCAGGACCTGGGAAATGGTCTGGCGGTCGGTCGTCGGCATCTGGCAGCCAAAGCGGGCGACGACGCTGTCGCCCTGCCAGTGGATGAAGCCGTTCAGCGGCTCCATCGGCGCGTGCGCCAGATACGGGAATTCATAGGACGCCTCCACGACGTGGTCGGCGTCGGCCATCGCGGATTCCACGTCGCCATGGCTGTTCACCGGAATGCCCGGCGTCTGCGCCAGTTCGCGATACTCCTCGAACAGCTGGGCGGTGCTGCGCGCCTCAACCGCGCTTTCGTCCCATTCGACCTTCACTGCGCGGCTGCCCGCGATGGCGGGCCAGGTGCCGTTCGCATAGACGGCGACGCCGCTCGGCAACGCCTTCACGTCCACGACGCCGCGGATGGCCATGGCCTCGCTGGCGTCGAAGCTGGCGACCTTCGCGCCGAAGCGCGGCGGGCGGGCCAGAACGACGGTCAGCATTTCCGGTTCGTCGATATCCAACGTGAAGACCGGCTCGCCCCGCGACTTGGCCGGGCTGTCGATCCGGTGCACGGCGTGGTCGTGGCCCACGAGCCGGAATTGCGACGGGTCCTTCAACGTTACGCTCGCCGGGTCCGGCGGCGTCAGGCGGGAGGCGGCCTCGGCAAAATCGCCGAACGATCCCTCCTGACCGGAGGGATGGCGCATGACGCCGTTTTCGATGGTGATCTCCCCGGCCGGCACGCCCCATTCCTGCGCCGCGGCGGCTACGAGCATGGCGCGGACGACCGCACCGGCGCGGCGCATGTCGTCATAGGTCGAGGTCATAGAGGTGGAGCCCCCCGTGCCCTGCATGCCGAAGGCCGGGTTGGTGTAGACGGCGGCGGCCGGCGCGCCCTCGGCGCGCATCTGGCTCCAGTCCGCGTCCATTTCCTCGGCCACCAGCGTGGCGAAGCCGGTATAGGGTCCCTGCCCCATTTCCAGATTGCGCGACAGGATGGTGACCGTGCTGTCGGGCGCGACGCGGACATAGGCCTCGGCGACCAGCGGCGGCGCGGCGGGCGCGCCCTGGGCGAAGGCGCGGCCCGCGGGCAGCGCAACGGCCACGACCAGCCCGGCCATGCCCTGCAGGGCGGCGCGGCGGGAAATGTCCATATTTCCAGCGATCTCGGCGGTTTTGGTGGTCATGGGCCCTCTCTCCCGCTCGTGCGAGCGCGGCGATTCAGCGCCGCCTTTGGACGGAGATTAGCATATGGGGCCTGCTGTCCGGAAACGAAGCCCTGCACAGGGTCTCAAGACGAGGCCTCTGGACCGGCCTCAGGCGGCGAAGGCGCCGGACAGCCGCTCCAGGAACCAGAACGCCGCCGGGACGCCCAGCGCATAGGCGCCCAGAACCGCCGCGGCGGGCGCGGCGCGCGGCCAGGACAGGTTCCTGGCAACAGCCAGCCTTCGCGCCGCAAGGACCAGCGCGCCGGCGGCCAGCACGAAGGCGATCTGCCCCGCCTCCACGCCCAGATTGAAGAAGACCAGACCCGCCGCCAGCTCCCCGGTCGGCAGGCCGATCTCCTGCAGCGCGCTGGCAAAGCCGAAGCCGTGCAGCAGGCCGAACACGAAGGAGAGCGCGATCGGAAAACGCCGGCTGAAACTTTTGGCGTTTCCCCGCGCAAGCTCGGCGGCGAGGAACAGGATGGACAGCGCGATCATCGCCTCGACAATCGGGATCGGCAGGCGGACCAGACCCAGCGTCGCCAGCGACAGCGTGATGGAATGGGCCGCGGTGAAACCGGTGACGGCCAGGAAGATGCGGCGCGGCCGGCGCGCCAGCATCATCAGCCCGGCAACGAACATCAGATGGTCCGGCCCCTCCCAGATATGGGTGAAGCCCAGCTTCAGATAGTCGCGCGCAACGGTGCGCCAGTTCGGCGCCTCCGGCACGGTCCAGACGAGTTCGTCCGGCGGCAATACGGCGCTGCGCGCCGCGCCCTCGGCGTCCTGAATCCGGAAAAGCGTGGTGATCGACGGGTTGTAGACGGGATAGGCGATGCGCACCTGGCCGCCCTCCAGCCCGCCCGGGCAGGCGATCAGGCTGATCCCGCCCGGCGCCAGGGACAGGCCTGCGGTTTCCCGCACTTCGCAATCGGCCGGCCACTGGATCGACGGGATATTCTCGACCTCCAGCGTCGGCGGCGCGCGCACCACGACGCGGTACAAATCCGCCGACTGCTCCACGATGGTGATGGACAGCGGCCGGGCGTCATGCGCCTGCGCAGCGGTGGACAGCAGCGCTGCGAAGGCAAGGATCAGCCAGACGAGCCGCATCATTCGCCGGCCGGGGCCTCAAGGTCGCGCACCTCGACGCGGTAGCGCTCCACCAGAGACTTCGTGGTCTCCGCCAGCGCGGCGTCGGCTCGCTCGCGCAGGAAATCGGCCTCCACCTGCTCGCGCACCGCGTCCAGCTCCGGATAGCTGCGCTCGGTCCGCCGGGTCACCAGAACCGCGTGCTGGCCATAGGCGGAGGGGAACGGCCCGGCCCATTCACCGCCGGGCGGGACCGCCGCGACCTGGGCGGCGAACTCCTCCCCGAAATGGCTGGCGACGTAGTCGAACGTGCGATCGACATAATTACGCAGGAAGGGAAAGCGGTCGCCGTGGCCGGGCGCATCGTTGAACCCGGCGTCCGCGGCGTTCAGCGCCGCCGCCTCGGCCTCCGCCGCCGCGCGCGCGTCGTCCGCGCCGCGGCGGTCGGCGTCGAAGAAGACATGGGTGAAGGTGATCGCGGGCGCGGCCGCATAGGCCTCGCGGTTCTGCGCGTAATAGTCCGCGAGCTCCGCCTCATCGACGCTTTCGCCGGCATAGGCGATGTCGCCGATCAGGAACTGCATCTTCTGGATCATGCGCTGGCGGATGATGTAGTCGCTCTGCTCCAGCCCCATGGCGGCCGACTCCCGGTACAGCGCCTCTTCCTCCACATAGGCGTCGATCAGGTTCTGGCGCTCCGCGTCCGTCATGGCGTCCAGGATGGCGGAGAAGGCCTGCGGCTCGAACGCATTGGCGCGGTATTGCAGGAAGGTTAGCAGCGCCGCCCGGTCGACGACGATGGTCGTCTCGTCCTCCGGCGCCGGCTCGCCGCCCTTCAGCACGACGAAAACGCCGAACAGAAGCGCGCCCGCGACCAGAAAATGCAGCAGCGGCTCCC
>CAJXKJ010000011.1 GCA_913055605.1 uncultured Euryhalocaulis sp. | reverse complement strand
GCTATCCCTCGCGCCACCGCATCGAGCAGATGTTCCGCCGCGCCGGCGTGCCCGCCCGCCCCCGCCCGGCCGCCGACGATTCCGCCCCGGAATGGCTGCGCCGCTGCGAGGCGGACGCCGGCGCCCTCGCCAAACTGCCGGAAGAAGAACGCCAGACCGGGGAGACCGACGCCCGCCAGGTGTTCGACCGTCTGGCCGGCGCCTGGACCTGGTGGGGCTGGTGGCTCGGCTATTTCGATCACGAGGCCGACGCCCGCGCCTTCTATGACGAGCTGCGCGCCATGCTGGCCCGTCAGGTCGCCGCCCCGAACAGCCCGCAATGGTTCAATACCGGCCTGTACTGGGCCTACGGGATCGCCGGCGCGGCCCAGGGCCACTACGCCATCGACCCGCAGAGCGGCGAAGCCGTGCGCACCGACGGCGCATACAAGCGGCCCCAGGTCCATGCCTGCTTCATCAACGCCGTGCGCGACGATCTGGTCGGCGACGGCGGCATCATGGACCTCTGGCGGCGCGAGGCGCGGCTGTTCAAATACGGCTCCGGCGCCGGCTCCAATTTCTCCGCCCTGCGCGGAAAGGGCGAGCCGCTGTCCGGCGGCGGCCAGTCCTCGGGCCTGGTCTCCTTCCTGCGCGTCGGCGACCGGGCGGCCGGGGCTGTAAAGTCCGGCGGAACCACCCGCCGCGCCGCCAAGATGGTCATCGTTGATATCGACCACCCGGATATCGAGGAATTCATCGGCTGGAAGACCGCCGAAGAGACCAAGGTCGCCGCCCTCGTCGCCGGCGCGTCGGTCCTGCGCCGGCGCCTGGGCGCCATCGTGCGCGCCTGCGTAAACTGCTCCGGCGCGGATGAGGAATGTTTCGACCCGGCGAAGAACGCCGCCCTGAAGCGGGAGATCACCGCCGCCCGCCGCGACGGCGTGCCGGAAGGCGCCATCGCCCGCGTCATGGACCTGGCCCGTCAGGGCGTGGACGAGATCGAGATTCCGGACCTGACCGTGGACTGGGACTCGGAGGCCTACGCCACCGTCGCCGGCCAGAACGCCAACAACTCCATCCGCATCCCCGACGCCTTCCTGAAGGCGGTGGAGGATGACGAGAGCTGGGACCTGATCCGCCGCACCGACGGCGCGGTCGCCAAGTCCGTCCGCGCCCGCGATCTGTGGGCCGCGCTGTCGCGCGCCGCCTGGGCCTGCGCCGATCCGGGCGTCCAGTTCTCCGACACGATCAACGCCTGGAACACCTGCGCCGCGGACGGCGCGATCCAGGCCTCCAATCCGTGCAGCGAATATCTCTTCCTGGACGACACCGCCTGCAATCTCGCCTCGCTGAACCTGGTGAAATTCGTGCGCGGCGACGGCTCGTTCGACACCGCGGCGTTCGAGCACGCCGCCCGGCTCTGGACCATGGTGCTCGACATCTCGGTCACCATGGCCGCCTACCCGTCGCAGGAGATCGCAAAGCGCTCCTGGGACTACCGCACGCTCGGCCTCGGCTTCGCCAATCTGGGCGGCCTGCTGATGCGCCGCGCTTTGCCCTATGACAGCGAGGAAGGCCGCGCCGCCGCCGGCGCCATCACCGCCCTGCTCGGCGGCGTCGCCGCCCGCACCTCGGCGGAGCTGGCGCAGGCGCTGGGCGCCTTCCCGCGCTTTGACGCCAACCGCGCCGACACGCTGCGGGTGATGAAAAACCACGCCGCCGCCGCGTCGGGCGAAGAGGGGCTACAGGCCTATGACGGCCTCGCCATCGCGCCCCAGCCGCTGTCCGCCGCTCGCTGCCCGTTCGAGGATCTGGCCGAGCGCGCCCAGACCGCCTGGACCGAGGCCGTCGCGGGGGCGCAGCAGCACGGCCTGCGCAACGCCCAGCTCACCGCCATCGCCCCCACCGGCACGATCGGCCTGGTCATGGACTGCGACACCACCGGCGTGGAGCCCGACTACGCGCTGGTGAAGTACAAGACGCTGGCCGGCGGCGGCGCCTACAAGATCGTCAATGACGCGATCCCCGAGGCGCTGGAGACACTGCACTACAGCCACGCCGAAATCGCGGACATCTGCGCCTATGCGGTGGGGCGCGGCACGCGGAAGGGCACCCCCGCCATCGGCCACGCCGCCCTGCGCGCCAAGGGCTTCACCGATCACGAGATCGCGGCGGTCGAGCGCGCGCTGAAATCCTCGTTCGACATCCGCTTCGCCTTCACCCCCTGGGTGCTCGGCGAAGGCTTCTGCAAGGACGCGCTGGGCCTGGACGAGGCGGCGCTCCGCCGCCCGGGCTTCGACCTGCTCTCGGCCATCGGCTTCCCGGCGGACGAGATCGAACAGGCCAATGTCTGGGTCTGCGGCGCGATGACGGTGGAAGGCGCCCCGCACCTGCGCGACGATCATCTGCCGGTCTTCGACACCGCCCAGCTGTGCGGCCGGCGCGGCACGCGCGCGCTCAGCGCCGCGGCCCATATCCGCATGGCGGCCGCCGTCCAGCCCTTCGTCTCCGGCGGCATCTCCAAGACGATCAACCTGCCCCACGCCGCCACCATCGACGAATGCGCGGACGCCTATCTACTGTCCTGGCGGCTCGGCCTGAAATCCAATGCGCTGTATCGCGACGGCTCCAAACTGTCCCAGCCGCTGAACGCCGCCATCTTCTCCGGCGAGGCGCTGGACGCGATGGAGGACGCCTCCGAGCGCGGCGCGCCGGAACGCGCCGCCCGCGCCGCGGAGCGCATCGTGGAAAAGGTCGTGGAGCGCGTGGTGGAGCGCCCGGCCGAGCGCCGCCGCCTGCCCGACCGCCGCAAGGGCTATATCCAGAAGGCCACGGTCGGCGGCCACAAGGTCTATCTCCACACCGGCGAATTCGACGACGGCGAGCTCGGCGAGATCTTCATCGACATGCACAAGGAAGGCGCCGCCTTCCGCAGCCTGATGAACAATTTCGCCATCGCGATCTCCATCGGCCTGCAATACGGCGTGCCGCTGGAGGAGTTCGTGGAGGCCTATGTCTTCACCCGCTTCGAACCGGCCGGCCCGGTCACCGGCAACGACTCGATCAAGCACGCCACCTCGATCCTGGACTACCTGTTCCGCGAACTGGCCGTCTCCTATCTCGGCCGCGAAGACCTCGCCCATGTCCCGCCGTCTGCGGCGGACGGGCTCGGCGGCGGCGCGAAGGAAAGCGGCCTGCTGAATTCGCCGGAGGAAGCGGCGGAGGCCGCCAGCCATTACATCTCGCGCGGCTTCGCGCGCGGCCTGACCCCGCCCAACCTGATCTCCTTCGCCAACCACCCCGCCCGCCTGAAAGGCAAGAAGGCGGACGGCGAGGATGAGATCGAGGAGGACAGCGAGGAGCCGGTGGCCCTGTCCGGCCAGGATTCCGGCCCCGCGATTTCCGGCGCCGGCGGCGTGACCATCACCGCCGAGCCCGCCGCCACCGACGCCTCGCGCAAGCGCGGCTATACCGGCGACGCCTGCCCCGATTGCGGCCATTTCACCCTGGTCCGGGCCGGCGCCTGCCTCAAATGCGACACCTGCGGCAGCCAGACCGGCTGTTCCTAAGCCATTGTATATATGTAATTTTCGTTGATGTGTTGGGTCGCAGCTTACTTTTTTGATCTCAGTTGACAGAATCGCAAATTTGCCCAACAAAGGGGGTGTTGTTGGAGGCTTCGATGACCCCTTGGGAACACCACCCCGCGCTTACCCGTGATCGCCTAATCATCGTCGGAAAGCTGATTCAGGCAGGCCGATACGATGCGCTTGACCGCAATGATCCGAACGTCGGCTGCACCCCGTGGACGGTAGGGTGCGAGGCCTTCGCGTTTCAAAGGCACCAGATTCTCGAAGCAAGCGAAGAGATCGAATGGCTGGGGATTGTCGACCCGAGTATGCAGTTCATTTTTACGATTGGCGGAGTGCCAATCCGGTTCTACAGGGGCGCGCCGGGTGACCCCACACAGAGGACGCTGAGGCAGTCATACTCGGAACTTTGGCAGCTCAGTCTTTTCGGTTCCGGAGAATTGGTGAAACTCGCGTGCGATCCGGCATACCGGCTCGCCGTAGAGACCGATTTGGAAGGAGCTATCTCCGGGATCACGTTCGTTGTGCTGGACGGCGACGCTCCAGTCCTAACATGGGCCGTACCGTTGGATGAGCCTGTGCGAGCCATTTCGCCTCTCACCATTGCTGATGCGGATGGGGTCGACCTGCCGCCACCATCCGTGGAAGTGGCCGGTGACGATGCTGGGGAGAGCGTTACCGACGTCGATGCCGACGAAACGAAAAAGAAGGACGCTGGCGGCGAATGACCAGCGCATCGACATAGGGAGCGGTCGTCGGACCGGGAACCATGGACACGAAGGGAAAGATAGCGGGCGAGCAATTACGCCTCGCTAGGCTGGCGCACGGCTATTCTTTAGAAACGGTGGGCACGCTGATAGGCGCGACCCGCCAGTTCATCCAGCAGCTAGAGACCGGGGCTCGATCGCCTTCCGACGAGGTCACAGACGCGCTCTGTGATGTCTTGGGCGTAACGCACGGTTTCTTGGCAGAGCCAGTTTCATCCACCGTTCGCCCTGAACAATGCCATTTTCGCGGCCACATTACGCGACCAGCCTCGATAACCAGTCAGGTGTTAGCCAGAGGGACTATCCTTGATCAGTTCATTGCTGCGGCTGAACGGCATTTGAAACTGCCGAGCGTCTCGTTTCCTGACATGCCAGTGAGCTCCGCGGAAGAAATTGAAACGGCGGCCGAAGAAGCAAGGCGCTACTGGGGGCTGGGCACCACCGGGCCAGTTAAGAGCATGATGCGCGTGGTGGAGAACGCAGGAACTATTGTTACCTACTTTGCCGATCTGTCCGAACGGGTCGACGCATTTTCTATGGATCGTCGACGCCCCATCATCGTTCGCAGCTCGCTAAAAGAAAGTCTGTGCAGGCAGCGGTTCGATTTTGCACACGAATGTGGGCACCTGATCATGCACCGCGGGATTCAAACCGGTGATCGTGAGACTGAAAATCAAGCTCACCGCTTTGCCGGCGCGTTTCTCTTCCCGCGCGGAGCGCTTCTGCGGGAGTTCCCCAGAGGGAGGACGATAAATTGGCATGCGCTTTATGAGCTAAAGCTTCGCTGGAAGATTTCAGTAAGAGCAATTGTTCGTCGAGCGTATGACCTACGGGTTTTGACACCAGCTCAATACCGTACGGCTAACATCCACCTTGTGAAAACGGGTCAAGCCAAGCTGGAAAAATACGATGACGATGAAAGGATGCCTGTAGAGACGCCAGAATTATTGCCAACGGCGCTGGCTGCGTTGGACAAAGCAGTCGATGGTGGCGCCCGCGCAATAGCGCAACGGGTCGGGCTCTCGTCGTCCATGTTCGAACGGGTTGCTGGGGTTGCGTTGCCCGAACAGCCCATGACGATTGATGATCCAAAAATCGTTCCGCTTCGACCAACCTAAACATACCGTTCCCGGCGACGCCTGCCCTGATTGCGGCCATTTCACCCTGGTCCGGGCCGGCGCCTGCCTGAAATGCGACACCTGCGGCAGCCAGACCGGCTGCTCCTAAGCGCTTGCCGCTGCATGAAGTTTTCCCGTTAACCATAACAATGGAAAAACTTTTTCGGAACGAACTGGCGGCGAAGTTGATTTAGATTGCCGTTGGCGGGGCCGGTTCCTGCAATCCCTCCGGTGGGAAAAGGGATTGCGCGAAGACTGTGCCAGATGACACGGATCTTGAACTTGCTTTTCGTTCTGGGCGCGATCTACGCGCTCGCGCCGACGGACGCCTGGATGCGCTCCGCCGCTTCCGCCTCCGCGCCCATCCAGCCCGCCTCCTATAGCGAGACCGGCGATATCGCCGCGGCGCGCGCGGACGCCGGGCTGCAGGACCCCTTCTTCACCCTCGCCATGCGCGAGCCCCGGCCCGGCACCTTCGCCGGCGACCTGGCGGACCTCGCCGCGCATCTCTGTGCGCGGCACTGCCCGCAGGATGGGGTCGAGACGCCCTCCTTGCAGGCCGTCCCCCACATTCCGGACCCGGCCGCCGTGATGGCGCTGGCGCAACTGGCCCAGGCCTCCCGCTAGCCTCCCCTCCCCGCTGCCGTCGGAGACGCAACCGCCTCCGCGCGCTATGCTGGCTGCGGGAGGACTACGGACATGCACAAGCTCACGCTTTTCGCGCTGTGCCTGACGCTCTGCGGCGCGGCCCACGCCCAGGACGCCCCGGCGGAAGCAGACCCCGCCGAGCCGGCTCCCCTTGAGGAGGCCGAGGCCGCCCCCGATCCCCTCGCCATCCTTCAGGAGGAAGTCGCCGCCCTCCGCGCACGCGAAGACATCCGCGAACTCCTGCACGCCTATGGACGCACGCTGGACACGCGCAATTTCGCCGCCTTCGCCGATCTGTTCACCGCGGACGCCGAATATGTCGGCGGCCCGAACGCGGAGCCGATCAGCGGAAACCGCGAGATCGCGGTCTTCCTGCGCGACATCATCGCCTCCGACCCGTCCGGCTATGGCGAGCCGAACCGCCACGTCTTCTTCAACGAGCACATCGTGGTCGACGGCGACACCGCCACGGGGTCCAGCATGTCCGCCTTCGTCGTGCCGGGCCCGCAAGGGCCGATGATGGCCATCGTCGCCCGTTATGAGGACGACTATGTGCGCCAGGACGGGGTCTGGAAATTCGCCCGCCGCGCGGTCTACGGCGCCATCCCCGGCCCGCCGAACGGCCCGCAATAGCTTGGCTTGCGGACCCGCGCCAAACCCTCATACTCCGCCAAAATTCAAACGGACCCTCTGGGAGGAATTTCATGTCGCGACTGCTTCCGACTTCGCTCGTCGGATCCTACGCCCAGCCGGAATGGCTGCTGGACCACGCCAAGCTGAAGGGCCGGTTCCCCCCGCGCACCCGCGCCAAGGAGCTGTGGCGCATCCCCGAGGAGTTCATCGAGGAAGCCTGGAACGACGCCACCCTGCTGGCGATCCGCGACCAGGAACGCGCCGGGCTGGACATCATCACCGACGGCGAGGCCCGCCGGGAATCCTATTCCAACCGCTTCGCCACGGCGCTGGAGGGGATCGACGTGGACAATCCGGGCACGGCGCTGGACCGCTCCGGCGAGCCGAACCCGGTGCCGCGCATCGTCGGCAAGATCAGCCGCACGGGTCCGATCCAGGTGGAGGACGCGAAATTCCTGCGCGCCAACACCGACCGGATCACCAAGCTGACCGTGCCCGGCCCGTTCACGATGAGCCAGCAGGCGCAGAACGACTATTACCCCTCGCTGGCCGACGCGGCGATGGACTACGCCGCCGCGATCAATCAGGAGATCAAGGACCTGCACGCCGCCGGGATCGACGTGGTGCAGATCGACGAGCCCTATATGCAGGCCCGCGCCGACGCGGCCCGCGAATACGGGGTGGACGCGGTGAACCGGGCGCTGGAAGGCGTCACCGGCACCACGGCGCTGCACATCTGCTTCGGCTACGCCCAGATCATCCATGAGCGGCCGGAGGGCTATAATTTCCTGCCCGAGCTGGAAAAGACCGCCATCGACCAGATCTCCATCGAGACCGCGCAATCCAATCTGGACTGCGCAATCCTGGACGAGCTGCCCAACAAGACGATCATCCTGGGCGTGCTGGACCTGTCCACCAACGAGGTCGAGACCCCGGAACTGGTGGCCGAGCGCATCGAGCGCGGGCTGGAGCACCACAAGGCCTCGCAGATCATCCCGGCGCCGGACTGCGGCTTCAAATACACCCCGCGGGACGTGGCCTTCGCCAAGTGCAAGGCGCTGGCCGACGGCGCCGCGCTGGTGCGCGCACGGCTGGGATAGGCGGAGACGCCGAGACGTCGAAAGCCCGCATCCGCAAGGATGCGGGCTTTCGCGTTTCTAACGGGCGGCGGCGGCCAGCCGAACTAGGCGGACACCCTGACGCCGGCCGGGAGGGAGATCAGTTCTCCATCCCGGATTCGGCTTTCAGCATCGCGCGCACTTCCTCGTCGTGCTCGCCCAGGGTCGGCGGCGGCGTCACGCTGGTCGCCTTTTCCCCGTCGAAACTCACGGGGAACCGGACGGTGGTGAACTCGCCCATTTCGGGGTGCTGGCCCTTCACCTTGATGCCCAGATGCTTGGCCTGCTCGTCTTCCAGCGCCTCGGTGGAGTCGTACATCGGGCTGTGCGGCACGTCGTTCGCCGCCAGGATGTCGCACCATTCGTCGCGCGTCTTGGTTTTGAAGATCGGGCGCATCACCGCCATCAGCTCTTCCTGGTGCTCGATCCGCGCCGGCCGGTCGGCGAAGCGCGGGTCCTCGAACAGGTCCGGCTTGATGGAGGCCGCGAGGCCGTCCCAGAATTTCTGGGGTGAGGACATGTGCAGGGCGACCCATTTGCCGTCCTTGCACTCCATCACATAGGACTGCGACACGCTCGGGCGGCTATAGGCGTTCATCACCTCGCCGACCGAGAAATAATGCGTGAAGTCGTCCAGGTTGAAGTGCGTCATCGCCTCCAGCATCGACACCTCGACCAGACGCCCCTTCCCGGTCTTCTCCCGCTCCAGCAGCGCGCCCAGCGTGCCGAACGCGGCGTAGAAGCCGGTCATGGCGTCGGCGATGGCCGGGCCCACCACGCGCGGATTGGCCGGGTTGATCAGCAGGCGCAGCCAGCCCGACGCCGCCTGGGCGACCGTGTCGTATGCCGGGCGGTCCTTTTTCGGCCCGTCCTTCCCGAACCCGGAAATGGCGACATAGACCAGGCGCGGATTGATCTTCTGCAGCCGCTCGGCCCCGACCATCAGCTTGTCGGCGACCCCTGGCCGGAAATTCTGGATGAAGACGTCGGCCTCCTTCACCAGTTCGTCGAACGTGGCGAGGTCCTCGGGGTTCTTCGTGTCGATCGTGATCGACCGCTTGTTGCGGTTATAGGTCTGGTAGTGCGGGCTATACAGGCCGCCCTTGAAGGCGCGGAACGGATCGCCCGTTTCGGGGCGCTCGACCTTGATGACGTTCGCGCCCATATCGGCCAGATACATGCCGGCGGCGGGCCCCGTGATGAAGGTGCCCATCTCCAGCACTTTCACCCCGTTCAGAACCTTCAGCATTGCGCCCGTCTCCTCTCCACTTTTAGTTTCCTGTCTCCTAGAGAGTTCGGCGCCCTCGCGTCAATTTTATAACCAGTCAAAAAAAGGGAGCCGCCCATGCGTATCGGCAAGCAGGACCAGCCCCACACAGCCATCGCGACGTCCGACGCCGAAAGCGTCACGGTCCGCGGCAAGGACCTCTGCAGCGAGCTGATCGGCAAAATCAGCTTCACCGACTATTTCTTCTTCCTGGTGACGGGCAAGGAGCCGACGGAGGAACAGCGCTTCTTCATCGACGCCCTTCTGGTCTCCATCGCCGAGCATGGCCTGGTCCCCAGCGTCCAGGCCGCGCGCATGACCTATGATGCCTCGCCGGAGGCCTTCCACGGCGCTGTCGCCGCCGGCCTGCTGGGCTGCGGCTCGGTCGTGTTCGGCAGCTCGGAATCCGCCGGCCGCTTCCTCGCCGCCCTGGTGCAGAAGGCCGAGGAGACCGGCGAAGACCCGAAGGCGGTCGCGCTGGAGACCCTGACCGAGATGCGCAAGACCAAACAGCCCATCCCGGGCTACGGCCACCCCCAGCATTCCGGCGGCGATCCTCGCGCCAATGTCCTGTTGAAACTGGCCGACGACCGCGGCGTGTCCGGCAAGCATATCGCCATGCTGCGCACCGTGGCGGAGGTCATTCCGGAGGTCATTCCGCGGGCCCTGCCGATCAATATCAGCGGCGCCATCCCGGCCATCCTGCTGGACATCGATTTCCCGCTGGAGGGGCTGAAGGGCGTGCCGCTGCTGGCCCGCACCGCCGGCCTGATCGCCCACCTGACCGAGGAGTCCAAGCGCCAGATCGGCTTCATCATGTCCCACCACGCCGACCTCGCCATTTCCTATGACGGGCCGCCGGCCAAGGGCTGAGGGGAACAGCGGCGGCGGTTTGGAAACCGCCGCGAACCCATGTAAACCTGCGCAAAAGCGCGGGACGCTTTCGGGCGTGAACATGAAGAGCCTGTAATCATCTTCTGGGCGCGCCGGCGTAAAGGGATAGGAACATGAAAACCGCACACATTCTTGGACTGGCCGGCGCCGCCCTGTTCGTGGCCGCCGCTCCGGCCATGGCGCACCATTCGACGGCCATGTTCGACCAGACCAGGACCGTGGAGCTGGAAGGCACGGTGGTGGAGTTCCAGTACACCAATCCGCATTCCTGGCTGATCATCGAGATCGAGGAAGAAGACGGCACGAAAACCACCTGGGGGTTCGAGGCCGAAGGCCCCGGCACCCTGATGCGTCAGGGGATCGGCAAGAACACGTTCCCCGCCGGAACCGAAGTCACCGTCCACGGCAACCCGATGAAGGACGGCCGCCCCGCGGCCGCCTGGATCGACACCGTCATGCCCGACGGAACGGTGGTCAGCCCGCGCGGCTAACGACAATCACAATCGCCGGGGCCGTGCGCAGACACGGCGAGGCGGCATGGGTATTGGGGAGGAATATCTGTGAGGGACATCAACCAGTTCACCGTGACCGACGCGGTGAAAGACTCGTTCCGTGACCGCAGCAATGAGCGTCTGGTCTTTCTGCTCGATAAACTCGTGGAGCATCTCCACGACTATGTGCGGGAAACCAATCTGACGCAGGAGGAATGGCTGGCTTCGCTCAACTTCCTCTATGATTGCGGCCAGATTTCCACCCCCGACCGCCACGAATTCATCCTGCTGTCCGACGTGCTCGGCCTGTCGGCTGTCGTGGACATGGTGAACACCAAGGGCGGCGGGACGGAGATGAGCAATCTCGGCCCCTTCTATTTGCCCGAGGCCCCGGCCAAGGAGCTGGGCGCAGACCTGTCCGGCGACCGCGAGGGCGTGGTGATGCTGGCCAACGGCGTCGTCCGCGACACGCTGGGCAACCCGCTGCCCAACGCCACCGTCGACACCTGGCAGGCGGACGGCTCCGGCATGTATCCGATCCAGGATCCCAAGCAGGACAAGTTCGACATGCGCGCCGTCTTCAAGACGGACGACCAGGGCCGCTACTACTACACGACGCTGCTGCCGAAATCGTACACCGTGCCCTATGACGGCCCGGTCGGCCGCATCCTGCGCGCCACCGACCGCCACGCCTGGCGGTCCAAGCATCTGCACTACATGCTCAGCGCGCCCGGCATGCGCGGCATCGTCACCGAGCTGTTCTTCGAAGGCGACGAATATATCGACTCCGACGCGGTGTTCGGCGTGCGCAAATCGCTGATCGGCAAGATCCAGCGCGTCGGCCGGGACGACAATCTGGAATACGATCTGGAGCGCAAGCCGGACGTGCGCGTCGATTTCGACTTCGTGCTGTCGCCCGTCGACCGCTAGGCCGCCAAGCCGCTGCGCTACAGCGGCCGGGAGTCGGTCACCGTATAGGTCAGGTCGTCGCCGTCGGCGTCGTGGATGGTGACATAGTCGCCGATGCGCAGCTGGTGGTCGCCCAGCTTGAAGGCCGGCTCGTCCGGCCCTTCGTCCTCTTCGTCGTAGCGGAAATACCAGTTTTCGCCGCGCCGGCTCAGCCAGCCGTCGGCCTCGTTGTCGTCGTCTTCGGTAAAGCGGACGACGACGCATTTTTCCTTGGCCTCGCGCCAGGCGTCGGGGTCCAGCCGGCCCTCGCTGTCCAGCGGCGCGACCAGGACGTATCCCTGCTTGTCGTCGCCGTCGGGAAAACCGGCGTCGGGGTTACGCGCCAGCCGCATCACGATCCGGGTCAAAGCCATCCGAAAGGCCCTCCTGTCCTGCCGAAACCATCTGATTGCTAGGTACGGTGCGGCGGGGCGAATTTCCAGACAGCGCCCCTGCGGCGACCGGGCGCAGGCCCGGAAGAATTCAGAAGGCCCCAGAAGGACTCAGAACAGGCCTTCGGGCCAGTCCTCCCCGTCGACCGCGCCGCCATTGGTCATCTCGCGCCATACGCGCCAGCCGCCGGCGCCGTCGGGCCGCAGGATCTGCAGCATCCGGCCCTCGCTGCGCGCCTCGCCGCCCGGCCCGCTGCGCGCCTCGCGCCAGTTCTGCAGGATCACCGCGCGCTCCTCGTTGGCGTCGGTGCTGTCATAGGACAGCGCCATGCGCGCGCTCTCCCCTTCGTCCCGGCCCGCGAACATATCGGTGAAATAGTCCTCGATCGCCGCGCGCCCGTGCAGGGTTTCGTCGTCCGCCGGCACCAGCACCGCGTCCGGATCGTACAGATCGGCCAGGCAGGCCGCGTCCGCCGCGTCCCGGCACGTCACCCAGTCCGAGCTGAATTGCATCAGCCCGGCGTACAGCTCGTCCGCCGCGATGCACTCGACATAGCCTTCCGGCTTTTCGGCGTTCAGCTGCGGCGGCGCCTCGATCGCGTCGAACACCGCGGGGCATTCGGCGGAGTCCGCGGCTTCGTCCTCGGCGGCGAAGGCGGCCCCGCCGCCTGAAACGGCGATTGCGAGAGCGGCGAAAACGGTGCGCGCGTGCATCATGACCTCGTCTGCTGCTGCGGCTGTTCCAGCGTACAAATTATAACGTCCCGCCCTGCGCCGCCGAACCGCCCCGTGCAGCGCCCAGTGAAGCGTCCAGTGCAGCGCCCTCACCCCGCCGCGCCGGCGGTCAGCGCGCCCGCGCATTCGGTTTCGGCCGCCGCCTCCATCGCGCCATGCCGCCCGGCGGAATCGCCCAGCGCCGCCAGCAGGCGCCCGTCCCATCCATAGACGTCCGGCTGCAGGATCAGCGCCCCGTCGGAGGCGCGCACATAGGCGGTGTTGTGCATCACATAGACCGGCACGGGCAGGTCCAGCGGCACGGTCTGCGTCTCGCCCGTGGCGATCGCCGCGTCCACGTCCGCCGCGCTCCAGCCCTGCGTCCCCAGCAGCGCAGCGGCTATCTCGCGCGGGCGCTGCATGCGCATGCAGCCATGGCTGTAATAGCGCCGCGGCGTATCGAACAGCGCCTTCGCCGAGGTGTCGTGCAGATAGACCGTATGCGGGTTCGGCATGTCCAGCTTCACCCGGCCCAGCGCATTATGGTCGCCCGGCGTCTGGACCAGCCGCCCGCCGGTCTGGACGAAATGATTGCGCGCCAGATAGCCGGGGTCCGCCCGCTCCTTCGGAAACAGCTCTCCCCGCGCAATGGACGCCGGCACGTTCCAGGGCGGGTTCAGCACCACGCCCGTCACCGTGGCGGAAAAGGTCGGCGTCGGCGTCGACGGCTTTCCGGCGACGATGCGCATGGACAGCGCCGGCGCTCCGTCCCGGTACAGCACCGCTTCGGCCGCGGCCGTGTTCACCTCGACCCGCGTCGGCGGGAATTCGTGCGGGCCCCAGCGCCAGCGCTCCAGACCGGCCTCGATCTGGCGCACGCGGCGCGCCGCCGGAATGTTCAGCGCCTGCCGCGTCTGCGGCCCGACCACCCCGTCCGCCGCCAGCCCGCGCCGGTCCTGATAGGCCTCGACCGCGCATCTCAGCGATGCATCGAACATATCGGCCTCGCCCGGCGCCTCCGCGGGGCAGGAAAAGCCCTCAGCAGCCAGCCGCGCGCGCAGCGCAGCCACCGCAGGCCCGGAATCGCCTTCCTCCAGCGCGGGACCGTCCGGCAGCACCGGCCAGTCTGCTCCGGCGGCGAGGTCGCGATACTCCGCATAGGCCGCAACGAGCGCGTCATAACGCGCGTCGGCGGGCGGCAGGTCGGCCAGCCACGCGGCGACCCGTCCGCCGTCGCGCGCCGCGGCGAACGCCGCCCGCGCGTCATAGGGCTCCGGCGCCAGCGCCCAGATCGTGCTGACGGCGCCCGGGTCCACACGCCCGCCCCGCTGGGCGTCGGCATAGGACAGCACACGCGCTTCCAGCTCGCTGGCGGCCGCGCGGTCCTGCGCCCCGCCGGCCGTCAGACGCGCGCGCAGATCGCTCGCCGCGAACCCCGGCAGGCCATGGTCCGCCGCCCCGTCCAGCGCCTCCAGCATCGCCGCCCCATCCGCCCGGCTCAGCGCCAGCGCATCGTCCTGGGACCACGCCGGACCGCAGATGAAAGACGCCCCGCCCAGCAGCGCGGCGGCCGCCATCGCCCCCGCCGCGCGCCGGCCGGCGCCGATCCCGATATCCGTGCAGACTCTCATGCCCGAAATATAGGAAGGCATGGCGCGACAGTCCTGTGGCGGATCAACGCGGCTTTCACGGCGGACCTCCCGCAGCTCTGCCGGAGTATTCGGCTGTCATGGGCAAGCGATACGGTCATCCCGAACCACGTCTCACGCCGTAGTCGGACAGACGCAGGATGTCCAAACCGCACATCGGACTGCGCAAGGCCCCGCCTGAACCCGTCCGGCCCCGGTTCTGCGCGATCCCGGCCCAATATAGTTGGCCGCGTGGTTTTCGTCCGCGAACCGTCAAATCTGGCCGGTATGAACTCGCGCGCCGGGCGAAAGCACCCGCCGCGTTCAACCCAACTAAATCGCATCCTCCAATTGAACAATTTGCTCACTTCTTCGAATCGATGTGCAATTTCCAAGATCAAAGGGCCCTTGTGATCTTGACCTGAACAAAGACGGGTCTTATCGCCCGTCTTTTCGGAATTCGGTAAGGACAATGGAACAAGACAATACGCTCATCGAAATGACAGCGGACGTTGTCGCCGCCTATGTCGGCAAGAACGCCCTGCCGTCCAGCGACCTGCCGGCCCTTATTCGGGACGTGCACGGCGCCCTCTCCAAGGCGCATTCCGGCGAACCGGAAGCCAAGCCTGTCGAGCCGGCCGTGCCGGTGCGCCGTTCGATCTCGAACGACTACATTATTTGCTTGGAGGACGGGAAGAAGTTCAAATCCCTGAAACGCCACCTGAAAACCAAGTTCGATCTCACCCCGGAGGAATACCGCGAAAAATGGGGTCTGCCGGCGGACTATCCGATGGTCGCCCCGAACTACGCCAAGCAGCGCTCCGAACTGGCCAAGAAGACCGGTCTCGGCCGCAAGAGCGGGCGCAAGAAATAGGCGGCCCGCAGATCGCGACGCGCATCAGAAAGGCGCCGGGTCCCGCCCGGCGCTTTTTCTTTCCGCATTCCGGGGCCACGGACGGACGCATTCGCACACATTGAAAATTCGCGTCCGTTCGCCCAAGAAACGAACTGGCCCGTTCGGGCCGCAACGACACATAATCCGGGACATGGTCGGGAGGATCACAGCGTGGCTGAACAAAGACGTCTGGTTTGGGACCTGCCGCTGCGGCTGTTTCACTGGCTGCTGGCGGTCAGCATCGGCCTGCTCTGGCTGACCCAGAAATACGGCTCCAACCCGGTGCCGGGCGTCGACAGCATCGAATGGCTCCAGGACTATCCGGCCATCGCCTACGCCACCTGGCTGAACGTCCATATGTGGCTCGGCTACTGGGTGCTGGGCCTGATCGTGTTCCGCGTGATCTGGGGCTTTGTCGGCCCAAAGCACGCCCGCTTCACCAGCTTCTTCCCGCTGCCGGGGCGCATCATCGCCTATATCCGCGCCATGGCCTTCGGCACGGAGTCCAAGCCTGTCGGCCATAATCCGCTGGGCAGCATGATGGTGTTCCTGATGCTGGCGCTGGTCGGGCTCCAGGCGGTCAGCGGCCTGTTCGCCGACGACGACATCTTCACCAGCGGCCCCTACCAGACGGCCGTCAGCGGCGACACCGCCGAGTTCTTCAACGGCCTGCACCACACGCTGTTCGACTACATCCTGATCGCGATCGGCCTGCACGTTGCGGCGATCATCATCTATGCGGTGGTGCTGAAGCAGAACCTGACTGGGCCGATGATCACGGGCCACAAGCCCGCCGCCCTGGTGCCGGAGCAGGAGGCGATCACTTCGTCCCAGCTGATCCGCGCCGGGATCGTGATCGCGGTGTCGATCGCGGCGATCTGGCTCCTGATCGGCCTCGCGCCGGAGCCCAGCTTCGACTTCTAGACAAACGAAAAGGCGGGCGGCTTTCGCCGCCCGCCTTCGTCGTTACGCGTTCGCGCCTAGTCTTCGGCGCGGAAATCGTCGTGGCACGAGCCGCAGGCCGCGCCCACGCCGCCCATGGCCTGGCGCGTCGCGCCCTCGTCGCCGCTGTCGGCGGCTTCCTTCAGCTGGCCCAGCGCGTCGATCAGCGCCGCGGCCTTGTCGTTGAAGGCGTCCTGGCTGTCCCAGATGCCGTCCAGCGCCGCGGTTTCCACATCGGCGCCGCGTGTGTCGGTCGCGAAGGCGTCCGGGATCATCGGCGCGAGGGCGGACATCCGTTCGGCGCTCAGCTGAACGCGCTCGATGTCGAAGTCCATGTTGCCGCGAAGCATCCCGCCCAGCGGGCCCATGTTCCAGCCCATCAGCTTGAAAATGGACTGGCGGATTTCGACCGCGTTCTGCGCCTGCGCGTTCGCGTCCTGCGCCCAGGCGGAACCCGCCGCCAGCGCCGCTGCAGAGACCGCCGCGGCGATCCCGACCTTCACGAAGGTTTTCATTTATTGCTCTCCCATATTCGGCCTGCCTGCCAACACCGGTCACGCCAGCCTGTCGCGTGGTATACCAGCATGCATCATAGCCTGTAAGGGCCGCAATGGCGGGAAGCCGGTAAACGTTCCTCTAAATTCCCGATTTTGCGCAAAAAAAGGGCGGGCCGTGCGGCCCGCCCTTCAACTTTATCGATGTAAGCGCCTATTCGTTCTTGTGCGCGTCGTGGCAGGCGCCGCAGGCGTTGCCGACATCGCGCGCGGCCATCGCCAGGGCGCGGCGGTCGCCGGACCCGGCGGCCTCTTTCAGCGCGACCAGCGTGACGTCCAGCGTTGCGGCCTTGTCCAGGAACGCGTCATGGCTCTGCCAGATATTGTCGCGCGACTGGGTCTCGATGTCGTCGAAGCTGCTGGTGTCGACGTCGAACAGCGGCCAGATCTCGTCCGCCAGGACGCGCATCTCCTCGATCACGGCCGGATCGGCGTCGGCGCGGCCCATGACCATCGCCTTGACCTGGCCGTCCATGATGTCGCCCAGCGCTTCCAGCTTCTCGATGCGCTCGGCCACGGCGGCCTCCGCCGCTGCATGGTCCGCCGCGGGAGCGACCTGGGCCAGGGCCGTGCCGGCCGCCAGCGCCGCCGTCGAAACCGCAGCAATCGCGCCAATCTTTGCGCCCATCTTTGCGAACGTATTCATCTGTCTGCTCCCTGCTCCTTCGGGTCCGGCCTCGCCGGCGTCCGCGGCTAATTCCTCGCCGCCGTCGGGGTTCCACTTACCCGATCGGCCTCGCGTATTCGACCCTTGGACGATTCCGTCCTCCGGCCTTCGCACGCACTATGGAACGGGGAATATGGCTGCAACATGAACGGCGTCATTTCGCCTGCATGAACAAATAGAAAGCTTCCGAAAACCGGAGGTCATGCGGCGGGACGTCCGGTTGTATTTGGCGGCGCGCGGGCTCACACTCAAGTCAACAAAATAGGGTTTCAGGGAGGAACCTCATGGTCGATTTCAGCGACGGCCCGCATCCGGGCGGCTTCGCCGCGCCCATGCGTTATGACGCCGAAATTCTGGATTGCGAGGTCGAGGGAACGATCCCGCCTGAGCTGGACGGCGTCTTCGTCCGCACCGGGCCGGACTGGTACTACCCCCAGCTCTATCCCAACGACGTCCCCTTCTCCGCCGACGGCTACACCAGCACGTTCCGGATCAAGAACGGCCGGGCGGCCTATCGCGGCCGCTTCGTGCGCACCCCGCGCTTCGTGAACAATCTGGAGGCCGGGCGCCAGCTCTACGGCGTCTACCGCAACCCCTTCACCGACGATCCCTCCATCCAGGAAGAAACGATGGAGAAGCCGTGGGAGCGGACGGTCGCCAACACCACGCCGATGGCGTTCGCCGGCAAGCTGTTCGCGCTGAAGGAAGACGCCCCGCCGATCGAGCTGGACCCGAACACGCTGGAGACGCGCGGCTTCTACGATTTCGGCGGCAAGCTGTCGTCCCAGACCCACACCGCGCACCCCAAGCCCGACCCGGTCACCGGCGACCTCTGGACATTCGGCTACGAGGCCACGGGCCTCTGTACCGACGATGTCTATTTCTACTGCTTCGGGCCGGACGGATCGCTGAAGCACGAGATCCGGGTGAAGACGCCCTATGTCTCGATGATGCACGACCTCATCATCACCAATGAGCACATCGTCATCCCCGTCTTCTCCTATATCGCGACGATGGAGCGGCTGAAGGCTGGCCTCGCGCACTGGGGCTGGGACCCCAGCCTGCCCGGCTATTTCGGCGTCATGCGCCGCGACGGCGATGGCTCGGACCTGAAATGGTACGACGCGCCGTCCGGCACCACGATCATCCATACGCTGAACGGCCACAGCAGCGGCGACCGGCTGGTGATGGAAGCCCCGCAATTCGACAACAACCCGTTCCCCTTCTTCCCGGCGGTTCACGCCCAGACCGGGGACATGGGGCCGATCGGCCGGTCGCATCTGCGCCGCTTCACCTTCGACCTGAACGGCGACTCGTTCGCGACCGAACAGGTGTTCGACGACCCGATCAGCGACCTGGTGCGCGTGGACGACCGCTACCTGACCCAGGAGCACCGCTATTGCTACACGCAGTACACGGAGCCGGGCGTGCAGGACCGCGGCTCGGGCTGGATCCGGCTGGACGTCCAGACCGGCGAAAAGGCCGTGTGGTACGCCGGTCCGGGCCAGGCCCTGCAGGAAGTCTCCATGGTGCCGCGCAGCGCCGACGCGGCCGAAGGCGACGGCTGGCTGATCGGCGTGGCCAACAACCCGGCGGAGATGCGGTCCGAATTCGTGATCGTGGACGCGGTGGAAATGCAGGAAGTCGCCCGCGTCATCCTGCCCTTCCGCTCCAGCGCGCAGGTTCACGCCCGCTGGTTCAACGCCGCCGAATTGCCGGAGATGGTCTGATGGGTGCCCCCCTTACCCGCCGCGGCTTCGTCGCGGTGCTGGGCGCGGCGGGCGGCGCGCTCGGCGCGGCCCCGGCGTCAGCCGCCCCGAACGCCCCTGCGCTTCGCCCCGGCAATTCCGCGCCGGTGCGGGCCACCTATCGGGACACGATGGCCTATTTCGACTTCAACGGCGCCCAGCCGGCCCGCGCGGCGAAGGCGAAGGCCCAGCCCCGGCTGGAGGATCTGACGCCGGAGCAACGCTGGCTGCTCGGAATCCTCTAGGGGATTCCCGACCGGCAAAGAAAAAGGGCGGACCGCAAGGTCCGCCCTTTTCACGTCTGGAAGCGCGCGCCGCCTAGAGGCGGGAGAAGCGCTTTTCCTTGCCCGTCATGAATTCCAGGATGGTCGGAATCCCCTGCTGGGTTTTCTTGATGCCGCGCTTGATGGCCGGGACGATGTCCTCGACCTTCTCGACGCGCTCGCCATAGCCGCCCATCGACTTGGCGAACTTGGCGTAGTTCCCGCTGATGTCGGTGGCGCGATAGCGCTTGGTGGCCTCGGGCATGATGTCCAGCTCGATCGCCATCGCCTCGTTGTTCAGCAGGATGGACAGGATCGGCAGGCGCTCGCGCACCGCGGTCTCGAAATCCATGCCGGTGAAGCCGATCGCCGCGTCGCCCCACACATTGATGCAGAGCTTGTCCGGACAGGCCAGCTTCGCGCCCATGGCGAGGCCCAGCCCATAGCCCAGCTGGGTCGTCTTGCCCCAGCCGATATAGGACAGCGGCGCGGTGGTCTTCCAGAACGGCGACAGCTGATCGCGCGGGCTGCCGGCGTCGTGGGTGATGATGGTGTTGTCCATGTCGACCGTGTGCTGCAGGTCCCACAGCACGCGATACGGCGTGAAGGGCGTCTCGTCGGAGGTGAGCAGCGGCAGCCACTCCTTCATCCAGCCCTTCTCGATGTCCTTGATCTCGGCATGGACTTCCGACGGATCGCGGCTCTCGCCCTTCAGCAGGTCGCGGCAGGCGTCGATCATCATCTGCAGCGTCAGCTTGGAGTCGCCCAGCAGCGCGCACTCCGCGATGATGTTCTTGTTGATGTCCATCTCATCCAGCGTGTTGTGGATGACCTTCTTGTTCCGCGGCAGCTGCACGCCGAACGAGGTCTGGGACATCGAGGCGCCGACCGAAAAGATCACGTCGGACTCGTCCAGGAAGTGGCGGACCGTCTTCGGGATCGCCGCGCCGCCGGAGCCGAGCGCCAGCGGGTGATGCTCGTTGAAGGACGACTTGCCTTCCAGCGAGGTGCAGACCGGGATGGCCAGCAGCTCGGCCAGCTCCTGCAGCTCTTCATAGGCCTCGGCCCAGTGCACGCCCTGGCCGGCATAGATGACCGGGCGCTTGGCCTTCACCAGCAGCTTCGCCGCCGTCTTCACCGCGTCGGGGTCCGGCGCGAAGCGGGTCTCCAGAACCGGCTTGTAGTTCACCCGGCCCTTGAAGTTCTCCTGCAGCACGTCCCACGGCATCTCGACCACCACCGGGCGGCGGCGGCCGTTGCGCAGCTGCGTGAACGCGCGGCGCATGATGTTCGGCGTCTCGGCGGGGATATTGATCGGCTCGGCGTGCTTGCTGATCGACGCCATCTGGATCGTGGCGTTGAAATTGTCCGGCACGTGCTGCAGCGCCTGGGCATAGCCCATCGGCAGCACCAGGACCGGAATGGATTCGCTATAGGCCTGCGCCACGCCGCCCCAGGAATTTTCCGCGCCCGGGCCGTGCTGCATGGCGAAAACGCCCATGCGCTTGCCGCGCGTCATCCGGGACAGGGCGTCGGCCATGTGCACCCCGGTGCGTTCCTGGCGGACAATGATCGGCCGGATACCGGCGGCCGCGCCGTCTTCCAGGACGCGGTTCCGCGGATAGCCGAAAATAACGTCGACCCCCTCACGCTTGAGGATTTCCGCAATAGCTCCGCTGACTTTCATTGCTCTGCTTGCCTTCCTTGGGATTCGGGGGAATTGCGGTCTAGCGCCGCTGTCGCGCCGCTTTCAATCATTTCGTGGCCGGAAGGTCCATCCCTGACGGTCGCAGGCCTGCGGCCTCGCCGCCGCATGGCTCTATCGCCCGGTCCGGCCCATGCGCAGGCCCGCCAGCGCCGCAAAGCCCAGCGGCGCGGCCCAGACCGCCAGCAGCGGCGTCACCACGCCCGATTCCCCCACCGTGCGCAGGATTCCCGCCACCAGCACGAACAGCAGGCCCAGCCCCAGCGCGATCGCCGCCTGCAGGCCGATCGTCCGGCTGCGGGTGGAGCCGAACGCGATCGGCCCGGCCAGGACCAGCATGATCGCCGGCGTCGCCACCAGCGCCCACATCGCCATCATCCGCGTGCTGAAGAACGCCTGGCTGCGCATCCCCGTCGGTCCGCCCGTCGCGCCCTCCCACAACTGGGCGAAGGACAGATGCTCCAGCGGCTGCGACAGCTCCAGCACGTCGTCCGGCGCCATGCGCAGATCGATCTCCATCGCGTCATGGCTGACCCGGCGGTCGGCGGTCGTCTCGTTCACCGCCACGTCCGACAAAAGCCACAGCGGGCCTTCATAGACGGCGCTGGCCGCGGCGATCCGGCGGGCCAGCTGTCCTCCCGCGTCGCGCTCATAGATCAGTACGTGATCCAGCTGCGATCCGTTCGGCGCGGCGGAGGCGAAGCCGACCAGGACGGGCCCGGACCGGATCCAGTATTCGGCGGTTTCGGACGGCGCTTCCGCGCTGGCGCTGCGCAGCAGCCAGTCGCGCAGCGCCGTCTCCGCCGGCGGCGCCAGCATGTCGCTGGCGATCACATGCAGCGCGCCGACCGCCAGCGCCGCCGGGACCAGGAACATGATGATGCGCTGGGGCGCGAGGCCCAGCGCGCGCATCGCCACCACCTCGCTCTTGGAGGCCACGGCCATGAAGGTGAACAGCGCCCCGATCAGCACCGCGAACGGAACCACGTCGACCATGATCACCGGCAGGCGCAGCAGGGCGTAGCGGCCGAGCCCCGCAATCCCCTCCCCGCGCTCCAGGATCGTCCCGGCCATGTCGAACAGGTCCAGGATCTCCACCAGCGCCGCGAAGCCGAACAGCGCGCCCAGAACGCGCACGACGAACAGCCGCGTGAGATACGTCGCCAGGATCATGCTTCGGCCGACCGGCGCAGCAGGCGCGAACGGGTCCGCAGGAATGCGCGGTTGATCAGGCGGATCAGCGCCTCCAGCGTATGGAACATGCCGGTGAAGGCGTTCCGGCCCGGCCGCGCGCTGCTATAGGTGAAGGCCCAGATACAGAAGCCGGCGAACACCGCGAACGGCGTCCACACCGCGATCACCGGCGGCACCAGCCCCAGATCGCCCAGGCTCTCGCCCAGCTGGAACAGGTTCTGGAAGATCACCAGGATCGCCGCGCCGACCGCGATGCCCAGCGCCCGTTTCCGGCGCTTGGCCGCCACCCCCATCGGCATCGCCAGCAGCGGCAGGAACGGCACGGCCAGCGCCCGCGCCATGCGGCTGTGCATCTCCGACTCCAGCCGGTCGTGCGGAACGTCGGTGGTCAGCCGCCCTGCCAGCGCGTCCGCCAGCTCGGTCTGGGTCAGCTCCCGCTCGTCGCCGCCGCGCCGCCGGAACGGCGGGATGGTGGCGGAGAATCCCCGGTCGACGGTCAGCTGGTTGAACTGGCCGATCTGGCTCGCGCCCGAATCGGCGAAGCGGTGCAGCTCCCCGTTCCACACGGTCAGGATCAGCCGCCGCCCGTCCGCCGACAGGCGCAGCGTGCCGCGCTCGGCGTCGATCACCTGCTCCCCGCCGTCGCGCGGCCGGCGCAGCAGCACGCCGGTCAGGTTGCGGCCCGTCGCGTCCACCGCGTCGGCGGTGATGACCACGCCGTCGCCCGCGTCCACCACCACGCCCGCCTCCACCCGCGCGTCCCACGGACCATTGCGCACCATGTGCGCCACCTCCCGGTAGGCGTAGCGGCTATAGGGCTGCAGATAGCCGAACAGCGCCATGCTCAGCACCGCGAAGACGCATCCCATGGCGACGAAGGGCCGGACCAGGCGCCAGTGCGAAAAGCCTGCCGCGTACAGGGCGTCCAGCTCCTCGCCGTCGTCCATGGACGCGATGACGATGAACAGCGCGATGAAGAAGGCCGCCGGCAGGGCCATGCCCAGATAGTGCGGCACCAGATTGACCGCCATCTGCGCCACCGCGTCGAACGAACCGCCGCCGCGGGCGATCATGTCGAACAGGCGCAGCACCCGCTCCAGCACCAGCGCGGTCAGCGTGACCAGCAGCGCCAGACTCATCGGTTTGATCGTTTCGCGCAGGAGGTAGCGCTCGACGGCGCCGCCCGCGCCCGCGATCCAGCGGCGGCGCGTCTCACGCTCCTTACCAGCGCGCGGAAAGCGCCAGGTCCGTCCGGCGGTCGGGCTGTCCATGTTTCCTCCGCGCCCAGCTTAACATGGCGCAAGCATTCCCGCTCAAGCAGACGGCGCCAGATCCGTGCAGCGCAGCTCTGCGAATTCGCCGTCCCCGGTCAGGCGCCGCGTCTCGGCCGAAATGCGCCAGGCGCCAGGCCCGCCCGCGACCCGCACCAGATTCCAGTTCGCCGGCTCCGCGCCGCGCACGTCGGCGGCGGACGCCGAGGCGGCGGACAGCACCGGAACCGGCCCGCCCGGCCCCGCCAGCCAGCTCAGCACCCAGTGATGGATATGGCCGTGCAGCACCAGCTCGGCGCCCCGTTCGGCGATCACGCGCGCGAAGGCGTCCCGGTCCTTCAGCCCCTTGCGCCAGTCCGCCGCGCCCTTCCCCGCCGGCGGATGGTGCAGCATCACGACCCGGCACAGCCCCTCTTCCGCAGTCTCCGCCAGCAGGCGGTCCAGCGCCGCGATCTGATCCTCGCCCAGCGTGCCGTGCGCCATCAGCGGCGCGGTCGGCTGCGCCGTGGACAGGCCGATAAAGGCCACCGGCCCGCGCCGGCGCAGGAACGGAAAGCGCACGGCGGCGTCCGGCGCGCCGTCGCCGCGCATATTGGCGGCCCAGCGGTCCAGTCCTTTTTCCCCCGCGATGCGGGCATAGGCGTCGTGATTGCCCGGCACGGCGGTGACCTCCGCCGCCGGCCCCAGCGCCGACAGCCAGTCCCCGGCGCGCGCGAATTCCCCCGCGACCGAGATATTGGCGAGGTCGCCCGTCACCGCGACATGGTCCGGCGCCTGCGCGCGAATGTCTTCGATCAGCGCGTCCAGAACCTCAGGCCGGTGGATATGGCGGCGGTTGCCGGTCCAGGACAGGTATCCGGTGATCCGCTTGCCCAGCAGCATCCAGGGCGGCGCGTCGCCAGGGCGCAGCGGCAGATGCGGGTCGGTGAGGTGCGCAAACGCGTATGCCTGCGGGTTCACGTCGCCATCCGCCATGATACCCTGACCTTTGCCTGCCCACGCGCGGGCCATTGCGTAGGCTGCGCGTTTTGACCCACAGCACAGAACTTGTCCAACCGTCCGGCGCCGCGAGCGCAGCGCCGCGAATCCGCCTTGTCGGAACCGAAGAGAACCCCGTCTGGGGCCTGTCGGGCGGGGAGCGCCTGCGCCGCATGGCCCGGCAGCTGGGCGCGACCATCGTCGACGAGGCGCAGGACGACGAGGCCGTGCTGCTGGTCCGCTGCGACGCGGTGATCGGCGCCCGCATGTTCGCCGCGATGCTGCGGCTGGAGTCGGTCGTGGTGCTGGACGAGGACGGCGCGGCCGCCGTGGCCGCCGCCGCCCCGCCCGGCCGCGCGGCGGAGCTGGAAGCCTTCCTGCGGGGCGGACGCTGGATCGGCGACGAACAATCCCTGCCTCTGCCCGTCCTGCGCCCGACCGATCTGGACCGCGCCTTCGACGAATCGCTGCGCCGCCGTCCGGGCCGCCCGATCGCGCGTCTGGTCGATGCGGAGAACACGCCCCGGGCGGAATGGTCGCTCTACAACGCCGCCAATCTCGGCGTGACCGACATCGTCGCCAAATATCTCTGGCTCTACCCCGCCTTCCATCTGGCCCGCACGGCCCAGCGCGCGGGCGTGCCCGCAATGGCGGTGACCGCTGGCGTGCTGCTGCTGTCGCTGCTGGCCGCGCTGCTGTTCCTGAACGGCGGGTTCGCCGCCGGTCTGGTCGTGGCCTGGGCCGCGTCCCTGGCCGACGCGGCGGACGGCAAGCTCGCCCGCGTCACCGTGGCCACCAGTCCGCTCGGCGACGCGCTGGACCGGGGGACGGACATTCTGGCCCCGCCGATCTGGTACGCCGCCTGGCTGGCCGGGCTCGCCGCGACGGGGCAGATGGCGGGCCCCTGGGTCTGGATCGCCGTGATGTCCGTCGGGCTCTATTTCGGGTGCAAGCTTCAGGAGTTGTGGTTCTACCGCCGACACAATCTGGGCCTGTATGCGTGGCGGGCCTTCGATTCCTGGTTCCGGCTGATCGCCGCGGGCCGCAATACGAATCTGGTCATTCTGACATTGTTCGCACTTGCAAAATCACCCTATCTTGCGATTGCGGGCGTGGCGGTGTGGACCGGATTCGCGTTCGCCGTGCAATTGGTGCGGATCGTGCAGGCCGAGGGGGCCGGGACGATCCGCTCCTGGATGGAACCCTAAGGACACGCTGGACGCTTTCCGACAGCAACCGCCCTTGGTTTTCAGTGACGTGGCTTGACGTTTCGACTAAAAGGCCGCCTTCGAGGGTGGGGGAAACGCCCGCGGGCGCGACACAGGGAGACAGGCTGGTGAGAGCCGGCGCTTGGAACACCGAATCGAATCGTCTGGACCGGATGAGCTTTGGCGACCTGATCCGCGCCTTCCTCGTCCATCCCAGCGTCCTCGCCTATGCGGCGGTCGCGGCGGTGACCGGCGTGATCGCGGCGATGACCATCGACCAGCCGCTGCGCGCCGGCGTGGCGATCCTGCTGGCCGCGCTGATCTATCCGTTCGCCTGGTACGTCCTGCACCGCTTCGTGCTGCACGGCACGCTGCTCTACAAGCACCCGGCCACCGCGCGCCTGTGGAAGCGCATTCACTACGATCACCACCAGGACCCGCGCGACCTGCGCGTCCTGTTCGGCGCGCTGTACACCACGCTGCCGACGATCGGGATCATCGTCCTGCCCGTCGGCTATCTGCTGGCCGGGGTCGGCGGCGCGGCCGGGGCGTTCACCTCCGGCGTCGTGATGACCATCGTGTATGAGTTCTTCCACTGCGTTCAGCACCTGAACACCGCGCCGCGCAGCAAATTCCTCACCCGCATCAAGCGGCTTCATCTGGCCCACCACTATCACGACGAAAACGCCAATTTCGGCATTATCGATTTCGGCTGGGACCGCGTGTTCGGCACCTATCGCGACTCCATGCGCGGCCGTCCGCGCAGCGCCACGGTGTTCAATCTCGGCTATGACGAGACCATGGCGGCGCGCTACCCCTGGGTCGCACGCCTGACGCCGCAACCCGCCGCGGCGGAGCGCCCCGCGAAGACCTCTTAAGGCGCGCAGGGCAACCGTGGAGGGCGGTCCCGAAATTCGCGCGGTCCGCTCCAGGGCCGATCTGGAAGCCTTCCTCCGCGTCCCCTACCGCATCTACCGCGACGATCCGAACTGGATCGCCCCCCTGCTGATCGAGCGGCGGGAGCATTTCTCCCCCAAGAACCCGTTCCACGCCCACGCCGATGTCCAGCTCTGGACCGCCTGGCGGGACGGCGAGGCCGTCGGGCGGATCAGCGCCCAGATCGACCGCATGCATGTGGAGCGGTACGGGCCGCAGGGCCATTTCGGCTTTATCGAGGGCGCCGACGATCCGCAGGTCTTCGCCGCGCTGCTGGCCACGGCGGAGGCCTGGCTGCGCGAGCGCGGAATGAGCGAGGCGATCGGCCCGGCCAGCTTCTCCGCCAACGACGAATACGGGCTTCTGGTGGACGGCTTCGACGGCCCCGCCATGATGCTGATGAATTACGCCAAACCCTGGTACGGCGCGCATATCGAGGCCGCCGGCTACGCCAAGGCGAAGGACCTCCTGGCCTATCTCTACGAACTGGACGACCCGATGCCGCCGCTGGCGGCGCGCCTGGCGGTCAAGGCCGCCGCCAATCCGCGCGTCCGTCTGCGCCCGTTCGACATGAAGCGGATGCGGGAGGAGATCGGCGTCGTCGTCGACATCTTCAACGACGCCTGGTCGGAAAACTGGGGCTTCGTCCCGATGACCGAGGCGGAGGTCGACCACATGGCCGCCCAGATGAAGCCCCTGCTGCGGCCCGAGCTCGCCTGGATCGCGGAGATGGACGGCCGCCCCATGGCGATGATCGTCGCTTTGCCCGATCTGCATGAGGCGCTGGACGGGCTGAACGGCAGGCTGCTGCCCTTCGGCGCGATGCGCCTGCTGTGGCGGCTGAAGGTCGCCGGCCTGAAATCCTGCCGCGTCCTGATGATGGGCGTGCGCAAGGAGCTGCAGGACAGTTTCCTCGCCGGCGCCCTCGCCTATGCGCTGATCGAGCGTCTGGCGCAGGAGGGCGAAAAGATGGGCATGCAGAAGGCCGAACTGTCCTGGATCCTTGAAGATAATCTCCGGATGCTGCGCATTGCCGAAACCGGCGTGGGCGAGCCCTATCGCCGCTACCGCCTGTACCGGAAGGCCCTGGCCTGACCTGCGCCGCCGCAGGCCCGCGCGCGATAGACGGCGCCGCCGGCGCCGGCCTTAACTTTCGCTTTCAGAGAATCGCTTAGCGCACCCCCATGAAGATCGGCCTGATCAACAACCCGCTCAGCCGCAGCAACCGCACGCGCGGCCTGCAGCGCATTGCGGAGATCGCCGACCGCAACGGCGTGCTGCGGGTGATGGAGACCGACATGAGCGGTCTGGACGAGACGCTGGCCCGCTTCGCGCGCGAGGGGGTGGAGCTGATCGCCGTCAATGGCGGCGACGGCACGGTGCGCAACGTCCTGACCCGCCTCTGGCGCGACCAGCCGTTCGCGACGCCGCCGCCGCTGGCGGTGCTGCGCGGCGGCCGTTCCAACACGATCGCCGCCGATTGCGGCCTCAGCGGCCCGCCCGAGCGGGCCTTCCAGCGCCTGCTGGACACCGCCAAGGCCGGCCGCATCGCCGACCATGTCGTGGAGCGCCGCCTGATCCGCGTGGAAGGCTCCAGCGACGGCAAGACGCGCTATGGCATGGTGCTGGTCGCCGCCGGCGCGGTGCCGATCATCGAGGTCTCGCGCAGCCAGATCGACCCGCTCGGCCTGCCGGTCTGGGCCAGCGACCTGATCTCGCTCGGCAATATCATCTCCTGGACGGTGCGCCGCCCGCGCGAGGCCTTCCCGCCGGAAGGCTACGCGGTGGAGGCGACGGTGGACGGGCAGGCCGTGCCGTTCACGCGCAGCGCCTTCGTGCTCGCCTCCACCCTGCACACCCATATCCTGAACGCCCTGCCGTTCTGGAACACCAGTTCCGGTCCGGTGATGATCACCATGGTGCGCCATCCGCCGCGCGGCATGTTCTGGCGCCTGCCGCGCCTGCTCTATGGCGGGGAGGTGCGCGACCTGCCCGCCGACCGCTTCTACAGCCGCGGCGCGCACGAGACCCAGCTGGCGTTCGACGGCCGCTTCGCGATGGACGGCGAGTTCTTCGAGGCCGCCAGCCACACGCCGCTTTGCCTGACCGCGCAGGACGGCGCCCGGTTCGTCGCGCTTTGACGGCCGCGGCCGATCCGGTCGAGGCCATCGTGTGCCGCCGCGCCCGCACGCCCCCGCCCGGCCCCGCCGCGGCGGAGGCGCAGGCCCACGCGAACGCCTTGCGCGGCCGTCACGGGCCGGGCGTCGCCGCCATCCTGATGTACGGCTCCACCCTGCGCGACGGCCAGGTCGATGGGCGCATCCTGGATTTCTATGTGCTGGTGGACCGGATCGGCCCGGCCTACGCCAAGGCCCTGCCCCGCGCCCTCGGCGCGCTGGACCAGCCGAACGTGCATTTCCTGCCCGCCGGCGAGGGGCGCGCCGCCGCCGCCAAATACGCGCTGATGACCCTGCCGCAATTCGTGCGCCGCTGCGGGCCGGAGGGATTCTCCTCCTATATCTGGGGCCGCTTCGCCCAGCCGAACGCGCTGGTCTGGGCGCGCGATGAAGACGCCGAAGCCCAGGTCATCGCCGCGCTGGCGCGCGCCGCGCGCACCATGCTGGGCTCGGCCGCGCCCCTGCTGCCGGCCGGCGCGGCGCCCGAAGACATCTGGACCCGCGCCTTCTCCGAATCCTATCGCGCCGAGCCGCGCTCGGAGCCGCCGGGCCAGGCCGCCGCCCTGTATCGCGCCAACGCCGATTATTACGACGCCATCGCGAACGCCGTGGGCGAGACTCGCGGAACGGCGGAGGGCGCGCAGCGCGCCTGGGCGCGGCGGCGCGTGTTCGGCAAGGGGCTGGCCGTGGCGCGCATCGTCAAGTCCGCCCTCACCTTCGAGGGCGGCGTCGACTACGCGATCTGGAAGATCGGCCGGCACAGCGGCGCGCCGGTCAGCACCGAGGGCAAATCGCGCGCGCAGAAGCTCGCCATCCTGTGGCGGCTGGTCAGAACACGGGCGATCCGCTGAGGTTGGCCGCTGACGCGTCCGCCTATTCGGCGGCGGTCTGCAGGCTCAGTTCCTGCTTCAGCTCGGCGAAGGCGTCCATCGCCTTGGCGATCTGCTCGTCGGTGTGCGCGGCGCAGACCGAGCAACGCAGCAGATAGGTGTTCGCCGGCGTCGCCGGGGGCAGCGCCACGTTCACATAGACGCCCCGGTCCAGCAGGCCGCGCCACGCGCCCATCAGCGCCTCCAGCCCCGGCAGCTTCACCGCCACCACGGGGTTCGGCTCCGGGCCCAGAGAGAAGCCCATCTTGGCGAGCCCGCCATAGAAGGCCTCGGTGTTCTTGCGCAGGCGCTGGCGCAGCTCCGGCCGCTCTTCCATGATCTTCAGCGTCGCGATCGCGGTGGCGACCAGCGGCGGCGGCATGGAGGCGGTGAACAGATAGGACCGGCACGCCATGCGCAGCAGGTCCAGCTTCGGATGGTTCGACGCGCAGAAGCCGCCGATCGTCGCGACGGATTTGGAGAACGTGCCCAGCACGAAATCCACCTGGTCCTCGACCCCGACCTCTTCGGCCAGGCCGCGCCCGTTTTCGCCCAGCACGCCGAGCGAGTGCGCCTCGTCCACCGCCAGATAGGCGTTGTACTTGGTGCAGAGGTCGGCGATTTCCTTCAGCGGCGCGCGGTCGCCCAGCATCGAATAGATGCCCTCGACCACCACCATCTTGTTGCGGTCCTGATCTCCCAGCTTGCGCAGCACGCGCTCCAGGTCGCCGACATCGTTGTGGCGGAAGCGCAGCACCGTCGCGTCGGACATCTTGCATGCGTCATAGATCGAGGCGTGGCTGTCGCCGTCGATGATGATGTATTCGTCGCGCCCCACGAAGCCGGACAGGAAGCCCAGATTGGCCTGATAGCCGGTGGTGAAGACCATCGCCTTTTCGCGCTTCATAAAGGCGGCGACGGCGGCTTCCAGCTTCTTGTGCAGGCTGTAGGTGCCGTTGGCGACGCGCGAGCCCGTCGTGCCGACGCCGAATGTGCGCACCGCGTCGATGGCCGCTTCCTGCGCCGCATCGTCGAAGGTCAGGCCCAGATAATTATTGGTGCCGAACAGAACCGTCGGCTTGCCGTCGATCACCGCCTCGGTCGGGGACGACACCTCTTCCATGGTCACGGAGAACGGATCGCCGCCGAGCATTTTCAGCCCTTCGACCCCGGTGCCCAGCTGGGCGAACTTGTCGAACAGGTCCTTGGTCATTGCCGCGCGGCCTCGTCTTCGACCCGCTTGGCGAGGTCTCCGATGGTGCGGACATTGGACAGCGTGTTCAGGGGAATCATGACGTCGAACTCTTCCTCCAGCGCGCAGACCATATCCATCACGGCGATGGAGTCGACGCTCAGGTCCTCCAGGATGTCAGTGGACTCCGTAAGCTCCACATTGCCCGGATTATGGGGCTCCAGCTCGCGCCGGATGGCCGCCAGGATCCGCTCGTGGCTGCCTCCGTTGGCTCCGCTCATCGTCCTTCTGTCCCCGCCGTCATAACCAGCCAGCCTTTCGATACCAATCCAGAGTTTCGCGCAAGCCGCTTTCCAGGTCACGCGCCGGACGCCAGCCGAACCGCTGTTCGAACGCACCCGGCGTGCAATGCCAGTCGGGCCAGCACAACTCCCGCAATTTGCCCGCCGTGACCATCGGGGTCCGCCCCGCGGCCCGGGCCAGCCCCTCATAAGCCGCCGCGCCCGCGATCAGAAGCGGCGCGGGCGCCGAGAACACGACCGGCCGCACGTTCATGTTCTTCGACGCGATGGCCAGCACCTCCGGCCATGTCCGCCCGCCCGGATGGCCGTCGTCGATCTCATAGACGGCCTGGGTGGTTTCGCCCTTGTCCGCCCAGGCCAGCACCGCGTCGGCCAGGTCCTCGACATGGATCATGGAGACCTTCGCCGCCCGCCCGGCCGGCACCGGGGCCAGGCCCCGCGCCACCCAGCGCACGATCTTCAGCGTCTCGGCGTCGCCCGGCCCATAGACCGCCGGCGGCCGGATGACGTCCCAGCCGGCGCCGCCGGCCTCCGCCACCTCGGCCTCCGCCGCCGCCTTGCTGCGTGCGTAATCGGACAGGTCCGGCTGGCGCGCCGTCAGGCTGGACACCAGCAGCAGCCGCGCCCCGGCGCCCGCCGCGGCCTCCGCCATGCGCCGCGCCCCCAGCCGGTTCACCCGGTCGAAATCCTCAGGCCGGCGCGCCTTGATCAGGGCCGCGCCATGGACCACGGCGTCCGCCCCCTCTGCGAGCGCCGCCAGCGCGCCCGCATCGTCCAGCGACCCGCGCACCGCCTCCACGCCCGCGTCGGTCAGGGCCTCGTCCAGCGGCCGGGAATGGACCAGCGCCCGCACCCGCCAGCCGGATTGCGCCAGACGGGCCGCCGCCGCCGCCCCGACAAAGCCGGAGGCGCCGGTGACCGCTACGGTTCGGGACATGATCTAGGCTGCGAGCCCGACAGAGGCGGCCGATTGCGCAACGACCCCGGCCGCCGCGGCCTCGCGCACGTCGGACGAGAATTTGCCCGACAGATAGAAATCCTTGGCCTTGGACCGGCTCAGCTTGCCGGACGACGTGTAGGGAAGGCTGCGCGGCGGCACCAGGACCACCCCGCAATCCACGCCGAGACGCTCCTGGATCGCCGCGTGCACGGCGCGCGCGCGCGCCTCGCGCTCGGCGGGATCGCTCAGGCCCGATTCGACCAGGATGATCGGCGCCTCCAGGCCGTCTTCCAGCGCGATGGAGAAGGCCGCCGTGGCGCGGTTGCGCACCTCGGCCATCTGCTCCACCGCCCATTCGATGTCTTCCGGCCAGATATTCCGGCCATTGACCAGGATCAGGTCCTTGCTGCGCCCGGTGATGACCAGCTCGCCCTCGACCATGTAGCCAAGGTCGCCGGTGTTCAGCCAGCGGCCGCTCAGCACCCGGGCGGTCGCTTCGGGCTGGTTGAAATACTCCGTCATGATCGACGGGCCGTGCACCCAGACCTGGCCCACGGCGCGGTCGCCCAGAACGGCGCCGTCGTCGCCGCGGATCTCGACCTCATGGCCCGGGATCGGCCGGCCGCAGCGCACGAAATTGCGCTGGCGCACCGGATGGCCGTTGATCTTCGGCGTCCGCGCCACGCGCTCGGACTCCAGAATGTCGAGGTCCACCGGATCGACGCGGAAACCGCTGCCCGGCGGCGTGAAGCTGACGGTCAGCGACGCTTCGGCCAGGCCGTAGGACGGCCCGAACGCGTGCGCGTCGAAACCGTCGCGCGCGAATCGCTCGGCAAAGGCCTCCAGAACGTCCTCGCGGATCATTTCTCCGCCCAGGCCCGCGACGCGCCAGGACGACAGGTCGAAATTCGTCTCGCCCTGCCGCTCGGCCCGGCGGGTGCACAGCGCATAGCCAAAGGTCGGGCTGGTCGCGATCGTGCCGCGATTGCGGCTGATCAGCTCCAGCCACAGCAGCGGCCGGCGGGCGAAGGAATCGGGCGACAGGAAGTCGACGGAAAGCTGCGCCGCCATCGGCGACAGCAGACAGCCGACCA
Source organism: uncultured Euryhalocaulis sp. (assembly GCA_913055605.1). Taxonomy (GTDB): domain Bacteria; phylum Pseudomonadota; class Alphaproteobacteria; order Caulobacterales; family Maricaulaceae; genus Euryhalocaulis. The sequence continues at coordinate 35,682 of CAJXKJ010000011.1, read as the reverse complement.
GGCCCATGTCGTGATACAGCGGCAGCCAGGAGACCACCCGGTCGCCCTCGCGCGCCCCGGCGCCGTCGCGCGCCAGCCCCGTGCAATTGGCGCCCAGCGCCAGCTGCGTCGCCGCCACGCCCATCGGCGTGCGCGTGGAGCCGGAGGAGAACTGCAGATAGCCGTAATCGGTCTCGGTCAGCGGGTTCAGCGCGCCCTCGGCGCCCTGCCCGTCCAGCCATTCCGGCGTCCCGGCGAAGCGCACGTTCGCAGCCTTTGCCGCCTGTTCGATGACGCTGAAATTGGCGGCCGAGGAGAACGCGGCCGAGGCGCCGCAGCCGGCCAGCAGGCGCGCCAGCTGCTGTTCCCAGGCGCTCTCGCCGCCAAGGCGAATCGCGCTCGGCAGCGGCACGGGCAGCAGCCCGGCGTAATGGCAGCCGAAAAACAGCGTGACGAAATCGAAATTGGCCTCGGCCAGCAGGCCGATTCGCGCATTCCGCTCCAGCCCCAGCCCGGCCAGTTTCCGGCCGCGCGCCACCGCCGCGGCGGCGATGTCCGAATACGTCGCGGCCCGCTCCAGGCGGCCCCGCGCATCGTGGAAATTGAACCCGGTCGGCCCTTCGGCCGCAAACTCCAGCGCGCTCACCAGCGTGGTAAAACCGCCCACGCGTCTGGCGCCGCCTGCCGTTGGGGTCGGCGCAATGTCCGCCGGCTTGTCGGAAGTCGTCGTTACCATATGCCCCGATTCCAGGAACGGTCCCCCGGTTTTACCGGCCCCCTCGCGGCTGCGCACCCCAATGCTGCGCTGCGTCACCGCTCTGATGACCTAGTTGTTATAATAGAGGGAAATTCCGATCAATGCGCCGTGAACAGGCCCGGCGAACCAATCTCGACGGCGTGTCGGCAGGGTTACGCCGCCATCTGCATCACGGTCTTGCCAAAATCTTCCGCTACGGCGAGCACTGCGCCATATTTATCGAGCCCCGGGTCATGGTCCTCTCTCCGTTCCGCTTCCTCTTCGCGGCCGCAGCATTGCTGGCCGCAGCGCCCGCCGCCGCCGCGCCCATCGGCGCCCCTGCGGGCCCGCCTGTGGACGCCCTGCCCGGCACGCTGTGGCAGACAGAGGACGGCAAGTTCGTGATCCAGCTCACCGCCTGCGGCGCGGAGGATATGTGCGGCGATCTGGTCTGGCTGCTGCGCCCGCTCGACAAGGAGACGGGCGAGATGAAGCTGGACAAGCGCAATCCGGACCCGGCTTTGCGCGACCGCCCGGTCTGCGGCGTGCGTCTGGTCGACGGGCTGGAGCCCGACGGCGAATCCGGGCGCTGGGAAAGCGGCCGCTTCTACAATCCCGACGACGGCAATTTCTATGGCGCGACCCTGCGCTACGACCCCCAGACCGACCGGATGATCCTGCGCGGCTATCTGGGGATCGAGATGCTGGGCAAGAACCTGCATCTGTTCCGGGTCGAGGGGCCGCTGCCGGGCTGTGAGGCGCGCGTCGCGGCGGCCAAGGCCGATCCGGACTATTTCGACGACTAGGCGGCGCGGCCCCGGCCTGAACTGCCTAGTTCCGGCCCAGCCCCTGCCAGCGGCGGACCAGCGCGTGATCCCGGATTCCGAACAGGTCCAGGATCCGCCCCGTCGTATGGTCCACCATCTCTTCGATGGAGGCCGGCTTGGCGTACAGCGCCGGCACCGGCGGATAGACGATGGCGCCCATCTGGGTCAGCGTCTCCATATTGCGGATATGGACCAGGTGCAGCGGCGTCTCCCGGAACATCAGGACCAGCCGCCGCCGCTCCTTCAGCATCACGTCCGCGGCCCGCGCCGCCAGCGTGTCGCACGTCCCGGCGGCCAGCGCCCCCATGGTGCGGGCGCTGCACGGCGCGATCACCATGCCGTCGGCGAGGAAGGAGCCGGAGGCGATCGCCGCCCCGATATCGGCATTGTCATAGGTGACGTCCGCCAGCGATTTCAGCGACTTCTGATCGAGTCCTAATTCGCTGTGCGCGGTCAGCGCCCCGGCCTTGGAGACCACCAGATGGGTCTCCGCCTCTTCAACCTCTTGCAGAGCTTGAAGAAGGCGCACGCCATAGGCCGCGCCGGAGGCGCCGGTGATCGCGATCACCAGCCGGAGCGTCATTCCAGCTCCAGCTTCTTTTTCAGGATCTCGTTCACCGCCTGCGGGTTGGCCTTGCCGCCCGTGGCCTTCATCACCTGGCCGACGAACCAGCCCAGCGCCTTCGGCTTGGCCTTCACCTGTTCGACCTGGTCGGGATTGGCGGCGATCAGGTCGTCCACGACCTTTTCCAGCTCCCCGGTGTCAGACATCTGGCGCAGGCCTTCGCGCTCCACGATGTCCGCGGGGGCCTCGCCGGTTTCGAACGATTTTTCAAAGACATCCTTGGCGATCTTGCCGCTGATCGTGCCGTCCTTGATCAGGCCGATCAGCTGGCCCAGATGCGCCGCCGTCACCTTCGATTCGGACAGGCCGATCCCGGCCTTGTTCAGCGCGCCGAACAGATCCTGCGTCACCCAGTTGGCGGCCAGCTTGGCGTCCCGGCCGCTGGCGACTTCCTCGTAATAGGCCGCCGTCTCCCGGTCGCCGGTCAGGACGCCCGCGTCATAGGCCGACAGGCCGTATTCGGCCTGGAAGCGCGCGCGCTTCTCCGACGGCAGCTCCGGCAGGGTCGCGGCGATCTCGTCCACCCAGGCCTGTTCGAACTGCAGGGGCAGCAGGTCCGGGTCCGGGAAATAGCGATAATCGTGCGCCTCTTCCTTGGAGCGCATGGACCGCGTCTCGCCCTTCACCGCGTCGAACAGGCGCGTCTCCTGATCGATGGTCCCGCCGCCCTCGATGATCTCGATCTGGCGGCGCGCCTCGTACTCCACCGCCTGGGCGATGAAGGTCATGGAATTGACGTTCTTGATCTCGCAGCGCGTGCCCAGTTCCCCGCCCGGCTTGCGGACAGAGACGTTCACGTCAGCGCGCATCTGGCCCTTTTCCATGTCGCCGCCGCACGTGCCCAGGCTGCGCAGAATCTCGCGCAGCGTGGACATGAAGGCCGCGGCCTCCTTGCTGGAGCGCATGTCCGGCCGGGACACGATCTCCATCAGCGCCACGCCCGCCCGGTTCAGGTCCACATAGGTCGCCGTCGGGTCCAGATCGTGGATCGACTTGCCGGCGTCCTGCTCCAGATGCAGGCGCTCGATGCCGACCTCGATGGTCGTCTCCTCGTCGAGGCGGACCTCGATTTTCCCTTCCCCGACAATGGGATGCTTGTACTGGCTGATCTGATACCCCAGCGGCAGGTCGGGATAGAAATAATTCTTCCGGTCGAAGCGCGACCATGTGTTGATCTTCGCCTTCAGGCCCAGCCCGGTGCGGATCGCCTGTTCGACGCATTTGCGGTTCGGCACGGGCAGCGTGCCGGGCAGGCCCGCGTCCAGCAGCGCCACATGCGTGTTCGGCGCGCCGCCGAAATCGGTGGAGGCGCCGGAGAACAGCTTGGACTCGCTCGCCACCTGGGCATGGACCTCCATGCCGATAATGACTTCCCAGCCGCCGGTCTCGCCGGGGATCAGTTCGCCGCGCTGTTCGGAATGGGTCGTGAACGCGTTCATGTCCGCTCGCCTAGCCTTGCCAACCTTCGCTGCGCCCCGCCGGACGCCGCCACGGAACCACGATCAGCGTGACGCCCAGAAAGGCGAACATCGCCGCACAGGCCAGCGCCCCGGCCACCGCCAGGGCGGAGGTCAGCTGGGCCCAGAAAATATACCAGACCAGAACGCCCGCGAACGCGATCACCGCCAGCCCGACCAGCGAGGTGATCGCCTTGCCCGCGATGGCGCCGATGCCGCCGGCCGTCACCACCAGCGCTCCGGCTTCGCGGTGAACCCGGCCGCCTCTTCCAGCGCCGCGCCCGCCGCGAACAGCGTCTGCTCGCCCAGCGGCGGCGCGATCAGCTGCAGCCCCAGCGGCAGGCCGTCGGCCGACAGGCCCGCGGGCACCGACATGGCCGGCACCCCGGCCAGGTTCGCCGTCACCGTGAAGATGTCGTTCAGATACATCGACACCGGATCGTCGGTCTTCTCGCCCAGCGCGAACGCGCCCGAGGGCGTCGCCGGGGTCAGCAGCACGTCGCACTGCTCGAACGCCTTGGCGAAATCGTCCGCGATCTTCCGGCGCACCTTCTGGGCGCGCAGATAATAGGCGTCGTAATAGCCGGCGCTCAGCACATAGGTGCCGATCATCACCCGGCGCTGGACCTCCGGCCCGAAACCGGCGGCCCGCGTCTCCTCATAGGTCGGGACCAGGCCCTCGCCGTCGACGCGCAGGCCGTACCGCATGCCGTCATAGCGCGCGAGGTTCGAGGACGCCTCCGCCGGGGCGATGATGTAATAGCAAGGCAGCGCGTATTTGGTGTGCGGCAGGGAGACCTCGACGATCTCCGCCCCCTGCCCCTTCAGCCAGTCGGCGCCCGTCTTCCACAAATCCGAAATCGCCTCCGGCATCCCGTCGGAGACATATTCCTTGGGCAGGCCGATCCTCAGCCCCTTCACGCCCTTGCCCATGGCGGCGGCGTAGTCCGGAATCTCCACGTCCAGCGAGGTCGCGTCGTTCGGGTCGTGCCCGGCCATCACGCCCAGCAGCAGCGCGGCGTCCTTCACCGTCTTGGCGATCGGCCCCGGATGGTCCAGCGAGCTGGCGAAGGCCACCACGCCGAACCGGCTGCACAGCCCATAAGTGCCCTTCACCCCCACCGTGCCGGTCAGGGCGGCGGGCTGGCGGATCGACCCGCCGGTGTCCGTCCCCGTGGCGCCCAGGCACAGATCGGCCGCGACCGCGGAGGCCGAGCCGCCGGACGACCCGCCCGGCGTCAGCGCGGCGTTGGAGCCGTTCGCGCGCCAGGGGTTCACGGTCTTCGAATAGGCGCAGGTCTCGGTGGAGCTGCCCATGGCGAACTCGTCCAGGCTGGTCTTGCCGACCATCGCCGCGCCGGCTCCGAACAGCCTGCGCGTCACCGTGGATTCATAGGGCGGCTTGAAGCCTTCCAGGATCTTGCTGGAGGCGGTGGTCTCCACCCCTTCGGTGCAGAACAGGTCCTTGATGGCCAGCGGCGCGCCTTCCAGCGGCCGCGCCTCCCCCTTCGCCAGACGCGCGTCGCTCTCGGCGGCCGCCTTCAAAGCGTGGTCGGGGGTCAGTTTCAGGAAACAGCCCAGGGAGGCGTTCGCGGACTCGGCGGTCGCGATATGCGACTCGGCCAGTTCCTTGGCCGAAAAGTCCTTGTTGCGCAGGCCCGTCAGGGCGGCGTCCAGCGTCAGGGCGGAAAGATCGGCCATTATTCGACCACCTTCGGCACCACGAAGAAGCCTTCCTCGGATTTCGGCGCGTTCGCCAGCACCCCGTCCCGGTCGTCCCCGGCGGTCACCGCGTCCTCGCGCAGCTCCAGTCTGGCGTCGACGGCCGAGGTCATCGGCTCCACGCCCTCCACGTCCACCTCGCCCAGCTGCTCCACCCAGTGAAGGATGGAGTTCAGTTCCCCGGCCAGCCCCTCCAGACGCGAGTCGTCGACCGCGATCCGGGCCAGCCGCGCGATGCGGCGCACATCTTCCTTGCTGACGGACATGAAAAGCCTTCTAGCACGCGAAACAGCGGGCGGAGGTAACAAGGCGCACGCCCAGCTTCAAGATACATGCGCCGTGCTATCGTGCCGCGAGTCTTTGGGAGGAACCGGCAATGGCGACAGAACTCTGGATCCTGCTCTGGGCGGCGGCTCTGGGCCTTGTCCATATCCTGCTGGCGGCGTTCGTCTGGACCGGCGAGGTCGGGCTCGAATACAACGCCGGCCCGCGCGACCGGGAAAAGCCCGTCAGCGGCAAGCTGACCGGGCGGCTGAAACGCGCCCAGGCCAATTTTTTCGAGACCTTTCCGCTGTTCGCCGCGGCCATCCTCGTCGCCGTCGTCGCGGGCCGGACCGGCGGCCACGCCGCGCTCGGCGGCTGGATCTATCTGGCCGGCCGAGTCGTCTATATCCCGCTCTATGCGGTCGGCGTGCCCTATCTGCGCTCCATCGCCTGGGCGGTGTCCCTGATCGGCCTGGTCATGGTCTGGCTGGCCGCCGCCGGAATTCTCGCCTGACCGGATTTCGCCCGGAATTTCGGTTTGACGCGATAAAATTCATGTCTTAGTTGAATTTTCCTGCGGGGACGTTGGGAAATTCTGTCATGCAAGATCGTGAAGGCGTAAAGCGGCTGTGCCGCGTTCTGGCCATGCTGGCGCTGGCGGGGATGGCCGCGGTGCCGCTGGTGACCCTGACCGTCTGGTGGTTTCCCCAGCTTCTGAGCGACGAGGTCTACGCCACGCTCGGCGGCAGCAATGTCGACCCCGCCGCGCTTCTGGCGCTCGGCCCGCTGCAGCGGATCACGGGCATGCTGGTGCTTCTGACCGGCAGCGGACTGCAGATGGCCGCCCTCTGGTTCCTGCGCCGGACGTTTCTGGAGGGCGCGGAGGGGCGCTGGTTCTCCCTCGCCGCGGTGCGCAATTTCCGCCGCTTCGCCTGGCTCAGCCTGGTCATCGTGGCGGTCTCCGTGGTGCAGGACAGCGCGCTCAGCGTCATCACCACGATCCACCTGCCCCCGGGCCAGCAGATGCTGGTGCTCAGCTTCGGCAGCAACGACTTCCAGCGCCTGTTCACCGGGCTGGTCATGCTTTTCGTCGCCCATATCTTCGCCGCCGGGCGGGAAGTGGACGAAGAAAACGCGTCCTTCATCTAGGGCGGGCGCGGGCCGTGAAGATCGTCGTCAATCTGGACGTGATGCTGGCGCGGCGGAAAATGCGTCTGAAGGAGCTCGCCGCGGCCATCGGCGTGTCCGAACAGAACCTCTCCATGATCAAGACCGGCAAGATCAAGGGCGTCCGGTTCGAGACGCTGATGAAGATTTGCGACGTCCTGGACTGCCAGCCCGGCGACCTTCTGGAGTTCAGCCGCGAAGATTAAGTCCCCGCCCGACTCGCCATTTACAAACCGCGCGGGCCGCGCCTAACATCCGCGTCATAAAAATTGAGCCGCGTCAGACGGCCAATAAAACATAGTCGGCGGGGAGGACTTCGATGAAGTACGCCGTTTGGTTTCTGCGATTTCTGTTCGCAGCCTGGATGATTCCAGCCGGGCTCATGCACTTCTTCGGCATCTTTCAGCAGCCGATGGGCAGCCAGCCGCTCAGCCAGGCGCTGATCATCGCCCTGCTGGACAGCCATCTGTTCGACCTCGTGAAAGCGGTCGAACTGGTGGCCGGGGTCTGCGTGCTGCTGGGCTTCTATACGCCGCTGGCGCTGCTGGTCTGCATGCCGGTCTCGTTCTGCGTGTTCTACTGGGACACGCCGCTGGAGGGCTGGGGTTCGCGCGCCTCGATCTTCGGCATGGCCGTGCTGCTCACCAATTCGCTGCTGTGCCTCGCCTATATCAAATACTATCTGCCGATGTTCGCTCTGCGCGCCAAACCGCGCACGCTGGGCGGCGGCGCGGCGGCGCCGGTGGGCGCCACGGCGGGGGCCCGGCCATGAAACATCTGGTTCTGGCGATCCGACTGATCTTCGGCGCCTGGATGGTGCTGAACGGTCTCAACCATTTCGTGCTCGGCCTCTATCCCGAGCCCACGGGCGCCACGCCGCTGGCGGCCCAGCTGATGGACGCGCTGGTCAACAGCCGGCTCTACGACGTCGCCATGGTGTTCCAGCTGGTCACCGGGGCGCTGATCCTCACCGGCTTCCTCGTGCCCATCGCGCTGGCGGTGCTCATGCCGATCTCCACCTGCGCGCTGTACTGGGCGGTGATCCTGGACCATCAGCCGGTGAACATGCTGCTGGCGCTGATCGCCTTCGCGCTGAACGGCCTGCTGATGCTGGCCTATATCGACTACTACCGGGGCGTGCTGCAGCGGCGCACGCTCAGCCTCGGCGAAGCGTGAGGGAGACGCGCTGTGAATAATTTCGACACGCTCTACGTTGATCCGCGCGGCCGCACCGCCCGCAACGCCTTTATCGGCGCCCTGATCGTGCTGATCGCCATCGCGGCCTTCTATTACCGCATGGTGCCGGGCCGCAGCGGCCAGTGGTCGCTGGTCACGCTGATCTTTCCCTACGCGATCCTGCACGCCCGCCGCCTGCACGATATGGGGCAGACCGCCTGGCTGGTCCTTGCGCCCGTCCTGCTGCTGATCGCAGCGGCCTGGTTCCGCCTCTACAACGCCGAGTCCGGCCTGACCCAGCCTGCGCTCTATCTGGCGCTGGCCGTCGCGGCGGGCTTCAGCATCTGGGGCCTCGCCGGAAAGGGCCAGGACGGCGCCAACCGCTACGGGGCGCCCGCCCCGGCCTGAACCGGCGCTGGCTGAACCGGCCCCTCGCCCGCGCGCGCCGATCGCCTATAAGCGGACCGTCACGGACAGGCGGAGCGGCATCGGCATGGCGAAAACGGACAGCGGCGAAGACGACCCGTCGGCCCTGATCGACGCAAAGATCGCGTCGCTCGGCGGCTGGCGCGGCGAGACGCTGGCCCGGCTGCGCGCGCTGATCCGCCAGGCCGACCCGGACATCGTCGAGGCGGTGAAGTGGCGCAAGCCGGCCAACCCCGCCGGCGTGCCGGTGTGGGAGCATGCCGGCATCGTCTGCACGGGCGAGACCTATAAGGACAAGGTGAAGCTGACCTTCGCCAAGGGCGCCGCGCTCGCCGACCCCTCCGGCCTGTTCAACGCCAGCCTGGACGGCAACGCCCGCCGCGCCATCGACCTGTTCGAGGGCGACGCGGTGAACGCCGCCGCGTTCAAGACACTGATCCGCGCCGCCGCGGACCTCAATCTGTCGAAGGCGAAATGACGGCCAGGCGCGGCAAGGCCCCGGCGCTGCCCTAGCCGCCCTGCGCCAGCACCGCGATCTCCCGGTAATTGCCCTGCATCTCCCACGTCCCTTCATAGCCGGCCGGCAGGACCAGCGAGTCGCCCGGCAGGAATTCCTGCGGTTCTCCGCCCGGCGGGGTCAGGATCAGCTTGCCGCTCAGCACATAGACGAACTCGTCGCCCTCGGTCGGCCGCGTGCGGTGGTCGGTCGTCGCCGGCGTCGACTCGAAGATCGTGACGCGCAAATCCCGGCCCTGGAACAGGCTGGCGACGCGCATGTTCAGCTCGCCTGCCACCAGGATGTCGGAATAGGCGTCCGGCGGCACGGCGGTCAGGCCGACGCCCGCCATCTTGTCCCGGTCCAGCTGCGTCGGGCCGACTGTGTCGTCAGCCATGGCCGGTCCGGCCATGCAGATCGCCGCGGCCGCGGCGGGCGCGCAGATCGCGCGGACAGTCGTGATGATCATGGCGATGCACGGTTCCTCCCCTTGTGTTTGGGGGGACCATAACCGTCAGCCGCGCATGCGCGCCAGCCGCCAGGTCGCCTCGCCACATTCTGGATCCGCCTCCACCAGCGCGACGGTCTCGAACCCGGCCGCGGCCAGCAATTCGTCGTATTCCGCCCGCTCCAGGCTGGCGTGATACAGGGCCTCGCCGTTGAACGTCCCGATGGCCTCGCCCAGCCCGTGGCCGCAGGTGAACAGCAGCATCGCGCCCGGCGCGGCGTGCGCGCCAAAGCGTCCGATCATATCCCGCTGCGCGTCCTGCGACAGGTGGAAGAAGCTGTTCCAGGCGATCAGCCCGTCGAACCGCCGCCCCAGATCCAGCGTGCGCATGTCCGCCGCGATCCATTCGCCCGCCGGATAGCGCTGCGCGCACAGCGCTGCCAGCGCCGGCGCCGCGTCCACGCCGGTCACCGCAAAGCCCCGCTCGATCAGATAGGCGGCCACCGGCGCGCCCGAACCGCAGCCGATGTCCAGCACCGATCCGCCGGGCGGCAGGCCCGCTGCGAAACGGTCGATAACGGGGCGTTCGAAGAAATCGCCGCCGGCGCGCGCGGCGTCCCATGCGGCGGCGTTGCGCTGATAAAGATCGGGGACGTCCGCGGCGGACGGGCGCCCACCCTTCCCCATCGTCAGTTCCGCACCGCCTCGGTCAGCGTCACGCTCTCGCCGCAGCCGCAGGCGTCGGTCTGGTTCGGATTGTTGAAGACGAATTTGGAGTGCAGCTGGGTCGTCTCCCAGTCGATCTCCGCGCCCAGCAGGAACAGCACCGCCTTGGCGTCGATCACGATCTCCACGCCCTTGTCCGCGACGCGCTCGTCGGCCGGGGCCGGCTCGTCCACGAACTCCATCAGATATTCCATGCCGGCGCAGCCGCCATTCTTCACGCCGACGCGCAGAAAGCCCGCGCCCTTGCGCGCCATGATGGATTTCACCTGATCGGCGGCCCGATCGGTCAGCGTGACGACTTGGCCCGCTCCCAGCATCACAGCATCCCCAGTTCGAGGCGCGCCTCGTCGGACATCTTCTCCGGCGTCCAGGGCGGGTCGAACACCATGTTCACCTCGGCGCTGCGCACGCCCTGCACCGCTTCCACCGCGCTCTCGACCCAGCCCGGCATCTCGCCCGCCACCGGGCACGCCGGGGCGGTCAGCGTCATCTGCACCGACACGTCGTAATCGTCCGACACGTCGACGCCGTAGATCAGGCCCAGCTCATAGATATCGACCGGGATTTCCGGGTCGTAGACCGATTTCAGCGCCGCGATGATATCGGCGGTCAGGCGCTCCAGCTCCGCCGGCGGAATCGTGGAGTCCTTCGCATCGGACGCTTCGGCGGGCGCCGAGGCGGCCTCCGTCTCCGGCGCCTTGGCCGGCGCGCCCAGATCGATCACGTCGCGGGCTTCAGGTGTGCGGGCGGTTTCGTCCATCGTGCTCTCTAGGTCAGCATTTCCCGGGCGCGTTTCAAGGCGTCCAGGAACATGTCGACTTCCTCTTCGGTATTGTACGCGGCGAAGCTGGCGCGCGCGGTCGAATGCACGCCCAGATGCTCCATCAGCGGCTCCGCGCAATGCTGTCCCGCGCGCACGGCCACGCCATATTTGTCCAGCAGCTGCGCCAGATCGTGCGGGTGCGCCTTCTCGAAAGAGAAGCTCAGAATGCCGCCCTTGTCCGGCGCGGTCCCGTGCACGCGCCCGCCCTGGGCCAGCACGCCCTCGGTCGCCTTTTCCAGCAGCGCCGCCTCGTGCGCGGCGATGGCCGGGCGGTCCTGCGCCATCAGCCAGCGCGCGGCCTCGCCAAAGCCGATGGCCTCCACGATGGCCGGCGTGCCCGCCTCGAACTTATGCGGCGGCGGGGCATAGCTGACGGCCTCGCGGCTGACGCTTTCGATCATCTCGCCCCCGCCCAGGAAGGGCGGCAGGCGGTCCAGCCAGTCCCCGGCGGCGTACAGCGCGCCCGCCCCGGTCGGCCCGTACAGCTTGTGGCCGGTCACGACATAGAAATCGGCGCCCAGCGCCATGACGTCCGGCGCGCCGTGCACCGCGGCCTGCGACCCGTCCAGCAGGACCGGCGCGCCGCGCGCATGCGCCATGCGCACGATCTCCGCCCCGTCGGTCCTGGTGCCCAGCACGTTGGACATATGGGTCAGGGCGACGATCTTCGTCCGGTCGCCGAGCGCGGACGCATAGGACTCCATGTCCAGCGACCCGTCCGGGTTCAGCTCCACCCATTTGATCACCGCGCCCTTGCGCTCGCGCAGCAAATGCCAGGGCACGATGTTGGAATGGTGCTCCATGATCGACAGGACGATCTCGTCGCCCTCGCCAATCGATTGGCCGAGCGAGCTGGCGACCAGATTGATCGCCTCGGTCGTGCCGCGCGTGAACACGATGCGCTCCGGCGCATCGGCGCCCAGCAGGCGCGCGACGTCCGCGCGCGCGGCCTCGAACGCCTGGGTGGATTCGTTGGCCAGCGTGTGCAGGCCGCGATGCACATTGGCGTAGGAATGCTCCATCGCGCCCACCATCGCGTCGATCACCGCGCGCGGTTTCTGGGCGCTAGCCGCGTTGTCCAGATAGACCAGCGGCTTGTCGTTGATCCGCCGCGACAGGATCGGGAACTGCGCGCGGATCGCCTGCGGGTCGAACGCCGCGACGGGCTGTTTCAGGGCGACCGTCATGCCGCCGCCTCCGGCCCGGTATCAGGATCGGCCAGCCAGCCGCGCGCGGCCTCCAGCATCTGCTCGCGCGCCGTGTCGTTCTGCACGTTGCCGAACGCCGCCGCCACGAACGCCTCGATCAGCAGCGCGCGCGCCGCCGCCTCCGGCAGGCCGCGGCTGCGCATATAGAACAGCGCGTCCTCGTCCAGCGCGCCGACCGTATTGCCGTGCGCGCACTGCACGTCGTCGGCATAGATCAGCAATTCCGGCTTGGCGTTCGCCTGCGCCCCGTCGTCCAGCAGGATCGCGTCATGGTGCATCCGCGCGTCCGTGCCCTGCGCCGCGCGCTGGACCAGATAGCGGCCCTGGAACACGCCGTTTCCGCGCTGGGCGACCACGCCCTTCACCGTCTGGCGCGTGGCGCAGTCCGGCTCGCAATGGCTCACCAGCGTCGTGATGTCCGCATGGCGCCGGCCGGTCAGAAGGTAAGCGCCGTCCATCTGCGCGTCGGAGTTTTCGCCGGCATGATCCAGATGCGTCTCCAGCCGCGCCAGCCGCGCGCCGAAGGCCAGCGTCGTCTGATTCAGCTTGGCCCCGGTGTTCAGCGTGACATTGGCCGTGACCACCGCCACGCCCTCGCCGCCGTCCTCCTGCCGCACGATGCGCTGCAGGGTCGCGCCCTCGCCCAGATGGTATCGGATGGCGAGGTTCAGGAACGCCCCGTCCTCGACGCGGTAGGTCTCCTGAACCATCGCCGTCGCGCCGGGCGCGATCTCGACATCCACGACGCGGTGATGCGCGGCGCCCTCCGGCACGTTCACTTCGATCCAGACCGGCTCCGCATCGCCGTCCAGGCGATAGACGTCCGCCGCGCCCGCCATGCTGGCGGCCAGCGCCGGCATCGGCAGCGCCGGCGCACCCTCCAGCAGCACCCGGTCCGACGGCGCCGGCGAAAAGCCGATCGCGTTCAGCGACAGCGGCGCGTCCGGGTCCTTCAGCGCGCTGCGCAAATCGGAATATTTCCACTCCTCGACCCGCCGGTTCGGCAGGCCCACCGCCGCGAAATTCGCCCAGGCGTCCAGACGCGCCTGATCAGCGCCTTCCAGCGTCGCGAAGGCGTCCGCATAGCCCTGTTCGACGGGCGTGGGGTTTTTGACGGCCAGCGGCGTCACTAGGCGGCCTCGCTCAGATACTTGTCGTAACCGGCGGCCTCCAGCTCGCGCGCCAGCTCCGGCCCGCCGCTGTCCACGATCCGCCCGCCGGCCAGCACGTGCACGCGGTCCGGCGACAGATGATCCAGCAGGCGCTGATAGTGCGTGATCACCAGCATCCCGCGGTTCTCGTTGCGCAAGGATTCCACGCCCTCCGCCACCACGCGCAGCGCGTCGATGTCCAGGCCCGAATCCGTCTCGTCCAGGATCAGGAATTTCGGCTCCAGCAGCAGCGCCTGGAAAATCTCCATCCGCTTCTTCTCGCCGCCGGAGAAGCCGGCGTTCAGCGACCGCTTCAGCATCTCGCTGTCCATGCGCAGCGTCTTGGCCGCCTCGCGGGCCGCCTTCATGAAGTCGGGCGCGGAAATCTCTTCCTCGCCGCGCGCCTTGCGCTGGGCGTTCACCGCCGTGCGGATAAAGGTCAGCGTCGGCACCCCCGGCAGCTCCAGCGGATACTGGAACGACAGGAACAGGCCCTTCGCCGCGCGCTCGTCCGGCGACAGGCCGTTGATGACCTCGCCCTCGAATTCGATGTCCCCGGCGCTGGGCTCATAGCCCTCCCGCCCGGTCAGCACATAGGACAGCGTGGACTTGCCCGCGCCGTTCGGTCCCATCACCGCGTGCACCTCGCCCGCGGGCACGTCCAGCGACAGGCCCTTCAGGATTTCTTTTCCGTCCAGCGCGACGTGAAGGTCTTTGATCGAAAGCATCGTCATTCCAGTCAGGGCTTCCCGCCCTTCGATTTGTCTTGCTCTTCCCAATAGGATTCCGGCGTGCGCTCGGTGTCGGTCTTCTTCTGCACCGCGACGTAATAGATCGCGATCAGCATCACCGCCCACGACACCGCCACCCCCACCGCCGGCACGGCGCCGATTTGCAGCGTCAGGTTCGCGATCAGCAATTGCGACCCGCCGATCATCCCGACCAGCCACACCCCGAACAGCGTCCAGCCCTGCCAGGTCACCGGCTGCGCAATCCGCCGCCCGCCGCTGGCGTACCAATATGTCTTCTTCCCCTCGCTCACCCCACGCTCCCTTCCAGGCTGACGGCGACCAGCTTCTGAGCCTCCACCGCGAACTCCATCGGCAGATGCTGCAGCACGTCGCGGCAGAAGCCGTTGACCAGCAGGGCCACCGCCTCTTCCTCGTTCAGCCCGCGCTGCTGGGCGTAGAACATCTGGTCCTCGGACAGCTTGCTGGTCGTCGCCTCGTGCTCCAGCTGCGCGTCGCGCCGCTTGCACTCCACATACGGCACGGTGTGCGCGGCGCAGTCATGGCCGATCAGCAGGCTGTCGCACTGCGTGAAATTGCGCGCGCCCTCGGCGGTCGGATTGATCCGCACCAGCCCGCGATAGGCGTTGGACGATTTCCCCGCGCTGATCCCCTTGGAGATGATGCGGCTGCGCGTGTTCTTGCCCAGATGGATCATCTTGGTGCCGGTGTCGGCCTGTTGCCGGCCGTTGGTGATCGCCACCGAATAGAACTCGCCCTGGCTGCCGTCGCCCTTCAGGATGCAGGACGGGTATTTCCAGGTGATCGCGCTGCCGGTCTCCACCTGCGTCCAGGAAATCTTGGACCGGTCGCCGCGGCAGTCGCCGCGCTTGGTCACGAAATTATAGACCCCGCCCTTGCCGTTCTCGTCGCCCGGCCACCAGTTCTGGACGGTGGAGTATTTGATCTCCGCATCGTCCAGCGCCACCAGCTCCACCACCGCGGCGTGCAGCTGGTTCTCGTCGCGCATCGGCGCGGTGCACCCCTCCAGATAGGAGACGTAAGAGCCCTTGTCGGCGATGATCAGCGTCCGCTCGAACTGGCCGGTGCCCGCCGCATTCATCCGGAAATAGGTGCTCAGCTCCATCGGGCAGCGCACGCCCTCGGGGATGTAGACGAACGTGCCGTCGGAAAAGACCGCGCTGTTCAGCGTGGCGAAGAAATTGTCCGACTGCGGCACCACCGTGCCCAGATATTTGCGGATCAGGTCGGGATACTCCCGCACCGCCTCGCTGATCGAGGTGAAGATGACCCCGGCCTTGGCCAGCTCCTTCTTGAAGGTCGTGGCGACCGAGACGCTGTCGAACACCGCGTCGACGGCCACCTTCGGCGCGCCTTCGACGCCCAGCAGCACCTCCTGCTCGCGCAGCGGAATGCCCAGCTTCTCATAGGTGTCCAGCAGCTCCTGCGGAACGTCGTCCAGACTCTCGTACTTCGCCTCGGTCTTCGGCGCGGCGTAGTAATAGGCGTCCTGATAATCGATCGGCGGATAGTGCAGCAGCGCCCAGGACGGCTCCTTCATCGTCTGCCAGCGGCGGAACGCCTCCAGCCGCCATTCCAGCAGCCATTCCGGCTCCTCCTTCTTGGCGGAGATGAAGCGGACCGTGTCCTCGTTCAGGCCCTTGGGGGCCAGGTCCTGCTCGATATCGGTCTGGAAGCCGTATTTGTACTTGTCGGATTCCAGCCCCGCGACATCGCTGACGGTCTCCCGGCTGATACGTTCTGCCGGTGCGGTATCGGTGTTGGCGGCCATCAGGCGGCCCTCGCTTTCACTCTGTCATGCGCCGCGCGCCAGGCGTCTGCAAAGCGCGCGACATCTTCTTCAGTCGTATTCCAGCCCAGGCTGACGCGGATGGCGCAGCCCGAAAGCTCGCCCGCCCCCATCGCCTCCAGCACATGGGATCTGCTCACCTTGCCGCTGCTGCAGGCAGCCCCCGCGCTGACGGCGACGCCGGCCAGGTCCAGCGCCATCACCTGCGTCTCGCCGGCGAATCCCGGCGCGGCGAAACAGGACGTATTGCATAGCCGCCCGGCCCCGCGCGCGAAGATCGTCACGTCCGGCGCGGCGGCCAGAAGCGCCGCCTCCATATCGTCGCGCAGCCGGGTCAGCTCAGCCTGTGGCCACAGGCCCAGCTCCGCGACGGCGCCAAAGCCCGCGATCGCCGGCAGATTCTCCGTCCCGGCGCGGTGCCCGCGCTCGTGCCCGCCGCCATGCTGGATGCGCGAAATCTGCGCGCCATTCCCCAGCACAAGCGCCCCGGCGCCCACCGGCCCGCCCGCCTTGTGCGCGGACAGCGTCAACGTGTCCGCGCCCAGTCCGGCCAGCGAAATCTCCATCCGGCCCAGCGCCTGCGCCGCGTCGACGTGAAGGCGCCCGCCCGCCGCGTGCACGATCTCCGCGGCCTCGGCTGCGGGCTGGATCGCGCCGGTCTCGTTATTGGCCAGCATCAGCGCCACCAGCGCCGGCCCCTCCGCCATCGCCGCCGTCAGCGCGTCCAGATCGGCCAGCCCGTCCGCGGTGACCGGCAGCGTATCCACGCGCACGCCCTCTTTCGCCAGCGCCTTCGCCGGGGCCAGCACGCTGTCGTGCTCCGCCGCCGAAACGATCAGCCGGGTCAGGCCGGCGGCCGCCAGGCCGCCGCGCAGCGCCAGATTGTTCGCCTCCGTCCCACCGCTGGTGAAGATCACGTCCTCCGCGCACGCCCCGGCGGCCGCCGCCACCTGTTCGCGGGCATTCTCCAGCAGCGCCTTGGCCGCCCGGCCGCTGGCGTGGACGCTGGACGGATTGCCGCCCAGATCCAGCGCGGCCAGCATCGCGGCCTTCGCCTCGGGGCGAAGCGGGCTGGTGGCGTTATGGTCCAGATAGACGCTCATTGCTGCTGCGCCTGTTGCTGCTGCACGGCCAGCGCCCCGGCGTCCGCCCCAGCGTCGGGCTGAGGAAACCGCCCCTCGGCCAGATCGGCCAGCGTCACGCTGTCCAGAAACTCCGCGATATGGCGCCCGAACGCCGCCCACAGATCGTGGCTGAGACAGCGCTCCGCCGTGCCGGTGCACGGCGCGCCGTCGATACGGCAGCCGGTGATCTTCAGCGGCTCCTCCACCGCCTCCAGGATCGCTGAAATCGTCAGGTCCTCGGGCGCGGAGGCCAGGCGATAGCCGCCGCCCGGCCCGCGCACGCTTTCGACCAGCCCGGCCCGGCGCAGCTTGGTCATCAGCTGGTCCAGAAACGCCCCGGAAATATGCTCGCGCTCCGCGATCTCGGACGCAGGCAGCGCGCCGTCCCGGGCGCGTGCGAGCGCGCCCATCGCGGTAACGGCATAGCGTCCCTTGGCGGAAAGCTGCATTCGTCAGGTCCAATCGGTTCGCAAAGCTCGCAATCCGGCGCGGGCTTTGTTATAGCCCCGCGCCCTGCGCGCACCTGATCGACCTAGTAAGCCTGACCTATTTGGTCAAGTATTCAAACCGCCAGCCCGCCTTGCAGATTCACCGGAACGCCCATGCCTGACGTGATCATTCCCGGCCCCGCCGGCCGACTGGAGGGGCGTTACCGCCCCGGCCGCACCGAAAACGCGGCCATCGCCATGATCCTGCACCCGCACCCCAATGGCGGCGGGCACATGAACAGCCAGCTGACCCTGGCCCTGTACGACATCTTCAAGGAGCGGGGCTTCGGCGTCCTGCGCTTCAATTTCCGCGGCGTGGGCCGCAGCCAGGGAACCTGGGACCAGGGCCTGGGCGAACTGTCGGACGCCGCCACGGCGCTCGACTGGCTGCAGGAGATCAATCCGAACGCGCCGCTGACCTGGGTCGCGGGCCACAGCTTCGGCGCCTATATCGCCATGCAGCTTCTGATGCGCCGGCCGGAGATCGACGGATTCGTCTCCGTCGCGCCGCCGACCAACATGTACGATTTCTCCTTCCTCGCCCCCTGCCCGTCCTCGGGCATCATCATTTCCGGCGAGTCGGACCAGATCGTCCCGCATGACGACGTGGCGCGCGTGGTGCCGCGCATCCGGGTCCAGAAGGGCCGCGTCATCACCCATGAATCGATCAAGGGCGCTGGCCACTTTTTCCAGGGCAAGGTCGATCCGCTGGTGAAGAAGATCAACGCCTATCTCGACTCCCGCCTGCCCCCGCAATACGGCGGCTACGCGGAGATCGAGATCGAGGAACCCGCAGAAGACTACGACGACAGCTCCTACGACGAAGAAGAGGACGACGCCGATGAGTGAGGCCCGCCGCCTGAAAGGCATGACCGCGATCGTTTCCGGCGCCAGCTCCGGCATCGGCGAGGCCGTCGCCAATGCGCTCGCCGCCGAAGGCATGAATCTGGTCATCGCCGCCCGCCGCGCCGACAAGCTCGCCGCCGTGGCCGGGGAGATCAACGCAAAGGGCGCCGGCAATGTCCTGCCGGTGAAGGCGGACGTCACGGTGGAGGCCGACGTCGAAAACCTGTTCGCCAAGGCGGTGGAGCATCTGGGCCATCTCGACCTTCTGGTGAACGTGGCGGGCGTCGCCCAGGCCACCCCGATCGAGGACATGCCCTATGACGAGTGGCGCATGGTCCTGGACGCCTCCATCACCTCGGTCTTCCTGACCGGGCGCGCCGCATTCCGCATCTTCAAGCCGCAGAACCGCGGCCGGATCATCTCCATCGGCTCGATCAGCGCCAAGGCCGTCCGCCCCGACGCGGTCGCCTATTGCGCCGCGAAATACGGCCTGGACGGCATGACCCGCGCGATGGGCCTGGAAGGGCGCGACCACAACATCACCTGCAGCGTCATCCACCCGGGCTTCGTCGCCACCGGCTTCGGGCCGGACGCCGGCACCGAACCCAGCCGCAACGCGCTGGACCCCAAGGACGTCGCCCGCATGGTGGTGCTCGCCGCCGACCTGCCGGACGAAGCCAATATCCTGGACACGACCATCGTGCCCATCGGCCAGCCTTTCCTCGGCCGCGGCTAGTTTTCGTCCGGGGATTGGTCACCGCCGCCGGCCATCCGGCGCGCGATCTCGTCCTCCACCCGTTCCTCCACGCGCAGGGCGATCAGGCGCTCGACCTCCCGGTCGAACGCCCGCCGCTGCGCGGCCAGGTCTTGCGGGTTCTCCTCCGCCTCGCGCTGACGCGCCGCCTGCAGTTCGCGCAGGACGGCCGTCAGCTTGATCGCCAGCGCCGCAGCCTCTTTCGGCTCGGCCGCCCGCATCCCCGCGCGCAGCGCCGCCGCCGCCTCTTCCAGCACCGTGGCGGGGCCGGGTCCCCGCATCCGCTTGGTGTTAAATCGGCTCCGGCCCCTGACCCGGCTGTGCGTGCGTCTCGGCATGACGTCATCATGGCGCCGCCCGCCTCTGCGTGGACAAATCCGGCCCGGACTCCCGCAAGCGCACGCATCCCCGCCTTTGCCCTGAGGGAATTTCGCCCGCCTGTCCCCCTCGGCGGAAACCCGGCGATACTCGTCCGGTCTCCGCGGTTGAAGGGACATGGCCGATCACCAGGACCGCGGGGCTCGCAGGGCCTGTCCGCGCCGCCGGTCTGATCGCCGGCGGAACCGGCAGGGCCGTCATGGAGGCGGGCGGCACAACACGACCGACCGTTCCAAATCCATGGCCTGGACTCGGTCGCGAGAGCGTCCGCCAAATCCCTGCGCGGAGCGTCTGGTCCAAACTCTCAGAACCAGCAGCGCTTAAAATCCGGGTTTGGACCAACGCTCCGCTCCCTTCACCCCTGACGCCGCTCGCTTCGGGCGAACGCATCCGCGCGTCCGCGCGCACGCACATCATGGACAGCCGCGGAATGACTGATTTGCAGGAATATTTCGGGCCGGCGGCCCTACCCCGCCTGGCCCGACGGCGCCTTCTGGCAGCCGACGGTCAGATAGTCGTCGCTGAAGCAGCAGAACTCGCACAGCTCGTCCCAGCGCAGAATGCGCAGCAGCCGGTTCTCCAGCGACAGGAAGCCGGCGCTGCGCAACATGCCCAGCGTCCGCGAAACATGGACCGAGCTGATGCCCAGATAATCGGCCAGCTGGGTCTGCGTCAGCGGCAGCTGGATGGCGTCGCCCCGCGCCGTGCCGGCCATGCGGCAGCGCACCGCCAGCTCCAGCAGCAGATGCGCCAGCGCCTGCGCGGAGGTCAGGCGCCCCACCCGCGCGATATGCTCGCGGAAAATATTATCGGTCTGCACCACCGCCCACCACAGCGCCTGCGCCACTTCCGGCTTGTCCACCAGGACCGAGCGCAGCCGGTCATTGCCGAACGCGCGGACGCGCAGGTCGCTCGCCGCGCGGATGCCCGTCATGGTCTGGCCGCCCGGCAGAAGCGACGCGCCGTCCAGGATGTCCCCCGGCACCAGGATCTGGCAGATCTGGCGCTCGCCGCCCGGCAGTTCCTTGTGATGGAAGGCCCAGCCCTCCTCCAGCATCATCGCGAAGTCCGGGCGCTCCATCTCGACCCAGATCTGCGCGTCGCGCTCATATTCGCGCGCCTCGGCCTCGACCGCGTCGAAGATCGCCAGCAGTTCGTTTTTCCGGTCGGCGCCGTGATAATGGCTCAAACGGCTGATAACCGGATGATCCGTGCCGATATGCCCGGTGTCAGTCATTGATGCCGCCCCGCCCAAAGATACCTCGCGCTGACGGCCCTCCTCCGTCTGCCGCGCGAGTCCTCGCATGTCAGTATTGTCGAATATTCTGCCCTGGTCACGACCGCCCGAACGTTTTCCCCGAGGCCCTAGGCGTTCGCCGGAAGCAGGAAAAATCCCTCTTCCGCGATCGTCTCGCGAATGCCGGCCGCCGAAAGGCCGAAGCGCTCTTCCGCGGTCCCGTCGATCATCATCGGCCCGAGGAAATTCCACTGCTCCGGCGTCGGCAACTCCACGCCCGCCTTGTCCCCGGCCAGCACCCTTCGCTGACCGTCGGTCGATACGAATCGATAAAAATCCATGCGCCGCCCCAATCGTCCCCGAATCGAGGCTAAGGGGCGGTCGCGCCCGCAGAGAACTACGTAGGTTAAGCGGCGCCTCATGCAGGGCGCCCAAATACAGCGACAATCCGTCAGCCGGCCAGGCGCGCGGACGACGAGGACGGCGCGCGGTGGACTACGCCGCCGACGATCGGCGCAGGCGCGCCCGTGGTCGAGGGGACCGTCGTCGGCAGGCCGCGCAGATGGCGCACGGCGAGCCAGGCGAAGGTCTCCGCCTCGATCAGATCGCCGCGCCAGCCGGCGTCTTCGGCGGCGATCACGCGCGCCGGAGCGCAGCGGCGGGCGAGCGCGTCCATGAGCGCGGCGTTATGCCGGCCCCCGCCCATCGCCACGACCGCTGAGGGCGGCGCGCTGGCCCAGGCCAGGCCGCGCGCGACGCCGGCGGCGGCCAGCTCTGTGAGGAGCGCGGCGCCGTCTTCCAGGTTGAGGCCTTCGGCCATGTCATGCGTGAATTCGTAGCGGTCGAGGGATTTGGGCGGCCGGGCGGCGAAGAACGGGTTGGCCATCAGGCGTTCGAGCCGCTCCGCGTCGAGCCGGCCCTTGGCGGCCAGCGCGCCGCCTTCGTCCATCAGGCCGGCGCCGTGGGCGCGGACCCATTGATCGGTCGGACCGTTGGCCGGGCCGCAATCGAAGGCGAGGACCGAGCCGTCCGCATCGACCAGCGTGAGATTGGCGACGCCGCCGAGATTGAATGCGGCGCAGGGCAAAGCGAACCCGTCCCGCGATATTAGCGCGGCGTGGTAGAGCGGGGTGAGCGGCGCGCCATGGCCGCCGGCGGCGACATCCGCCGTGCGGAAATCGTCGACCACGTCGACGCCCGTCAGCTCGGCCAGCAGGGCGCCGTCGCCGATCTGGCGGGTCGCGCCGATCCGCGCCGCCGTCGGCGCGCGGTGCAGCACGGTCTGGCCATGAAAACCGATCACGTCGATGTCCGCCGGCGTCATCCCGGCCGCGTCCAGCAGGCGCGCCGCCGCGTCGGCGTGGGCGCGGGTCAGGGCCTCCCCGGCTTCGGCGAAAATCGCCGGCTCCGCGCCCTCGAAATTCCATGCCCGCGCCTCGGCGACGCAGCGCTCCAGCAGGCCCCGCAAAGCGGGGTCGAACGGCGCGCATTCGCCGGGGCCGTGGACGATCGCGCTTTCGCCGTCGGTCTCCAGGATCGCGCAATCCAGCCCGTCCAGAGAGGTGCCGGTCATGAAGCCCAGGCTTTTCAGGATTTCCGCCATTGGTGCTAGACGTCCTGCCCTTTCCGCAGCATTCCTGCCGCCTCCAGCCTCCGAGTGTACACCATGCCGTCCGCGCCCCAATTCCGCTCAGAATTCATGCAGACCTTCGCGGCCCGCGGCGCCTATTACGACTGCACCGACCCGGAGGGGCTGGACGATCTGTTCGCGAAGGAACGGGTCACCGCCTATATCGGCTTTGACTGCACGGCCAAGAGCCTGCATGTCGGCAGCCTGGTCCAGCTGATGACCCTGCGCCGGCTGCAGCAGTGCGGCCACCGGCCGATCCTGCTGATGGGCGGCGGCACGACCAAGATCGGCGACCCGTCCGGCCGCGACGAGTCGCGCCAGCTGCTGACCTCGGACCAGATCGAACAGAACAAGCAGAGCATCCTCAGCGGGATTTCCCACCTGCTCCGGTTTGGCGACGGGCCGACGGACGCCATCATGGTGGACAACGCCGAGTGGCTGGACCGGCTCGGCTATATCGAATTCCTCCGCGACTACGGCCGCCACTTCTCGGTCAACCGGATGCTGTCCATGGAAAGCGTAAAGCTGCGCCTGGAGCGGGAGCAGCCGCTGTCCTTCCTGGAGTTCAACTACTCCATCATGCAGGCCTACGACTTCGTGGAGCTGTACCGGAACTATGGCTGCCGCGTGCAGTCCAGCGGCTCCGACCAGTGGGGCAATATCGTCAGCGGTATCGATCTGGGCCGCCGGGTGGAGAATGTCTCGCTCTACGGCCTGACCACGCCGCTGCTGACCACCGCGTCCGGCGCGAAGATGGGCAAGACCGCCGCCGGCGCGGTCTGGCTGAACAAGGACATGCTCAGCCCCTACGACTACTGGCAATACTGGCGTAACACCGAGGACGCGGACGTCGGCCGTTTCCTGCGCCTGTTCACCGACCTGCCGCTGGACGAGATCGGCCGGCTGGAAACGCTGGAGGGCGCGGAGATCAACGCCGCGAAAATCGTGCTGGCCAACGCCGCGACGGAAATGCTGCACGGCGAGGCCGCGGCGAAGGACGCCGAGGCGGCGGCGCGCGAGACGTTCGAACAGGGCGGCGCGGCGGCGGGTCTGCCCACGGTGGAGGTCGCGCAAGCGCAGATCGAGGCCGGAATGTCGGCGCTGGACCTGTTTGCGCTGGCCGGTCTCGTCGCCTCGAAGGGCGAGGCTCGGCGGCACATTTCCGCCGGCGCGCTGAAGATCAATGACGAGACGGTCGGCGATGTCGGCGCCACGGTCGGCGCGGCGGATTTGCGCGACGGCGCGATCAAACTGTCTGTCGGCAAGAAGAAGCACGCCCTGGTCCGCACGGCCTAGGGCGCGACTGGCTCTCTCTCCAGCTCCAGCTCCAGCTCCGGCTCCAACTCCGGCGCAGTCTCGTCTTCGACGTCCGCTTCAGGCTCCGGGTCTGGCAGCGCCTGATCGCCCTCGAAGATGCGCCGCAGGAATCCCGGCGCGAGGCCGGACAGCGGATTGACGACGACGTCGGCGGCGGAGAACGGCCCCGCCACGGTGTATTCGAAGGCGAACAGGCCTTCCCCCTGCGGCGCGCCCAGAATGTCGCCCAGCACCCGGTTGCCGAGCGCCGCCGGCGCGATGGCGCCGTCCAGCGCCAGTTCGCGCATCCCCAGATCGATGTCGCCGTCCGCCGACAGGCCGAGGGACGGCCCGGTCGCCCGCGCCCCGTCCAGCGTCAGCCGCCCGGCGTCCAGCGCCGCGTCGGTGGTAAATTCGGCGAAACCGATCCCCTCCCCGGACAGCGCCTCGGCCATGCCCACAAAGGACGCCAGCGACAGGATGCGCGCCAGGATCGGCGCCTGGACCAGCGTGAAATTGGTCATCCGGGCGTCGAACAGCCACGGCTCGTCCGGCGCGGCCGAGGCGCCGGTCAGGGTCAGCCGTCCGCCGCGCACCTGATCGGCGCCGAACAGCGTGCGGAACAGCAGGCCCGCGTCGTCGGAGCTGGCCTCCAGCGTCCGCGACGACCCGCCGGTCGGCAGCAGGCGCGCACGCACCGCCTTGCCGCCGGTCTGTGCGTCCAGCGACAGCGTCGTCACCGCCTCCCCGTCATGGGTGAAGGACAGCAGCGCGTCGTCCAGCGGCGCGCCCGGCGCGATCACCAGCTCGCCCAGCCGGGCGTCCAGCTCCAGCGGCGCGCCCAGCCCGCCGGCGGCCCCCTGCCACAGCCCGGCGACCAGATCCGAAAGGTTCAGATAGCCGCCCTCGACGGAGACGGTCAGCGCCTCCCCCGACCGCCCGGCGACGATCTGGTCGACATCGGCATAGGTCTCCATCCGCAGCGGCGCGATCTCCGCGGCCAGCAGCCGGGCGGCGCTGTCCAGCCGGGCGCGGGCGCGCGCCTCCAGCCCCGGCGCGGTCGCCTCGCCATTCTCGATCCGGATATCGCCGGTCTCCGCATCGGTCAGGAAGGTGAAGCGCGCCTCGCCCGGAACGCCGGCCGGCTTGTTCCATGTGCCGACCACGATGTCGGCGGCCAGCAGGTCCGCTTCCACATCGGCGCTCGCGACCTGCAGCCCGTCGCCGCTGGTGCGCACCCGCACCGGCACCGGGCCTTCCAGGAAGGCGCGCATCGGCACGCCCAGCGCGTCGAAATCGTCGCGGTCCAGCGCGGCGGTCAGGTCGAATTGCGTGCCCGGCGCATCCCCGGAAAAGAAGGTTTCGCGCCACGCGATCCCGGCCTCGACCGGGCCGATCCGCGCCGTCCCCTCCGCCGTCAGGCCGTTGGGATTGGCGGTCAGGGC
Source organism: uncultured Euryhalocaulis sp. (assembly GCA_913055605.1). Classification (GTDB taxonomy): domain Bacteria; phylum Pseudomonadota; class Alphaproteobacteria; order Caulobacterales; family Maricaulaceae; genus Euryhalocaulis. The sequence goes on along the minus strand of CAJXKJ010000011.1, from coordinate 10,694 downwards.
GATCACGCCCTCGCTCAGGTCCAGCCCTTCCGCCGGGCCGGGCGCGGAGACATCCTCGAACGATCCGCGCAGATCGAAGCCGATGCGCCGCGGCGGCGCATAGCGGCGCATCGGCCGCCAGATGTCGAAGGCAAGTTCGCCCTGCCCCCCGATGGTCGCGGGGTCGACGCCGAACGCCTCCGACAGGTTCAGCGGCTCCCGGTCCAGCAGGGCCAGCATGTCAGCGGCCGAGCCGGTCGCCGTGGCGCTGATCCGCGCCAGCCCGCCGCGCGGCGCCAGCCGGGGAATGTCCACCGCGCCATCCCGCAAAGACAGATCGCCGATCCGCCCGTCCTCCATCGTCAGAGAGAAGGCGTTTCCGCGCAGCACGGCCGCGCCCGAGGCGTCTTCCAGCGGCGGCATGTCGCCCAGATAGCGCACGCGGGCGCCGTCCATGCGGAAGGACAGCTCCATCGCGTCGTCTGGCAGAACGCCGGCTTCCAGACGCTCGGGCGTCAGGTCCAGCATCAGGTGCGCGTCATGCACGCGCCCGGCCTCGACATGGTCCGCCACCCAGTCGCGGCCCCCGGCCGCGAAATCCAGCGGCCAGTAGCGCAGGACGTCCGCGGGCGTCGCGTCGCCCTCGATCGGACCGGCCAGAGACAGCTCGGGCAGCGGCAGCCCGTCGGCGCGCTCGGGCAACGCCGCCCGGCCCGAGAACCGGCCGGTGACGCCACCGGCCTCCACGTCCAGCGCATCGAAACTCGCCGCCCGCCCGGCCGGGTCGAACACGCCGCGGGCGGCAATGCGGCGGGCGGCAGGCGGCTGCGGGAAGGCTCCGCCGAAACTGACGACCGGGTCATCGAAGACGAGGTCGAAGGCGAAGCCGCCCTCCACGTCCGGCCCCTCGACGCTGCCCGACGCCGCGCCCGTCACCCGTTCGGATTCGATATTCGCGCCATTGATCACCACGCGCTGCGCCTCGGCGTCATAGACGAGGTCCAGCGCCACCGCGGACAGGGGCGAACCCTCCTCGGTCAGCAGCAGGCGCCCGGCCCCGGCCTCCGCCGTCATCGCCACCTCGCGCAGCCGGCTCTGCTCCAGCGTCACGCGCGCCTGGGCGGAGGCCGGCGCGTCCAGCAGCCGCAGAAACGCCAGCGGCCCGCGCGCGGGGCCCGACGCCGCGCCGTTGAATCCCGCGATGCTGAGATCGAACACCCCGCCGCGCACGCCGTCCTCGACGCTGGCCTGCGCCTTCAGGGCGGCGCCGCCGCCGGGCTGGACCAGCGTGCCGGAGGCCGAGCCGGACAGGCCGTCGCCTTCCTGGCGATAGTCCAGCGCCGCGCCGTCGATTTGCCAGTCCACGCCGTTCTGGTCGTCCACGGCATAGAGCGTCACGCCCGACAGGCGCAGGCTCCGCAGCTCCGCCAGCGCCGTCGTTCCCGAGTCCTGGATGACCGGCTGGGCGCCCGGCGCAATCGCCATGCTGTCCGGTGGGCCGAGATGGAAACTGATGCGCCCGTCATCGCCGCGGGCCAGCGTGAAGGCGCCGCCCTCCGCCTCGATCCGCGAGGGGCGGAACTGCCGCCGGGCCAGACTCAGCGCCGGCAGGCCGGCGGACAGGCGCGCGGCCCGGGCCTGCTCCCGCCCCTCGGCGTCGCGGATGACCATGTCGGTGGCGGTCACGACGACGGATTGTTCGTCCGGCGACCAGACGCTATCGATGGCGCCGATATCGATCCGCTGTCCCTCGAAGGCGCGGGCGAAGACCTGCTCGGCCGGTTCGCGCAGGAAGCCGGCCTCGATCCGCCCGCCGCTCAGCCCCCAGGCGATCACGCCCGCCGCGGCCAGCGCCGCCACGATGGCCAGCGAGACGACCTCGGCCAGGATGATTCCGGCGCGCCTTGTCATCCGGCCGGGCGGTGGACGGCGCGCCGCGCGGAATTATGGTGGCCGCGAAACGGGAGAGACATATGACGCAGACTCCGGATGCGGGCGACAAGGCCCCCAAATTCGACATGCCGGCCGACAGCGGCGGACGCGTCCGGCTTGCCGACTTCAGGGACAAGACGCTTGTCCTGTACTTCTACCCCAAGGACGACACGCCTGGCTGCACAAAGGAGGCCATCGGCTTCACCGAAGCGGCGGCCGCCTTCAAGAAGGCCGGCGCGGTGGTGGTCGGCGTGTCGCGGGATACGCCCGCCAAACATGACAAGTTCAAGGCGAAGCATGAGCTGACCGTTACGCTGGCCTCCGATGAGGACGGGTCGGTGTGCGAGGCCTACGGGGTCTGGAAGGAGAAGACCCTGTACGGCCGGAAATTCATGGGCGTCGAACGCTCGACCTTCCTGATCGATCCGAAGGGCAAGATCGCGCAGGTCTGGCGCAAGGTCCGCGTGCCCGGCCATGTCGAGGCGGTGCTGGAAGCGGCGCGCGCCCTGAAATAGCCGGGGCCCGGAATCGCCCGGATTTGTTGCACTGCGATATTAACCAGGACTCAACCATGCTGCGTCAGGCTCGCGCCATGGGGTATCTGCTTGAATCGTGAGCCAAGTTAAGCTTTCATGGACTGGATTGGGGATATCGAGAGTGGGGGCTCACGGGGAATGAGGACGCGGACTGGCGGCCGGTTTTGGTCGAATATCGCGCGTTGGTTTCCGGAACGGCAAATCTATCACCGGTCAGAGGGCAAAGTGTCCTACATGACCGTTTCGACGGGCGTACAGCTTGCCTCGATCGGCGCGCTCGCCCTGCTTGCCGGCTGGCTCGCTTTCGCTTCTGCGAGTTTCGCCCTGCGCGGCCGCGCAATCGACGTCCGGGCCGCAGCATCCCAGACCAAACTCGTCCGCTATGAGCGCCTGCTTCAGGAAGCGCGCTCGCGCGAAGCCTCCGCCCTGGCGCTGCTGGAATCGCGCACCCAGGAATTCCGCACCATCGCCACAGATTTCGAGACCCGCCACGAGGCGCTGAAATCGCTGCTGGGCGAAGGCGCAGAGGACATGGAGACGATCCTCTCCTCGCCGTCGCTGGCTGCGCTCGCGCCCGGCGCCGCGGAGGCCGCCGCCCCGCACAGCCAGGTCGCCATGCTGCGCGGCGACACCGCCGAAAAGCCGGCGGCCGTGCGTCTGGAGGCGCTGCGCGCCGAGCAGGAACGCATGATGGCGGTCGCCGCCAACGCCGCCGAGACCCGCATCAGCACCGCCCGCGAAGCCATCGAACTGGCCGGCCTCAAGCTGGAAGACCTGCTCGACGGCGCCGAGGGCATGGGCGGGCCGCTGGTCGAACTGGACCTCAGCGAGATCGCGCCGGACGTGAACGCCGACGAGGCGTTCGAGGCGCGCATCGCGGCCGTGGCCCAGCGCGTGGCCGAGGCCGACGAGCTGGACCGCGCGATCGATTCCGCGCCGTTCCGCGCGCCGGTCGCCGCCGATTACCGCCTGACCAGCCGTTTCGGCGGCCGGGTGGACCCGTTCACCAAGAAGACCGCCTATCACACCGGCCTCGACCTCGGCGCGTATTTCCGCGCGCCGGTCGTGACGACCGCGCAGGGCGTGGTCAGCTTCGCCGGCTGGAAAGGCGGCTATGGCCGCACGATCGAGATCGATCACGGCAACGGCTTCAAGACCCGCTACGGGCACCTTTCACAAATCGATATCAGTGTGGGTGATACGGTTGCTGCCGGTGACCGCATCGGATCCATGGGATCGACTGGAAGAAGCACGGGAACCCACCTCCATTATGAGGTATGGTTCCGTGGCAAGGTCCAGGACCCTTCGAAATATCTAAAGGCCGGCAAACATGTTCAACAAAGCTAAAGACGACACGACGATGCCCGATCCGCTCAGCACTCCGCAGACGCCGGCTCCGCCCCGGCGGCGCAGCGGCGGGGCTGCGTCGATCCTCGGCCCCGATCTGGTCATCACCGGCACCGTCTATTCGGAAGGCGAAATCCAGCTCGACGGCGCGGTGGAAGGCGACGTGCGCGCCGGCTCCCTGACGCTGGGCGAGAACGCCTCCATAAAGGGTGAGGTCGAGGCCGACCTGGCCGTGATCCATGGCCACCTGATCGGCTCCCTGCGCGCGCGCGAAGTGCGCCTGGCCGCCAGCTCCCGCATCGAAGGCGACATCGTGCACTCCACCCTGTCGATCGAGGCGGGCGCCTATTTCGAGGGCCAGTGCCGCCGCGCCGACGATCCGCTGTCCGAATCCAAGTCCGCGCCCAAGCCGGCCGCTCCGGCCAAAAAGCAGGGCTTCTATTCCGGCGCGACTCCCGCGCAGGGCGGATCTTCGACGCCGTCCAATTCCTCGGCCAGCGTCCCGGCCGACAAGGCGCTGAACGCCGAATAGCGGCTTTTCCATCGCCGACATGATTTCGCCCGCGGCCCTGGCCGCGGGCGTTTTCGTTTAGCCCTCCGCCCCTCGCCTCACGCGTGCGCCGTTCCGGCCTGCGCGCTCCGATGGTATCCTGCCCGCGCCGTCATGGGCGGGGGAGGACGATCATGACATTCACGGGCGTGAACTATCTGGCGGTCGTGCTGGCGGCCGCGGCCGGCTGGCTGGTCGGGGCGGCCTATTACATGTCGCTGTCCAGGCCCTGGGTCGCCGCCCTCGGCACGACGATGGAGCGGCTGAAGGCGGAGAACGATAACAAGAGCCAGGCGGCGAAGGCCGCGCCCTTCATCCTCGCCGCCATCGCCAATCTGGTGATGGCCTGGGTGCTGGCCGGCCTGCTGGCGCATCTGGGCCCGGGCGAGGTCACGATCTGGAACGGGATCGTTTCGGGCGCCTTTGTCTGGCTCGGCTTCACGCTGACCACGATGAGCGTGAACTACGCCTATGCGGGGCGCAAACCAATGCTGACGGTGATCGATTCCGGCTACTGGATCCTGGCCCTGATCGTTCAGGGCGCGGTGATCGGCGCGTTCGGCTAGTCGATATCCTCGACCTCGGCAGTCTCCCCGCTCACGCGCGCGGCCAGCGCCGCCGCCATGAACTGGTCCAGATCGCCGTTCAGCACGCCCTGCGTGTCGGACGTCTCCACGCCGGTGCGCAGGTCCTTCACCATCTGATAGGGCTGCAGGACATAAGAGCGGATCTGCCGCCCCCAGCCGATTTCCGTCTTTGAGTCGGCCTCCGCCTGGGCGGCGTCCTCCCGCTTCTGCAGCTCCGCCTCATAGAGCCGGGCGCGCAGCATGTCCCACGCCGCGGCGCGGTTCTTGTGCTGGCTGCGGTCGGCCTGACAGGCCACCACGATCCCGGTCGGGATATGGGTCAGGCGCACGGCGGAATCGGTCTTGTTGATGTGCTGGCCGCCCGCGCCGCTGGCCCGATAGGTGTCGGTGCGCACGTCCTTGTCCAGGATCTCGATATCGATGGAGTCGTCGATCTTCGGATAGACCCAGGCGCTGGAAAACGAGGTATGGCGGCGCGCATTGGAGTCGAACGGCGAAATCCGCACCAGTCGGTGCACGCCGGATTCGGTCTTCATCCAGCCATAGGCGTTCTCGCCCTTCACCAGCACCGTGGCGGACTTGATGCCCGCCTCTTCGCCCGGGCTTTCCTCCACCACTTCGGTGGCGAAGCCGCGCGCCGCGGCCCAGCGCAGATACATGCGCAGCAGCATCTCCGCCCAGTCCTGGCTTTCGGTGCCCCCCGCCCCGGCGTGGATTTCCAGATAGGCGTCGTTGCCGTCCGCCTCGCCGGACAGCAGGGCCTGCAGCTCCGCCTCCTCCGCGCGCGCAGCGATCTGGGCCAGCGACTGCGCCGCCTCGTCCAGCAGCTCGGTCTCGCCGTCGGCCTCGGCGATCTCCGCCAGCTCCAGCGTGTCGGCCAGTTCGGTTTCCAGCGCGCGGACCGCGCCGATTGCGGCGTCCAGCCGGTTGCGCTCGCGCATCAGGCTTTGTGCGCGGGAGGAGTCGTTCCAGATGGCCGGGTCTTCGGCGCGGGCGTTCAGCTCGTCCAGCCGGCGGATGGCGCTATCCCAGTCAAAGACGCCTCCTCAGCAGTTCAATGGACTGCTTGATCTGCCCGGAACGGGTTTCGAGGTCGGCGCGCATGGGAAAGGACTCAGAGCTTGGGAAGGAGGCGGAAGAAACGCACAGCGGACGCTGGCGTCAATAGATTCCGTCGAGCGCCGCGGCCCCGGAATCCTCTTCCTCCGACTGGCCGTCCGCCGAGGCGATGGCCGCGGGCGGCGGGCCGGCCGGCTCCACCATCGTGCTGGCGGCCGGCGGACGCGGCGCCGCGCCGAAATCGGTCGCGCCCGGCACGCGGAAGCTGTTGCGCTCGGAGGTGTAGGAGCGGCGGCCCGGCTCGGTGCCCGGCTTGAACGGCTCCAGGATCGAGCCCGGCGCGCCGAACGACATGCGCTCGCCGCTGCGCGGATTGATCGGCACCAGCCGCGCGCCGGACGGCACGCGGAACGGCACGTCCGGGGTGTCTTCCAGCGCCGCGATGAAGAAGTCGCGCACGACCGGCGAAGCGGTGCGCCCGCCGGTTTCGCCATAGCCAAGGTCGCGCGGCTGGTCGAAGCCGATATAGGCGCCGGCCACAAGGTCGGGCGAGAAGCCGATAAACCAGGCGTCCTTCTGGTCGTTGGTCGTGCCGGTTTTGCCGGCCAGGGTCTTGCCGACGGCGCGCAAGCGGGTCGCCGTTCCGCGCTCCACCACGCCCTGAAGCATGGAGGTGATCTGATAGGCGCTGACCGGATCGATGATCTGTTCGCGGGGGTCCATCAGCTCCGGCTCAAGCTGGCCGGTGAATTCGGTCGCGTCGCAGCCCTCGCAAATGCGCGGGTCGTGGCGATAGATCGTGTTGCCGTAGCGGTCCTGGACCCGGTCGATCACGGTCGGCTGAACCTTCTTGCCGCCATTGGCGAAGGTCGAATAGGCGCCCAGCATCCGCCACAGCGTGGTCTCCTGCGCGCCCAGCGCGATGGAGAAATTGCGCTGCATATGGTCGGCGACGCCGAACCGCTCGGCGGATTCGGCGATCTGCTCGATGCCGATCTGCCGCGCCATGCGCACGGTCATCACGTTCCGCGACTGCTCCAGGCCGCGGCGGAGCGTCGACGGGCCATAGAAGTCGTTGGAATAATTCTGCGGGCGGTAATAGGTGCCGTCGCCGGCGTCCAGCACGATCGGGGCGTCCAGAACGACGGTGGACGGCGTCATGCCGTTTTCCATCGCCGTGGCGTAGACAATCGGCTTGAAGGCAGAGCCCGGCTGGCGCTGGGCCTGGCTGGCGCGGTTGAACTGCGAATGCTGGAAGCTGAACCCGCCGACCAGCGCCAGAACGCGGCCGGTATGCGGGTCCATCGCCATGAAGGCGCCGGACACCGCCGGAATCTGCTGCAGCGTGTAGCGGCCGGGGACGGTTTCGCCCTCCTCGGTCTTTTCCGGGCCGACATAGATCACATCGCCTTCGGAAACGGCGTCCGACACGCGGCCCGGGGCGGCACCCACCCCGCCATTGGAAAGCTGTTTGCGCGCCCAGCGCACCCCTTCCAGCGGAAGCACGGCTGTGGAGCCGTCGACAAAGCCGATCTGGCCTTCGGCCGCGCCGGCCTCCAGCACCACGGCGGTGCGCCAGTCGTCCAGATCGGCGGCGGTGTTCAGCGCGGCCAGCCGTTCCGGCCACCCCTCTCCGACCTCGATCTGCATCGTCGCGCCGCGCCAGCCATGGCGGCGGTCGTAATCGATCAGCCCGGTGCGCAGCGCCTTGCGGCCCGCGCGCTGCAGGTCCAGGTCCAGCGAGGTGCGGACCGACAGGCCGCCGTCATAGAGCGCGCGCTCTCCGGCCATGGCGATCAGGGCGCGGCGGACTTCCTCCGCGAAATACTCGGCCTCGGCGGACTGGACGCCGAAGCGCTGCTTGGTCACCACCAGGTCCGTGGCGACTGCGTCCCGCACTTCGGCGCGGGTCAGATAGCCATTGGACTGCATCCGGCCCAGCACCCAGTTGCGGCGGTCGATGGCGCGCTGGCGGTCGTCGACGGGGTCGTAATTGTTCGGGGCCTTGGGCAAAGCGGCCAGATAGGCCGCTTCCGCCGGGGTCAGCTCGTTCATCGGCTTGCCGAAATAGTTCAGCGCCGCGGCGGCCACGCCGTAGGACCGGTTCCCGAGATAGATGTCGTTCAGATACAACTCCAGGATCCGCGCCTTGGAGAAGGTGCGCTCGATCCGGCGGGCCAGCACCATTTCCCGGATTTTCCGGTCGAACGTGCGGTCCGTGGTCAGCAGGAAGTTCTTGGCGACCTGCTGGGTGATGGTCGAAGCGCCCTGAAGCGAGGCGCCGCTGTCCATGAATTTGTATTCGACGTAATTGAGGCCGGCGCGGGCGATGCCGACATAGTCCAGACCGTCGTGACGATAGAAATTTTTGTCCTCGGCGGACAGGAACGCCTCGATCACCAGCGGCGGGATGGCGTCGATCGGCACGAAGGCGCGGTGCTCGTGCGCGTATTCGGCGATCAGCGTGCCGTCGCCGGCGTGCACGCGGCTGGTGATGGCGGGTTCATAGTCGGCGAGCTGGTCGGTGTCCGGCAGGTCGTCGGTGACGCGGATCACATAGACGGCCGCATAGCCGAGCACGGCCAGGCACGCGAGTGCGCACACCGCGACGACGGCTCCGCCGCCCCACAACACCCATTTCCAGCCGGATTTCATTTCGCCTCAGCCCTTCAGGCCTTGAACGCGCGCATCATGCAAAGGTTCTTGGCGATAATATGGTGCAACTGCAACAGAACGAAACGCCAGGATCAGTTGCCCGCGAAGCGGCGCTGGCGGGCGCCGAAATATTCGTCGATCGAATCCGCAACGGCGGACATCATCTTTTTCCTGTAAGTCGCTGACATTAAATTGGCTTCGTCCGCGCGGTTGGACATGAAGCCCATTTCCAGCAGCACCGCGGGCACGTCCGGCGCCAGCAGCACATACAGATTTCCTTCGCGGTGAGTGTTGCGCAGAAGGTTCACCCCGCGCCCCTCAAGCTGGTCCATCATCATTTCGGCGAAGGCGGACGACTGATTCTTTGTGTCCCGCTGGGACAGGTCGACCAGGATCTGGCTGACCTCCTGCGGGCGGCCCGTCAGGGTGACGTCCATCACCCAGTTATTGGACAGGACCTTTTTCCGCGCCCGCGCCGCGCCGGTGGTGTCCAGCGTATAGACGGAGGCCCCCTGCGCCGCGCCGTTCGCCGTCGAATCGGAGTGCAAAGAGATGAACAGGTCCGCTTCCTTGCCGCGCGCGATGCTGACGCGCTGGTCCAGCTCCAGGAAGATGTCGGTCGACCGGGTCAGCACGACCTCGTAGCGGCCGGTCGCGCGCAGGATTTCCCCCAGGGCGAGGGCCGCGGCCAGATTGGCGTCTTTTTCCCGCTTGCCGGTCGCGCCCAGCGCGCCTGGATCTCTGCCGCCATGGCCGGCGTCGATGACGATCACGGGCTTTTCGGCCAGCTGTGCCGGGGGCGGCGCGGAGGTGATGCGGGATTCCGGAACGGTTGCGTCGCCCTGAGCCTCCGGAACCTGCACCTCGGGAACCGGGGCGGCGGCGAAGGCCGCCGGCGGCGGCTCAACCGACACGCCGGAGGCGGCGGCGAATTCCTGAAAACTGACGGGGGAGAGGTCCAGAACCATGCGGTAGCTGGCTGATCCGGCGCCCGGCGCCAGCGTGAACTGGTTGGCGACCCTGGCCGGCGAGGCCAGGTCCAGCACCAGGCGGGACGTGTCCGCGGTGTTCTGGGCGAAGCGGTATTGGGAGATCAGGCCCTCGCCCGCCGCCCGGCGCTGGCCCCCGGCGGCCGGTTCACCCGGGATCGCCCAGTCCACCCGCGGCAGGTCCAGAACCATGCGCAGGCCCTGATCGGCAAGCGTGAACAGGCGATAATCCAGCGGCTGGTCGGCCTCGATCACCAGGCGCAGGCCGTCGGCCTCCGCCCCCATGCGCACGTCGGTGACCTGCGCTGCGCCCGCGGGCGCAGCCAGCACGGTCAGGGCCGCCAGCGCGGCGGCCATCCGTTTCAGCATGGGGAATATGGACCGCATCGGCTCCGTTCCGCCCCGCCGCCCGGGGCATTTCCCGGCCGGCGTCAAAGTCTAGTCACAACACCGCCCGCAGGCAGCCTTTTCGCATGTGCAGAAACAGCCTTACCAGCGGAAGTTTGACAGGGTGTTGATATCGTAAATGGCGTTACTGCTTTGCAGGACCGTCAAACTGTTGCAGATTGGGGACGGCCCGCAGCGATTTGCGCTGCTGCGCCGAAGAATTGAGCGATCCGGCGGCGGCGGGCCCGAGAATGGCGGCCTTGCACCCCGGAACGCCCGCCCGGCCGCGGAATTCGCGGCTTTGCAAGGTTTGGTCAATGCGCTCCGCCGCTTCCCTCCATCCGCGACAGACACGCCGATGCGAAAGCAGCGATTCGAGCGCCTATCGCCTGCGCCGGCGCGCTTTGCGCGCCCGCAGCGGGCTAGGAGATTCCCTTTATGGTCCAGAAAATGTTGATCGACGCCTCCCACCCGGAAGAAACGCGGGTGGCGGTGATCGACGGAAACAAGCTTGAGGATTTCGATTACGAGACCCAGGCGAAGAAACAGCTCCGCGGAAATATCTATCTCGCGAAAGTGACGCGGGTGGAGCCATCGCTCCAGGCCGCATTCGTGGAATATGGCGGGAACCGGCACGGTTTCCTCGCCTTCAACGAAATCCATCCCGACTACT
>CAJXKJ010000010.1 GCA_913055605.1 uncultured Euryhalocaulis sp. | reverse complement strand
CTTGCGCCCATTGTCCAATATTCCCCACTGCTGCCTCCCGTAGGAGTCTGGGCCGTGTCTCAGTCCCAGTGTGGCTGGTCGTCCTCTCAGACCAGCTACTGATCGTCGCCTTGGTAGGCTTTTACCCCACCAACTAGCTAATCAGACGCGGGCCAATCCTTCGGCGATAAATCTTTCCCCCGTAGGGCGTATCCGGTATTAGCACAGGTTTCCCTGAGTTATTCCGAACCGAAGGGCATGTTCCCACGTGTTACTCACCCGTCTGCCACTCCCCCGAAGGGGCGTTCGACTTGCATGTGTTAGGCCTGCCGCCAGCGTTCGTTCTGAGCCAGGATCAAACTCTCAAATTGAGAGCGTGCCTGACATGTACGTACTTGCGCATTGACGGGCGCCTTTCCACTGGCCCCGAAGGGCCGTGAATAAGCACCTTTTGAGATACGCAAGCCAGTCAGGTCGTTCTGTGTGAAGCGCGCGAACGCGCTCCCGCTAGACGACCGCCGCCTGCGTTTCTCTTTCTCGATCTTCACAATGTCAAAGAGCGGGAAACCGAGGCTTTGACCCCGTCGATTTCCCCCGCTTGAGAGCCCCTTGTGGGAGGTCCCCGCCGCGGCGAGGCGCGCTATATATGCGCGCGACTTTTCTGTGTCAAACGCCTATTTCGCGATCTTCGCAGTCCGTGTGCAGTGACCCGCCTTTGGACCGTTCAGTCGACAAAAAACCCGGCCGAATGTCCCCCGCGAACGGAGGGCGACCGGGCTTGGCGTCAAGAAAACCAAGCTAATCCGCTTTGCCCGCGGGATCAAGAAAAATCTCAGCGCCCGCGCCTTTTTCCTGGCTCCCGGCCGGCCGGATCGCTTGTAGCGAAAGGGACCGCGCCAGCTGTCATGAACGTGGGCGGCGGCGACTCCGCTTTTCCTCGACCGGCCCGAAACGGCGTGAAATGATCCGTCCGGGAAGGATATTCGCGCATGCGGGATTCGGCATATCTCGCCCGGCTGCGCCGGGATCTGGAGCGCTGGCGCGCTGAAAAAATGCTGCCGGAGGCGTCCGGCGCGGCGATTTTGGCGGATGCGGAGCGCCGTTACGGCTCCGATTCTCCCCCTTTGCACACGCTTTCCCTGCTCGCGGCCTGCGCTTTCGTGCTCGGCGCCCTGTCCCTGATCGGGGCGAACTGGGACCGACTCGGCGATTTCTGGCAGTTCCTGTGCATCGCGGCGGTCTTCAATCTCACCCTCGCGGCCGCCGCCCAGCTGCTGTCGCGCGGCTATTCGGCCGGCGGACACGCCGCCGCGATGGCCGCCGCGGCCATGTTCGGCGGCGCGCTGATCCTGATCGGCCAGACCTTTTCCATCGCCGGCGCGCCGGAGGGCCTGCTGTTCTGGTGGTCGCTGGGCGCGGCCGCCGTGGCCATCGCCCTGCGCTCGCCGCCTGCCCTCGCCTTTGCCGCGGCTCTGGTCTTCGTCTGGTTCGCCCTGCGCATGCCCGCCGACCGGGACGAGGTCATGCTGCTGCCCGGCCTGCGAGACCTGGGCGCGCTCGATCCCCTGCTCTGGCTCGCCGCCGCGGGCCTGGCCGGCCACGCCGCGCTGGCGCGGCGCTGGCGCAAACACGCGCCCTGGCATGTCGCCTGGCTGGGCATGTGGCTCTGGCTCGGCGTGCTCGCCTTCCTGCTGGCCGAGCCGGAAGAAGCCCTCGGCCTCGCCGCAATCGGCTCCATGCTCTCCATAATCGGCGGCCTCGCCTGCGCGCTTTTCCTCGCCGCCCGCGCGCGCGGCGCCTGGGGCGCGGGCGCCGCGTCCGGCTACGCGTTCGGCGCGGCGGCCGCCGGCGTGCTGCTGACCGCGGCGTCCGCCGCCGATACCGGCGGCGCGCACGCGGCCTTCGGCCTGTGCCTGATCCTGTCCGCCGGGGGCGTGGCGGGCGGCGCGCGCCTGCGCCATCGCGGAATCGTCGCGCTCAGCATCATCGCCTTCCTGATCTCCGCCGCCGCGATCTACATCCTGATCGGCGGATCGCTCATCGCCGGCGGGGTGATTCTGCTCTTCGCCTCGGCCCTGATCGGCGGGCTGACCTTCCTGATGTCGCGCAGGGCGCGGAGGGTTTCCGCATGATCGCCCGCCTGCGCGCCCTCTCCTTGCCCGCACGCGCCCTGATCGCCGGCGTGCTGCTGACCGCCTTCTTCGTGCTGGGCGCGGCGCAGCAGGTCTGGCTGCGCACCGCCGGCGACGAGGTGATTCTGGACGTCGCGCCCGTCGATCCGCGCGACATTTTCTTCGGCCATTACGTGATCCTGGCCTATCAGGCCGAGCGTCTGGACAGCGGCGAGGTCGCGATTCCGCAAGGCTTGGAGCCGGGCGCCGCCTGGCTGACCCTGCGCGAGGATGCGGACGGGATCTGGGTCCCCGACAGCCTGCTGAAAGACCGGCCGGACGGCGCCGTGGCCCTGCGCGGCGTGCTGAACAGCCCCGCCGGGCCGGACGAAGACGGCCCCATCTTCATCGAATTGCCCCTGCCGGACCGCTATTACGCCTCCGCCGGAACCGCCCGTGCGCTGGAGGACAGCCGCAATGACGGGGCGCTCCAGGTGATCCTGTCGGTGCGCGGCGGCGCAGCCGCGATCAAGGGCCTCGTCGTGGACGGCGAGGCGCAATACGACCGCCTGTTCTGACCGGCCTCAACCGGCGGCGATATAGGACTTCATCGCCTGCGCGTCGGCCTCGGCCTCCGCGATCCGCTGTTTGACCAGGTCGCCGATCGAGATCACGCCGATCAGCATCTCCCCGTCCATTACCGGCAGATGCCGGATTCTCCGGTCGGTCATCATCCCCATCAGGTGCTCCAGCGTGTCGCCGGCGCGGCAGGTGACCACGTCCCGCGTCATGCAGTCCGCCACGCGCGCGGTCAGCGCCGCGGCGCCCATGCGCGCCACCGCGCGGGTGATGTCCCGCTCCGACAGCACGCCCGCGGGCGCCCGCACGGAATCAAGGATGATGACCGCCCCGATACTGTACTGGTCGAGGATCCTCGCGGCGTCCGCCAGACTGGCGTTCTGGTCCACGGTGATCACGTCCCCGCCTTTGCGGGCGATGATCGCAGCCACATTCATGACCGCCTCCCTCTGTGACCTATGGGGCGGTCCGATCATGCGCCGCGCTGCGGCGTTAATCAATCTGAACGGGAATCAGCGCCGGGCCGCAAGGAAGGCTGGAAACAGGAAACCGGCGGCCAGCCCCCCCAGATGCGCGGCCCAGGCGATGGGCAGGGCGACGAATCCGCCGGTCAGGGCCAGGATCAGATTGATCACCACCCAGGGGACGGACATGGAGACGGCCCCGCGCCAGCGCCGCTGCAGATAGCCCACCGCCGGCAGGAATCCGGACAGCGCCGAAGACGCCCCGATCGCCACGCCCGAAGGCCCGCTCTGGAAATAGACGAGCTGCGCCAGCCCTCCGCCGATCGCGCAGACAAAGAAGAAGGCCAAAAAGAGCCCCGCCCCGCGCAGGCCCCGGCCCAGCGACAGGGCGATGGTCGGCCCGAAGGCGACCATCGCGGTCATATTCATGAACAGATGCAGCCAGCCGCCGTGCAGGAAGACGTGCAGCACCAGCGGCGCGGCGGGCCCCAGCGGGCGCGGAATCCCGCGATACTCGGCCCCGCCGATCAGCGCCCCGGCGCGCATCATCTCTTCCTGCAACCCCGGCGGCCCCATCAATTGCGCCGCCGTCGCCGCGACGATCGCGGCCGACAGGGCCAGCACGATGGACGGAAAGGCGTTGAACAGCGGCTGGCGCGGCTTTTGACCGCCCCAGGGGCCATCGGGGGGGCCGGCGTGCCGCGGCGTTTCGGATTGGGACGGGGGGGCGGTCATGGACCCTCGGATTCGCTTACCGCGCCAATATGGGGCGCATCCTGTCCGGGGAAACCCGCAATCCCTCTTCCCCTTTCAGGAGAACGGATTTTCCCCCTCGGGGCGAGCGCAGTTCGTCTGGCACGTGCGTTGCACCACCCCTGTCCAAACGGACCGGCAAAAGCCGGCCAGAACCGAAAGACAGGTTGGGTGCTATGAATACGTTTCGCTTTCCACTTCTGGCGGTAGTCATCGGCGCGACGCCGATGGTGGCCCACGCCCAGGACGCGACGTGGAACTTCCCCTACGGGACGTTCAACAGCGAGAACCAGGGCTGGAACAATCCGCACCGCGACGACAACGGCAATCTGCAGGTCGTCAACGGCATCATCCAGAGCGGAAGAGGCTCCCACTCCACGCTGGCCCAGGTGAATTCCGGCGGCGTGGGCGACGGGGTCGCGGCGGGCGTCTCCACCGCCACGGCTTATGGCAACCAGCTGAATGTGATCACCAGCGGCAAGTTCAACACGGTGATCGTCAATTCGAAGCAGATCAACAACGGCGACGTCGTCGCCGCAGCTGGAACGCAACTGGGCGGACAAGGTGAAGACGATGACCAAGGCTAACACCAACACCAAGCGCATGGGCCGCTTCGCGCGGGTCGCCATGCTGGCTGGCGCCGCCGCGGTGGCTCTGTCGGCCTGCTCCCTGACCGGCGCCCCGGGCGCGGACGGTCTGTACGCGGCGCCCATCGGCAGCGCGCCGGTCACGACCAACCCGACGCCCTACACCAATGCTCTGGTCTGTCTCGGCAACTTCGCCCGCAGCGCCAACATGTCGGCCCCGCGCGTGGCGGTCGGCCGGGTCGCTGACTACACCGGCAAGGTCGAACAGGACGGCGGCGGCGCGAAGATCACGCAAGGCGCCTCCCTGATGGCGATGAGCGCCTTTGCGAAAGCCGGCGCCCGCCTGGTCGAGCGTTACGACACCTCGGTCTCCGAGATGGAGCTGAAATACGCGAACAACCAGCTGATCGGCGACGACGCCTCGGGCGGCCTGCGCCAGATCAACGCCGGTCAGGTTCCGGGCTCCGACTACTACCTCGTCGGCGGCATCACCGAGCTGAACTACAACATCCACTCCTCGGGCGTGGACATCATGGGCGGCGGCGTGAACGCCACCGACGGCTCGGGCCTGTTCTCCCGCCGGGTCTTCGTGATGAACGTTGGCCTGGACCTGCGCCTGGTGGACACCCAGACCCTCGAGGTCGTGGACGTGATCTCCTACCAGAAGCAGATCATCGGCCGCGAAATCTCGGCCGGCCTGTTCACCTTCTTCGGCGGCCAGACCGTCTCGGCCGACATCGGCGCGGGCGGCAAGGCGCTGGAGCCGATCCAGCTGGCGGTGCGCACCGTGATCGAGCGCGCGGTCCTGGAGATGAGCAGCAATCTGTACGGCGCGGCGCCGGGCGTGTGCGGCTACAGCGATCCGCTGGCCAACGCCGTCGCCCAGCCCTACGTCCAGCAAACCCCGAGCGCGGCCTATCCGGCCCCGCAGGCCTACGCCTACAGCCAGCCGCAAGTCGCGGTCGGCGCCCAGGCGGCGGCCCCGGCGGGCGGCGACCCGTATGTCCGTTCGTACCTGCGCGGCACGTACTGATCCGTCCGGCTCTGGAGCAAGACCGATGACCATCATCACCAAGTCCCTGCTGGTCGGTTCGGCCCTGGCGGTCCTGATCGCCGCCCCGGCCTTCGCCGACACGATCGACAACCCGACGGCCGTCGTCGACAACGACCAGTCCGCTCTGGAGTCCGATGTCTGGGGCTTCGCGGGTAACGAGGCGGACACCGCCCTGGCCGTGACCAGCGCCGGCGTCGCCCTCGGCAACACCGCGTCCGCCACGACTTCGGAAGACGTCAGCCTGCAGGCCGACAACGTCCAGGAACTGCGCGGCCATGTCGAAAGCCAGGCCCAGGGCCTGGTCCGTCAGGCCGGTCCGATGACGACCACCGGCACGACCTATGGCAACACCTTCACCGCCGAAAACGGCGAGGCCGATATCGGCGTGAACAGCAACCAGACCATCGGCGAAGGCGGCTGGATCAAGTCGCGCGCGCTGATCGAGGCTGCGGAGTACGCCGAAAACGCCACCGCCACGGCCGTGGCCGGCGCCAACACCACCGCCGTGATCTCCGAGTCCGGCTATGCCGGCGCCGATGTGGTCCAGTCCAACGGCGCGGAACTGCACGCCGAGGCGGAGATCCTGTCCGAACAGGCCGATATTCCGGTCGCCGTCGGCACGTCCTTCGCCGTGATGAACAACGCCGACCTCGCCACCCAGGGCGAAGCGCGCCTGGCCGGCGAGCAGACCAATAGCGGCGACGGCAACGCCCGCACCGTGGTGCTGACCAACGGCACCTATGGCGCGACCGGCGCGGCGACGATCACCGGCAACAACCTCAACATGATCAATGAGGGCGGCGTCGGCGCGTTCGACGCAAACCAGACCAATAGCGGCGACCTGAAAGCCGAAAGCTTCGTCGACGCGGGCGCCTTCCCGGGCGTGCTGTCGTCCACCGCGACCGCGATCGGCAACAGCGCCAGCACGAACACCACCGGCCCGCAGTCGGACATCAATATCGTGCAGAACAATCAGGGCGCGGTGCTGAGCGATGCGCTGGTCACCGGGGTCAGCGGCATGGTCGCCACGACCAACGCCTCGGCCTACGGCAACTCGGCCACCGGCACGCTGTGCAATTGCGACGGCGCCATGACCGCCCGTAACGTTCAGACCAATTCCGGTCCTGTCCGCGGACGCGCCTACAATTATGCGGGCGACGCGGCTGCGCTGACGGCCACGACCGTCGCCGCGGGCAACACCGCCACCTACACCGTCGGATCGCCGGAGGGATAACCCTTCGGTGGGGCGAAGGCGGACGGCGCACCCGCGTCCGCTTTCGAGGGGGCCGCGTCTGAACAGGCGCGGGACTTTGGGGAGCCCGGCGGGCGGCCGGCGCTCCCCGTTTTCTTATTCAGAGCCGCGGGAGAAGCGACGCTAGTCGATCCCCTTCTTCGCGACCTCCCAGTTCGAATCCGTACACAGCTCGCAATCGGCGCCGACGAACCGGCGAGACGCCTCTTCGTCGCCTTTCAGCCGCCAGTTCAGCCAGTCGGCCGCGACATTCGCGAACTCCCCGCCATTGGGATGGAAATAGGTCGCCGAATGGCCGGCATTGTCCCGCGAGCCATAGAATACCGGCACATCGTCGATGGCCTCGAAATTCGCGCGCGCGGCCTCGTACATGAAATCGACCTCGCCGCCGTCGATATACAGCGTCGGCCCGTGCAGGTCGGACAGGACCGACATCGCCTCGCCCGACACGCCTGAATTCCACACCCCGACCGTCGTCACGCGCGGGTCGGCGGCGTTGTCCAGCGCCATCACACCGCCGCAGGACACGCCCATGACCGCGACATTGCCGGTGTCGACCTTGCCCGCCAGCGGGCTGTCCGCCCGTTCGTTTTCCGCAAACGCCCAGTCCAGTCCCGCGCCCAGATCCGCCGCCGTGGCGCGGCGGCCGGTCCCGTCATCGGCGGTCGTGACGACCAGGTATCCGTAGGACGCCAGCGTATGAAGGAAGCCGCTGAACCGTCCCGGATCGGCGGCGCAGCCGCCATTGCCCCACAGCACGACGGGCAGCGTGTCCTCGCCCGGAAACGCCTCCAGGTCTTCGGGCCGGAAGAATGTGTTCACGTCCGACCCTTCGGTCCGGTTGGACAGAACGTCATAGGGCCCGACCTCGGCCAGCGGCGCGCCCTCCTCCGGCAGCGTCCGCTCGATCATCTCGAGCGTGATCCCGGCCGGCTGCGCCAGCGCGGCGCCGGAGACCAGCGCGGCCGCGGCCAGCCCGGCCAGCGCCGCCAGTGTGCGGTTCATTTTGCGGTTCATGGAAACCTCCCTTGTTTCGGTGTGTGGCGCGCGTCAGGGCGCTTCGGACACGGTGCGCTTCACGATCAGCCATTCGCCGTCGATCTTGCGCAGCTCGTCCACCGTGCTTCCGATCTGCACGACGGAAATGTCGGTCTCCGCGCCCTCGCCGCTGCGCGCCAGGGTCAGGAAATAGGCGTGGTGATAGGCGTGATCGGCGCCGTCGAACTCCACGCTGGAATTCGCGTCCATATGGAACAACTGGCGCGGCGGCTCGCCGTCGGCGGCCAGTTGCTCGCGCCGGTCCGCGACGCCCTGGGCCATCGCCTTCAGCGCATCGTGGCCCTGCGCCTCCATGTTGCCGGCGGCGAAGACTCCGTCCGGCGCCCAGGCGCTGGCGTAGAGCTCCGCATCGCCGCGATCGAGGCCGCGGGAATAGCGGTACAGCGTCGCCTCGATGGCTTCGCGGTCGGCGAGCGTCGGGCCATCTTCGGCACGGGCCCCGGCGGGAATCGCGGCGGCGCAGACCGCCGCCGCGAGGACGCATGCGAACATCTTCATCGGTGAACCTCCCCGTTTGCGGGCGCTTGCGGCCCGTTCGGGGAGGACTCTACCGGCCGGCGCCCCCGGCGCGAAGCGCCGTTCAGGCCAGCGTCCGCTCCGCATAGACCGCCATCGCCTCGGCCAGATAGGCCGCCAGCCCGTCCCGCCCCGGCGTATCGTAGAATTTCCGGAAATCCGGATGCTCCAGATACAGCTGGCCGAGGCCTGCATAGGACTCGCGGTCCGGCGTCCAGAACGTGGTCACCCATTGATAGTGGCGATGCACGGCCGCCTGTGTTTCTTCGGAATCCACGGGCAGCCCCTTTTTCATCGCCGCCGCCAAATCGGCGTTGATGTCCTGGGCCTCGCCCATCGCGGCCTGGATTTTCGGATCGCCGCCCGCCGCCTGCAGCTTCGCGCGGCTTTCGTCGATTTTTTCCTGCATGCCGTCGCCGAAGCGATCGACCAGCCAGGTCTCGTATTCCTTCTGTCTGGGCGAGTTCAGCCCATAGAAAATGTCGTCGTCGCTCATGGTCCCGTCTCCGTTCAGATCGGCGAGCGTGCGGTCGATGGTCTGAAGCAGGCGGCGATAATTCTCCGCCTCTTCGGCCAGCCGCGCGCGATGAGCGCGCAGCGCTTCGGCCCGGTCGAAATCGGGCGCCGCCAAAATGCGGCGCACGTCCTCCAGCGGGAATTTCAGCTCCCGATAGAACAGGATCTGCTGCAGGCGCAGCAATTCCTCCCGACCGTAATAGCGATAGCCGTTGCCGCCCTGCTCCGCAGGACGCAGCAGGCCGATCTGGTCGTAATAATGCAGCGTCCGGACAGACACGCCGGACATCCGCGCGACCTCGCTGACCGTATACCGCTTCATCGAACCGCTCTTTCGCCGTGACGGCGCCCCTTCTGGCCTATCACGCGGCGTCAGGGTCAAGCGGCGATTTGCGGGCGGGGAGCCTAGGCCTCCGGCTCCGCCCAGACAGCCATTTCCGCCCCGCCCGGCTCGCGGAACTGGAACCGCCGGCCGCCCGGAAAATCGAACGGCTCGCGCGTGATCTCCGCCCCGGCGGCCGTCACCGCCGCCAGCGCCGCCGGCAGGTCCGCGGTCTTCAGGATCACCAGCGGCGCGCCGGCCGGCCCGGTATTGTCGATCCCGCCGTCCAGCCCGGTCCCGTCCGGCCCGTCCTTTTCGAACGCCGAATAGTCCGGTCCGTAATCCACGAAGCCCCAGCCGAACGCTGTCTCCAGGAATTTCCGGCTGGCCGCGCCATCGGCGCTCCGCAGCTCCACATAATCGATCACGCAGCGCGCACCCATGCCGGCCTCCAGTTTCGTTCCCTTTATGTTCTTATTCAGCCACGCGCCTGTCCAGCGAAATCGCCGCCAAGGCCCGGCTTGATCCGGCGCCCGCACGGGCAGACCATCGGGTCATGGCGGTAGTCCAGCTTCGCAACGTCTCCAAAGCCTTCGCCGGCCGCCCGGCCGTTGCGGACGTTTCGTTTTCCGTGGCCGAGGGCGAGACCGTGGCGCTGGTCGGGGAGTCCGGCTGCGGCAAGACCACGACGCTGAAGATGATCAACCGGCTGATCGAGCCGGATTCCGGCGAGCTGATGCTGTTCGGCGAACCGGCGGAGGCCGCGCCCGCGCCGCTGCTGCGCCGCCGCATCGGCTATGTGTTTCAGGAGATCGGCCTGTTTCCGCATCTAACCGTCGCGGAAAATATCGGGATCACGCCCGCACTTCTGGGATGGGACAAGGCGCGCATCGCCGCGCGCGTGGACGCGCTACTGGACATGGTGCGCCTTGGCGCATCGCGGCGCGGGGCCATGCCCGGCGAACTGTCCGGCGGCCAGCGCCAGCGCGTGGCCATCGCCCGGGCGCTCGCCAGCCAGCCATCGCTGCTGCTGATGGACGAGGCGTTCGGCGCGCTCGACCCCCTCACCCGTCACGATCTGCGATCCGACCTGAAAGCGATCCAGGCCGAGGCCGGCTTCGCCATCGTCCTGGTCACCCACGATATGGCGGAGGCCGCGATCCTGGGCGACCGCATCCTGGTGATGCAGGAGGGGCGCGTGCTGCAGGACGCCGCGCCCGCCGAACTGATCGCCCGCCCCGCCGACGACTATGTCGCCCACCTGCTCGCCGCGCCGGAGCGGGAGGCCGCGGCCTTCGCCGCCGCGCGCCGGGGCCACGGCTAGGGCGGGCCGATGAGCGCCAATCTCGCCGAACAGTTTTCGCGCCTGCCAGACCTGCTGGCCGCGCACATGCTGCTGGTCGCCGCCGCGCTCGCCGCCGGCGCGGCGATCAGCCTGCCGCTCGGGATTCTGTGCGCCCGCTCGCCCCGCCTGCGCGGCCCGGCGGTCGGTTTCGCGTCCACGATCCAGACCGTGCCGGCGCTGGCCCTGCTCGCGCTGATGGTCCCGCTGGTCGGGCGGATCGGCTTCCTGCCCGCCTTCCTCGCTTTGACGCTCTATTCGATGCTGCCGATGCTGCGGAACGCCGTGGTCGGCCTTGCCGGCGTCGACGGGGCGGTGCGCGAGGCCGCGCGCGCCGTCGGCATGACGCCCGCGCAATCGCTGTGGAAGGTGGAGCTGCCGCTGGCCGCGCCGGTCATTCTGGCCGGGGTTCGTACGGCAACGGTCTGGGTCGTCGGCATGGCGACGCTGGCCACGCCCGTCGGGGCGTCCAGCCTCGGCAATTACATCTTCTCCGGCCTGCAGACTCGGAACTGGACGGCGGTGCTGTTCGGCTGCGTCGCCTCGGCGCTGCTGGCGCTGGCGCTGGACCAGTTGCTGCGCGCGCTGGAATCGGGCGTCGCGCGCCGCCGCCCCGCGCGGGCTGCGGGCGCCGCCGCCGGCTTCGCCGCGCTGATCCTCGCCGCCATCGCGCCGGCCCTTCTGCCCGCGTCATCTTCCGCGCCCGCCGCAGGACACGCTGCCGTGGCATCCGGTCCCGCGCCGTCTCTGGCCGGGCGGCGCGTCACGGTCGGCGGCAAGCCGTTCACCGAACAATATGTGCTGGCCCATCTGATCGCCGGTGTTCTGGAGGACGCCGGCGCACAGGTCCGGCTGCGGGAGGATCTGGGCTCCACCATCGCCTTCGACGCCCTGATCCGGGACGAGATCGACCTCTATGTCGATTACACCGGAACGATCTGGGCCAGCGTGATGAACCGGGACGATGCGGCGGGCCGCGACGCCATGGCGGTGCGCGTCGCCGCCTGGCTGCTGGACCAGCACGGCGTCACCGATCTGGGTCGCCTCGGTTTCGAGAACGCCTACGGCTTCGCCGTCACCCGCGCGGCGGCGCAGGAGAACAGCCTCGCGTCCGTCGCGGATCTGAACCGTCTGGACGGGCTGTCCATCGGCGGCGACCCGGAATTCTTCGGCCGCCCGGAATGGATCGCCGCGCGCGACGCCTACGGCCTGCAGGCCACACGCACGCGGCCGATGGACTCCACCTTCATGTATGGCGCGGTGCGCGACGGGGCGGTGGACGCCATTACCGCCTATACGACCGACGGGCGGATCGACGCCTTCGATCTGGTCCTGCTGGCCGATCCGGCCGGCGCCCTGCCGCCCTATGACGCGATCCTGCTGCTGTCGCCCGCCGCCGGCGCGGACCGCGCCCTGACCGATGCGCTGCGCCCGTTGCTCGGCGCGATTCCGCCGGGCGCGATGCGCCGCGCCAACGCGATGGTCGATCTGGAGGGGGAGTCGCCGGAGGCTGCGGCGGCGTTCCTCGCCTCCGAAATCGGGATTTCCGGGGAACCCGCGGCCCCCTGAGGGCGCTTTGCGGGCATATGACAACCGGATTCGCCATTCATGGACGCCGCAGCCGCGCCGATGCACATCCCGCGTAGCCTGCGCGGATGGGGCCGCGCCGCCATCCAGGCCTATATGCACGCCGGCGAGCACAAGCTGGCGCTGCTGGCGGCCGGCGTGGCGTTTTTCGGCTTTCTCGCGATCTTTCCCGCGCTGGGCGCGGTGCTGATGATCTGGGGCCTGTTCGCCGACCCCGCCGCGGTGTTCGAGCGGGTGGAGTTCCTGCGCACCATCATGCCGGCCGGCGCCTATGACGTGATCGTCACCCAGCTTCAGGCGATCACCGGGACCGAACAGGAAAACGGCGCGACCTCCACGATCGGGGCGGTCTTCGCGCTCGGCTTCGCAATCTGGGCCGCCTCCAAGGGCGCGCGCGCCCTGATCCTGGCGCTGAACGTCGCCTATGAAGTGAAGTCCGCCCGCAACATCGTGATGCACTATCTGATCGCGCTGGCCTTCACGTTCGGCGGCATCCTGTTCGTCGTGCTGTCGGTCGCGGCCATCGCCGCCATCCCGCCGATCCTGCAGGCGATCAGCCTCGGCCTGTTCGCCGAGACGCTGATCCATATCGCCCGCTGGGCCGGGGTGATCCTGCTGTTCCTGCTGGCGCTGGCGACCGTCTATTACTGGGCGCCGGCGGGCGACCGTCCCCGCTTTCGCCTGATCTCGCCGGGCGGGCTGGGCGCGGCGCTTCTGTGGATCGTCGCCTCGGCGGCCTTCTCCATCTACGCCCAGAATTTCGCGAACTATAACGAGACGTTCGGAAGCCTGGGCGCGGCCGCGGCGCTGCTGATGTGGCTGTGGATATCCGCCTTCATCATCTGCCTAGGGGCGCAGTTCAACGCCGTCCTCACCGGCAAGACCGGCAGGCATTTGTCCCTCAACGAGTCCGATTCCGAAGGCCCGACCGACGAGAAGGTGGAGGAAGGCGCGGAGGAGAATAAAGAGCGGGTCGAAGCCCGCGAGGAAGGCGTGTCGTTCGAGGAAAAGGAAGCGAAGGCCGGCGCCTGACGCGCCGGCCTTCTGCGCCCTAAAGGACGTCCAGCATGCTCGCCACCAGCGGGTGACGCACGATGTCTTCCTGGCCCAGCCGGATGACCGCGATGTCCTCCACCGCCTCCAGCTTCTCGGCCACGCCCGCCAGTCCCGACAGTTCGGGCAGCAGGTCGCTCTGGTGCGGGTCGCCCGTCACCACCATCGTGGAGTTCCAGCCCAGCCGCGTCAGCAGCATCTTCAGCTGACCGAAGGTGCAGTTCTGCGCCTCGTCGATCACGACGAAGGCGTTGTTCAGCGTACGGCCGCGCATGTATCCGACCGGCGCGATCTCGATCAGCCCCTCGTTCATCAGGCCGCGCAGCCGTTTCGGCGACAGCCGGTCGGCCAGCGCGTCGTAGAGCGGGCGCAGATACGGCGCCAGCTTGTCCTCCATCGCCCCGGGCAGGAAGCCGATGGACTCCCCGGCCTCCACCGCCGGACGCGACAGGACGATCCGCCCGACATCGCCGTCCTCCAGCGCCTCCACGGCCTTGGCCACGGCGATATAGGTCTTGCCGGTGCCCGCCGGGCCCAGCGCCAAGGTCAGATTGTGCTCCTCGATCGCCTCGATCAGGCCGCCCTGCCCGTCCGAGCGCGGTTTTATCCGGCGCAGATAGGACTGGTCCCGCTGCACATTGGGCGCGCTGTCGCCGGGTCCGCCGGCGCGGTCGGGAAACAGCGCACGCACTTTGGATTCCTCCTCCCGGTAGTGTTCGGCGTTGAACTCGCCCGGGCGCGCGCGTCGTCTCGTGGACCGTTTGGCCATTAGGAAACTCCGTATCCTGGTGTGAAACACGGGCGGCGGCGCCGCCCCGTTGAGGAGGGAGGCAGGGCAAACAAAAAGGGCCGCATGGCGGCCCCGGTGATGTGCATGGTCAGAAGAAAAGCCGAACGCCGTGCTCGGCGGTTCTGGCGGGGGTTAAGACCCCGATCGGATGCGCATGACCTCACGTCCGCCCTCATCCCGTGCGATCCGCCTTCCGAATCGCAACCACACTTCATCATAGCCGGGTGAACAAACTCTCACCGCGCCAGACGCACAGATTTCATAAAAAAATTTGGCCGAGGACGTTTCAGGCCGCGTCGGATTGTTCCTCGCGGGCCGGCGGCGGGTCCAGGCGCACCGCGAAACCGTCCGGATAATGCCGCGAAACCTCGCCCGACAGACGGCCGAGCCGGGCCGTCATGCCCAGGCGCGGCTTGAATTCGCTGCGGAAGGCGATGCCGGTGGCCGAAACGTCCACGACCTTGGCGCGGACCTCCGCGCCGTCGGCGAACACGATCTTCGCCTCCCCGCGGCGCTTGTCGCGGACGCTGGTCCGGTCGTCGCCCAGCCCCAGGCGCGGCGCGTTGTAGCGCCAGATCAGAAGCTCGGCGAGCCGCTCGCGCCGGCGCGGGCCCGCCAGCCAGCGGACGGAGAATTCCCCCTCCGCCTGGCGCACGACTTCGGCTTCCAGATGCCCGAAATGATCCACATGGATGACGGTCAGCGCGCCGGGCCGGGGCGCATATTCCGCCGTGATCCGCGCCCCGCCGGGCGACAGGTCCACAATGGTGCAGGCATGCTCGCGCTCGTCGGCGCCCAGGAAAACCCCGTCGAGGGGCAGCGCGACGCGCTGAAAGCGCCGCGACTCTTCCATCCCGCGCGCGGCGATGCGCGCTTTCTTCTTATCCAGACGTCGTGTGGCTTCCATGGTCCCGTCCCCCGCACGGGGAGACTAGGACCGCGGATTTTAAGAAATGGCTGATGGCGGGCGAAAAACCGGCCCTCAGGCCGGGGTCGCGCCGGCGTCCGCCTGGGCCATGTCGCGCGCCATGGCGGCGCTGTTGTCGGCCACAAGGCGCAGCGCCGGACGGGCGCGGCGCGGGGCCGGCGCCTGACGCTCCGCCTGGGCCGGCGCCATGCGGCGCGACGGCGCGGCGTGCGCGTTCGGCGGATACAGCGCGATCAGATGCTGGCGGATCAGCGGACGTCCGCCCAGCGCATCCTCGCCGGACAGCGGCTGGAACAGGCCCAGATAACGGTCGACCTCGCCGTCCGCGCCGGCCAGCGGGGCCAGGAAGATTTCCGCCTTGATCTTGCGGCCGTCGATTGTCTCGGCCCCGGCCAGCGCGATGGCCGGTCCCGGCGCGATCGCGGCGGCGGCCAGAAGCGCCGCCATATGCATCCGGTCGGCGCCCTGCCACAGGCCCAGGAAATTGTGCTCGCGGAATTCGCGTTGATACAGAGAACAGAGATTGGTGCCGGCCAGGCGGAACACCGCGTGCTCCCCGTCCAGCTTCTGCAGGATAAATACGTTCGCCAGCAGGGACGAAAGATCCGACGGCGACAGATCGTCCCGCGCCGGCGTGCCCTCACCTTCTTTTAGCGATTCCCAATAGTCCGCGATCGCTCGTGTGTTCGGATGCCGCATTGTCCCCTCTCGCATCGTTTGCGGGGGCTGGTCGCAATCCGCGGGCCAGAAAAACTGCATCGAATCCGTCGCTTCTCGCCCTGAGGGGGAATTCCGGCGCCCTGATTGCACCCCGAGACGCGAAGACGACAGGAGCGAGCACATGAGCGTTTCATTCCGGTACACCCTCGCTGCAGGCGCCGCGGGAGCGGTCCTTCTGCTGAGCGCGGCCGCCGCGAATGCGGGCAATTATGGCGGCGACGGCTGCGGCGGCTGCAGCGGCTCTCCGCCCCCGCCCCCTCCGCCGGTGTGCTGCGAGCACAAGCCGAACGTCGTCAGCCAGCCGAAAATCATCAACAACACCAATGTGGTGAACAAGGTGAATGTCGGCGCGCCGAAGGTCTATAACAACGTCAATATCGGCGGCCCGAACATCAATATCGGCGGCCCCAAGGTCAATGTGACCGGCCCGAAGATCACCAATATCTACGGCTTCGGCGGCGGCTGCTGCGGCGGCGGCAAGGGCGGCGGCAAAGGCGGCGGCGGTGGCGGCGGCGACCAGGGCCAAGGCCAAAATCAGGGCCAGGGTCAGGAACAGAACCAGGGTCAGGGCCAGGAGCAGAACCAGAACAGCGAGAACAACAACAACAACACCGCCAATGGCGGCGGCGGCGGCACCGGCGTGGGCGTCGGCACCGGCGGCGCGGGCGGCCAGGGCGGCGGCGGCGGCAACGGCACCGGCGGCAATTCGAACAGCGACGCCACCGGCGGCAATTCGAACTCGTCCTCGGACAGCTCGGCCAACAACAACGCCAGCAATAATTTCACGGTGAACATCACCACGACCCCCGGCGACGGCACGCCCGGTTCGGGCTCGCAGACGGTGACGGTCACCAACGGTCAGCAGCAGGGCCAGCAGCAGCAGCAAAGCGCTGAAGGCAACGGCACGGGCACCGGTTCGGGCGACGGCGGCGGCAGCGGCGGCGGCAACGTCAATGTCGTCAACAGCAACACCGCCAACGCCTATGCCTACGCCACCGCGATGGGCGCCAGCGCGGCGTCCGGCACGGCCAACGCCTATGCCCGCAGCCTCGGCACCGGGTCCGGCTTCGCCACCGGCGGCGGCGGCAGCTTCTACGCCCCGTCCGGCGTCGTGGCGCAGGGCCAGGTCAATATGTGCGTCGACCGCGAGCAGCTGGTCACCAAGACCCGGCTGATCGAGCAGATGGTCATGATCCGCGCGGTCTGCATCGACGACCGCGGCGCCCCCCACCCGGCCTCGCGCCTGAACGGGGACGAGCGGATCGCGGCGGGCTATAGCGGCGAACTGTATCGCTGCGTCGCCGGCTCGTTCATGCAGGTCACGTTCGGCACCGCCGAAGGCGACTTCAATGGCGGGCAGACCATGGAGTGCCGCAAGGGCGAAGCCCTGTGGCACGAGGCGTCCACGGGCGAGCTGTCCTGCCGCCCGCAGGCGCCCCAGCGCGACTGCTTCGAGCGTTCGCTGCTCCGCAAATACGGTCCGGGCACCAAGATCCTGATGACCCGTATCGAGGAGCAGTATCAGGAAGTGGAGGTCATGCAGTGTGTCTCCACCGCCGGCCTGTATTTGTCCGGCGGCGTGGGCGGCTACTGATCCAGCCTCTAATCCCGTTTCTGGCCGTGGGGGCCAACGCGTAGCGTGCAGCAACAGGAAAAGGCCCGCCCCTCCCGGCGGGCCTTTTCTCATGGCGGGTTCCGTCTCAGTCGGCGTCGCCGTGCGGCTCCAGCCGCCGCGGCTCGAACCTGTAGTATTTCAGCAGCCAGTCGCCGGCCGCGCCCAGGAACATGAAGCTCGACCCGGCGACGAACAGCCACACGCCCAGCGTCCGCGCGTCGAACCGTTCGAAGAACAGGATCGACCCGGCGACGAAGGTCGCGTTCCCGACCAGGCCGATGGTCGCGTGCACCATGGGAAAGTCCTTGATGAGCCGGCGCAGCATGCTTTCCTCCCTGTCTGCCCTGCCGGGGCCTACGCATGGCCCCCGCGGTCCGTTCCGCCGCATTGATCCGCGCCCCGGCGCTGGCTAGACCCGCGCGGTCAAGGAGACAGACGCGCATGAGCCAGACCCGCACCGAGTCCGACACGTTCGGCCCGATCGAAATTCCGTCCGAGAAATATTACGGGGCCCAGTCGGCGCGCTCCCTGATGAACTTCCCCATCGGGGTGGAGACGATGCCCCGGCCGCTGATCCAGGCGCTGGCCATCGTGAAGAAATCCGCAGCCCTGACGAACAAGGCGCTGGGGGAGCTGGACGGCCAGCTCGCCGACGCCATCGCCGCGGCCGCCGACGAGGTGATCGCCGGCAAACTGGACGGCAATTTCCCGCTGACGGTGTGGCAGACCGGCTCCGGCACCCAGACCAACATGAACGTCAACGAGGTGCTGTCGAACCGCGCCATCGAGATGCTGGGCGGCGAGATCGGGTCGAAGACCCCGGTCCACCCGAACGACCACGTCAATCGCGGCCAGTCCTCCAATGACGTGTTCCCCACCGCGATGCATATCGCCGCGGCGCTGGAGATCGCCAACCGGCTGATCCCGGCGGTGGAGCGCCTGCACGGCTCCATCCTCCAGAAGTCGGAAGAATTCGCCGACATCGTGAAGATCGGCCGCACCCATTTGCAGGACGCCACGCCGCTGACGCTGGGCCAGGAATTCTCCGGCTACGCCGCCCAGCTCGCCTCGAATCTCGTCCGCCTGAAACAGGCGCTAGAGGAGCTGTATCCCCTCGCCCAGGGCGGCACCGCCGTCGGCACCGGCCTGAATTCGAAGGCCGGTTTCGCCGAAGGCTTCGCGGCCAAGGCGGCGGACCTGACCGGCCTGCCCTTCGTCACCGCGCCGAACAAGTTCGAGCAGCTGGCCGCCCATGACGGCTATGTCTACGCGCACGGCGCGCTGAACACGCTGGCCGCCTCGCTGTTCAAGATCGCACAGGACATCCGCCTGCTGGGCTCCGGCCCGCGCTCGGGCCTGGGCGAACTGTCGCTACCGGAGAACGAGCCCGGCTCGTCCATCATGCCGGGCAAGGTGAACCCGACCCAGTGCGAGATGATGACGATGGTCTGCACCCGCGTGTTCGGCAACCACACCGCCATCAGTTTCGCCGGCAGCCAGGGCAATTTCGAGCTGAACGTGTTCAACCCGGTGATGGCGGACGCCATGCTGCAATCCATCCGCCTGCTGGCCGACGGCTGCGACAGCTTCGCCGAGCGCTGCGTCGAGGGCATCGTCGCCAATCGCGAACGGATCAAGGAGCTGGTGGACCGCTCTTTGATGCTGGTCACCGCGCTGAACCCGAAGATCGGCTACGACAACGCCGCCAAGGTCGCCAAGAAGGCGCACAAGGAAGGCACGACGCTGAAGGAAGCCGCCCTCGCCCTCGGCCTGGTGACGGAGGAGGAGTTCGACTCCATTGTCCGGCCCGAAAACATGACCGGCCCGAAATAAGGATGGGCGAGGTCGTCAATCTTCGCGAGGCGCGCAAGCGCAGGAAGCGCGCGGAGAAGGATCAGGCGGCCGCCGAAAACCGCGCCAAATTCGGGCGCACCAAGGGCCAGAAGCAAAAGGACGCGGCGGACGCCGAAAAGTCCGTGCGCGATCTTGAGGGCCACCGGCGCGACCCCGGCGACGCCCCCGAAGACGACGGCGGCGCGGCGTGACGCTGAAGAAGCGTTCGCTCTCCATCGCCGGCCATCAAAGCTCGCTGGCGCTGGAGCCCGAATTCTGGGCGGCGCTGGAGGCTGCGGCCGCGGACCGCAAATGCAGCGTCCCCGCCCTCATCGCCGACATCGACGCTGAGCGAGACCCCGATCAGGGTCTGGCGAGCGCGGTGCGCGTCTGGCTGCTGAAACGGGCCGGCGCCTAGCGGCGCGCTAGAGAGTGAGCGCCTAGCGGCGCAGGGCGGGCGGCGAGCCGGCGGTGTCCAGCGCCGCCACGATTTCGGGCAGCCAGCGCTGCTGCTCCCGGTCGAAGGCGTCGAAGCCGGCCGCATAGTCGAAATAGCACCAGCCCATGCCGTTGGCCTCCGCGCCCTCGCGCATCGCCTGCGTCCAGGCCGCGCGGTCCACGGCGTTCGCTTTGTGGAAGGCGCCGAATTCGCCCAGGAAGACCGGCGTGCGGTTCTCCGCCGCCCAGGCCCCGGCCGTATTCATGTGCTCACGCAGCTGGTCCCGCTCCTCCGGCGCGCCCCAGGGCGCGCCCAGCGGCGGCGGATCCTCGAACCAGTCGCCGCCCTGATGGGTGAAATCGTACGGCTCGTAATAATGGAAGGTGGCGACCAGATACGGGTCCTCGGGCAGATGCAGGCGCTGCAGCCCCCACAGAGAGGACCAGTTGTCGCCGCCCAGCACGATGGTCCGCACCGGGTTGGACTCCCGCACTGCGCGCACCAGGTCGGCGGCCATCGCCTCCCACAGCGCGCCCTCCAGAACGTCGCGCGGCTCGTTCACCAGTTCGAAAATCAGCCCCTGCGGATAGTCCGCATAATGCTCCGCGATCTGCCGCCAGATCGCGATGGCGCGGTCGCGATGGCCGCGCGGGTCGCTGTAGATGTCCTCGTAATTGTGCATGTCGATGATGACGGTGAGCCCGGCCGCGAAGCTCTGGGCGATCACTTCGTCGATGCGCGCGAAATAGGCCGGGTCCACCATGAAGGGCGGGGTCTCCAGCGCATGGCTGTGCCAGTCGACCAGCACGCGCACCGTGTCGAACCCCGCGCCCGCGATGCGCTGCAAATCCTGTTCGGTGATCGTATAGCCCCAGTCGCCCTCGTTCGGGGCGTTCAGGGCGTTGGCCAGATTGATGCAGCGCTGGACCGGGAAATAGGCGCTGGAGGCGGTCGGCGCATGGGTCTCCGGCCCGCCCGGCGAGCAGGACGCCAGCAGCGCCGCGGCCGCTGCGCCCGGCAGAAATCGTCCAAATCCCCGGCGAACCATCGCATCCACCCCGTTTTCTGGCCGAATTGTCGCGCAGAGCCCCTAAAAGGGCGCTAATATGAACGCTTGCTTTTGGTGAACGGCAAAGAGGGACGCCGATGCGCCTGCTCGTACTCTGCGCAATGCTGCTGGGCCTTGCCGCCTGCGCCACCGCGCCCCGCATGGACGCGGCCGGCGCCTGCCCGGCGGAGATTTTCTCGATCTATTTCGCGCGCGACCAGGTCATGCTGGACGAGCTGTCCAACGAGGTGCTGGACGCCGCCGCGGACCAGATCGCCGGATGCGCAGGCGCCCGTCTGGAAGTGGCCGGCTTTGCCGACCCGGCCGGCGATCCCGAAACCAACCGCCAGATTTCGTCCGACCGCGCCCATGCGGTGTTCGAGGCGCTGCTGGCGCGCGGCGTCACCGCCGAACAGGTGGAGATCCTGGCGATCGGCGAGGCCGGAGCCCGCAGCGCCGAGGGCGTGACCGAACCGATGCGCCGGCGGGTCGAGGTGCGGTTCTTCCCCGAAGGGTCGTAATCGCTATCATCGCCCCAACAAGACTGGGGAGGTTTTCATGAGTATCGGCTCCGCACTGCTGAGTCCGGGCGGCCGCCTGGGCCCTTCGATGTTCCTGAAAAGCGGTCTTATCCTGATCGTGATCGGGTTTTTGATTTCCGTACTGACGGTCGTCAGCCCGGCCGTGCTGATCATCTCCGGCCTGCTGTCGATCCTGCTGCTCTATCCCTGGGTCGTGATCTGGGTGAAACGCCTGCACGACGCCGGCAAATCGGGATGGCTGGTGATCGCCGTCCTGGTCGTCTGGATCATCGTCAGCATCGTGGTCAGCCAGATCATCACCGGCATGTTCGCGCCGCCGCCGCCGGAGACCCAGCCGACGACGGTCAGCGCGGTGTTCGAACAGGCCCAGGCCTCGGCCCGCGCCACCGCGATCCCGGCCGGGATCGCCAGCGCGGTGATCTCCTTCGCCTTCGTCTATCTCGGCAACATGCTGCTGAAGAGCGATCCGGGCCCGAACCCGTACGGCCCCCCGCCGGCCGACTAAGTAACCGCCGGCGGCGCGGCGCTGACAGGGCGGGCGCCGAACACGGCGGGGAAGCTGCGGCGCAGCGCCTCGTCGGCGTCCGCCATCGTCACCGGCACGCCCAGATCGACCAGGCTGGTCACGCCATAGCGCGGGTCGATCACCCCGCACGGCGTGATCCCCTCATAGTGCGACAGGTCCGGCTCCACGTTCAGCGCGACGCCGTGGAATGTCACCCATTTGCGCACGCGCACGCCGATGGCGGCGATCTTGTCCTCGCGCTCCATGCCGCCCGGCCGCGTCCGGTCGACCCAGACCCCGACCCGGTCCGGCCGGCGCAGGCCCGTCACGCCGAATTCGGCCAGCGCGGCGATCAGCCAGGCCTCCAGCCCGCGCACATAGGCGCGCACGTCGCGGTCCCGCAAAGCCAGGTCCAGCATCACATAGGCCACGCGCTGGCCCGGGCCGTGATAGGTCACCTGCCCGCCGCGCCCGGTACGGTGCAGCGCGAAACGCTGGGCCTGCGCGATTTCCTCGGCCCGCGCGCCGGACCCGGCGGTGTAGAGCGGCGGATGCTCGACCAGCCAGACCAGCTCCCGCGCCGTCCCGGCGCGGATGTCCGCGGCGCGCTGCTCCATCGCCGCGACCGCCGGTTCATAGGGAACCGCGCCCGGCGACACCGCCCATTCCACGTCGGGAAAATCCGCCCTGCTCATGGGGCTTTGCTCGCACGGCGGGCGGTTTTTGAACAGCTTGCCGTTAATCGGCGCGTAACCGGCGCGCGCGCATTGTCCGCCCCAAACGGTGGAAGGGCCGGGGAATGAGCCAACTCGACGCAGTCGAGGTCGAGATTTCGATCCTGCTGGGACGATCGAAGATTCCGATCGGCCAGTTCCTGCGCATGGGTCGCGGCGCGGTCATTCCTCTGGACGCGCGCGAAAGCGACGAGGTCTGGGTGCTGGCCAACAACCACCCGATCGCGCGCGGGGAGATTGTGATCCAGGGGGAAAAGGTCGCGATCAGCGTCACTGGCGCGGCCGACGTGAACGATTTCTACGCCGCCGCCTGACCCCGGTCCGGCGGCCGGATGGCGGCCCCGGAGGCGTACATGAAACCCGTCCTGATCGTCCTTGCGGTGCTGGCGCTGGCCGCGCCGGCGCATGCGCAATTGATGGAGCGCGGCGTCGCGCGCACCGGCACGGTCCAGCAGAGCACGCCCGGCGGCAGCGCCTTCATGTGCCGCCTGTCCTGTTCCCTGAATGCCGCGTGCTCGGGCTGGAGCTGGGTCCGCCCCGGCGCCGACGGCCCCCAGGCGCGCTGCGAATTGCTGTCCGGCGAGGTCGCGACCAAGCCCGATTCCTGCTGCGACTCCGGCCTGTCCGGCAATGTCGGAACGCCCGTCGCGGCGGCCGGCTCATCCTCCATGTTCCGGGGCAATCAATATGCCGGCCTGTCCCAGGACCCCGGCGGCCCGCCGGTCCAGCTCGTCAACGTGCCCGGCGGCATGTGGGAGCAGGGCGAGGAGGAGGACGAGGCCGAAGAGGAGTCGGAGGCCGAAGAGACCGCCCCCGCCGTCACGCAGACCGCAGACGGCCAGCAGAGCGCCCAGCCGACGGCGCGCGTCACCTCCATGCCGCGCGGATCGGGCCCGCCGCGCTATTCCGTCCAGCGGGAATATTCCGGACAGGCCACACAGCCGCAGGCGGACCCGCAGGGCATGGCCGATCCGTCCCGCTGGCTCGGCGCCGGCGGCTAGGCCTTCGGCTCGCTGGGGCTAGGCCCCGGCCGAGGCGTCTTTCGATTGGTCTTTCTGGCGGAGCGCATCGAGCAGATCGTCGAACGTGTTGTCGACCTGCTCCCGGTCCGGCGGGTAGCATTGATCCAGCCCACGGCCGATGCCGCGCCAGATATGCCTCGGATCCGTATCGTCAACCACGACAAACGCCCATTCGCTACTTCATTTCAAACGCTTGGGCGGTTCTCGCCTCTTCGCGCCCTAATGAAACGCAAGATTGCCGATTCGGGTCCATCTTGTGCGCAATTGTAATGGTTTCTAACGGTTGGTTACCCATTTAGGGGGCCGGTAACGGATAAACGCGAATATCTATCCGCCCTGTGGAAAGAGCAGGCATCCGTCGCCGTAAGAATAAAACCGGAATTTTTGTGCAACTGCGTACGAATACGCGGATTGCATTTGCTCCAGGCCCGAAAACGCGCTCACCAGCATGAAAAGCGTCGACCGGGGCAGGTGAAAATTGGTCAGCAGCGCATCGGCGATCCGGAACCGGTAGCCGGGGGTGATGAAGATATCCGTGGCCCCCGCCCCCGCCGCCACGCGCCCCCCGGCCCCCGCCGCCTCCAGCGTGCGCAGCGCGGTCGTGCCCACAGGGATCACGCGCCGCCCCTCGTCCTTGGCGGCGTTGATCGCGGCCGCCGCAGCCTCGGAAATCTCGAACCGCTCCGAATGCATGCGGTGGCCGGCGGTGTCGTCGCTCTTCACCGGCAGGAACGTTCCCGCCCCGACATGCAGGGTCACCCGGGCCGACTGCACGCCCGCCCCCTCCAGCCCCGACAGCAGTCCCGGCGTGAAGTGCAGCCCGGCCGTCGGCGCGGCGACCGACCCCGGCGCGTCGGCGAACACGGTCTGATAGTCCGCCTCGTCGTCCGCGTCCGGCGCCCGCTTGCGCGCGATATAGGGCGGCAGCGGCGGCGCGCCGACGCGCTCCAGCGCCGCGTCCAGCGCCGCGCCGGACTCTGCGAAACGCAGGGCCGCCTCCCCGCCCTCCCCGCGCGCTTCCACACGCGCTTCCAGATCGCCGAACCGGATCGCGTCTCCCTCCCGCACCCGCTTGGCGGGGCGCAGGAAGGCGCGCCACAGATCGGCGCCGTCGCGGGCGTGCAGATTCGCCTCGATCCGCACGGCCTCGCCGTCGCCGCGTGGCGCGCGCGTTCCGGCCAGCGCCGCGTGGATGACCCGGGAGTCGTTGAACACCATCAGGTCCCCGGCCCGCAGCAGGTCCGGCAGGTCGCGCATCCACCGGTCGCCGAACGCCTCGCCCGGCCGCACCACCAGCAGGCGCGCGGAATCGCGCGGCCGCGCCGGGCGCAGGGCGATCAGCTCTTCGGGAAGGTCGAAATCGAAAGCGTCGACGCGCATGGCGCGGTATGGGCGCCGCGGAAGCCGGGGGTCAAGGCGCCAGCAGTCAGGGCGCGGCGGCGGGCGTGGGTGCCTGACGCGCCCGGGCCATCAGCTCCTGACAGGGGGCGTCGTCCGCCTCCTCCGGATTGAAGAAGGGCAGCGCCGCCAGCGGCCCGGCGATTGCGCCCAGCAGCGCCGCGATCCCGCCCTGGGCGATGGCGCCGCCCAGTTCGGGCCGGATCGCCGGATTGCGCAGCGTGCCGCCGATCTCGATATCGCCCAGGATCTGGCCCCAGCTGAAATCCTTGTTGTCCGCGTCGATATCCAGATCGAGGCTTTCGTCCGAAAAATCGATCTGGCCCTGCACCGCGATCGTGCTGTCGGTGCTGTCGAACACGATCGGCTCGGCGCGCGCGGCGCCGCTGTCCATGTTGAAGCGCACCACGCCGCAGCGCAGTTCGGACAGGATCGGCTGATCCTCCTCCTCCGACACCAGCAGGATCAGCGCCTCGCCCAGGTCCAGGTCCGCGCCTTCCTCGGCCAGCGCCCGGATCGCGCCGTCGCGCATCCACATCGCCAGCGCGCCGTTGGCCGCCGCCGCGGCCTCGCGCAGATTCTGGCCCGTCGTGCTGAGCGCGAAGCGGCCCTCCAGCTCCCCGCGGCCGATATTCCCGCCGGCCATGTCGCCCAGCTGGACGCCGTCGATCTGGCCGGAGGCGTCGGTGGACACTGTCTCCCCGCTGGCGTCAATTTTGATGGTGGACAGCAGATGGCCGCGCGCCGCGTCGAACTCGATCGGGTCGAACCGCATCACGCCGTCTTCCAGCGTCATATGGGTGGACACGGTTTCCAGCGGAAAGCCGCCGGCGCGCACGCTGCCGGCCTCGAAATTCACGTCGGCGTCCACCGCCCGGATTCGCTGCAGGTCCAGCGTGGAGTCGGGGATCAGCCGGTCGCTCTGCTGGAACGCCTCGTTTGTCTGGCGCTGCAGCTCGTTGGCCGTCTCCTCGCCCTCCACCTGGGTCGGGGCGCCGATGAACAGGCCCAGATCGTCGAAATCCAGCGAGTCGGAGCGCAGATCGGCGTCGATAAAGGGCCGCTCGCCGCCCAGCGCCACCTCGATGTCGCCGGCCAGGTCGCTGTCGCCCACCGTCCCGGTGATGCCCTCCAGCCGCCAAGTGTTCACGCCGGAGGACAGGCGCGCATTCCACTCATAGGGCGGGGTGTCCGGCGCCGCGAGGCCCAGCAGGTCGGCGAACTGCGCCAGATTCTCGCCGCGGAGCGTGATGTCCCCCTCGATGCCGCGCGTGAACGGGCCGGCCAGACCGCCGTCGAAGAACACCGTTGCGCCGCCGCCGCGTCCGACCAGGTTCAGCGCCCCGCCGGCCGGGCGGCCCGAGGCGGTGTCGATGACGAAGATGTCGGGCTCGGCCTCCCCCTCGCGCGCCAAAGCGATCTCGATATTTTCGGCGTCGACCTGGCCGATCTCCGCCAGCCAGCCCGGCGCCGCGCCGCCCGCCTCGCCGCCGACCCGCGCGCTCAGCCGCCCCTCGCTGGTCTGCACCAGCGGCAGCGCCGAAACGCCCGGCAGCACGCCCAGCGGATTCAGCTTTCCGTTTATGGCGCCCACGCTGGTCGGCGCGACGCCGCCGGCGATCTGCAGGCCGCGCATCTCGAACCCGAACGGCCAGCCCAGGACCAGCTGCGCGCGCTCCAGCTCGGTGTCCTGCCCGGTAGCGACGCCGATGGCGGTGCGCGTGAGGGGGGTGGCGATGGCCGGATTGGTCAGGGCGATGAGGCCCAGGAATACGATTCCGGCCAGAACCGCCGCGATTGCGAGAATTGCGACAATCGCCGTCTGGAAAGGGCGGCCCTGAGCCATGAATCATCCCTATGACATTGATTATCGCCCAAGAACGTCCGCCTGCCCTGCAGGGTTCCTGCGGGGTGTCTGCGGACCCGTCGGGGCTGCGCCGCCCGCTAGTCGGAGCCGGGCCCGGTGAAGCGCAGCACTTCGCGCGCCGACAGCGTGACCTGCGGGAACGGGATGGTGATGCCCGCGGCGTCCAGCTCACGCTTCACCGCGAACGCCACCTCGTCGAACGAGGCGCGCTGGTCTTTCGGGGCGGAGCCGGTCCACCACAGAATCTTGAAGTCGATGGACGACCCGCCGAAGGAGATCAGCTTCACCTCCGTCTCCTTCTCGCTGCTCACCGTCTCGCAGGATTGCAGCGCCGCGTTCAGCGCATCGGCCGCCTTGGACAGGTCGGTGGCGTAATCGACGCCGACCACCAGCTCCTCCCGGCGCAGCTTAAGGTCGGTGCGGATAAAGACCGGATTGGTGAACAGCATGGCGTTCGGCGCGATCACCAGCTGGCCGTCCTTCTGGCGCACATGGGTCTCGCGGATGGAGATTTTCTCCACGTCGCCCTCCACGCCCTCGCATTCGATGAAATCCCCGATCCGCATCTCCTTGCGGAACAGGATGATCACCCCGGCCAGGAAATTCTCGAAAATGTCCTTGAAGGCGAAGCCGACCGCGATGCCGCCGATGCCGAGACCGGCCAGCAGCTTGGCCGGCGTCACGCTCGGGATGACGACCACCGTGGCGATGGCGATGCCCAGCAACCAGATGAAGATGCTCGACATGTTGGTGAAAAGCGTCACCAGTTCGCGCCGCATATGGGCGCGCATCAGCGCCTTTTCGGAGAATTTGGCGACGAACGCGGCGAACACCGCGGTGATGAAAATCAGGACTACGGCGATGCCCAGATAGGGCAACCGCTCGATCACCCCGTTGCCAAGCTGGATCAGCGTCTGGGTGAGCGCCTCCACCGGCGCCAGCTCCTCGCCCGCCGCCGGCTCCGCGAGGGAGGCCAGCGCGTCCGTGATCTGTTCAGGAGCCGGAGTCTGTGCGGCCATGCGCCGTCCTTCGCCGTTGTTCCGCCGGGTTTAAGCGCCGGGACGCCCGGCGGTTCCCGATTTTAGGGACGGCGAACGCGGCTTAAAGGCTGGATTCGAAGATTTCGCCGCAGGCGATCCGGGGATTGTCCTCGCCCGCGGGCAGCTCGCCGCTCGCATAGCGGTGGATCACGATCGCCGCGCCGTCCGCGTCGAACATCGGCCAGGTCCGCTCGGTGTCCTCGGAGAAGGTGACGAATTCCAGCGTCGCGTTCAGCGTGCCGGAGCCATCGTCGCCCACCGTCAGATCGGGCAGGACCCCGGCCTCGAAATCGTCCGGCTTGTCCGGCAGCTCCATCCCGGCTTCCTCGCCCAGATGCCCGCCGGCGCTGGAGAAGTCCGGCGCCGAGCAGTCGCCCGTGACGTGCAGGTGTATGGCGTGGCCGCCCGGGCTCATCCCGCGCACCAGCGCATAGACGCGCACGCCCTCGCCGGTCTCGAAGAACCAGGCCGTGCCGCTGCCCTCTTCGGCGAATTCGAAATCGGCGCGGGCGCCCGGCTCGCCGTAATCGGCCTCCGGATCATAGGGCTCGTCCACGTCCAGGGCCGGGGGCGGCGCGGTGTCGGGGACCGCCGCCATGTCCTCTTCCATGGCCGGATCGGGCAGATCGTTCGGATCGGCGTCCATCTCCGGCGTCGGAGCGGCGGCTTCCAGCTCCGCCTGGCTGGACGTGTCGTTGTCGCCGCACGCGGCGAGCGCCAGCGCGCAAACGGAGGCGGAGGTCAGTATCGCCATCATTCGTGTCATGGGTGATGTCCTTCCTGTCCGGCTGGCGCAAAGCCATGCGCTTCAGCGCAGCATAACGGCCCGGTCTAGTGAGCAAACTTCGAGCGCCTGTTTTCGTTCCAGCGCAGCGGATTTTCGACTCCGTCCGGCGCGGACAGCCTCCCCTGCGGGGCGCGTTTAGGTTATACTGCCGGCGGGCGCAGGCAGGGATATTGGGGGATGTCCACGCGCGACTTGCAGCGGCGGCTCGCCGAGCTGGGCTATGAGCCCGGCCCCGTCGACGGCATTCACGGTCAGAAGACGGTCGAGGCTATCCGCCGTTTCCAGGCGCAGAACGAATTGCCGGTCGACGGCGTCGCCGGACCGCTGACGCGCGCCGCCCTGTTATCCGATGACGCAATTCCCGCCGACGCGCCCGGCCCCCCGGTGGATTTGCGGCCCACCCCGCCGCCGGGCTGGCGGCCGGAGGAAGGGGAGCCGCAACCCGAAGCCGCTCCCGAAACCGGCGAAGACGCGGACGCCGCCCCCGAACAGGAGCCTGCTCCGCAGCCCCAGCTTGCGCCGACGGCCCCGGTGGCCCCTCCGCCAGCCGAACCGGTTTCCATGAAAGCCATCCAGGAGCGGCTGTCCGTACTGGGCTACGACCCCGGCCCGATCGACGGCGTCCGCGGACGGCTGACCATCGCCGCGCTCAAACAGTTCCAGACCGATCGCGGCGTGACCGCGGACGGCATGTGCGGCCCCGCCACCGCCGAGATGCTGTTCGCCAGTCCCTGCGCGCCGGAGGAGGCGCAGATCATCCCGTGGTTCGGGGAGGCCTCCCGCCTGCTTGGCGTGTGTGAAACGCCGGGCGCCCGGCATAATCCGGTCATCATGGACTGGGCCCAGCGCCTGGGCCTCTGGTACCCGGATGACGAGACCCCCTGGTGCGGCCTGTTCGCCGCGCATTGCGTGGCGGCCGCGTTGCCGGACGAGCCGCTGCCCGACAATCCGCTTGGCGCGCGGAACTGGATGAAATTCGGAGTGCCGTGCGAACCGCAGCGGGGAGCGGTTCTGGTCTTCTGGCGCGGCTCGCGCGACGGCTGGCAAGGCCATGTCGGCTTCTATGGCGGCGAAGATTCGCGCTGCTATCACGTCATCGGCGGCAACCAGAGCAACAAGGTCTGCTCGACGCGGCTGACGCGCAATCGCCTCCTCGGCGCCCGCTGGCCGCACTCCGCCGGGTTCGTGCTGACGGGCCGGCGCCAGGCCGGCGAAACCGGGGAAATTTCCGAAAACGAGGCCTGAACCGCCCCTCGGCGCCGCCCGCCTCTCCCGCGGAGAAAACCGCTTCGATTTCAATTCATTAGAACAGCACACAGACCCTGCGTGAGGCTTTGCGGGGCGGCGCCGGTTTGCTATCCTTTCGCTCCTGACGGTGGCCGAATCCCCTTCCCTGGGCCGCCCGCATTACCGGCCCTGAACGGACCCCGATTTGACCGACATCGACGACAACACCCCGCACCGCCCGGAGGGCGTGGAGCCCGTTTCCATCGAAGAGGAAATGCGTCGCTCCTATCTCGATTACGCCATGAGCGTGATCGTCAGCCGCGCGATCCCGGACGCGCGCGACGGGCTGAAGCCGGTGCACCGCCGCATCCTCTGGTCGATGCACGAAAACGGCCAGACCTTCGACAAGCCGTACAACAAATCGGCCACCACGGTCGGCAACGTGATGGGCCAGTATCACCCCCACGGCGACAGCGCGATCTATGACGCGCTGGTGCGCCTGGCGCAGCCCTGGTCGATGAGCCTGAAACTGATCGACGGTCAGGGAAATTTCGGCTCCATCGACAACGATCCCCCCGCCGCCATGCGCTACACCGAGGCGCGAATGGCGGAGTCCGCCAACTATCTGCTCGCGGACATCGACAAGGACACGGTCGACCTCCAGCCGAACTATGACGGCAAGAAGCGCGAGCCGGTCGTCCTTCCCGCCCGCTTCCCGAACATGCTGGTCAACGGCGCCGGCGGCATCGCCGTCGGCATGGCCACCAATATCCCGCCGCACAATCTGACGGAGATCGTCGACGCCACGCTGGCTCTGCTGGACGATCCCAAGACCTCAGAAGAGGCGCTGCTGGACATCGTGCCGGGGCCGGACTTCCCGACCGGCGGCTATATCGTCGGCCGCAGCGGCGCCAAACGCGGCCTGCTGACCGGCCGGGGCAGCGTCGTGATGCGCG
Organism: uncultured Euryhalocaulis sp.; assembly: GCA_913055605.1. Lineage (GTDB taxonomy): Bacteria > Pseudomonadota > Alphaproteobacteria > Caulobacterales > Maricaulaceae > Euryhalocaulis. The sequence continues at coordinate 38,351 of CAJXKJ010000010.1, read as the reverse complement.
CCCGGGTCTCGACCGAACAGATCGGCCCGCGCGAGGCGCTGATCATCACCGAAATCCCCTATCAGGTCAGCAAGGCCGCGATGTTCGAAAAGATCGCGGAGCTCGTGCGCGACAAGCGGATCGAGGGCGTCGCCGACATGCGCGACGAATCCGACCGCCACGGCGTGCGCGTGGTGATCGAGGTCAAGCGCGACGCCAATCCCGACGTCCTGCTGAACCAGCTCTACCGCTTCACCCCGATGCAGGTGAATTTCGGCGTGAACATGCTGGCGCTGGACCGCGGCCGCCCGCGCGTCTTCACCCTGCGCGACCTGCTGGAATCCTTCATCGTCTTCCGCAAGGAGGTCGTGGCCCGCCGCGCCAAGCACGAGCTGGCCAAGGCGCGCGACCGCGCCCACGTCCTGGTCGGCCTGGCCATGGCGGTGGCCAATATCGACGAGGTGATCGCCCTGATCCGGCGCAGCCCGGACGCCGCGGCCGCGCGCGAGGCGCTGCGCGCCCGCACATGGCCGGCCGGCGACATGCGCGCGCTGGTGGAGCTGATCGCCGACCCGCGCAGCGTAATGGACGAAGACGGCCAGATCCGCCTGACCGACGAACAGGCCCGCGCCATCCTGGAGCTGCGCCTGAACCGGCTGACCGCGCTCGGCGGCGAGGAGATCGGCAACGAGGCCAAGGGCCTGACCGAAAACATCAGCGACCTTCTGGACATCCTGCGCTCGCGCGCCCGCGTGGTTCAGATCATCCGCGACGAACTGGCCGAGACGAAGGAGAAATTCGGCGTGCCGCGGCGCACCGAAATCCTGGAAGCCGAGCTGGAGGTCGAGGACGAAGACCTGATCGCGCGCGAGGACATGGTCGTGACCGTGACCCAGGGCGGCTACGTCAAGCGCACGCCGCTTTCGATCTACCGGACCCAGGGCCGCGGCGGCAAAGGCCGCGCCGGCATGTCGACCAAGGACGACGACCTGATCGGCGAAATGTTCGTCGCCAATACGCACTCGCCGATCCTGTTCTTCACGGCCTCCGGCATGGCGTTCAAGGAAAAGGTCTGGCGCCTGCCCCAGGGCGCGCCGAACAGCCGCGGCAAGTTCATCGGCAACATCATGCCGGGCATGGCCTCCGACGATCCGGTGAACTCCGTCATGGCCCTGCCGGAGGACGAAGACAGCTGGGACCAGCTGGACGTCATGTTCGCCACGCGCAGCGGCAATGTCCGCCGCAACAAGCTCAGCGACTTCGTCCAGGTGAACCGCAACGGCAAGATCGCGATGAAGCCGGACGAAGGCGACGGCATCGTCGGCGTGCGCGTCGCGACGCCGGACGAGGACTATATGCTGACCACCGCGCTCGGCCGCTGCATCCGCTTCCGGGTGGACGATGTGCGCGTTTTCGCCGGGCGCACCAGCACCGGCGTGCGCGGCATCCGGCTGGACGAGGGCGACGAGGTCATCTCCACCGCCATCCTGCGCCATATCGACGTCGATCCGGCCGAGGCGCGCGCCTATCTGAAACACGCCCGCGCCATGCGTCAGGCCGCCGGCGAGGATGAAGACGACGAGACCGAAGCCGCGGCGCCCGACGAGGACGCCGACGAGGGCGACGAGGACGCCGCGCTGGACCAGGCCCGCATCGCGGAGCTGGGCGCGGCGGAGCAGTTCATGCTGACCATCGACGACAAGGGCTATGGAAAGCTGACGTCGTCCTACGAATACCGGGTCACCGGGCGCGGCGGCAAAGGCCTGATCGCGCACGATCTGCGCCGCGGCGGCCGGGTCGTGGCGTCCTTCCCGGTGGAGGACGACGACGAGCTGATGATCGTCACCTCCGGCGGCCAGGTGGTGCGCACCTCGGTCTCCGGCATCCGCATCGCCTCGCGCAACACCCAGGGCGTCATTATCGTGCGCCTGCGGGACGGGGAGCGCGTGGTCAGCGTGCGCCGCATCGCCGATCACGAGACCGGCGAAGAGGCCGGTGAAGAAGCGGACGGCGAAGGCGAAGCCTCGTGACCCGGATCGGCCTGTACCCCGGCACGTTCGATCCCTTCACCATGGGCCATGGCGACGTTGTCGGCCGCGCGGTGAAGCTGGTGGACCGTCTGGTCATCGGCGTCGCCGCCAACGCTGAGAAAGGCCCGCTCTTCTCGGTCGAGGAGCGCGTTGAGATCGCCCGCGAACAATGCGCCGGCCTCGCCGGCGGCGCTCAGATCGAGGTCATGCCCTTTTCCGGCCTGCTGATCCGCTTCGCGGAGGATATCGGCGCCCGGGTCATCGTGCGCGGCCTGCGCGCGGTGTCGGATTTCGAATACGAATTCCAGATGACCGGAATGAACCAGCGCCTTAATCCGGACATTGAAACCGTGTTCCTGATGGCCGATCCGCGCCACCAGGCCGTGTCCTCCCGTCTGGTGAAGGAGATTGCGCGGCTGGGCGGCGATGTGTCGGCATTCGTCGCGCCGGACGTGCAGCGCCGGCTGAAGGAGAAATTCTCGTGAACCACAAGATTTCCGCCGCAATGATTCCCGCCGTCCTGGCCGCCGCCGCCCTTCCTGGCGCCGCGCTGGCCCAGGACGATACCTGGCGCGATCTGGACCCGCAGAACACGCTGGTTCTGGAAGTCCAGAAGCGCGCCACGACGCCGGACGAGCTGCTGTCCGGCGGCGCCTCCCAGACCGTGGTGATCGAAATGGCGCCGGAGCTGGCGCCCGGCCACGTCAACCGGATGAAGGCGTTGGCCCGTCAGGGTTTCTATAACGGCCGCACCTTTCATCGCGTGATCGACGGCTTCATGGCCCAGGCCGGCGGCGTGCCCGGCGACCCCACCGGCGGCGAGTCCCCGCTTCCCGTCCTGCAGGGCGAATTCACCGCCCGCATCGGTCCGGACGCGGACATGACCATGGTGCAGGAGGCCCGCCGCCGCGATCCGCGCAGCGGCAATTCCCCGGTCACCGAGGCCGGCTTCATGGACGGCTTCCCCGTCGGCTATCAGCCCGCGGCCCAGGCCATGGTCAGCGCCGACGGCAAGCGCGACGTCTGGATGCTGCACTGCCCCGGCACCGCCGCGATGGCGCGCACGTCCAACCCCGACAGCGCGAACTTCCAGTTCTACATCACGCGCGGCGAGCCCTCCTGGCTGGACGGCCAGTACACCGCCTGGGGCCGCGTGCGCGCGGGCCAGGACGCCGTGGACGCGATCAAGATCGGCGAGCCGGTGGCCCAGCCCGACACGATCGGCAGCCTGCGCCTGATGGCCGATATTCCGGAGGAGGAGCGCCCGCACATCCAGGTGATGCGCACCGACTCCGAGGCGTTCCAGACGCTGGTCGACGAAGTGCGCGCGGGCGCGGAGGCCGCGGGCGTCGCGGTCAATGTCTGCGACGTCGAAGTGCCGACCCGCACCGCCGAATAGTTTTCACCCATCTAGACACGGAGGCCTGAACGCATGGCCGATAGCGACCCGGAAAACACCCTGATCCTGACCACCGAGAGCGGGGAGATCACGATCGCCCTGAAGCCCGAGGCCGCCCCCGGCCACGTCGCCCGCATCAAGGAGCTGGCGCGGGACGGCTTCTATGACGGCCTGACCTTCCACCGCGTGATCGACGGTTTCATGGCCCAGGGCGGGTGTCCGGACGGCAGCGGCATGGGCGGCTCCGGCCAGAAGCTGAAGGCGGAGTTCAACAACCTCCCGCACAATCGCGGCGCGGCCTCCATGGCGCGCGCGCAGAACCCCGACAGCGCCGACAGCCAGTTCTTCATCTGTCTGGACGACGCCCGTTTCCTGGACGGTCAGTACACGGTCTGGGGCGAAGTGGTGGACGGCATGGAGCATGTCGACGCCATCCCGAAGGGCGAGCCGCCGGCGAACCCGGGCAAGATCGTCTCCATGCGCGTGGCCGCGGACGCGTAAATCCCGCCGCTTTCTCCGCTATGCGGACAGATGACGGGCCGGCGCGCTGCGCCGGCCCGTTTTGTTTGCCCCGCGCCGTCTCTCCGCTTGTCATGGCCGGTGCGGCGCCCACAATCGCGAAAAAATTTCCGACAATTCCTGGGGAGGATACAGATGACGTTACGCACTTGGATGATGGGCGCGGCCGCCGCCGCGGCGATGGGCGCCGGCGCGCAGGCGCAGGACACAGACTGCGGCCGCGACTGCCTGGCCGGCCACCTGCAGGCCTATCTGGACGCCGTCGCGGCGAACGCGCCGGACCAGGTTCCGCTGTCCATCGGCTTCCGCCAGACCGAGAACGCACGCGGCGTTCCGGTCGGCGACGGCGTGTGGGAAACGCTGACGGCGATGGGCCCGCTGGACCGGCGCTTCTACGACCCGGTCAGCGGCAACGCCGCCTATTTCGGCACCGCGACGGACAAGGGCGAACAGGCCATCGTCAATCTGCGCCTGAAGGTCGATGCGGGCGAGATCGTCGAGGCGGAGTGGAACACCGTTCACCAGAACGATGTCAGCATCGACGGCGCGATCCCGACCGTGATGTACAATCTTGAAGGCCTGGTGGCCGAGCCGCCGCCCGCCGCCCGCACCGTTCCGGAAAGCCAGCGCCTGTCGCGCCGCGATCTGGAGGCGGTCGCGAACTCCTATTTCGACGGCATCGCACAGGCCAACGCCGACCTGATCATCGCCAAGCCGGGCTGCATGCGGCGGGAAAACGGCCTGCTGGTCACCGGCCGGCCCCTGCCGGAGGACCGGCGGGATGACGGGTTCGAGGGCCGGTCGGACTGCACCTCCGGCCAGGGCAGTTTCGACGTCCAGGCCGTGGCCGCCCGCCGCTATCCGGTGATCGACGAGGAACAGCAGGTCGTCCTGGCCTATGCGGTGTTCCTGCGCACGCCGGGCACGCCCAAGCGCCGGAATTATTTCTCGGAATATTTCTGGATCGCGGGCTCCGAGGGCATCAGCGACGTGTATTCGGCCATGCTGTATGCGGATCCGGACGTCACCCTGCCGAACTGGGGGCCGTACTGGGACGGCAGCTTCACCATCCCGCAGGAGCTCTGGAACGCCCGCTAGGCGGGGTTTTCAGCCTCTAAGTGTCTGAAAAATTGAAAGGCCGCCGCATTTGGGGGATGCGGCGGCCTTTGGACTTTTAGGGGACCTGCGCCGCGGAACTGGCGGGGGAAGGGGGGAGGGACGACAGCCCCGCGCATCGCATGTCCGTGACGTGTAAACGTGGGCGCCCCCCAAGCGTTCCCTGCCTGCTGAAAAAAAATCAGCTGTCTGCAGGCGCCCCCGCCGGAACCGGCGATTCCGCTGGGATTCCAACGGAATCCGGGCTCTGGGCCGGCGATCCCCCGAACATCATGAAGGCCAAAATCAGCAGCACCGCAAAGATCGCGAGCGCCACGAAACGCCAATATCGTAGTCCAGCAAACATAAAACCGGGAACGCGAGACGCGCCCTGCCCGTTCCAATGTCTGAGCCGGAACGACAAAAGGAGCGAAACGGTGACGATCGAAGAATCGGAAACCAAGGCGAAACAAGGCGGACGGGGCCTGGATATTTTCGTCATCCTGGTGGTCTCCACCGTGCTGGCGGCGCTGGCGCTGTGGGGCCTGTTCTCGCTGTTCGCGGCGGACAACACCGCGGATCAGGCCGCGGGTCAGACCGCAATCGAGCGGAGCGAGGCGGCCGGCGTCACCGCGGAAGAGGCCGTGGACGTCGTGCCGGGCACGGAAACCGAAGCCGCCGAATAGGCGGCCCTGTCCCGTTTCCAGACAGCAAAACGCCCCGCGGGCCCAGCCGCGGGGCGTTTTTTTCGGTCTCCCCAGCGAAGGGCCGGGACGTCAGACGGGCGGGCGGCCGCGAACGGCGCCGGCGATCGCGCTGACGACCAGCAGGATCAGGAAGATCACGAAAAGGATTTTCGCGATGGCCATGCTCACCCCGGCGACGCCGACAAAGCCGAAATACGCCGCGACCAGCGCGAGGATCAGGAAGATAAGGGCCCAGCCAAGCATCGCAGACTCCTAAGAAAAGCAGCGCGCGGTCTACCCGCGCGCTGCCTGAAACGTGTGCGGTCCGGCGGAGTTCCGGACCCGCCTGCTTACGGGTGCGTCCAGCCGGTCTGGCCGGCCTTGGCCGCGTCGTACTGGGAGCTGGCCAGATCCCAGTTCAGCAGATTGCCGGTGACGGCCGCCAGATAGGCCGGGCGGTCGTTGCGCCGGTCGACGTAATACGCGTGCTCCCACACATCGACGAGCAGCAGCGGAACGCCCTCGTCCGACGGCAGCAGGCAGGCCGCGTCATGCGTGTCGCGGATTTCCACCGACCCGTCGCGCTTGGCGAACAGCCACACCCAGCCAGAGGCGAAATGGCCCGCGCCGGCCGCCTTGAACTTGTCCAGGAAGGCGTCCATCCCGCCGAAGGCCGCGTCTATCGCGCCCTTCAGCGCATCCGACGGCGCACCCGGATTCGGGCTCATGGAATTCCAGTAGAAGGTGTGGTTCCAGGTCTGCGCGGAGTTGTTGTACAGGCCCTTGTCGCCCTTCTGCTCCGCCGCCTTGATCACCTCTTCCAGCGACTTGCCCTCCAGGTCCGTGCCCTTGATGGCGTCGTTGGTCTTGGTGACATAGGTCGCGTGGTGCTTGTCGTGGTGGAAGGTCAGCGTCTCCGCGGAGATGTGCGGATCCAGCGCCGATTTGTCATACGGCAGGTCGGGCAGCGAAAAGCTCATTGATGGTCTCCCTCATCATTCATTTGCCAGGTGCAGGCGGCGGGGCCTGACTGGACCGCTCGCGCGGACTTTACAAGAATTTGCGCAACATCAGCACCGCCGCGCTGGAGCGCATGATCGCGGTGAAGGCGCGCGTGATCAGCATCGGCTTGCGGGCCAGGAAGAACACGGCCAGCCCGGTCACCGCCATGACGGCGGCCGGGTGGGTGCGCCACAGCCCGTCGATCGTGTCGCTGACCGGGTCGGATTGTTTGGAGGCGGCCCGGCCGATCGCCATAGACAGGCCGAACGACACCAGCGCCGCGACGGCCAGGAAGCCGGCTACCGCCAGCAACGCGCCGATCGCGCCCCAATACTCCGACAGCCAGATCGCCGCGGCCGCGGTAAGCGCGCCGGCGCAGGCCAGCACGCAAATCCACGCTACGACGATCAGTGCAAAGCTTGGAAGAAACTTCCGGATCAACGACCCACCAGCAGAGCCAGCACGAAGCCCACGCCCGCGGCGGCGGCCAGCGCGCCCAGCGGATGCTCCTTGACGTAGTCCTCGACTTCGTCCCGGCGCTCCTTGGCGGCGTCAACCGCGGCGCCCTTCAGCTCGGTGGCCTTGCGGCCGGCGTAATCGGCTTCGTTCTTGGTCAATTTCGTCAGGTCCGTGAACAGCTGTTTGATATCCTTGCGGATCGCTTCGATATCGCCCTTCAGCTGGGCGGCTTCCTCGGTGGAGATCAGCTTTTCGTCGGCGGCGGCCATTAGAGGCACTCCTTCAAGCTAGTTGCGTGAACACGCCCGACTCAACCCGTGTCGGGCCTTCGCGTTCCTCAAATCCAGTCCGTTTCGGACGGAATCTGGCTCACGCAGCGCTAGATTGCCGTCCCCGGGGATGGAAGAACAGGGCCTGTCCGATCGCGGCCTTCACCGTCTGCGGCAGGAAGGGCTTGGTGATCAGGAAAGCCGGCTCCGGCCGCTCCCCGGTCAGCAGCCGCTCGGGATAGGCGGTGATGAAGATCACCGGCACGTCGTGGCTGCCCAGAATGCTCTTCACCGCGTCGATCCCGGACGATCCGTCGGCCAGCTGGATGTCGGCCAGCACCAGGCCCGGCGGGTTCTCGCGGGCCGCCTTCACGGCCTCGTCGCGCGTGGTGGCGACGCTGGTCACGTTGTGGCCCAGCTCCCGCACCATGGACTCGATATCCATTGCGATGACCGGCTCGTCCTCGATGATCAGGACGTCGGTGGCCAGCTCCTGCTCGATCTCGGCCTGGGCGTCGGCGACCATCTTGTCGACGGCGTCTTCCTCGACATCCAGGATGCGCGCGGCCTCCTTGTTGCTGAAGCCTTCCATGGCGGTCAGCAGCAGCGCCTGCCGGCTGGCCGGGGCCAGCTTCATCAGGCGGTCGGCCGGGCGGTCGGCGTCGGAATCGTCTCCGCCGGCCTCGTTCGCGGGGGCCGAGGACACCCAGATCGCGTGGAACAGCCGGTACAGGGCGACGCGCGGGGACAAATCCTCCTCCAGCTCGGTGTCGCCGGCCAGCAGCGCCTCCAGCGAGGCGCGCACATATGCGTCGCCGCTGCGCTGCGACCCGGTCAGGGCGCGCGCATACCGGCGCAGATACGGAAGATGCGGCCCAAGATTATCGGCCAGACCCATGCGGAAACTCCCCTAAGTACCCCTGAAAATCCGTTGAAGCGCCGCTTGGGGGGCGGCGCTGGCGTCAGGGCGTGTAACACGCTCGCTGGAAAAAGGTTTCATTTTCTGCATCCCGCCGGGAACCCAAATTTGCGTCAGGCATTTAGCGTCCCCGGGGCCTTGCGGGCGGAAGGTCGGAATTCTTTGCATGGGCGGGGGTTGCCCAGGGGGCCAGTACTGAATGTCGGATAAAGACAAGCCCGATTCCAAGAAGGGCGAACACCGGAGCAACGAAGAGGTCCGGTCCCGCCAGAGCGGCATCGGACGCCGCCTGCGTCAGATGTATGACGACGTGGTGAACGAACCGATCCCGGACGATTTCGCCGATCTGCTGAACCAGATCGATGAGTCGAAGTCGAAAAAATGACCAAGGAAAAGAAGGATCCCTCGCTCCCGCGGGAGGGCGATGAGGCGTTCAAGGCCGAACTGGTCGAGCAGATCCCGTATCTGCGCGCCTTCGGCCGAAGCCTGACCGGCAACCGGGAAGCCGCCGACGATCTGGCGCAGGAAGCGCTGGTGAAGGCGTGGAACGCGCGCGACAGCTTCCAGCCGGGCACCAACATGAAGGCCTGGACCTTCATGATCCTGCGCAACCATTTCTATTCCGAAAAGCGCCGCGCCTGGCGCCAGGCCGCCTGGGATGAGGAAAAGGCCGAGCGCACCCTGACCGCGCCGGCCGACCAGGACACGATCCTGGACCTCGAAGACCTCCGCCACGCGATGACCAAACTGCCCGAGGAACAGCGCGAGGCGCTGATCCTCGTCGGCGCCGGCGGCTTCGCCTATGAAGAGGCGGCGGACATCTGCGGATGCGCCGTGGGCACGATCAAGAGCCGGGTGAACCGCGCCCGCCGCGCGCTGGAGGGCCTGATGGCCGAAACGCGCGGCGCGGGCGACAAGGAAGGCCGCTCGGTCTCCGCGACGCAGGCGATGGACAGCATTCTGCGCGACGCCGACGCGCTGGCCGACCGCGCCGGCATGAAGATCAAGAAGCGGGACTGACCGCCCTTCAGCCGTTCGCCGCGCCCTGGGCCTTGCCCCGGATCCTCAGAGAATAGCCGTTCAGGTCGCGCAGCTCCGCGCCATAGCCCCAGTCCATGGCCTGGGGGCCGTGCTCGAACGCCGCCCCGCGCTGGGTCAGGCGCTGATGCACGGCGTGCACGTCCTCCACGTCCAGCGTGAAGCTCAGCCCCGGGCAGGAGGGCACGTCGGCCGAAACGAAGAACAGGGTGAATTCGCCGTCGTCGCGCACCGCCGCGGTCATCTGCTCGGGCATGTCGGCGGCCAGGCGGAAACCCAGATTGGCGATGTACCAGTCCCGCGACGCGCGCCAGTCTTTGACCGGCAACGTAATGTGATCCACCCGGGTCATGCCCGCTCCCCGCTGCAAGCAATTATAATATGGATCAATAATTCGAGGCGGACCTAATAGCCACGGAAAATCGCGCGCTTGCGGGGAAAACCGGAACCCTTGCTCCGCCCAATCGTTGGCAGCCGGTACCCAGCTAGCCAATAACCGGAGTTAATCCCATGAAGAAGCTGTTTTCCGTTCTCGTGGCCTTGGCGGCTCTTGGCGCCGCGGCGTGCAACACCGTCGAAGGCGCCGGTCAGGACGTGGAAAGCGCCGGCGAAGCCGTGCAGGACGCCGCGGACTAAGGCTCCTTCCAGACACAGAAAAACGCCCGGCGCGAGCCGGGCGTTTTTTTATGCGCGTGTGGCGGGGACCTTTAGCCCTCGGCGTGCCCGGACAGGGACGCCAGCACCGGCTGCGGCATTTCGTGGATTTTCAGCTTCTGCGTCACCGGCAGATAGGACACCTGATCGGCCGGAACGGTGTAGCGCTCGGTCTTGGCGTGGAAGAGGCCGAAGCGGCGCTCCACGATCAGATAGTCCGCCGCGCCGGAGGCGTCGGCCCGGACGCTGTGCACATAGCCGACCTGGTCGTCGCGATTGCCGACGATCTTCAGACCCATCAGGCGGGAGGCCGGGGCATAGCGCGCCGGGATCGCGGTGGCGGTGCGGGCGCTGGTCTCCGGATCGGCTTCGGCCAGGCGGCGCAGCTCGTCCAGCGTGCGGTCGGTGCGCAGCTTGCCGGCGGTGCGGTCCATATAGAGGCTGGAGACCGGGGCGCGCAGCTCCCAGTCGCTGAACACGCCGTCGAAGCGCAGCCACACCCATTCGACCTGGCCGCGATCGTCGAAATTGACCTTGGTGATCCGGCCCATGCCGCGCGCCTGCGCCGACAGGACCGGCGCGTTCAGCAGGTCCGCCGCGCCCAGTTCGGACGCCGGCGAATAGCGCGCGCCGGATGCGGTTTCGGGGGCGAAGGCCGGGGCGGCCTGCTGGCCGCCGGCATGGGCGACCGTCAGCGCGGCGGCGGTGGCCACGACGGCGGCTCCGCCTAGAATGCCCATACGAATCATTGTCTTGCGAGGCATGAAACCTGTCCGGTTAGCGATACGGTTATTGCAACCATAAATCGCTCAGGCCCCGCTTTGTTCCCGCCTCCGCCGTTCGAGAACATGTTCGTCCGCCAGGTCGAAGCGGGAGCCGCCGGAATGGAAAATCTGCACCCGGATCCGGTCCGGCTCCACGATCACCGCGTTGAATCCGGCCGGCGTCCCGCGCAGGCGCCGCGACAGCGCGGTGCCCGATCCGATCGCCCAGGTCAGCCGGTCGCCATAGGGCAGCGGCTCGGCGAACTCGACATGCAGATGCCCGGTCAGGACCAGATCGACGCCCTGGTCGGCCAGCAATTGCGCCGCCGCTTCCCCCCGCCGCGTGCGCGGGGCAAAGGGGGCCGCCGCCGGATTGACCAGCGGATGGTGGCAGATCAGCGCCCGGGCGAAATTGCCCGGCGCGGCGGCCAAGTCCGCCGCGACGGCCTCGGCATGGTCCAGATTCACCGCGCCCAGCGACCAGTCGGGGCGCAGCTGCACGCCCCGCGCGGTGTTCAGCGTGCGCGCCACCAGCCGCTCACCGCAGAAGCGCGCCACCGCGCCCGGCGCCATGCGCTTGTGATGGCGCGCGAACGGGTCGGCGATGCGCGCGAAGATATTGAACAGCGGGGTGTCGTGATTGCCCGCCGCGATCAGCTTCGGATACGGCAGGCGCGACAGGAAGGCGGAGGCCGCCTCGAACTCTCCCCTTCGGCCTTTCTGGGTCAGGTCGCCGCTGACCGCGATGGCGTGCGGCGCCAGCTCTCCGATCTTTTCTTCCAGCGCGTCGACCAGCACCGGATCCTCGGCGCCGAAATGCAGGTCGGATATCTGGACCAGCGCCGTCATCCGGCCGGGACGACCACGGGAATCGCGTCGCGCAGATAGCGCACCGTCACGTCCACGGGCAGCTCCACCGGCTCGCCGTCCAGCACGGCGCAGGGGTCATGTTCGCACAGATGCAGCGACAATTCCGTTGCGCGCGCCACCTCCACGCCCGGGTCATCGCGCCAATGCTGCATCAGCGCGTTGAAGCCCAGCCGCGCGATCTCGCCCAGATTGTGCACGTCCACGCCGATCACCTCGAAACTGTGCTCCAGCTCGCGCGGCGACGGCGACATCACGTCGTCCAGCGACCCGATGGACACGACCAGCGTCTCGGCCTTGTGCTCTCCCTCGTCCTTGCCGAGATGATACGTCAGGCCATGGCCGGACAGGCTTTTCAACGCCTTGCGCGCCTGGCCGAACACGCCCGGCAGATCGTCCAGCGAGGTCAGCTCCCGCACCGCCTCGCGCGCCCGGGCGATGTTCGGCGCGACGCCGAAAAACCCCTGCAGGAAGAACAGGTGCTCGCCGGCGCACCCGGCGTCCAGCCGCCGGAAACTCCCCTTCAGCGCCTTGCTGAGGCACTCGGCCGGATCGCCGTCACCATAGAGCCGCCGCGGCAGCAGGTTCATCGTGCCGCCCGGCAGGGGGATGAAGGGGGTCTCGCTGCGCCGTGCGTGCGCCGCGGCGCTGCGCGCGGTGCCGTCGCCGCCGAGGACAATCACCGCCGACGGGCGGCTGTCGAACGCCTCCTTCAGCGCGGCCTCCACTTCGGCCCCGGCCACCATGCGCAGCGAGCCCAGCTCGCCATGCGTGGCGTTCTCCAGCATCGCGCGCACGGTGGCGGGCGACTTTGCCATGACATAGCCGGAATTGCGGTTCACCACCGCTGCATAACTCATGGGCGCGCAATGGCGGCGCGCGCCGCATTCCCGCTGGATTTCATGTGAGGCGTCCTGGAAGGTGTCTTGCCCTGTGGGAACGTTGAGTGCGCCGCGGCAGTTCCTTTGCGCGAAACGGAGCGGTGCGAATGGCGATAATCCGCACGATAGCGGGATATCTGGCGATCTCGGTCGGCATTGGCCTGGCCGTGGCGTATATTATTTCGCTGCCGCCGGAACAGACGCCGTGGGGCGAGCTGGAGCTGGACCAGCCGGTGGGCCCGTTCACCGACATGAAGCTGTCCCAGCTCAACAACCGCGACGCCAACTGCAAATCCCTGCTGAGCGATTCCGAGGTCGAATTCACGCCCATCCCGGACGAGGATTTCGCCGACAATTGCCGGTTCGAGAACGTCGTGAATATCGAACAGTCGGTGACCCCCTATTCCGCGCCGGTGCGCATCACCTGCGCCGGCGCCGCGGCGCTGTATCTGTGGGAGCGCGACATCGTCCAGCCGGCGGCCCAGCATTATTTCGGCCAGAAGGTCGCGCGGATCGAGCATTACGGCACCTATAGCTGCCGTCGCGTGAACGGCGCCTCGCGCGGCCGGTTCAGCGAGCACGCCACCGCCAACGCCATCGACATCGCGGCCTTCCGGCTGGAGGACGGCCGCACCGTCCGCGTCCAGCAGGACTGGGAGGGCGACAGCACGCGCAGCCGCTTCCTGCACGAGGTCCGCGACGGCGCCTGCCGCACCTTCCGCACCGTTCTCAGCCCGGATTACAACGCCGCGCACCACGACCATTTCCATCTGGATATGGGGCGGTTCAACCTGTGCCGCTAGCGGCGCGGCGTCAGCAGCAGCCGCCTCAATAGCCGCCTAATAACCCACAGTGAAACGTTCGCGATGGTGCTTGGGCGATTCCAGCTCGTCGATGATCGCGACGGCCAGATCCTCATAGGAAATGCTGCTCTTGCCGTCCTCGGCGACCAGAAGCTCGTCCTTGCCCAGGCGGAAATTCCCGGTCCGCTCGCCCGGCCCCAGGAACATGGAGGGGGAGACGAACACCCAGTCGATGTCGCTGACATTGGCCTTGATCCAGTCCAGCGCGTCGGCCGCCGGGGACGCTTCCACCGCGATCTCCGCCGGGAAGCCCGGCGTGTCCAGCAGGCGCACGCCCTCGACGTTCTTCAGGCTGGCCGCGCCGCCCACGATGGCCAGGCGCTCCACGCCCGCCGCCCGCATGGCGTCGAACACAGGGGTGACGTCGTTGCCCTGGAATTTCACCGACAGGATCACCGCATCCGCGCCGCTAATGGCCGCGCCAAGCGCCGCGGCGTCCGAAAGCTTCGCCTCCGCCTTCTCCACGCCCTCCATGGCCGCCAGCTTTCCGGCGTTGTGGGAAATCGCCACGATGTCGTGGCCCCGGCTCTTGGCTTCCGCCGTCAGCCGCGCGCCCATATTCCCGGTGGCTCCGATCAGCGCGATTTTCATGGCGTCCCTCCCTGTTTTCCTGCGTATCCCGCCTGTGCGGGTTCGGCGGACAGCTAAACCCCTGCCCGGCGCAAGGACAAGCCGCGGGGGTTCAAGCCACGTTCACATTCGTAGTCCAAGGATCGCGCCGGTTGGGCGGACAGGAACAGGAACCGGCTCCCCGCCGGGACGTTGTCGCGGCAGGGACGCTTTAACTCGGGTCAGGAGAAATCTCCCATGACGTTCAAGACCATCACGGCTACCGCAGCCGTCGCCCTCCTGGCGACCGCCTGCACCACCTACGACCCCTATACGGGCCAGCCGCAACGCAACAACACCGCCATCGGCGCGGGCGCGGGCGCGGTTCTGGGCGCAGGCGCGGGCGCGATCTTCGCCGGCGAAGGCGACGATCTGGAAGGCGCGGCCATCGGCGGCGCCCTGGGCGCGCTGGCCGGCGCGGCCGTGGGCCAGTACATGGACCGCCAGCAGCGCCAGCTGAATCAGGAACTCGCCGGCACGGGCATCGAGGTTGACCGCCGCGGCGACAATATCGTGCTGAACATGCCGGGCGACATCACCTTCGCCTTCGACCGCGCGGACATCGCGCCGCAATTCAATCCGGTGCTGGACGACGTCGCCCGCACGCTGGTCGAGTACAATCAGACCACGGTCAACGTGATCGGCCACACCGACTCGGTGGGCACCGACCAGTACAATCAGGGCCTGTCCGAACGCCGCGCCAGCGCGGTCGCCGGCGCCCTGACGGCCCGCGGCGTTGCGGCCCAGCGCATCTATGTGCAGGGCATGGGCGAGAGCCAGCCGATCGCCAGCAACGACACCGAGGAAGGCCGCGCGCGCAACCGCCGCGTGGAAATCATCCTCCAGCCGATCACCCAGTCCTAGGGAACGGCGGCCTTACCGGCGGGATCGGGCGGCGCGGACATCCGCGCCGCCTTTTCCTTGCCCGCCGGGCAGGCTAGCAAAGGCCCGCGCCAGGCCGGATTAGCTCAGTTGGTAGAGCAGCGGTTTTGTAAACCGAAGGTCGCGGGTTCGAATCCTGCATCCGGCACCACGCCCCTATTCCCCCCTCATTCCCCTTCAATCAGCGCCTTCAGATAGGCGACATGACGGGCGAAGGCCTTGCGCCCCGCCGGGGTCAGCGCCACGCGCGTGCGCGGCTTCTTGCCGACGAAGTCCTTGGCGATGTCGACATAGCCGGCCTTTTCCAACGCCGTCAGATGGGTGGCCAGATTGCCGTCGGTCGCCGAAAGCAGCGCCTTCAGCCGGCCGAACTCCATCTTCTCCTTCGGCCCCAGCGCGTTCAGCGTGGACGTGATGCGCAGCCGCATCGACTGGTGGATGATCTCGTCTGGCGCATCCATGTCAGATCGTCCGCAGCCATAGCCCGCCGGCGATCAGCCCGCCCCCGGCCGCCAGCCCCATCCAGATGAAATAGAACGCGTCCAGCGCGAAATAGCCGAACAGGATCGCCGCCGCCGTGGCCGCCCCGATCGCCGCCAGCCGCCAGCCCAGCCAGATCCCGGCCGCCAGATAGGCGAATGCCCAGAACAGGGAGATCGCGCTGTTCATCTGCCGCGCGTCCAGCGGCCAGACCACGAAAAACAGCGCCATCAGAAACAGCGCGATCGCGCCCATGGTCATGCCGGTCCGTGCGCCCTCTTCGCCCATATCCCGGCCCTCCTGCAACGCCTGCGCTCCCCGCCGGCGCGCCTGCCGAACCGACAGCCAGACCGTCGCCACCGACCCGATGGCGAGGCCGGCGAGCCAGGCGGGGCCGGACAGTTCCGGCGCGAGCCCCGTGACCACATTGGCGACCAGCCAGATCAGCCCCCACAGGATGAAAAAGGGCGAGGCGTCGGCATAGGAGCGGGCGCGATCCGCCCGCCCCCGCGCGTCGCGGATTTCGGCCAGCGCCTTTTCGGCCTCGTCGCGGTCCATCGTCATGGTCATTCCCCGTCCTTCAGCGCCGCATCGAAAAAGTCCAGCGTGCGGGGCCAGTTGTCTTCCCAGGCCGCGCGATTGGCCGCCTCGGACCCGCCCAGCATCGGGCTGGGCGCGCCCACGGTGCGGGCCATCAATCCCTCCGCCGGGCCGACGAACACTGCGTGCCCGGCCCCCGGATAGACCCAGTTCTCGACCCTGTGCGGAAACTCCGCCGCCGCCAGCCGCGCTTCGATCCGCTCCGCCATCATCGCCGACGGCCACATCTGGTCGTCATCGCCGGAGATCAGCAGCACCGGCCCGTTGATCGCCTCCACCGGGATCGCCGTTTCCGGCCGCGCGTCGGCCTCGTCCATCGCGCCCAGGAACATCGGCGTCATCGCGCCGCCGGGGCTGTAGAAGGCCGCGTCCGGCGTGACGAAGGGCAGCGCCTGTCCCTGCGCGGTCCAGGCCGGGCCCATATTCATCGGGTCGGCGAAATCCAGCCCCTGCCAGACGACGCCGCTGGGCGCCAATGCCGCCACCGCCCGGATGCGGGGATTGCGCGCGGCCAGCAGCAGCGCCGCCTCCGCCCCGCGCGACCAGCCCGCCGCGCCGATGGCGCCGGCGTCCACCTCCGGCCGCGCGGCCAGCCAGGCTGCGG
Organism: uncultured Euryhalocaulis sp.; assembly: GCA_913055605.1. Lineage (GTDB taxonomy): Bacteria > Pseudomonadota > Alphaproteobacteria > Caulobacterales > Maricaulaceae > Euryhalocaulis. The sequence continues at coordinate 21,752 of CAJXKJ010000010.1, read as the reverse complement.
CGCGGTCGAAATATTCCAGCGGAATCTCCTCCAGCGTCTGCGGCAGGCCCTGCTCGCCCCAATAGGCGATAGCCAGCGCCGCATAGCCGGCCTCCGCAAAGGGCGCCGCCATGGCGCTGATCGCGTCGATCCCCCCTTCCGACCCGCCGATCAGGATCAGGCCCGGCAGCGGCCCGGCGGCGTCCTCCGGCGCATAGAATTCGCCATACAGCCCGTCCTCGCGCAGATCCGTCCGGGTCACCCCGTCCGGCGCGGGCGCGCCTTGCGATCCGACGGGCGCCATCCCGGCCGCCGCGCCCCCTGCCAGATAGGTCAGCGTCAGCCCGGTCCGCACATCGCCGTCCACCTGGATGGAGGCGTCCTCGAACGCCGGGGGAAAGCCCGCGCCATTGCCATAGGCATAGCCCTCCGGCGGGATCTGGGTGCGGCCGTCGCCGTTCTCGTCATGGAAGGCCGCCAGCAGATAGCGGCCCGGCGCCACGCCGCTGAACACCAGTTCCGCCCCGGCCGGATCGGCCGGCGCCTGCGCCCGGTAGTCCAGGCAATAGGGCGTCTCCGGATTTCCGCACAGGCTGGCGATGATCGATCCGGCGTCGGACCGCACATTGTCCACCGCCACGGTGACGGTGTGCCCGCCCGCCTGGCTTGCGACGGCATCCCCTTGGGTCTGTCCCAGCGCCGCGCCGCACCACAGCAGCGCCGCCCCGATGATCGCGCCCGCCCCCATGATCCCAGGGGCGTTCCTCGCCGATTTGTCCGCCATGCCGTCCTCCCGCTTCGATTGCGGAGGCAACTTTGTATCACAAAGTACTTTGAGTCAAATCCGGCAGCGCGGCCCCAAATCCAGACGAAGGTGGGCGCAAACGAAAAACGCCCCCGCCGTCGGCGGGGGCGCTGTCGCGAAACGCTTCGAACGCGGGCGGGGCTACTTGCCCTTCACCCAGCCTTCCTTGGCGCGTTTTTCGTTGTTGGTCGCCATGTCTTCGGTGGCGAGCCAGGTGCGCATGGTTTCCAGCGCGGCCGGCCCGGCATTGGCGAACATTTCCTCGGTCGCCTCGACATTGGTCGCGATCTCGACCTGCATGCCGTTCGGGTCGAAGAAATAGATCGAGTAGCAGAAGCCGTGATCGGTATCGACGTACTCGACCCCGGCGTCTTTCAGCCGCTTCTTGATGCCTTCCAGCGACTCCATCCCGTCCACTTCCAGCGCGATGTGGTGGGAGAACGGGTTGTTGTTGTTGAACTGGCCGAGCGCGATCTCGTCGTTATAGGCCTTGTTCTTGAACTGGAAGAAGGCGAGGCAGGAGCCGTCGCCCAGTTCGAAGAAGGTGTGCATGTAGTTGTCCGGCTGGTTGGTCACCGGATTGAAGCGCTCGATCCAGGTGCCCACGAGCGGGAAGCCCAGAATGTCTTCATAGAAATGGCGCGTCTCTTCCATGTCGCGCGCCAGATAGGCGTGGTGGTGAAGCCGCTTCACCGGGTTCTTCGCCTGGCGTTCCTGCGATTCCTTGCGATAGGCCTCGACGTCGGCGGCGCCGGCGGGGTTGGCGTGTCCGTCCATAATCTCCTCCCAGATCCTCTCTCCTGACCCGGGCGCGCGAAATCACCGCGCCGCTCGGGTGCTGATCCTGCCTACAAGATGTGCCTCACCGGGCCTCCGGTCAAGCGCGGCGCTGCGTCGCGCCATTAAATTTCAATAACTTAAGCCGCCATGGCGCATAAAAAACGCCGCATTCGGCGCCCCTGAACCCCATGCCCGCCGCCTACAAACGGCAGGCGCGCGGCGCCTGGGGGCTATTGCCCGGAATCCGGGCCGGGCTGGATCAGCTCGATCCGGTTGCCGGCGGGGTCCTGAACGAAGGCCAGCGACGCGCCGGAGCCGCCGAACGCCATCGGCTCGCGATAGACCGTGCCGCCGGCGGCTTTCACCGCCTCCGCCGTCGCCGCGATGTCCTCGACATACAGCATCAGCGGCGGCACCGGGTCTTCGGAATCGTTCGCCTCGCGCGGCATGATCGCGATATGGGCGTCGCTATTGGCCCGCGCCTCGTCCAGCGTCGCGCCGAAATTCAGGATGATCTCCGGATCGCCGCTCGGGAACATCAGCCGGTCGACCTCCTGCATGCCGAACGCCTGTTTGTAGAACTCGGCCGCGCCTTCCACGTCCTCCGCCCCGACGCGCGCCGCCCACAGCGAGACGCCCTGCGCCGACGCCGCGCCCGCCAGCAGGCTCCCGGCCAGCGCGGTCAGGACCAGTCTGGTCAGCATCGTCATCGGCGCTCTCCCCATCAGGCGGCGGCCTGCCGGCCCCACAATTCCTCTGTCGCGATCCGCGCGCCCTCGGCCAGCGACTCGAATTTCGCCCACATGATGTCCGGATGGACGCGCTGATAGGTGTCGACCTGGGCGAAGCCGCAATCGGTCCCCGCGATCACGTTCTCCCGGCCCAGCATCTTGGCGTAGCGGACGATCCGGTCGGCCACCAGGCGCGGATGCTCGACCGTCACCAGATGGTGCGTGATCACGCCGGGGATCAGGATGCGCCCCTCGGGCAGCTTGTGCTTCTGCCACACCCGCCATTCGTGCTCGTGCCGCGGATTGGCCGCCTCGATGCAATAGGCGCCGGCGTTCACGCGCAGCACCAGATCGATGATCGTCTCCAGCTCCACGTCGCACACATGCGGCACGTGCCAGCTGCCGAAGCAGACGTGATAGCGGATACGGTCCTCGGGGATGCCGGACAGCGCCCGGTTCAGCGCCTCGATACGCAGCTCGGCCCAGTCGCGGTATTTTTTCGGGTTCTGGCTGTTCAGCGCGTCGAACATGTTGGCCAGCACCGCGTCGTCCACCTGCACCAGCAGGCCGGATTCGTGGATCGCCTTGTATTCCTCGGCCAGCGCATCGGCGATGGCGAACACAAACTCTTCCTCGCTGCTGTAATATTCGTTCACGCCGTCATAGGCGGTGGAGGCCGGCGCCACGGCGGTCATGAACCCCTCGGCCACGTCCACTTCGGCCAGCGCGTCGTTCAGCGCGGAAATCGCCACCTGAATGCTGTCCCGGTCGGCATAGGAGATCGGGCCCGTACAGGCCTCGGTCGGCGCCCCGGCCATCAGATGGCCCTGCGCCTCCATGAAGAAGTCGTGGAAGCGCACGCGGTCGCTGCCGAAGAATTCCGGCTCGCGCTTGTCATCCGGCCGGTATTCGAAGCCGGACATCCGCTTGATGATGTAGTTCGCCCAGTGCGCCTTGCCGAACTCGCCCTCATTGACGATGTCGATGCCGGCTTCGGCCTGACGCTTCACCACGTCCTTCACCGACTGGCGCACGACCTCCAGATATTTCGCCTTGTCCTTCGGCGGACCGGAGGTGGAGCTGGACAGGTCCAGCATCGCTTTCGGCCGCGGCAGGCTGCCGACATGGGTGGTCAGGATTCGATCAGTGCTGCGCTTCACGTAGAGGCCTCCAGAATGGTTCGGGGCAGACTATAAAAGCGGGCAAGCGGACGCCATCGCCGCCGCCCAATTAAAGGCCATATGACTGGCCGCAATCCTCATGCGGGCCGCTCGCCCGCCACCGTGGTCCGGTACATCTCCCGCCGGCGGCCCTGATAGTCGTTGAAGGCCTGATGCACGCAGAGCCGGTTATCCCAGGCGACCAGCATGCCGGCGTCCCAGCGCAGACGGCAGGTGAAGGCGGGCTGCACGATATGTCCCGACAGGAAATCCAGGATCGGCCGGGACTCGTCCTCGTTCATGCCCTCGATGCCCACCGCGTAGGTCTGGTCTAGATAGAGCGCTTTTTCGCCGGTCGCCGGATGGGTGCGCACCATCGGATGGGCAGCGCCTTCGATCTTGCGGATCATGTCGTCAGGCAGGCTTTGCGCATCGCGCGTGGCGGCGAGCCGGCCGATGGGATTCTCCCGCGCCTCCGCCCCCTCGCGCGCGGAGCGCAAGACATTCCGCAGGGAAAAGCGTACGCGCAGCGGCGCGATCAACCGCCGATAGGTCTCGCTCAGGCTGCGATAGGCGAGCGCCGAATTCGCCCACATCGTGTCGCCGCCGTAAGGCGGGACCTCGACCGAACGCAGGAGCGTGACCGACGGCGGCTCGGCAAGAAACGGCGAGTCGGTGTGCCAGCCGGAGCCGAAGATCATGCGCGAGGCGTCGTCCGCCTCCTTGATCAGCGGGTGCACATTGCGATGGCCGGGCACGCCGGAAGTGTAGGCGTCCTCCGCGAAAGCGCCGAAGCGCAGGCTGAACGCCTCCTGCGCCGCATGGTCCAGACTCTGGTTCCGGAAGACGATCATCTTGTGCCGGAACAGCGCCTGCCGAACCTCGTCAAACTGGGCTTCGGTGATTTGCGTCAGATCGACGCCGAGGATTTCCGCACCCATCGCCGCGGCGATGGGCTCCACCCGAATATGCTTGCAGGGAAGCGGACTGTTATCGAAATCGCCGGTGGGATGCAGGCGCATGGCCGTGTTCCTGGTTGCGGCCGCGCCCATCACACCGGCGCTGACGCGCCCGTCCTGATGCAACGTCCCCGGAGAAAAAGAAAGGGCGGCGGAGACCAGTCCCCGCCGCCCCGATACGTCAGGCGTGAATGCCCGCGGCCCTTAGGCCGTGGCCTTCTCGCGCCAGCTGCCCGCGGCGTATTGCTTGCGGGCGACCTCGGCGTACGGCGCCGGAGCGACCGTGGCCTTGATCTCGGTCTGGGAGTGCGGCTCGACGGTCGGCTTGGACGTGCCGCCGTCTTCCTCGCCCCACACGAAGGTCACTTCGGTGCCGGGCTCGGCGAACTCCTGGTCCAGCACGGCCAGGGTCAGCATGGCGCGCTCGTTGGAGCTGTAGCCGACCCAGGTGGACACGCCGGCGGCCTTGCCGCCCTTGCCGTACACCGCGTCGAACGGGTGCATCGAGTACACCGCCGACGGGTATTCGATGAACTTGGCGCGGTTGCCCTTCTGATACTGGCTGCCGATCGCGCCCAGCACATCGGCTTCGTCCAGAACCAGCGTCACCTTCTTGCGGTGCGGGCCTTCCGACATTTTCTTCAGCGCGTCGGCGCCGATGAAGTCGTGGTCGAACTTCACGAACGGGCCATAACCCAGGTCCCACGGCGTGAAGTAATAGTCTTCGATGTTTTCGGACAGGAAGGAGCCGCCGATGGAGCAGGTGCCTTCATAGCCGGTGGCCGGGGCCCATTCGCGATAGGCCTTCGTGCCCTCGCCCGAATACACCGCCGGCAGCGGCGAGGGAATCCAGGCCGATTCCAGCGTGTTGGACGAATAGGCGCGGCCGCCCACGAGGGTCAGGCCGAATTCCTCGCCCGCCGCGATCAGCGCGTCGCGGACCGCATCGTAATGCTCCCACGGGCCGTACAGCTCGAAGCCCGGCTGGCCGGCCATGCCGTGACGCAGCGCGCCGACATCCTTGCCGCCGATTTTCAGCGAGGTCATGTTGAAGAACTTCAGGTCCGGCGGCGTGGTGCCGATGGCCTTGCCGATCACCTTCATGGCGTTCGGGCCCTGGACCTGGAAGCGGTACATCGCGCGCTTGTTGTCGTCGCGCAGCGCCCAGCGCTGGTCCAGCGTCACCTTGACGTCATAGCCGCCGGTTTCGGCGTGGAACATGATCCAGTTCAGAACCGGCGCGCGGCCGACCAGGGAGAATTTGTTCTCTTCGTAATAGAACAGGATGACGTCGCCGATGACATAGCCGTCCGGGGTCACCGGAACGAACTGCTTGGCCTTCATCGGCTGGTAGTTGTTGAAGCTGTTGATGCCGAGATGGTTCAGCAGCTTGAAGGCGTCCGGGCCTTCGACGAACAGGTCCGCCATGTGGAAGGACTGGTCGAACAGAACCGCCGTTTCCTGCCAGGCGCGTTGCTCGTCGCGCCAGTTGGTGAATTCGGGGGGGACGCCGGGATAGACGTTCGGGCCGGCCTGCGAATTGCGCAGCACTTCGACCGGGTTCTTGCCCTTCAACAGGTCTTCGAGACTCTTACCGCTCATATCGTCACGTTCTCCAAATAGACAGGACCAGGCTCCGCCGGACACGGCGATGCAGGCCGCTGGCGCCGAATGCGCCGGGATGGCCAAGGAATGAGATCTGGCCGGTTAGATCGCGCCGGCGCCGATGCGCGTGAAACGCGCAACCGCCCCGGGACGGAAAGCCGAAAGCCGCGCTGGACGTTCTCCCTACGACGCCGGGCCGCTGCTTCGTCCCTGCGCGGCGGAGGGCGAAGACAATTTTGACCGGACCGGCGGACTTATGGCGGCGGAACCTAGCAAAGGCAACGCATTACGGAATAGAGGCGACTTCATCCTATCAGAAAGTCTGCCACCCTGTTCAGGCCGTTTGGACTAACTGCCCGTGAACCGTCTGCAGCGCTTTTGAACTCTCGGCATCCAGCGGCGCGAACATCACCAGACGCAGGGTCGGGCACCCCTCGGGGACATAGGAGGAATGCTGCAGACGCATGGCTCCGCCGACGGGGTGGTCCAGCACGCTGACCCCCTCCGACCGGGCCTCGACCTCCGGCGTCGCCCACAGCTCGCGGAACACCGAAAAATCGCGCTTCAGGTCGGCGACCAGCTTCTCCAGCCCCGGATCGCCGGGGAACTGGCTGTAGTCGATGCGCAGCTTCGCCACCAGGCGGCGCGCCATCGCCAGATACTCGTCCCGGTCCTTCGGATAATCGGTCTGGGAGAACAGGATTTTCAGCAGGTTTCGCTCGCCCCTCGGCAGCGCGTCATAGTCGCGCAGCACCTCGGTGCACATCGGATTCCAGGCCAGCACGTCCCAGCGCATGGAGATCACATAGGCCGGCAGGTTCAGCGCCTCGATCATGGTCAGCAGGGCCGGCGGCAGGGCGTCGATCTCGCCCGGCGGGATCGGCGCCGGCCGGCTCTGGCCCAGCTCGAACAGATATTGGCGCTCGGCGCTGGACAGCTGCAGCGCCGAGGCCAGCCGCTCCAGCACGTCGATGGAGGCGCGCACGTCCCGCCCCTGCTCCAGATGCGTGTACCAGGTGACGCTTACGCCGGAGAGCGCCGCGATCTCTTCGCGCCGCAGGCCCGGCGTGCGGCGCCGCTTGGTGTCGGGGAAACCCGCCTCGGCGGGGCTCAGCCGCGCCCGGCGGTTCTTGAGGAACGCCGAGAGGGCTTCGCGCTGGGCTGTCTCGCTCACAGGAGCGCCGGAAGGGAGTCGCAAATCATGCAGCGCAAAAAAGGCATTGCGCGCGCATGTTTTGTCAATGTGCGCTGCAACGCAGCTATTGCGCGCTGGCGGTCCGCGTCGGGTCTTCGGCGCTGGCCGTATCCTGCGCCAGCAGGGTCTCGATCAAAGCGCCCGTCTCGGGATGCGGGGTGATCGACGTGCCGCCGCGGCCATTGCCGCCCGCGCGGCCAAGCGCCGCATCCAGGACCGTCTTGCCGGCCGTGTCGGTGATGGTCAGGTCCGCCCCGTTCTCGGCCAGATAGCGGATCACCTCGCCCCAGCCCCAGATCGCCGCGCCGTGCGCCGCCGTCTGGCCCTGGCGCGGCTGCAGCGACGGCTCGATCACCACATGACGGCGGTTGTCGTACATCGTGCGGTTCACGTCGCCGCCCGCCGCGATCAGCAGCTCCAGCGTGGCGATGCTGCGCTTCTGCACGTCCGCGGTGTCATAGGCGCCGCGCGTGTCGGAATCGAAAGAGCCCTGCCCGGCCGCAACCATGGTCGGTGTGATGCCGCCGACCTGCGGCATGTTCGGGTCCGCCCCGTGCTCCAGCAGCAGCGCCGTCGCCTCAAGGTCGAACGCCTTGGCGGCGCGGTACAGCGGCGTGACGCCGATGGTCAGCGTGATGTCGCCGCCCCGGTCCGCCCCGACATTGCGGTACGGCGCGCGCAGCTTCAGCTGCGGGTCGATCTCCACGCCCATGGCCAGCAGCGCCCGCGCGATGTCCATCGCGGTCGTCTCGTCCATGGAGGGCAGGTCCGGCCGCCCGCCATTGGGCAGCGTGTTCACGTCGACCGCGACATAAAGCGGGGTGCGGCCGCGGCGGTCCCATTTCTGCGGATCGGCGCCGGCCTCCAGCAGGAATTGCGCGACGTCGAAATGCAGATTGTCGATCGCCATCAGCAGCGGCGCGATCTCGTCCGGATCGGGCAGGTCCACATCCGCCCCGTACTCCACCAGCGCCCGGGCGCAGTCCAGGCACCCCTCGCGCGCGGCGTACAGCAGCGGGGTCAGCCCGCCGGACGGCCGGTACTGGGCGCGCGACTCGATGGTTGTCTGACGCTTCCAGTCATTGACGAAGGACCGCGCGTTCGGATCGGCGCCCGCCTCCAGCAACAGCTCCGTCATCGCCGGGCGCTGGTCGTGGGCGGCCCACATCAGCGCGGTCTGGCCGCGCCATTGCTCGGCGGCGTTCACGTCCGCGCCCGCGCGGATCAGCGCCCGCGCCGCCTCGGTCCGGTCGGTGCGTGCGACCAGCATCAGCGCGGTCTGGCCGTCGGCGTTGGTCTCGTTCGGGTCGGCCCCGGCGTCCAGCAGCAGGGCGATCATCTCCGCATCCGCCGCCACGGCCGCCTCGCTCAGCGGCGTGGAGCCGTAATCGTTGGCGACGCTTGCGTCCGCGCCGGCGCGGATCAGACGGCGCGCCATCTCCACATCGTCCTGATAGGCGGCCCAGTGCAGCGCCGTGGCGCCGTCCGGCGTCATGGCGTTCACGTCGGCGCCGGACTCGATCAGCGCGATCGCCGCCGCGTCGTCGTCCGCGCGCACCGCGTCGACCAGCTCGGACGCCTGCGCGGCGGCGAATGAGGCCGCGAGCGCCGCCGCGCCGAGGAGAGCCGCCCGCATCGTCAGATCTCCGTGAATTCGCCGGTGGAGTCGCCCACCGAATTCACGTCCAGCCCGGCCCGCAGCATCAGCGTATAGAGCAGGTTCGCGTGCGGGGTGCGGTCGGCGTATTTCAGGTGCTGGTTGCCGCGGATCGCGCCGCAGCCCCCGCCCACCAGAACCGACGGCAGCGGGAAATTATCGTGCAGGTTCGAGTTCGACATGTTCGAGCCGAACAGCAGGATGGTGTGGTCCAGCATGGAGCCGTCGCCGTCCGGCATGTCGGCCAGCTTCTGCACGAATTTCGCGAACACCTCGGTGTTGTAGCGCTGGATCTGCGACAGCTTCTCCATCCGCGCCGGGTCGTTCTGGTGGTGCGAGATGGGGTGGAAGCCGTCCGGAATCCCGATGTGGTTATAGGTCTGGTTGGTCGCCTCGCCCGCCATCATCATCGAGAACACGCGCGTCAGTCCGGCCTGATAGGCCAGCGCCGCGATGTCGAAGATCAGGTTCAGCTGCTCGTCGAAATTGTCCAGCACGCCGATCGGCGCTTCCGGCAGGTCCAGATGCGACAGGTCGCGTTCGCCCATCTGGTTCACCCGGCGCTCGATCTCCCGGACATTCTCCAGGAAGCCTTCCATGGTCACCCGGTCCGCCGCGCCCAGCGACTTGTTCATCTCCGCGGTCTGTTCGGAGATCATGTCCAGCAGGCTGATCTGCTGCTCGGCCAGCGCCTGGCGCTCGGCCGGATTGTCGCCGCGCCCGAACAGGCGCTGGAACAGCTTGCGCGGATTGGCCTCCATCGGCAGCGGCGTGGTCGGGTTGCGGAACGACACCGTGTCGCCGAACCCGCAGCCATAAGTGCCATCGCAGGCGCCGGTGCCGCTGCGCTGCTCGGCCGCCAGCTCCAACGACGGGAACGGCGTGTCGGAGCTCAGGTGCTGGGCCGCCATCTGGTCGATCGTGGTCCCGCCCAGCGGCTCATGCTGCTTGGCCGGATGCACGCAGGACAGCCAGGTGCCGGGCGTGATGCCGTGCACCGCGGGGCTGACCGCCGGCTTGTTCTCCAGGCCGGAGACGACCGTCATCTGTTTTTTGAACTTCGCCAGCGGCTCCATGATGTAGGGCGTGTCGAAATCCGCGCCCTCCTTGGCCGGCGTCCATTTGTTCATCACCGCGCCGTGCGGGAAATAGACAAAGCCCATGTGCAGCTTCGGCGCGGCCGCCGTCTGGGCCAGGGCCGTGCCGGCCGGGATCATCGCGTCCAGCAGCGGCAGGGACACCGCGGCGCCCATGCCGCGCAGCATGGTGCGGCGGGAAAGATGTTTTTTCTTCAGATACATCGGCACGGCCTCCCTTTGAGGTCAGACGCTAATTCTACTGCAAGCTGGCTTCCCGCACCGGGCCCGGCCCGGCGGACGCTTCCTCGGTTTCCGCTTCCGGCGGATTCATCATCCGGAATTGCGGGCTTTCCACGATGCCTTTGACGATGGCGGAGAAACGATAGTCCTCCGCCGCCGCCTCGCGCGCGATCGCGCGCACGCGCGGCATGTCTTCGTACTCCACCGTGCGGCCGAGCGCGAAGGTCATCATCTTGCGCGTCAGGGTCTGGGCGAAGCGGTCCGGCCTATCGGCCAGCACGGCGGACAGGTCCGCCGGACCGTCCAGAACCGTGCCGTCCACCATGGTGGTGGAGGCGTCGATCTGCATCCCGGCGAAACGGTCCTTCTCCCGGAACGTGCCGATGGCGTCGAAGCTCTCCAGCGCCAGGCCAAGCGGGTCGATCACGCCGTGGCACTGGTTGCAGGACGGGATCGCGCGGTGCGACTCGAGCCGCTCGCGCACGGTCAGGGCCTTTTCGCCCGGCTGCGTCTCCGGGAACGCCTCAACGTTCGGCGGCGGCGCCGCCGCCGGCGTGCCGATCATGTTCTCCAGCACGAACGCCCCGCGCAGCACCGGCGAGGTCCGGTTGCCGTAGGAGGTCGACATCAGGATCGCGCCCTTGCCCAGCAGGCCGTAACGGGCCGGATTGTCCAGCGTCACCTTGCGGAACCGGTCGCCGCGCACCCCGGCGATGCCGTAATGCAGGGCCAGCCGCTCGTTCACATAGGTGTCGTCGGCGGTCAGCAGGTCCAGGATGCTGCGGTCGTTGCGGAACACGTCGTCGACGAACAGCTCGACCTCGGTGCGGAAGGCGCGGCGCAAATCGCCGTCGAATTCCGGGAACAGCGCCGGGTCGGGATCGACATCGTCCAGCAGGCGCATGCGCAGCCACTGGAACGCGAAATTGGTCGTCAGCGACCGGGCCCGCGGATCGGCCAGCATGCGGTCCACCTGCGCGTCCAGCACGGCGGCGTCCTGCAGCGCGCCGGAGGCGGCGAGGTCCCGCAGCTCCGCATCGGGCGGCTGGCTCCACAGGAAGAAGGACAGGCGGGACGCCAGCGCCGTGTCGTCCAGCGGCGCGACGCCCGCAGCCTGCAGGTCGGAGCCCTCGGCCGGGACCATCGCCCGGTACAGGAATTTCGGGCTGGCCAGGATCGCCATCAGGCCCTGCTGCACGCCGGCCTCGAACCCGCCCTCTGCCGCGCCCTGGTCATAGAAGGCCATCGGGTCTTCGATGTCCGCGTCGGTCACGTCGCGGCGGAAGGCGCGCGCGGCCAGGTTCTTCATGATCCGTTCGGCGCAGGCGCGCTCCTGGTCCGCCGCCTCGGGGCGGCAGATGAAGATGCGGTCGCGCGAAGGCGTGGACTCGATTCCCGTCGGATTGAACGGCCCGGTGATCGTCACGCCGGAAATACGCGGCGCGCGGTCCATGCCGCCCAGCGGATTGATCTGGAACAGCGTGTCGTCGGCCTTGGCCAGAGAGCGCGCGATGAACGCCACGCCCACTTCGTGCGGCCCGGCGCTGACCGGCACGCGGATGTCCTGGAAGCGGGACTGGATCGCGGCCAGCGCCGGTTCGTATTTCTGGTCGGCGGCCTTCAGGTCGTCCTCGCCGCCCAGCTCGGCCTCGAACACCTGCTCGCCGTCGATCGTCATGATCACGGTGTGCTTGTGGTCCAGCGCGTTGATATAGCCCGCGCCGCCGCCCGGCCCGGCGATATCGAATTCATATTCGCCGTCGGCGGGGAAGAAATGCTCCGCCGCCATGCCGCCGCGCGTGCCCAGCGGCAGGCCACGGACATGGCCGGTCTGGTTGCCGGTCTCGGGGCGATAGGTGCGCGTGGCGACCTTCGGCGACTGGTCGCCGACCGCCTGCATGCTGACGTCCTGCGCCGCGGCCACGAACTGCTCCACAAAGGCCGGGGAGGTGCCCAGCATGGAGGCGATATTGTCGAAGCCGTCGCTTTCCGGATCGCGCGGCAGCAGCGCCTCGGCGTCCACCTCCAGCGCCAGCAGGTCATAGACCGCGCGCGCATATTCGGTGCGGTTCAGCCGGTGCAGCGGGATCCAGCCCGCATGCGCCTCGCCCTCCCCGGCGGTGTCCAGATAGCCTTCCAGCGACGCGACGAAGGAATCCACCTCGCCCTGCTCGGGCTGGTCGGAGCCCGGCGGCGGCATCATCCGCGCGCCCAGGCGCGCCACGACGCTTTCCCAGATCTCGGCGTCGTCCGGCACGCCGTCGGGCGACATCGTGTCGAACGCCACGCCGCCGGCCCAGTCGGTGAAGTTGTGGCACTCCACGCAATAGGTCTCCAGCAGGTCCCACTTGCCGCCGATGTCGGCTTCGGCGGTGGCCAATGCCTGGCTATGGGCTTCGCCATGCGCCGCATCAGCCTCAGCGGCCTGCGCGCCGAAACCGGCGGCGGCGAAACCGCCGGCCAGCAGCGCGGCGCGGATGGTGCGGTGCGCACTCATGCGATGATCCCTCCCAGCACGCGCAGATGGCCCAGCATCCCGCGCCATGCGGTATGGACGAACAGCTCCGGATCGCCCCATGTCTCGTCGTATTCGGCGGTCGCGCCGGCGGCCAGCATGTCCTCGGCGCCCATGCCCTGTTTCATCAGATCGATGAAGCGCGCCTTCAACGTCAGCAGCATGTCGTACTGCGCCTGAAGATCGGCCCGGGTCAGAACCCGGCCCTGCGCGGGGACATAGAGCGTGTCCGCCCCGCCCGCCTCCATCATGTCCTGCAGGCCGTCCAGCATGCCGCCGATCCACCCGCCGGTGCAGTAATCCAGCACCGGATAGCCAAGCGCCGGGTCGGCGGCCACGCCGCCGGCCATCATCACGTCGGCGTCCCGGTGGAAGACATAGATGTCTCCGTCGGTATGGGACTGCAGCATATAGGCATAGTCGACGCGCGCGCCGTCCGCGGACGTCGCCCCGGACTCATAAAAAGTCTGGTTCGGCCGCGCCGCCGGATCGCGCGGCGCATAGCGGCGGTTCTCCCAGTCGACGCCGTATTCGGCGCCCATCCACATCGCGGTGTTCTTGTGCGCGACGATGGTCGCGCCGCGCGCGCCCAGAATGTCGTTCGCGCCGGTATTGCGCCAGTTTGTGTTGAACAGCGTATTCACCGGCGCCCCGCCGGTGCGCTCGGCGACGAAGTCCAGCAGCGCCGCGCCGTGCTCGCGCGATCCGCCGTCGACCATCATCAGCCCGCCGCGGTCCGGCATGGTCAGAACGTTGCAGCCGGCCCCGGTGAACAGGGTCAGGCCGTCGCCCATATCCTCGGCGCTCAGCGCCGCGTCGGCGGCCATGGCCCGGCGCGCGCCCGGCACGCCGGCGCAGACCAGCGCGCTCGCGCCGATCCCGGCCAGCAGGCCGCGCCGATTCATGGTTTCGAACGAACGCACGATGTCTCTTCCTCCGCCGGGGCGCGTTATCGCCGCGCCTTCCGGTCCCTTATGTAAGCCTCGCGGGCGGCGAATTCACCCGGAAGCCGTGCCGGATACGCCCGGAATCCCTGCGAGTCCGGTCAATGATTATACCATTCCCGACCGCGAAAACGGTATTAACTCACTGTCATACACCGGGAAATGCCCGCCCGCCGGGCCGTTCAGGCGGTGGCGGCCTGCGGCTCCAGATCCGGCCGCTCGGTCCGCCGCCAGGCCAGCACCGCGCGGTCATAGGCCGGGCGCGCGGCGACCCGGGCGTACCAGTCCTCGATCGCCGGAAATTCGTCCAGCGGGAAGCCCGCGCCCGTGATCGTCAGGATCGCCGGCGCCCAGGAAATATCGGCCAGCGAATAGGCGTCGCCGACGATCCAGCCGCCGGCTTCGATTCCTTCCGACAGTTCGGTCAGCGTGGAGCGCAGCAGCGCCGCCGCGGCCTCCACCTCGGCGTCCGAAAAGCCCGAGGCCCCGTCCCCGTCATGCTTGCCGTGGAAATCCAGCAGATCCTTGTCGGTCTGGAGGGAGCGGTACAGCTCCACCTCCTCCTTCGTCTTCACGACATTCTTCGCGTGCATGCGGGCATAGGCATAGGTCTTCACCGCCGGCAGATGCAGGTCGCCGCACCTATTGAGCCAGTCCTCGATCTTCACGCGCTGGGCTGCGTCATCCGGCATGAAGGACGGCTGCGGATAGGCCTCGTCCAGATACAGAAGGATATCGTTCGACTCGACGATCACCCGGCCGTCATGCACCAGCGTCGGCACCAGCCCCTTGGGATTGATCGCGAAATATTCGGGGGAGACGTTGGCCCGCGTGTAGATGTCCACATAGTGGCCGGTCCATTCCAGCCCCTTCTCCTCCAGCAGCAGGCGCACCCGCGCCGAACAGGCCGACTTGCCGGCATGATACAGATGCAGGCCGGTCAGGCGCGCGGCCTCCGGGCTTCTGGTTTCGATCAGTCCCATTCTTCCATCCTCCCGAGTGCGGATCTCGCCGTCCGCTGTCGGCGCACCGATCCTATCACCGATCCGCCCGTCCATCCCAACGCGGCGCCCAGCCGCACGGGCGCCGGCGCTTCGCCTTTGGCGGCGTTTGCGGATAGCGTGCGCCCGCCATGGCGGACACACCTGCGCTCCTGCTGATTCCCGGCCTTCTGTGCGACGCGCGCGCCTGGCGCGACGTCGCCGCGCGGCTGGAGGACGTCGCCCGTCCGCAGATCGTGGAAGGGCTCGCCGACTGCGAGACGATCAACGACATGGCGCGGGCGGCCCTCGCCGCCGCGCCGGACGGCCCCTTCGCCCTGGCCGGCTATTCCTTCGGCGGCCGCATCTCTCTAGAGATGCTGCGTCTGGCGCCGGAGCGCGTCAGCCGCCTCGCTTTGCTCGACACCGGCTACGGCCCGAAAAAGGACGGCGAGGACCAGTCCCGCCTCGCCCTGGTGGAACGCGCCCGGCGCGAAGGGATCGGCGTGCTGAACGAGATTTGGCTGCCGCCCATGCTGCATCCGGATTTCCGGGACGACCCCGCCATCGCGGGGGAGCTGCGCCAGATGGTGCTGCGCCAGACCGTGGACGGGTTCGAACGGCAGCAACGCGCCGCGCTGACCCGCCCCGACGCCACGCCGGTTCTATCGACCATCCGCGTGCCGACTCTGGTTCTGGTGGGCCGCGACGATGTCTGGAGCCCGGTCGCCCAGCACGAAAAGCTCGCCGGCCTGATCCCCGGCGCACGCCTGACGGTGATCGAGCATTCCGGACATTTCACGCCGGTGGAGCAGCCGGGTGCCGTGGCCGAGGTAATGCGCGACTGGCTGGGCTGGCCGGCCTAGCGGCACCAGTCGACGCGGCGCCCGGTCCAGGGCTCGGCATAGCCGGCGCTGATCATCGCGCGGCCGAAATCCCTGCCCCCGACCGAAACCCGCGCCAACGTCCGCCCGTACTGGTCCTCGCCGCTGCGCGCGACGCGCACCTCGCCGCCCTCCGCGAACATCGCGGCGGCGGCCGAATGGGCCATGTCCGCCAGCCGGCGTTCGGCCAGGCATTCGGCGCCGTCGCCCAGTTCCGGCGTGTCGATATTCTCGATCCGGATGCGCTCGCCCGCGATGCGGATCGTGTCGCCGTCCGTCACCGTGACGCCGCCAACGACCAGCGTCCCGCCGCCCGCACCAGCTTCGTCCAGAACGCTGTCCAGCATGTCTTCGGGCAGGATGCGGAAGGCGATCAGCGCCATAACGACGGCGACGCCCAGCAGCGGCGCCCAGCCGCCGCGCGGGCCGCGGCGGCGGCGCGGGCGGGATGACCGGCGCCCGGATGCGATTTCCATGACCATGGCCGCACTCAGCGCCCGGCCCCGTTAACGCACGGTTGCGGCGCAACGCCGCTTTCCGCGCGCCCCGTCCGGCGCTAGACCCCGCTCATGATCCGCGCTGCCTGTCTCTTCGCCCCGCTCCTGCTCCTGGCCGCCTGCGGCGGCGAGTCCGACGCCCCGGCCGCCGAGGCACCGGCCCGCGTCGCGGTCGCCCTGCCCGACGCCTACCAGAATCTCGACACCGCGCCGGGGGCCGAGGAAGGGCGCAAATGCGCGCTCTGCCACACCTTCGCGGCGGACGCGCCGCACTCGGTCGGTCCCAACCTGCACGCCCTGTTCGGCCGCACGGTCGGCACCGCGCCCGGCTACGCATTCTCGGAGGCGCTGACGGACGCCGATTTCGTGTGGACGCCGGACCAGCTGGAATCCTGGCTGACCGATCCCACCGGCTTCATGCCCGGCACGCGCATGACCTTCCCCGGCGTCTATGACGCGGAGCTGCGCCACAGCCTGATCGCCTGGCTGTACGACGAGACCGGCGGCGGCGAATAGCGCTCAGAACCGCTTCCACAGGCCCAGGAACACCGCCGTCTCCTGAACGATGGAATTGCCGGACACGGTGCGGAACACACCGGCCTGCAGGCGCGTATCGTCGCTGATGTCGCGCGCCACGCTGGCCTGCAGCTTCACATTCTCATAGTCGCGGCGCGGCGGCTGCGCCCCGGTCCCTTTCAGGGCAAAGGCCTGCCCCATGACCGTCCAGGGGCCCTTGCTCCAGCCCAGCGTCAGGTCGACGCGCGCCTCGTCCGGCGGCGCTCCGGCGCGCCAGCGCCAGCCGAACTGGCCTTCCGCGAACCCGTGGCCGCCCTGGAATTCGAAGGCCCGCCCGTACATCACGCGCGCCTCATAGTCCCAGCCCCCCTCGCCCAGCCGCAGGTCGGTGACGTTCTCCACATCGCCCGGCACGATCGCCGTTCCCTGGACCGACAGCACGTCCCAGTCCCGCTGCAACAGGGTCGCGCGTAATCCCGCCTCGCTGGCCGACAGGCCGGAGGCCGCCTCCCGCCCCCACTCGTTCTCCATCGTGACGTCCTGAAACGCCGTGCGCCCGACCGCCGTCAGGCGCGGAAGCACGCCGAATTCACCAAACGCCGAAACCTCGATCTTGTCGTAGCGAAGCTCCTGGCCCAGTTCGCCGTCGGCGTCGAAACCGCGCCGCGCGCGGTCATAGGTTGTCGTCAGGATGATCTGACCCTCGCCCGGCGCCTTTGGCCAGGCGCCGGCCAGCGCCCACACCGGCGCGCAGGCGAGCGCCAAAGCGCCCGCAGTCTTCCACCCGAACCCCATCGCAGCTCAGCCCCAACGCCGCGTCTGAGGGGATTATGACCGCAAATCAGCCGATGGACAGCCTGAGGTTGTTTCTCAGGCGTGTTTCTCAGGCGTCCTTCGCCAGGCGCACGCCGCCAAACTGCCATGTCTGGTGGGGATAGAAGAAATTCCGATAGGTCGCGCGCATATGGCCGCGCACGGTCACGCAAGCCCCGCCGCGCAGCACGTTCTGGCCCGACATGAACTTGCCGTTGTACTCGCCCACCGCCCCGGCCGCCGGGCGGAAACCCGGATAGGGCGAATAGGCGCTCTGCGTCCATTCCCAGACATGGCCGAAAAAGCCGCGCGGCCCGGTCCCCGGCGTCGGCGCCGGATCGGCGGACAGTCCGGGCTGCATGAAGTCGCCGGCGTCCGGGTCCATGCCGCCCGCCGCGTGCTCCCACTCCCGCTCGTCCGGCAGGCGCGCGCCCATCCATTCGGCGAACGCCGCCGCCTCGTACAGGCTCAGGTGACAGACCGGCGCCTCGCGGTCGAGCGGGACCAGACCGTGCAGAGTGAAGCGCATCCATTCCCCGTCGCGCTCGGTCCAGTAGGCCGGCGCCGTGCGCCCGCCCTCCCGCACCCAGGCCCAGCCGTCGGACAGCCATAGCGGCGCATTGCGATAGCCGCCGTCCGCGATGAAGTCGGCGTATTCGCCATTGGTCGCCGGCCGGTCGGCCAGCGCGAACGGGGCGAGGAACGCCTGATGGCGCGGCTGCTCGTTGTCGAAACAGAATTCCGTCCCGTCCCAGCCAAAGCGCAGCAGCCCGCCCTCATGCGCGGTCCATCCCTGCGCGCCTGCGCCCTGCGCCGCGCGCTCCGGCGCCGGATAGGCCGCCGGATGGAACGGGTTGCAGGACAGGACGTGCTTGATGTCCATCAGCAGCAATTCCTGATGCTGCTCCTCGTGCGCGATCCCCAGATCGATCAGCGGCGCCAGCTCCGCGAACGCCGCCTCGCCCAGCGTCTCGAACAGGCGGCCCATCGCATCGTCGACATGGGCGCGATAGGCGCGCACCTCGTCCAGCGACGGACGGGTCAGCAGGCCGCGATGCGGCCGCGGGTGCCGGTCGCCGACCTGCTCGTAATAGGAATTGAACAGATAGTTGAACCGCGCGTCGCAGGTCTCGTAACCGCAGAGGTTCGGACCCAGGACGAACGTCTCCCAGAACCACGTCACATGCGCCAGATGCCATTTGGTGGGGCTCACGTCCGGCATCGACTGGACGGTCTGGTCCTCCACGCTCAGCGGCGCGGCCAGCGTCAGTGATCGCGCGCGCATCTCCGCAAAGCGCTGCTGCAATTCCGCGCGCCGCGCGCCGGTGTCGCGTGTGGCTTCAGCGATGCTCATCGTCACCTTCGTCGTTTACCGCAGGTAAATTTGATCCGTGCAAATTGCGCGAACGGGGGAGTCGAGGACCTTATAACGCATGAGCGAGCTTAGCGGAGATCGCCTGATCGCGCTTGCGCGCGCCACAGACGCCAAAAGCCGCGATGCGCTGCTTCTGGCCCTGGGCGATCTGTGCGCGGAGCGGTCGTTCGGCACCGGAGAGGACGCCGAAACGGCGGAGGACGTGTTCCTGCGCCTGGCCCGCAATGCGGAGCTCGCCGTGCGGGCGGAGCTTGCGACCCGTCTCGCCGCCACGCCCTGGGCGCCGCGCGCCCTGATCCTGCTTCTGGCGCATGACGAGATCGAGGCCGCCGAGCCCGTGCTGGCCGGCAGCCCCGTCCTGCGCGAGGCGGACATGATCGACATCGCCTGCCAGCTCGGCCACGCCCACCGGCGCGCGCTGGCGCGGCGGCCGGGCCTCTCCAGCAAGGCGTGCGAGGCCGTCGCCCGGCCGCGCGAATGCGACGTGATCCGCGTCCTGCTCGCCAATCCCAGCGCCGACGTCCATGAAGACGCGCTGCGCCACTGCACCGCCGCCGCCGAGGCGGAGCCGGGTCTGTGGTCCGCGATCGTGGAGCGCGACGGGCTCAGCGAGGATGTCGTGCACGCCGCCTACCGCGCCGTGGGCGATGCGCTGAAAGACGCCATTTCCGAACGCTATCCGCAATTCGCCGACCTTCTGGCGGGCGAGGCCGACGCCGCGGTGGAAAGCGCGAAGGCCGCCCGCGGCCCCGGCATGTCGGCCAATGAGCGGCTGGTGGAGGAGCTCTACGGCGCCGGCGGCCTGACCGAGGATTTCTTCCTGGAGGCGGCGCAGGACGGCCGCATCAATCTGTTCGAACTGGGCCTCGCGCGCCTGTGCGAGACCGATTCCTGGGTCATCGGCCGGGCGCTGGACCGGCGCGGGGCGGCGGCCGCCGCGCTCGCCTTCCACGCCGCCGGCCTGAACAGCCGCTATTGCGTACGGCTGGTGAACGCGCTGACCCGGGCGGGCCGTCTGAAGGGCGGGCTGAACACCGATGCGCGCCGCGACTGCGCCTGCGCCTTCACCGAACATACGGCCCACAGCGCGCTCGCCGCCTTGCGCCGCCTCGGCGCTGAGGCTTGAGTGCGGCGCATGAGCGCCGCGTTTTCCAAAATCGCCTTTGAGGCCAGCCCGCGCCCCGAAGCGCAGGAGGCCCGCCGCCGCCTGGTGGAGCGCTATGGCGCTGTCCCGGCGGAGGAGGCCGAAGTGATCGTCGCGCTCGGCGGCGACGGCCTGATGCTGGACACGCTGCACGCCAATCTCGGCCTGCGCACCCCGATCTTCGGCATGAATTTCGGCGCGGTCGGCTTCCTGATGAACGATTTCCGCGAGGACGGCCTGATGGAGCGGCTGGCCGGCGCGGAGCGCGCGGTCATCCATATGCTACGCATGCGCGGCGAAACCACCGGCGGCGACACGTTCGAGGCGCTGGCGGTGAACGAGGTCTCGCTGTTCCGCGAAACCCGCCAGACCGCGAAGATCCGCATCCTGGTCGACGGCCGCGAACGCCTGCCCGAACTGGTGGCCGACGGCGTGCTGATCGCCACTCCGGCCGGCAGCACCGCCTATAATCTGTCCGCGCACGGTCCGATCATTCCGCTGGACTCCAACGTACTGGCGCTGACGCCGATCAGCGCCTTCCGCCCGCGCCGCTGGCGCGGCGCCCTGCTGCCGCACACCGCCACCGTGCGGTTCGAGATTTCGGAGGCCGAACGCCGCCCCGTGTCCGCAGTGGCCGACAATCGCGAATTCCGCGACGCCGCCTGGGTGGAGGTGCGGGAGGACAAGGACGCCGAGATGACCATGCTGTTCGATCCCGGCCGCACCCTGTCGGAACGCGTGCTGGCCGAACAGTTCACAACCTAGGTAAAGCGCCCCATTAGCCCGCCGTTAAGGGCGGGCGCCTTAGGTTCCCGGGCCTGGGTGACGGGGAGCGAGCCATGGCTGGTCAACGACCTCTGGAGGTGATTACGCCTCCCAATATGCTGAAAGTGAAAGTCGGCGGCCGCGTGGGCGTCAACATGGCCGCGATCGAGCGCGCCGAGGCGGCCCTGCGCTCCATGGCCGGCGAATTCGACCAATGGATCAAGACCGAGGTCGCCAGCCTCGAGGCCGCGCGCGACGCCGTGCGCGAAGGCGGCCTGACCGGCGAACCGCGCGCCAAGCTGTATCGCGGCGCGCACGACCTGAAAGGCATGGGCGGCACCTACGGCTATCCCATCGTCGGCCGGCTCGCCTCCGTGCTGTGCAAGCTGCTGGAATGCGAAGCGCTCACCGGCAAGGACGCCCAGCGTCTGGCCGAAGCGCATGTCGACGCGATCTCCGCCGCGGTGCGGGAGGAGATCAAGGACGGCGACCATCCGGTGACCCAGGCGATCACGACCGAGCTGGAGTCCCGCGTCGAGGCGATGATCGCCGCGGCCGGCTGACCGGCAGCCCGTCTCTTTTTTCGCGATTTTCTGAAGACGCCTGAGGCTCAGGCCGCCGCGCGGCGCGGACGCTCCGCCGGCGCGTTCGTGTGCGCGTCCAGACGGTCCATCAGATACTCCAGGTCCTCGGGCGCGAAGCTCTGGCGCTGCGTCAGGATGCGCTGGGTGATGCGCTGGCTGAACCGCGCCCGCGCATCGGCGGCCGAGCCCATATCGGTCTCGTGAAACACGTCAAGCGCCGTGCGGATCGCCGGAAAAATGCGCTCCGGCAGGCCCGTCCGGTCGAACACCGCGCGCAGGCCCAGCGGCCCCGCGTCGTGGACCAGGATCCAGGTCTTCTGATGCGGAATCCCCGCCAGCTCCGCGATGCAGTGCTCGAAGAAATTGATCGCTCCGGCGCACGCGGCGCGCACCACCAGCGACGGCGTCAGCCGGCCGTTCAGATTCAGCTGCTGCACAAAGCGCGTCATGTCGCTTGAGCATTCGGCCTGGTCGATCAGGTCGATCGTCGCGCGCTCCCGCGCGCCCTCGGCCAGCTCCACGGCCAGCTGCGGCGGCAGCTCGTG
>CAJXKJ010000009.1 GCA_913055605.1 uncultured Euryhalocaulis sp. | reverse complement strand
GCAGGGCGGCGACGGTCTTGTCGCCGGCCGGGGCGACGATGGTGAAGCGCCCCGCAGCCGCGCTCATCCGCGTCTCGGGCCGCATCGCCGCGGCGGGGGTGAGGGAGGGCAGGACCTGGACCTGCACCGCGCCGCCGCGCGGGGAATATTTCAGCGCGTTGTCGACGAGGTTCTGGGCCACCTGGGTCAGCTGGTCCCGGTCGCCGGTGACCAGAACCGGCTCCTCCGGCTGCTCCAGGATGATCGAGGCGCCGCGCGCCCGGGCGATGGGGCGCAGGGCGTCGACCACGTCGCCGGCCACGATGGACAGGTCGACCTCGCCCGACGGCGGCAGATGCTCGTTCATCTCGATCCGCGACAGCGACAGCAAATCGTTGATCAGGCGGCGCATCCGCTCGGTCTGGCCCTGCATGATGCCGAGGAATTTGTCGCGCGCCGCGGCGTCGTCCTTGGCGTGGCCGCGCAGCGTCTCGATGAAGCCGGCCAGCGACGCCAGCGGCGTGCGCAGCTCATGGCTGGCGTTGGCCAGGAAATCGACGCGCATCCGCTCGGCCCGGCGCATGTCGGTTTCGTCGTGCAGCAGCATGATCGCCCCGGCCCGGCCGCCCGGCCCGGCCAGCGGCGCGGCGAACGCCTTCACGAAGCTCTCATAGGGGGCGAGCGTGCGGTACTCGACCGGCTCGTGCTGCTCCCCGCGCAGGGCGGCGGTCACGGCCTCCAGAACCTCGGGCTGGCGCAGGACGGAGGCGACGTTGGCGGTGTCGCGCGACAGGCCCAGAAAGGCGCGGGCCGCGGCGTTGGCGCGTTCGATCCGGCCGCCCGGGCCGATCAGCAGGACCGGGTCGGGCAGGCGCTCGATCATCGCGGAGGCGACATCCTCCCGCGGCGGCTCGGCCACCGGGGCGGCGGCAGGGGAGGCCGGGGCCTCCTCATAGATTTCCGGCTCGCCGTCCAGGAAGTAATAGATGACCGCCAGGCAGACGACGGTGAGCGCGGCGACCGCGGCGGTGGCGGCCGGCAGTTCGCCCATTACGGCGAGCACGCCGAGCACGGCCGCCGCGATGACGGCCACCGACCCGATATCCCTGCGCCGCGCTGTGCGTCTCATGCCCGTCCCGCCGCAGCGCCCCGAATCGGGGCGCCAATCCACTCTAAACGAAGATTTTGCCGTGCCTTTATAGCGGCATGGCGAATTTTCCGCGTCCGCCCGGCGCAGAGCGGGCCGGGGGACGCTGGCGCCCGGTCCAGGGGCGCATTCGGCATTCCCTTACCGCTTATCAGTATCAATTTAGCGTTTCTCGATAAAAATTTATTGACGCGCGTGATGGCGGCGCATATCACCGGGTCGAAATGTGGCCCGAATGCATGACATGACCGCGACGCCTTCCCGTACCCTTCCTTTGCTGGCTTTCAGCGCCCTCGCTTTAGGGGCGTGCGCCGCGCCGTCTTTGGACCGCGCGGAGGCGCTGCCGCCCGCGCCGACCGTGTTCGCCGCCGCGGAAGACGCCGCGCCGCCGGCCGGCGACTGGCTGGCCGCGTTCGACGACCCCGTCCTGCCGCTGCTGACGGCCGAGGCGCTGACCCACAACGCCGATTTCCGCGCCGCCGCGGCCCGTCTGGACCAGGCGCGCGCCAGCGCCCGGGTTGCGGGCGCCCCGCGCCTGCCCTCGCTGGACGCCAGCGGCAGCGTCACCGAACGCGATTCCTCCGCCTTCCCGTCCTCCACCACCAGCTATGCGCTGGGCCTGAACGCCAGCTGGGAGGCCGATGTCTGGGGCCGGGTGGCCGCCACCGCCGGGGCCGCCGCCTATGACGCCGAGGCCAGCGAGGCGGATTACCAAGGCGCGCGCCTGTCGCTGGCCGGCGCCACGGCGCAGGCCTGGTTCGCCCTGATCGAGGCGGAGCTTCAGGAAGCGCTGGCGGCCCGCGATGTCGGCAATCGCGAACGGTCGCTGGATTTCATCGAGCGCCGCTACCGCAGCGGCGTGAACACCAGCCTGGACGTACGGCTGGCGCGCTCGGCGCTGGCGACCTCGCGCGCCACGCTGCAGTTGCGCCGCCAGACTCTGGGCGAGGCGCAGCGCACGCTGGAAGTCCTGCTCGGCCGCTATCCGGCGGCGGAGCTGGCCGGCGCCGCCGATCTGCCCGATCTGGCGCCGCTGGCCGGCGCCGGCGCGCCGGCGGATCTGCTGTGGCGCCGCCCGGACATGATCGCCGCCGATCTGCGGCTGGAATCCGCGGGCCTGCGCGCCGAGGCGGCGCGCGACGCCCTGCTGCCGCGCCTGACCCTGCAGGCCGGGGCCAATGCGACCTCCGCCAATACGGCCAATCTTCTGGACGCCGACTCCATCATCACCTCGCTGGTCGCGGGCCTGGCCCAGCCGGTCTTCCGCGGCGGAGCCCTGCGCGGCGAAGCCGACCGGGCCGAGGCCGCGGCGCGCGAGCGGCTGGCGTCTTACGCCTCCTCCGCGCTGACCGCGTGGCGGGAGGCGGAAAACGCGCTGGCCGCCGAGGACCGGCTGGCCGAACGCGCCGGCCAGCTGCGCGTCGCCTATGAAGAAGCCGCGCGCGCCGAGGAGCTGGCCGAGCGGCAGTACCGCAACGGCCTGGTGACCATCTTCAACCTGCTGGACGCCCAGGCCCGCCGCATCACGTCCGAAAGCCAGTATATCGGCGCCCGCCGCGAACGCGCCGCCAACCGCGTGCGCCTTTATCTCGCCATCGGGGGCGAATTCGCTGCGCCCACCGACTTCGCGGACCTTTCCGCGCAGGAGCCTGCCCTATGAGAAAAGTCATCCTCATCCTCGCGCCGGTGCTGATCATCGTCGCCGCGGTCGGCGCGATCGCCACGATGGGCGCGCTGCGCCCGCCGCCGGAGGAAGCCGAGGAGCGCCCGATCGGCGAGGCGGTGTTCGT
Source organism: uncultured Euryhalocaulis sp. (assembly GCA_913055605.1). Taxonomy (GTDB): domain Bacteria; phylum Pseudomonadota; class Alphaproteobacteria; order Caulobacterales; family Maricaulaceae; genus Euryhalocaulis. Next base: position 70,650 of record CAJXKJ010000009.1, on the reverse strand, counting down.
CAGCCCCGCCGAGGCGCGCGACCTGACCCTGACCGTGCACGCCCAGGGCGAAGTGCGTCCGCTGCGCGAGATCGAGCTGATCCCCGAGGTCGGCGGCAAGATCGTCGCGGTCTCCCCCGCCTTCGTCGATGGCGGACGGTTCGAGGAAGGCGACGTCCTGCTTCAGATCGAGCCGGCCGATTACGAGCTGGCCGTCACGCGCGCCCGCGCCCAGGTGGCCGAGGCGCAGCAGGCGCTGGAGCGCGAGGCGGCCGAAAGCCGTCTGGCGCGCGAGGAATGGGACGAGCTGGGCGAGGGCGAGGCGACGTCGCTGGCCCTGCGCCAGCCGCAGATGGACCAGGCGCGCGCGCGCCTGGCCGCCGCCAACGCCTCGCTTGAAGAAGCGCTGCTGGACCGCCGCCGCACCGCGGTGCGCGCGCCGTTCGGCGGACGGGTGCGCACGAAAGCGGCCGATCTCGGCCAGTACGTCACGCCGGGCCAGCGCCTGGGCCAGATTTTCTCCACCGAAACCGTGGAGGTGCGCCTGCCGCTGACCGACGACCAGATGGGTCTGGTCGGCCTGCCGGTCGCCTATTTCGCCGAAACGCCGGAGGCCGGGCCGGCCGTGGTGCTGGAAGCCGTCGTCGGCGGCCAGATGCGGCAATGGCAGGGCCGTATCGTGCGCACCGACGCCGCGCTGGACCCCCAGACGCGCCTGCTGCACGCCGTGGCGCAGGTGGACGATCCCTATGGCGCGGGCATGGACGACGGCGCCCCGCTGGCGGTCGGCCTGTTCGTCGCCGCCGAAATCGACGGGCGGCGCGTCAGCAACGCCGTGGTCATCCCGCGCGCCGGCCTGCGTAATCTGGACCAGGTCTATATCGCCCTGCCGGACGACACGCTGGAGGTCCGCCGCGTGCAGGTCGTGAACGCGGGGGCGGAGACCGCCATCCTGTCCGGCGGCGTGCGGGCCGGGGAGCGCGTTGTCGTCTCCCCGCTGCAGTCCGCGGTCGACGGCATGCCGCTGCGCCCGCTGGCGCTGGACGACGACGCCGGCGGCAGCGCCGCCATCGCCTCCGCCGGGTCGGGAGAGACGCTGTGAGCGGCGGGCGTCATCCGGGCGAACCGCGCCATCGTGGCGTGATCGCCTGGTGGGCGCGCAATCCGGTCGCCGCCAACCTGCTGATGATCACGATTTTCTTCGCGGGGATCGTCGGCTTCGCGCGCATCGACCGGGAGGTGTTCCCGACCGCCGAGGTCAATGTCGTCACGGTCAATGTCGCCTGGCCGGGCGCCGCGCCGCGCGAGGTCGAAGAACAGATCATCCTGCGGATCGAGGAATCGCTCGCCGACCTCGACAATGTCGACAACATCACCGCCACCGCCCAGGAAGGCTCGGCGAACGTGCAGGTCACCGCCGACCGCAGTACGGACATGACGGCCTTCGTCGACGAGGTGAAGCTGCGCGTCGACGCGGTCAGCAATCTGCCGCGCGATTCCTATCCGCCCATCGTCCAGCAATTGCGCAGCACGCAGCAATTCATGGGCGTCGTCATCTATGGCGATGTCGACCGCCAGCTGCTGCAGCGCGTGGGCCGCGAGGTGCGCGACGAGATTTCCGTCCTGCCGGGCGCGAGCCTGGCCCGGGTGCAGGCCGCTTTGCCCGAGGAAGTCTCGGTCGAGCTGTCCGAAGAGGCGATGCGCCGCTACGGCATGAGCTTCTCTGAAGTCGCGCAGGCGATCCGCAACGGATCGCTGAACGCCTCGGCCGGCAATGTGCGGACCGAGCTGGGCGACGTCGCCCTGACCTCGCGCGAGCTGGCCGACACGCCGGAGGAATTCGCCGACATCGTGGTCCGCCAGACCGCCAGCGGCGCGCGCGTGCGCGTGGCCGACGTGGCGCGCGTCGACGACGGGTTCGGCGACGCCCAGTTCGACGGCGAATTCGACGGCATGGACATGACCTTCGTGTTCCTGATCACGCCGGAGAAGGTGAATGTCGTGCGCACCTCCAAGGCCGTGCACGACTATGTGGACGAAAAGGCCGCAGAGCTGCCGCCGGGCGTGAACATGCGCGTGTGGTGGGACGACGCGGCGGCGTTCAAGAGCCGGATCGACACGATCGGCACCAACACGCTGCTGGGCCTGGTGATGGTGTTCATCGTGCTGATGCTGTCGTTGCGCCCCGCCGTGGCGATCTGGACGACGGTGGGCATCGCGGTGTCCTTCGCCGGCGGCCTGGCGCTGCTCCCTTATGTGGGCGTGTCGTTCAACATGCTGTCGCTGTTCGCGGTGCTGATTGTCACGGGGATCATCGTCGACGACGCCATCGTGGTCGGCGAAAACATCCATAACGAGGTCGAGAAGGGCGAGCGCACCGGGCTGGACGCCGCGGTGGTCGGCACGCAGCTGGTGGCCAAGCCGGTCGTCTACGCCGTGCTGACCACGATGATGGCGTTCGCGCCCTGGATGCTGCTGACCGGGCCGGAGGTCCAGTTCACGCGGCAGATCTCGCTGGTCGTGATCTTCGCGCTCAGCTTCTCGCTGATCGAGTCGCTGCTGATCCTGCCCGCGCACCTGGCGCACCTGAAGCCGCAGAACCCGCATAACCGCTTCATGCGGGTGCAGCGGCGCATCGCCGACTCGCTGGTCTGGTTCGCCCAGAACGTCTACCGGCCGTTCGCCTGCACCATGGTGCGCGCGCGCTATATCACCGTGTCGATCTTCATGGCCCTGTTCATGCTGGCGATCGGCGCCCAGACCACCGGCTGGCTGCCCTTCAACATGATGCCGGAGCTTGAGTCGGAGTTCGTGCAGGCGCGCGTCACCCTGCCGCCCGGCACGCCGTTCTCCCGCTCCCAGACCCTGAAGGAGCGGATGGAGGCCGCCGTCGCGACCGTCGAGGCGCGCTATGACGAGCTATACGGCGACGAACAGCCGATGATCCTGTCGACCGTCGTCATGGCGCAGAACGGCAGCGTGCAGGGCTATATGGAAGTCGCCCCGGCCGGCGAGCGGCCGGCAAACGTGCCGACCTCCGTCGTCGCCGACGAGATCCGCGAGGCGCTGGGTCCGATCCCGGAAGCCGAGGACATCGTCTTCAGCGCCAGCTTCAACGATGACGGGCCGGGCCTGTCCTATTCGGTGTCCAGCGCCGACCTGGACCAGCTGGCCGCCTCGGTCGAGGACCTGAAGACGCAGCTGGGCAGCTATGGCGCGGTCTACGACATCACCGACAGCCTGCAGACCGTGAACGACGAGATGCGCTTCACGCTGAAGCCCGGCGCCCAGAGCCTGGGCGTCACGCTGGCCACCGTCACCCAGCAGGTGCGCCAGGCCTATTACGGCGAGGAGGTCCAGCGCCTGCCCCGCGACGGCCAGGACGTGCGCGTGATGGTGCGCTATCCGGAGGACATCCGGCGCAGTCTCGACTCGCTGTCCAATCTGCGCATCCGCACCAATGACGGGCGCGAGGTGCCGCTGTACAGCGTCGCGGACGTGGAGTTCGCGCCGGGCGTCCAGCGCATCCAGCGCCGCGACCGCATGCGCACCGCGCGCGTCAGCGCCGAGGTTGAGGACCGGGCGCGCGGCGACGTGATGGCCGACCTGAACAATAATTTCCTGCCGCAATGGGAGGCGCGCCATCCCGGCGTGACGCTGGGCGCGCTCGGCTCCAACGAGGCGGAGCAGGAATTCCTGGGCGAGATCATCGTGCTGCAGATCATGATGCTGGGCGCGATGTATATGCTGATCGCGGTGGCGTTCCGGTCCTATTTCCTGCCGCTTCTGATCATGACGGCGATCCCCTTCGCCCTGGCCGGCGCCTATTTCGGCCACATGATCTTCGGCATGCCGCTGGCGCTGTTCTCCTTCTTCGGCATCGGCGCGGCGGCGGGCGTGGTGGTCAACGACAATCTGGTCCTGATCGATTTCGTGAACCGGCTGCGGGCGAACGGCATGGGCGCCTATCAGGCGCTGATCGAGGCGTGCACGACGCGCTTCCGCCCGATCCTGCTGACCTCCGTCACCACATTCGTCGGCATCATGCCGATGGCGTTCGAAAGCTCCTGGCAGGCGCAGTTCCTGAAGCCGATGATCGTGGGCCTTGGCTTCGGCGTCATCTTCGCGCTGTTCCTGACCCTGCTGATGGTGCCGGCGCTGTATGCGGTCGGCGTGGACATCGCGCGCTTCTTCCGCCGGGTCTGGACCGGCAAGAAACAGCCGGCCTTCGGCTCCTCCTGGGACGAGGAGAAGGAGTTCGTGACCATGGAGGAGGGGTTCGCCCCCGATCCGGCGCCGGCGGAATAGACGCCGCTGCTGCAGCCGGATTCGCAGCGGAGGCGCGCCCTCCGCTATAGTTCGCCCCGGGCAGGGTGTGGATCGGATGCAAAGGACGGAAATATGAAGCAGTGGCGCGGGTTTCTGATCGGCGGGGCGGCGTGCATGGCGCTCCTGGCCGCCTGTGGCGAGGACGCTCCGCAGGAGGCCGCCGCGCCCCCGGCCCCGGAAGACGCAGCCCCCGCGCCCGAGGCGCCCAGCGCCGCCTTCGGCGAGTTCGGCATCGACACCGCTGAGATGGACCCGTCGGTCGAGCCTGGCGACGATTTCTACCGCTATGTGAACGGCCGCTGGCTGGACAACACGGAAATCCCCGCCGACCGCACCAATTACGGCGTCTTCACCAAGCTGGACGAAGAGGCGCAGGAACAGGTCCGCGACATTATCGAGGAAGCCGCCGCGCTGGACGCGCCGGACGGCACCCCGACCCAAAAGGTCGGCGATCTGTACAATAGCTGGATGGACGCCGAGCGGGTGGAGGAGCTGGGCCTGGCCCCCCTGCAGGACGATATCGACCGCCTGTCCGCCCTGGAGGACAGGGACGCGGTGGCCCGCGCCATGGGCGATCCGGGCCTGGCGTCCAGCGCCATCGTTGGCGGCTATGTCGACGTCGATGTGAAGAACACCGACCGCTATGTGATGTACGTTACCCAGGCCGGGCTGGGCCTGCCCAATCGCGACTATTATCTGGAAGAGGGCGAGCGGTTCGACGAGATCCGCGAGGCTTACGTGGCCTATATCGAGACCCTCTTCACCCTGGCCGGGATCGAGGGCGGCGCCGACAAGGCGCAGGCGATCATGGCGCTGGAAAGCGAGATGGCGGAGGCGCACTGGACGCCCGCCAAGCGCCGCGACCGGGACCTGACCTACAACATGGTCTCGGTGGACGAGCTGCCCGGCTACGCCCCTGGTTTTCCCTGGACGCCGTTCCTGGAGGAGGCGGGCCTGGCCGGCGAGAGCGAGTTCGTGCTGCGCGAGAACGACGCCATCCAGGCGCAGGCGCGCATCTTCGGCGAGACGCCGCTGGAGACCTGGCGCGACTATCTGGTCTTCCATCTGCTGGACGAGCACGCGTCCTATCTGCCGAGCGCGTTCGACGAGGCCAGTTTCAATTTCTTCGGCCGCACGCTGAACGGCCAGCCGGAGCAGCGCGACCGCTGGCGCCGGGGCGTCGCCCTGATCGACGGCACGCTGGGCGAGGCGGTGGGCCGCATCTATGTCGACCAGCATTTCCCGCCCGAAGCGAAGACGCAGATGCAGGAACTGGTCGACAATCTGCAGACCGCCTTCCTGAAGCGTCTGGACGAGGGCGTGGAATGGATGGGGCCGGAGACCAAGGACGAGGCGCGCGCCAAGCTGGCCGCCTTCACGCCCAAGATCGGCTATCCCGATGTGTGGGAGACCTATGACGGGCTGGAGATCGATCCCGACGACCTGATCGGGAATATCGAGAGCGCCAACGAATGGGCCTGGAACGACGAGCTGGACAAGCTGGGCGGGCCGATCGACCGCAACGAGTGGTTCATGACCCCGCAGACGGTCAACGCCTACTACAACCCCGAAATGAACGAGATCGTGTTCCCCGCCGCGATCCTGCAGCCGCCCTTCTTCGACCCGAACGCCGACCCGGCGGTCAATTACGGCGCCATCGGCGCGGTGATCGGCCACGAAATGGGCCATGGCTTCGACGATCAGGGCCGCAAGTCCGACGGCACCGGGATGCTGCGCGACTGGTGGACGCCGGAAGACACGCAGGGCTTCGAGGAACGGGCCGACAAGCTGGGCGCGCAATACGCCGCCTATGAGCCGGTGCCGGGCTATCCGCTCGACCCCGAACTGACGATGGGGGAGAATCTGGGCGATCTCGGCGGGCTGAACATCGCCTATGAGGCCTATCATCTGTCCCTGAACGGCGAGGAGCCGCCGGTCATCGACGGCTATACCGGCGACCAGCGCTTCTTCATGTCCTGGGCCCAGGTCTGGCGCCGCCTGTATCGCGAGGAGGAGCTGATCAACCGGGTCCGCACCGACCCGCACAGCCCGTCCGAATACCGCTGCAACGGCGTGGTGCGGAACATGGACGCCTGGTACGCCGCCTTCGACGTGACCGAGGACGACGCGCTCTATCTGCCGCCGGAAGAGCGGGTCACCGTCTGGTAGGCGCAGGGTTCAGACGCCGGAAAAGGCCGCCCCCAGGCGGCCTTTTCTTTTGCGCGCCAAGCGCCGCGTCGCAATTTTCATAAACAAGTTTACAAAACAAACCAGATTGGCTAGTCTCAGCGTGTCGGAGGGCCGCGCCGCGTGCGCGGCCCGGCCGGCGGGTGCGCCGGACAGCCGGCGGAGGAGGGGTCATGACCGGTTCCGGCGAACGGATTCACGCTCTGGACGCGGTGCGCGGCGGCGCGCTGCTGCTGGGCGTCGTGCTGCACGCGGCGCTGTCGTTCTTCCCGCAATTCGTCCTGTGGATGGTGGACGATCCGGCGGAGAGCCCGGCGCTGAGCTACAGCTTCTATGTCATCCATGTTTTCCGGATGAGCCTGTTCTTCCTGCTGGCCGGGTTCTTCGCCCATATGAGCCTGCACCGGAAAGGCGCGGGCGGCTTCGCCGCCGACCGCGCGCTGCGGATCGCCTTGCCGCTGGTCGTGGCCGTGCCGGTCATGCAGCTGGCGATCGGGGCGGCGACGAAATACGCCGTCGCCGCGGGCGTGGCGCCGGCCTTCTTCGCCGAGGCGCAGATCCACCTGGCGCCGCTGGACCCCAAGACCTATTCGCTGACCCATCTCTGGTTCCTCTATGTGCTGGTCTGGCTCTATGCCGGCGCGCTGGTCCTCACCGCCGCGGCGCGCCTGATCGACCCGCGCGGGCGGATCGGCGCGGCGCTGGACCCCGCGGTGCGGGTTCTGGTGACGAGCCAGCTCGCGCCGCTGGTCCTGGGCGCGCCGCTGTTCGCGCTGCTGTATTTCCACGCGGGCTGGACGTCCTGGGCCGGCATCCCGACGCCGGACATGGGCCTGGTCCCCAACCGCTATGCGCTGACCGGATTTTCCATCGCCTTCGGCTTCGGCTGGATGCTGCACCGGCAGGCAGATCTGCTGGCCGTCTGGCGGCGCTGGTGGCCGCTGCATCTGGCCGTCGCGATCCTGTGCACGGCCGGGGCGCTGACGCTGGCCGGCGGGGTGACGTTCACCCCGCCCCAGCCGATGGGGGCCGAGCGCGCCGCGACGACCGCGATGTATGTGATCGCGATCTGGTGCTGGAGCTTCGGCCTGATCGGCGCGGCGCTGCGCTTCATGAGCGGCCACAGCGCGGCGCGGCGCTATCTGGCCGACGCGTCCTACTGGATCTATCTGATCCATCTGCCGCTGGTGGTGCTGCTGCAGGCGGTGTCGGCGCAGGTCGCCGCGCCCTGGTTCGTGAAATTTCCCGCGCTGCTGTTCGCCGCGATGACGCTGATGCTGGTCAGCTATCAGCTGTTCGTCCGCTACACGGTGATCGGCCGCGTGCTGAACGGGCGGCGCTATCGCCGCGAGCCGGTAATGACCGCGCCCGCCGCGGCCGCGCCGGCGCATTGAAGGAGGCTGCGATGACTGCAGACGCACAAGCCGCACGTGAGGACCTCGCCTTCCTGCGCGGTCTGGTGGACGAGGACTGGCGGCCCGGCCTGCGCTTCTTCGGCGCGACCTACGCCGCCATCGGCGCGGCGATCTTCGCCCAGGTCGCGGTGCAATGGGCGGTCGATACCGGCCTGCTGGCGCTGCCGGACGGCGCGATCCTGATCTGGATCGTGCTGGTCTGGGGCGTCTACACGGTCGTGCAGACCCTTCTGCCGCGCTGGATGCCGGCCGCCAGGGCCGTCGGCCTGCGCAACCGCGTCACCGGCGGGGCGTTCATCGGGATGATCGCCTCGCACCTGACGATGTTGGCCGTATTCGTGATCGTCGCGGTGCGCACGGAGTCCCCGATCCTGGTGCCGATCGCCGCGCTCAGCTTCTTTGCGATGCAGGGCGGGATGTGGATCGTGTTCAACGCGATCCGTCCGGGCCGGGGGCAGCTCGCCCATGCGTTTGGCTGGCTGGCCGCGGCGCTGGGCTGCGCCTTCCTGATCGGCTCGCCGCATTTCGCCGGGGCGATCGGCCTGGTCGCGCTGGCGCTGATGGTGGCGCCCGGCCTGTCGATGATGCGCGCCGCGCGGGCGCCGGACTAGAGGCTCGGACGATGGCCGCCTTCGACATCGGCAAGATCGACGACGTGATCCATGGCCGCATGCGGCTGGGCATCGTCGCCTATCTGGCGAACGCCGACATGGCGGATTTCAACGAGCTGAAGGCGGCGCTGGACGCCACCCAGGGCAATCTCTCGGTGCATCTGCGCAAGCTGGAGGAGGCCGGTTATGTCCAGATCGAGAAAGGCTTCGCCGGGCGCAAGCCGCAGACCCGCGCGCGCCTGACCGCGAAGGGGCGCAAGGCGTTCAAGGACTATCTGGCGGCGATGAGCGACTTGCTGGACGAGAGCTAGGCCCGCGATCCTTCAGTCCGCCATCCGTCACTCCGGCAGAGCGCGGCGCAGCTCCGCGACGCGGCTGGCGGCGCGCTGGAATTCGAAGGCGTAGTCGCCGTGCGTATAGAGCCGGTCGGGCTCGGCTTCGGCCAGCGCGACCAGCCCGCATTCGGCCTCGTACAGCGCGTCGATCAGCATCACGAAACGGCGCGCGCGGTCGCGCTCCTCCGGCCCCATGACCGGCACGCTTTCCAGGAACAGCACGCGATAGCGCCGGGCGATGGCCAGATAGTCGGCCGAGCCGAGCGCCGACCCGCACAGCGACTCGAACCCGAAGCGGCAGCAGCCGGAGGCCGCGCGCGGCACCGGCACGGCGCGGCCGGACACCGTCAGAGTCTCTTCATGCTCGCCCGCCCCGGCGGTCATGCGCCGCCACAGATCGTCGAAATGCGCGCGCGTCTGCTCGCTCTGCGGGGTCAGCCACAGATCCTCCCCCTCCAGCACGCGGCGGCGATAGTCGCGCCCGGAATCCAGTTTCACGACGTCCAGCTTCTCGCCGATCAGATCGACGAAGGGCAGGAAGAGCTGGCGGTTCACGCCGTTCAGATAGAGCTCGCTGGGCGCGCGGTTGGAGGTGGCGGCCAGCACCACGCCGCGTTCGAACAATTGCTCGAACAGCCGGCCGACCAGCATGGCGTCGGCGATGTCGGTGATCTCCGCCTCGTCCAGGCACAGCAGGCGGGCGCGGTCCGCCAGCGCCTTGGCGACCGGCGGGATCGGGTCGTCGCCGGCGCCGCGCACATATTCGGGCCGGCGTTTGCGCGCCTTCGAATCCAGCGTGCGCCACTGGCCGATGGCGGCGTGCGCCTCCGCCATGAAGTCGTGGAAATGGACGCGGCGCTTTTCGATCAGCGGCGCGCGCTCGAACAGCATGTCCATCAGCATCGACTTGCCGGTCCCGACCGGGCCGTGCAGCCAGACCCCGCGCGGGGGCGCGCTCTTTCGCGCGAACAGCCCGCCCCCCGGGCGCCATGCGTCCAGCGCCGCGTTCAGCTGGCCGAGGCGCCGTGCGGCGTCTTCCTGCGAGGGGTCGGCGTCGAGCGCGCCGGACTGGACGCAGGCGCGCCATGCCTCCAGCACGCCGGTCATGCGATCAGCCGATCAGGCGGAGCTGGCGCGGCTCGATCACCCGCAGCGCCATGGACAGGTCGCGGCCCCGGCGCAGGATGCGCCCGTCCATCGCCATGACCAGATAGGCGCCCTGGGCGCGGGCGAGCGCGGGCCGTTTTTCGATGCGGTAGAGCGGCGCCTCGCTGGCGCGGCGGAAAATGCTGAACACCGCCCGGTCGCGCAGATGGTCGATGGCGTAGTCCCGCCATTCCCCGGCCGCCACGCCGCGCCCATAGGCGCGCAGAATCTCATCCAGCTCCCGCCGCTCGAACGCGATCAGCCGTTCCAGCTTCAGGTGCGCGGGCCGCGGCCCGGTTTTGGGCCCCCCGCGCGGGTCGAAAGTGTCGCCTGTCACGCCGCCTATCTTACAGATTTTTTAAGCCGCGCCACGAACTTGCCCAATTTTCGCCCGCGAGCCGCCTTGACCGGCAGGCATATAGAGGGCCGTCGGCCGGTCTGGAGACGTTCAGGGCTAGGTAATTAGCCCCCCAGCCCCCGGGTCCTGGACCCTCCAGCCGGTCGGCCAACCTTTCCAAATTCCCGAAAATTCAGGCGTTTAGGACCGAAGGCCCGAATCCGCCCCGCGCCTAGTGGCCGGAGGCCGCGGCCAGGATCGGCCCGCCGTCCGGATTCTGCACCAGAACGGCGAATCCGCCGGTGTCCGGCGCGTCGGCGCGGATTTCGGCCGCCTCCCCGGTCCAGGCCCCGATGCGGGAGACCTGCCGCACCGGATTGGTGACGGTGAATTCGCGGCCCTCATTCTCCCCCGCCCCGACTTTGGTGCGAATCTCGCCCGGCTCGAAGCCGATCAGCCAGATGTCGGCGGCCTCGCCCTGGGCCGGGCCGGCGCCGATCTCGATCGCCACCTGCACGCCCTCGCGCCGCGCCTTCAGCTCCGGCGTGCGGGCGGCGTTCTTCTGGCAGCTCTTGATCTCGGATTCGATGCGCACGCCGTCGCCGCCGGGCCCCGCCTCGCGGCCGTCCACCACCATTTGCGGGGTATAGACGCGCGCCTGGCCGAAGCGGTCGGCGTATTCGCGCTGGCGGGCGGTGAATTCGGGATGGGCCAGCGTGTCGCGCCAGCCGAGATAGTCCCAATAATCGACGTCATAGGTCAGCGGCAGCACATCGCGCGTCGCGGCGATCTCCGCCAGCGCCGTATTGGCGTGCATGCAGGCCGCGCAGTTCTGGCTGACGAACAGCTCCAGCACGACCGGGCGGCCATGGGCCGTCGCGTCCCCGGCCGCGGCCGGCGCGGCCGACAGACCGGCCAGGCCCGCCCCGAGGCCCAGGACGGCTGTCAGACTGACAAGAACATCCCTCATGAGGCCATCTTAGGCACGGGCGCGCCCATCCCCAATCACGCTTGGGTCATTTGACGCAATGGTGAACGCCCAGAGGGCAAGCGCCCGGGGGGTGAAAGCGCAGGCCGTCCTACTCGCCCCCGGCGCCGACGCGGCTGATCTTCAGCGTGTTGGTCTTGCCGGCGCGGCCGAACGGCACGCCGGCGGAGATCACGATCCGCTCCCCGGCCTCCACGCCCCACTCGGCGGCGGCCTTCTCCGCGCTTTCGGCCATGGCGTCGAAGGTGGTGACGTCATGGGTGACGATCGGCGCCACGCCCCAGGCCAGCACCAGACGGCGGGAGGTCTCGACCAGCGGCGTCAGGCCCAGGATCGGCGCGCCCGGCCGGTCGCGCGACAGGCGCAGCGCGGTGGACCCGGTCGTGGTGAAGGCGACGACAGCGCGGCAGTCCAGCACGGCGGCGATGTTCGCCGCCGCGACGCTGATCGCGTCGGCGGTGGTGGGCTCGGGCTCCTGCTGGCGCTCGGCCAGTTCGGACCAGTAATCGGGGTCGGCCTCCACGGCGCGGATCAGCCGGTCCATCACCGCGACCGCGGCGGTCGGGTGGCGGCCGACCGCGCTTTCGGCCGACAGCATCACCGCGTCGGCGCCCTGATACACGGCGTTCGCGACGTCGCTGGCCTCCGCGCGGGTCGGCGTTGCGGCCTGAACCATCGATTCCAGCATATGGGTGGCGACGATCACCGGTTTCCCGGCGGCGCGGCAGGCGCTGATGATGCGGCGCTGGATGATCGGCACCTGTTCGGGCGGCAGCTCCACGCCCAGATCTCCGCGCGCCACCATGGCGGCGTCGGCCTCCGCCAGCACCGCGTCCAGCGATTCCAGGGCGGAGGGCTTTTCCAGTTTCACGATCAGGCCGGCGCGGCCCTTGATGCGCTCGCGCGCCTCGCGCGCGTCCTCCGGCCGCTGCACGAAACTGAGCGCGATATAGTCGACGCCCGCCTCGCACGCGAAGTCCAGGTCCGCCTTGTCCTTGTCGGTCAGGGCGGCGACCGGCAGCGCCGCGCCGATAACATTGATGCCCTTGCGGCTGGTCAGCCGGCCGCCGACATCGACGCGCGCCGTCGCGCGGTCCTTGCCGGCCTCGGTGACGGTCAGCTGCATCCGCCCGTCGTCCAGCTTCAGGATCACGTCCTTTTCCAGCGCCGCGAACAGCTCCGGATGCGGGATGCGGATCGTCCCGGCCTCGCTGGGCTCGCTTGAGCATTCCAGCGCGATGTCCTGGCGGAAGCTGAGCGGCACGCCGTCTTCCGGCGTTTCGCCGACGCGCAGCTTCGGCCCCTGCAGGTCGGCGACGACCGCGATCGGCCGGCCGGATTCCTTTTCCGCCCCCCGGATCGCGGCCAAGGCAGCAGCGTGGCTGTCGTGTTTTCCGTGGCTGAAATTGAGGCGGAAGACGTCGACGCCGGCGGCGTGCAGACGGGTCAGCATGTCGGGGGCGGAGCTGGCGGGCCCCACCGTTGCGACGATTTTTGTGTAACGGATCGGCATGTGTGCGCCTGACTCCCTTGCGTCTTCGTCGCCACAGCAGCGGCTCGGGTCAAGGGCGAAACGCCCGGCGCGCTTCAATTGAGGCGCCGCATCGCATAAAATTCACGCCCGGCCGACAGGAGGCGCGCGTGACCGTTCGCATAGAGATCGTATCGGATTTCGTCTGCCCGTATTGCTGGCTCGGCAAGAAGCGGATGGAGGCGGCGCTGCGCCTGCGGCCGGACGTGCAGGCCGTGACGGTGTGGGCGCCGTTCGAGCTGGACCCGGACACGCCGGAGGGCGGGGTTCCGTATCTGGATTATATGCGCGGGATTTTCGGCGGCGGCGACGAGGCCGGCGCGCGGCGCGAACAGGCCTGGGCGGGCCTGGCCGAGGCCGGGCGCGCGGTCGGCGCGGAATACCATTTCGACCGGATCGCGATCCGCCCCAACACGCTGAACGCCCACCGCCTGATGCGCTGGGCTCAGATCGCGGGCGCGGGCGATGCGGTGGCCGAGGCGCTGTTCGCCGCCAATTTCCGCGACGGGCGCGATATCGGCGACGCCGCGGTGCTGAGCGAAATCGCGCAGGCCGCCGGCATGGACGCGGCGGCGGTGCGCGCGCGGCTGGACAGCGACGAGGACCGCGATGCGGTGCGCGCCGAAGAGGCGGCGTTCCGCGACATGGGCGTGCGCGGGGTGCCGACCTTTATCATCGACCGGCGGGTCGGCCTGTCCGGCGCGCAGGACCCGCAGGTTCTGGCTCAGGCGATGGACCGGGCGCTGGCGGCCTGAACATTCGGGCTTCTGAGGGTTTCGGGCGGCCTGAAATTTGCGACCGGGACCGCATGACACGGAGAGCAGGGACATGACGCGCGCCGCCATGGCGGGAATTCTGGCCGTCTTGCTGGGCCTTGCGGCCTGCGGGGAGCCGGAAAACGGCGCGCCCGCCGTCCCGCAGGCGGACGCAACCGTTCCGGCGCCCGTCCAGGCCGTGGCCGAGGCGCTGTTCGCGGCGACCTGCGGCGGGCTGAACGGCACGCCGGACATCTGCGCATGCGTGCGCGACCGCGTGGTTACCGCCGCCGGATTCGAGGGACTGGCCTATATCGGCGCGGCCTTCGGCGCGGACCCGTCCGCCGCGGCGCCCTATGAGGCGGCGATGAGCCAGGCCGAGCGCAATGTCGCGGCCGAGGCGTTTCTGGACGGCCAGTTCGACTGCGTGATCGCGTCCGATCCCGATTATGGCGGGGCGCCCGCCGCCGATCCGTTCGCCACCCGCGACCCCATCGCGCCCGTCATTCCGCAAATTCCCGGGGCCGCCGCGCCCGGCCCGGCCGGCGAGTCGCCGTTCGAGACCGCGGTATCGGTCTGCGTCGATCTGGGCGCGGCGGGCGAGCCGGAATGCCGCTGCCGCGTCGAGACCGTGTTCGATGCGCTGGGCGAGGACGGGGTGCGCCTGATCGCCGCCGCCGATCTGGGCGACGAGGAGACGCTCCGCACGCTGGCGGAATCCCGCGGCGTGGACTGGCTGGAACAGGCGCGGGCCGATCTGGAGGAGGCGCGCGCCGCATGCGCCCCCTGACACGCGCGGCCGCGCGGTCCGTCCTTCCGATCCTGCTCGCATCCCTCGCGCTGTCCGGCTGCGGGGACGACGCGCGCGACAAGATCGAGAGCGGCCACACGCCCCCGGCCCGCAACACCCAGACCTATGCCCGCGAGCTGTTCGACGGCCTGTGCCGGGCGCGCGATTTCGCCGCCGCGGAATGCGACTGCATGCGCACGCGCATGCTGCGCTCCGGCACGCGGGCGCTGGCCTTTATCGGCGCGACCTATGGCGGCGACCTGGCCGCCGCGGCGGAGGCCGGGGCGGAGCTGGACGAAGACCAGCGCACCGCCGCGACCGAGGCCTATCTGAACGCCGAGACGCTGTGCCTGAACCAGCGCGCCCCCGATGCGCCCGACCCGGACGCCCCGCCCGTCCCGGCGGCGACGCTGGCGGACGTGCGCGCCTCCTGCCGGCCGGCGATGGCGGAAATCTGCGCCTGCCGGGCCGAGGCGCTGCGCGAGGCTGTGGGCGACGGGGCGTTCGAGGCGGCCATCGCGATAAACAGCGGCGCGCGCGGCGATCTTCAGTCCCTGGACGAGGGGCGGGAGGAGGGCTGGGCCGACCGGGCGGCGGATCTGTACGCCCGCACCTCCGCCCCCTGCATCATCCAGGCGGCGGGCCGCTAGGGCGCTGTTCGCGCGAAGAAATCCGCTACGCAGCCCGGCGCGGGCGGGATATGCTGCACCGCGCTCGGGGGCGGCATGAGACACGGAATCGGCAAAATGGTCGTGGCGGCGGCGGGCCTTGCGGTCCTGCTGGCGGCGTGCGGCGATTCTTCGGAGCCGGAGGGCGACCTGTTCGTGCGCGACGTGCCGGACCGGCCCGCGCCGCTGGAGCCCGCGCCGGATTTCGCCGACCTGCCCCAGACGCCGGACCTGGCCGCGGACGAAAAAGGCGTCGCCATGCTGTGCGCGGTGCGCGATGTCGGCGACGAACAGACCTGCGCCTGCCTGGCCGAGGCCGCCGCGGCCCAGTTCAACGGCCGGGACCTGGCCTATTTCTCCGCCCGCATGATCGGCGACGAAGATGAGGCGGGGCGCCTGCTGTCCGGCCGGGGCGTGCAGGAGCGCGCCGAGCTGTCCAACGACGTCGCGCGCCTGACGCTGGAATGCGGGCTGTGATGCGCCCGCTGTGATGCGCCCAGCCCATACGCTTGCGGCGGGGCGGCTGCGCCCTTAATCAGGACCGCGATGTCCGCATCTCCTCCCGAAGACGGCGCGCCGCAACCCGAACGGTTCGCCGGCCTCCTCGAAAGCCTGCTCGACCGCGCCCGCGCCGCCGGCGCCGACGCCGGGGACGCCGTGGCGGCCGAGAGCCTGTCGCTGCATGTCAGCGCCCGCGAGGGCAAGCTAGAGGACGTCGACCGGTCCGAGGGCCGCGACGTCTCCTTGCGCGTGTTCGTCGGCAAGCGCAGCGCCAGCGTCTCCTCCTCCGACCTGTCGGACGAGGGGCTGACGCGCCTGGCCGAACGCGCGGTCTCGATGGCGAAATTCGCGCCGGAAGACGAATGGGCGGGCCTGGCGCCGAAAGAGCGGCTGGCGACCGAAATTCCCGATCTGGACCTGTTCGACGCGGCGATCCCGGGGCCGGAGGCGCTGGAAGCCCGCGCGCTGGAGACCGAGGCCGCGGCGCTGGCCGTGCCGGGCGTGGCCAAGACCGACGAGGCCTGGGCCGGATGGGGCGCGAGCGGCGTACTGCTGGCCACGACCGAGGGGTTCAGCCATGGCTGGCGCGCCAGCTCCCACCATTTCGGCGTCGCGACCATCGCCGAGAAGAACGGCGCGATGGAGCGGGATTATGAGGCCGACAGCGCCCGCCACGCCACGGACCTGAAGCCGGCCCGCCAGGTGGGCGACGAGGCCGGGCGGCGCGCGGCCTCCCGCCTTGGAAGCGCCAAGACGCCGAGCGGCAAGCGTCCGGTGATTTTCGAAAACCGGATCGCGGGCAGCCTGATCGGCGCGTTCTCCTCCGCCATCGCCGGGCCGTCCATCGCGCGCGGGGTCTCCTTCCTGCGTGGGTCGATGGGGGAGAAGGTGTTCGCCGATGGAATCCGCATCATCGACGACCCCTATATCGCGCGCGGGGCGGGCTCCCGCCCGTTCGACGCGGAGGGCGTGCCGGGGTCGCGCATGGAATTGATCGAAGACGGCGTGCTGACCAGCTGGATGCTGAACATGGCCTCGGCGGCGCAGCTGGGCCTGTCCACCACCGGCCACGCCGCGCGCGGCGGCGGCGGCGCGCCGGGCGTGTCGTCCTCCAATCTGTGGATCGCGCCGGGCGACAAGGACCTGGACGCGCTGGTCAGCGAAATCTCCGAAGGCCTGCTGGTGACCGAGATGTTCGGGCCCAGCCTGAACCCCAATACCGGCGACTGGTCGGTCGGGGTGGCCGGCTTCGCCATCCGGGACGGGGAGCGCGCCGGGCCGGTCAGCGAGATCACCGTGGCCGGAAACCTGAAGGATATTTTCGCGCGGCTGGAGCCCGGATCGGATCTGGAGATGCGCCGCCACGTCAACGCGCCGTCGCTGCGCGTCGACGCCCTGTCGGTGGCGGGGCTCTAGCGGATCGGGACCGGTTTTACCGTCACTGCGTTCGGCTATAACGGCGCGGCGGCTGGATAGAGGACAGGCAGGACGGACAGCATGGGCAGCGAACCGGACAACAAGCAGCTTCTGCACATCGTGATCGGCGGCGAGCTGAAGGACGTCAAAGGCGTCGAGTTCAAGGACGTCTCCAAGATCGACTTCGTCGGCGCCTATTCGAACTTCGCCGCCGCGCACCAGGCCTGGCGCGGCGCGGCCCAGCGCACGGTCGACAACGCGCTGACCCGCTATTTCATCATCCATGCGCACCGGCTGCTGGACCCCGAAACCGGGGAAGAGCACGACCAGGAACAGCACTGACGGCCTGCTGGCGCCTTCACGTCAGCGTGCATCGCCCTGACTCGGCGCGTCCGGCGCGCTAGCGTCCCTCCCAAACAAACACCCTTCGGGAGGACACATATGCGCATTCTCGCCGCCGCCTCGATCTTCGCTCTCGCCGCCGCCGGCGCCGCCATGGCGCAGGATTCGGAAGAGCCCGGTTTCTTCATTACCTCCGCCGGTTCCGGCGACGGCGCCAATCTGGGCGGGCTGGAGGGCGCGGACGCCCATTGCGCCATGCTGGCCGAGGCCGCCGGCCTGCCGGACCGCGACTGGCGCGCCTATCTGAGCGCCGGCGCCGAGGACGGCATGGACGCGGTCAACGCCCGGGACCGGATCGGCGAGGGCCCCTGGTATAATGTGAACGGCGAAATGGTCGCCGCCGATCTCGACGACCTGCACGGCGAGGCGGAGATGTTCACCAAGGCCACCGCGCTGAACGAAATGGGCGGCGTGGTGAACGGCCGGGGCGACGATCCCAACCAGCACGACATCCTGACCGGCGCCAATCTGGACGGGACGCTGGCCATGACCGAGGCGGGCGAGCCCGCGACCTGCCAGAACTGGACGGCCAATGGCGACGGCGCTGCGCGGGTCGGCCATTTCGACCGCACCGGCGGGGGCGACAATCCCAGCTCCCTGAACTCGGCGCACAATTCCCGGGGCTGCAGCCAGGAGGCGCTCGTGGGCACCGGGGGCAATGGCTATTTCTACTGCTTCGCGGCGGACTGACCCCGCGTCTCAGGCCGTATAGCGGGCAAACAAAAAGCGCCGCCCCGGTGGGCGGCGCTTTTCACATTCGGCGTGCGAGAAGCCGCTAGCGCGGCTTGGCCGCGATCAGGCCTTCGCGCTGGGCGCGCTTGCGCGCCAGCTTGCGGGCCCGGCGCACCGCTTCCGCTTTCTGGCGGGCGCGCTTTTCGGACGGCTTCTCATAGAAGGAGCGCCGCTTCATTTCGCGGAACGTGCCTTCACGCTGCATCTTCTTTTTCAGCGCTTTCAATGCCTGTTCGACATTGTTGTCGCGCACATAAATCTGAACCAGGGCTCTCGCCTCCTGTCTGGGTCCGCGAAAAGGCCGTTCGGCCGCTTCCGCGAAAACGCGAAATCGTTGGCGGGGCTGATAACAGAGGGGATTTCGCCTGTCCAGCGCATCGCTGACCAAACGGGGTGCTGTTCGCAGCGACCCGGCAAAAGGCTGGATTTTAATCCACTCCACCACGTCTCCCTATCGCTCGATCCGCATAAGTAATTCATCGAGCATGGTCACCAAAACGGAATTGTGATCGTCGCCGCTATCCTTTAGCGTCAGCATTTCGCAAATGCGTTGAATATTTAAATCTATTATTAGCTTTCCGTTTTCCCTTAGTGCTCCCTGAGCTGCAGCCCGTGCATTTGAATCACCCCCATTTGGTGAAATAATAAATGCAACAGACCGAAGCGCGGTGCGAAATAGGTATTTCTCTGTTGTATAAATCTCTCCTTGCCCGTATTCACCTGAATGATTTTTCATCTCAAATATTATATATCTAGTTCCAAACGAGCGAATTATAGTTTTCCAAAAATCATGATCTGACGAAATTCTGCAAATGTAATCAAATCTCGAAATTCCAGTATCTGTTTTTTCTTGATATGTCCAAGAGGTTAGGTCTGAATCAAATATATACTTTAGGGCGCTGCCAACATCGCGTTCGAATTTCGCGAAAGTTTTTTGCCCGGGCGGTATAGATTTGATCGTATTGCATAATTGGCCCCCAAAGGGTGTATGCGGCGAGGATTTTTCATCCGATGTCCACGCAGTATTCGGCGCGCTCTTTAAGTCATCCTTAATGTCTTGAATATCGAAACTTTTTTCACCACTACTTTTGCTAATTTGAATCGCTTTGGAAAATGGTCGAGCGTCATGCAATAGCTGGATGTATTTGCTATATTCGTCAAAATCATTCGAAAGTAATTCTAATATTATATTTTCATCATATATCTTTATTTTTGGAAATCTACGAGATATCGCTTGCCTTAATGGGCTGGATATGTCATTTGCAACCGCTATAATACCAAAATCTGCCCCGGTTTCTTCTCGAATATTTTCTATTATCATGGCAGATTTAAGTAATTGTCCAGCTGGTGCGACAAGTGATCTATATACTTTTGTATCGACAACCGCTTTTCCGGTAGCTGTGTAAACAACTAAATCTGGACTATTCAATGATTCGTCCAGCATGCGCTTCACGTTGAATCCGGCTTTGGAGAAGATGGTCGATATTATTTCTTCGAATATCTGATTGATGTCGCTGTCCATTGGGACCTCGCAGAACACTAGAGGTGGTTCGACGTCAGTGAACGTTGCATTTTTCCCGTAACCGAACGAGATGTAGAAGAATGACGCAGGAATTTCCCCGTTTCGAGGCCAATCGCGCCGCCATTCTGGAGGCCGCGCTGCCGCATGCGGCCTTCGACGGGTGGAGCCAGGCGGTGCTGGCCCGCGCCGCGACGGAGGCCGGCCTGCCGGAGGGGGCGGACGCGCTGTATTTCCCGCGCGGGCCGGTGGACGCGATCGATTTCTGGAATCTGCAGGCCGACCGGGCGATGGCGGCGGCGCTGTCCGCCATGGATTTGCCCGCCCTGAAAGTGCGCCAGCGGATCGAGGCGGCGGTGATGGCCCGCCTTACCCCCGCGCGCCCGCACCGGGAGGCCGCGCGCCGCGCCGCCGGGCGGTTGATGTTGCCCGACGCGGCGGGGACCAACGCCCGCATCCTGTGGCGCACGGCCGACGCGATGTGGCGGGCGGTGGGCGACAGCTCCACCGATTTCAATTTCTATTCGAAGCGCACCATCCTGTCGGGCGTCTACGCCGCGACCTTCCCGGTCTTTCTGGACGACCGGGACGCCGATCTGGCCGTCACGCGCGCCTTCCTGCAGCGGCGGATCGAAAACGTGATGCAGTTCGAAAAGGCCAAGGCGAAAGTCCGCAAGGCGACCGCGGACCTGCCCGATCCGCTGGCGGTGCTGGCGCGGCTGCGCCACGGCCCGGCCCAGCGCCGCGCGCGCTGATTTCCCTGTCCCGCCGGACCCCGCTGGCGAATTAGTCCCTGACGGGACCGGACCGGCTCCCCTAGAGTGCACGGCAAACGGCCGCGAGGCCGCGGGCAAGGGGTGCAATGACCATGGGACGCCGCATCGTACTGGTGCTGGCCGCCGCGGCGGCGCTGGCCGCCTGCGCGCCCGATCCCGCAAGCAATGGAGACGGTGCGATGAGCCGAACGGCCGAGGAAGAGCAGAATCTGGCGCTGGTGCTGGAGATGTACAACAACGTCCTGATCGCGATGGACGCCGACCGTGTCGACGACTATCTGGCCGAAGACTACATCCAGCACTCGCAGCTGGCCCCGCCGGGGCGCGACGCGCTGAAGGATTTCCTGCGCATGATCCGGCGCGAAAGCCCGGACGCCGAGCAGATGATCAAGCGCACGCTGGTCGACGGCAATCTGGTCGCCGTGCACCTGCACGTGAAGCGCTTCCCGGAGGATCCGGGCATGGCGGTCGTGGACCTGTTCCGGGTCGCGGACGGCAAGATCGCCGAGCACTGGGAAGTGATCCAGGACGTGCCGACCGACCCCATCAATCCGATGTCCATGTTCGAGGACGGGAAATGAGCGGACGGTTTGACGGCAAGGTCGCGGTCGTCATCGGCGGAAACAGCGGCATCGGCCTGTCCGCGGCGCGCGGCTTCGCGAAGGAGGGCGCGCGCGTGGCCGTCACCGGCCGCAGCCAGGAGACGCTGGACGCCGCGAAGGCGGAGCTGGGCGGCGAGACGCTGGCGATCCGCAGCGACGTCGCCAGCATCGAGGACAGCGAAGCGGCGATGGCGCAGATCAAGGACGCCTTCGGCGCCATCGACGCGCTGGTCGTGAACGCCGGCATCGGCGAGTTCGCGCCGGCGCCCGATGTCACGCCCGAAGCCTGGGACAAGGTGCACGGCGTCAATCTGCGCGGCTGTTTCTTCGCCGCGCAGAAGGCGCTGCCGCTGATGAACGATGGCGGGTCCATCGTCTTCACCGGCTCCATCGGCTCCACGCTCGCGGTGCCGGGCAATGTGATCTACGCCGCGTCCAAGGCCGGGCTGCGCGCGGTCGGGCGGATTCTGGCCGCCGAGCTGGTGGACCGGAAAATCCGCGTCAACCTGGTCAGCCCGGGACCGACCGAAACCCCGATCATCAATCGCAGCGGCCTGCCGCCGGAAGCCATCGACGGCATGCGCCAGACCATGATCAACGCCGTGCCGATGCACCGGATGGGCGAGCCGGAGGAGATCGCCGACGCGATCCTCTTCCTGTCCTCGGCCCAGGCGAGCTTCATCACCGGGGTCGATCTGTTCGTCGACGGCGGCTGCGTCGAGCTGTGAGTTCGGGCTTATAGCCCGCGCCCTTATGAGCTGAGCGGATCATTAAATTCCTGTAATGTAACTGTCAGTGCGAGTGACAGGATAAGCTCAACCCTGCAAGTCTCTTTTGACTAACAATCGACGCGGGCACACCCGCGCGATTGGCAAGGGGAGGGACTTATGACTCAGCTGAAACAGGCTGGCCGCGTGCGCGCGGCCATGGCGGCGCTGCTCGCCGGAACGGCGTTTTCGACCGGCGCCGTCGCGCAGGCCCAGGTGATGGACGTCGTCACCGTGACCTCTGAGCGGCGCGAAACCGCGATCCAGGACACGCCGCTGTCGGTTCTGGCCTTCACGCCGGAGACGATCGAGCGTCAGGGCATCGAGGACCTGATGGACGTGTCGCTGTTCACGCCGAACCTGACGATCTCCGGATCGCGGGGGAACGGGGTGAACCAGCCGACCTATATGATCCGCGGCATTTCCGGCGGCGGCGGCGCGACCAGCGAACGCGGCGTGGCGCTGTATCTGGACGGCATCTATGTGCCGCGCACCAATGGTTCGATCTTCAACGTGCTGGACGTCGACCGGATCGAGGTGCTGCGCGGGCCGCAGGGCACGCTGTTCGGCCGCAACTCCACCGGCGGCGCGATCCGCATGTTCACCAAGCAGCCGGGGCCGGAGCAGGAATCCTATGCCCGCGTCACGGTCGGGGAGATGGACCGCACCGATTTCGTGGCGATGACCAATATCCCGGTCAGCGAGCGCTTCTTCGTGCGCCTGCAGGGCGGCCTCTTGAAAGAAGAAGGCTGGGTCACGCGCGGCACGCAGGAGCTGGGCGGGCATGAGGACTGGGTCGGCCGGTTCCAGGCCAAGGCGCTGCTCAGCGACACCCTGACCGCCAATTTCGGCTTCCTGTACAGCGACTCCCAGTCCGACGGCTCGCCGCAGGACGTCGAGACGTTCGACATGGCGCCGGGGATCGAGGGCTTTTTCGACGGCAATTTCGCCGACTGGCTGTCCGACGCGCTGGAGGCCGACGGCCAGGCGCCGATCGCGGCGGTCGACGATCCGCGCATCGTGCGCGACGACTTCACCATGCCGGATTTCTGTCTGCTGGACGATTTCGATCCGGACTTCGACGCGGCCTGCGAGCTGTTCAACGACTCGGTCTACTGGCAGGCCGATCTGAACCTGACCTGGGATCTGGGCGATAACCTGTCGCTGATCTCCACCAGCGGCGCGGCGGAGATGGACCATGAGGGCCTGACCAGCTGGCAGCAGCTGGGCTTCGAGGCGCGGCCCGACAATGTGAATTCCGAGGTCTTCTATCAGGACCTGCAGCTGAACGCCGGCCTGTTCGGCGGCCGGGTGGAGCTGGTGACCGGGGTGAACTTCTTCTACGAGGACTCCTCGTCCTCCGGCGCGCTGATCACGCGGCGGGGCACCAGCGCCCCTCCGGGTCCGCCGACCTGGGCGAACGACCCGGACGGCGACGGCGTGCCAGGGCGCGCCAACGGCAATGGCGACGCCGGCCTGTTCACCACCGACGACACGCTGACGCGGCAGGAGTCGACGTCCTGGGGCTGGTTCAACAGCGCCATCTGGCACATCACCGACGCCACCAATCTGACGGTCGGGGCGCGGCTGGCCCACGACAAGAAAGAGTACATGCAGACCGAGTACGCCTCGGACAATTTCAATCCGGCGCCGGGGACGAGCTCCACCACCGTCACCACCGACGACAGCTGGACCGAGGTGGACTGGCGCGCGACGCTGGACCACCACTTCACCGAAGACGTCATGGGCTACGCCACCGTCTCCAAGGCCTATCAGGCCGGCCAGTTCAGCTTCGGCATTATCGACCTGATCCCGGGCGATCTGCAGAGCGGCGACTTCATCCAGGCGATCCCGCCGGAAAAGGTCGTCAATTACGAGGCCGGGCTGCGGACCGAGTTCGGCGGGCGGTTCCGCCTGAACCCGACGCTGTTCTTCATGCAGTGGAGCAACCGCCAGGCGGCGCGGCAGATCACCTGTACGGCGGCGGAGCAGGCCTCCGGCGCCTGTCCGGTCGGCTTCGTCATCCGGGTCGTGGATTCCGGCGATGTCGACGTCTATGGCGCGGAGATCGACGGCCAGTTCTTCCTGACCGACCAGTTCAGCATCTATGGCGCCTATGGCTATACGAATTACGAGCTGGCCGATCCGGTCGCCAATAGCGGCCCGTATCTGTTCCCCGAGCCGCCGATGAACACCGGCAATATCGGGGCGCTGTACACGATGCCGATGGACGGCGGGGCGGAGATGAATTTCAGCGTCAACTACGCCTATGTCGGATCGCAGCAGACCCACCCGACCGACGATTCCGACTCCACCTACGAACAGCCCGACTATGGCCTGGTGAATGCGCGCGTGGAGTGGAAGAGCGGCGACGGGCGCTACACGCTGGCCCTGTTCGCCAACAATCTGCTGGATGAGACCTACGCCTCCTACTCCACGCGGTTCGGCGGCGGGTACTGGGACTTCGGCGGGCCGCGGCGCGGGGCGGGGATTCCCGACCGGTCGTCGCTGAACGTGGTGCGCGGCAAGCCGCGCCAGATCGGCGCGACGCTGCAGGTCAATTTCTGAGCGTTTTGGGCGGCGGAAGGACGCGGCCGGGGCCCAGCGCCCCGGCCGTTTCCATTTTCGTTCCCGTGTGCGGGCCGGGCCGGGCGCGCTATAGTTGAAAGAAACGCTTCCGGGGAGGAGCGCCCATGTCCGTTGCGCGGTTTACGGGAAAAACCGTCCTGATCACCGGCGCGGCCAGCGGCATCGGCGCAGCGGCGGCGCGCGCCTTCGCCGCCGAGGGCGCCGCGGTGATGCTGGCCGACCGGGACGGCGCGGGCGCCGGCGCGGTGGCCGGCCAGATCGCCGAGCGCGGCGGACAGGCCGACGCGGTCGCCGCCAATGTCAGCAACCCCGAGCAGTGCGAGATGATGGCCGCGCGCGCCGAGGAAGCGTTCGGCGCCCTGCATATCGGGGTGAACAGCGCCGGCATCCCCTCGGGCATCGGCGGGTCGGTGGAGGACGTGGCGATCGACCACTGGGACCGGCTGATCGGCGTCAATCTGTCCGGCGTGTTCTATTCGATGAAGGCGGAGATCCCGCGCATCAAGGCGGCCGGCGGCGGGGCCATCGTCAATGTCGCCTCCATCGCCAGCGTCGTCGGCGGGGCGGGCATGTCGCCCTATGTCGCCGCCAAGCACGGCGTCGCCGGCCTGACCAAGGCCGCGGCGCTGGACCTGGTCGGCGCGGGCGTGCGAGTGAACGCGGTGTGCCCGGGCCTGGTCGACACCGCGATGATGGCCACCGCGCCGGAGCCTGTGCGCGAGGCCATGGTGGAGTCCACCCCGATCAAGCGCATGGCGACGGCCGAGGAGATCGCGGACGCGATCCTGTTCCTGGCCGCGCCCGGCTCCGCCTATACGGTCGGCGCGCTGCTGGTGGTCGATGGCGGGGTGACGCTGGCCTGAGCGGTCAGGTCAGCTGGACCGCGGCCCCGTCCGGGTCGTCGATATAATAGCCGTATTCGATATTGGTCTTCGCCTCGATGCCGCGCCCGGCCAGCGTCGCGGTGGTCGCGTCGCGGTCCATCTCCGACAGCTTGAAGGCGAAATGGTCGATCACGCCGAACGGCGTCTGCTCCCGCAGGGACAGGATGATCTTCCCCTCGGCATTGGCCATGCGCAGGATCTTGTGCTCGACGTCCTCGCTGACCGGGACCAGGCCGAACAGGCTGGCGTAGAATTCCGCCGACGCCTTCATGTCGCTGACCAGCACGGACATGTGGTCGATGCCGGTGGCGGCGAAGGGCGCGGCGGCCGCGAGCGGCCGCAGATCGCCGACCAGCTCCGACTCGCCGGGGGGCAGGGCGCCGCCCGGGATCTGGGCGCTCGCCGCGCCGGCCGCGCCGCCGGCCATCAGCATCACGGTCAGCCCCTCGACCAGCTGGCGGCGCGAAATGCGCCCCTTCTCGAATTCCCCGACGGCCTTTTCGATGATCGGCTCCATGGCGCGTTTCCTTTTCTTCGTTGATCGCGGCGCAAGGCTAGGCGCCCGCGCGCGCCTTCGCAATTTCGGGCGCAAATTTCGTGGCGCCTAGCGCGAAAGCGTGAAGCGGTAGGTCGTGCCGTCCGGACCGGTCGCCGTCTCCACCGTGGCGGCGGCCTGGGCGGTCAGGGATTCGATCAGCCGCACGCCCAGGGAGCGCACCGGCGCGGCGCCCTGGATGCCGGCGCCGTCGTCCGACAGCTCCAGCTCATAGGCGTCCGCCCCGTCGCGGAAGCGCAGGCGGATGACGCCCTCATTGCGCCCGTCGAAGGCGTGCTTGGCGCTGTTGGTGGCGACCTCGTTGACCAGAAGCCCGACCGTCACCGCCCGCTCGCGCGGCATGCGGATGGCGTCGATCTCGCAGACGATCCGCACGGGAACGGCGCCGGACAGCGAGTCCTGCAGCGCCTCGCACAGCTCCCCCAGATAGGAGCGCATGTCGACCATGCCGGTCAGGGCGTAGCCCCGGTACAGCAAGGCGTGGGCGTTGGCGTAGCTTTCGATGCGGCCGAGCGTGCTCTGCAGGGCGGCCTGCGCCTCGCTGTCCGTCGCCTCGCGCTGCTGCAGGCGGACGACCGAGGCCATGGAGGCGAAATTGTTCTTCACCCGGTGCTCCAGCTCCAGCAGCAGCACCTCGCGCTCGTCCAGCGCGCGGCGCACCGCGCGCCGGAACAGTTCGCCCAACGCGACGACGAAGAAGCCCGCCGCCATGTTGACCGCCACGCGCGGGCCGTCGGTGGGATCGACGAAACGGAAACTGCCCTCCATCGGCAGCACGAAATACCAGGCGTAGAGCGACAGCACGGCCTGGGTCAGCGCCCCGCACAGCCAGCGCCCGAACAGCGTCGCCACCAGCACGGCGGGGACGGTCAGCGCGAACGGGCCGGCGCCCGGCAGGAAGACGTCCGTGATGACGCGCAGCACGATGGCCGACAGCGTGCAGACCGATGCGAACAGGATTTGCGAGGCGATGGGCGGCAGGACCGGCGCCATACGATCGGGCACGTCTATCTGGGATAGCCGCAGCATTCCGCCGGCCATGGTACGTCCGCCTTCCGCCCCCAAGCGTCCGCGCCAGCGACTGGCCGGATTGTCTGGCCACTATAGGGCGCGGCCTTGGGCGGCGGTAGCGGCCTGTCAGCGGATGGCGAGCGCCGCGCCGGGAGCCCCGGTCGCGCCCTTGAACGGCACCGGAGTGAAGGAGAAGGCGAACTCGCTGACCCCGGCGTCGGCCAGGCGCTCGGTCGCCACGTTCTCCATCAGGAACACGCCCCTTCGGGTCAGCATCTCCTGGTGCACCGGCGCGGCGCCGTGCTCCGGATTGCCGGGCTGGACTTCGACCGCGTTGGCGTCGCCGCCGATCAGGGCCACGCCCTTGTCGGCCAGCCAGATCGCGGCGTCGAGGCCGATCCCCGGCTCCCCGGCCATATAGCGCTGGTTGTCCACGCCCCAGAGCCGGCCCCAGCCGGTATGGACGATCACCACGTCGCCGCTGGAGATCGAATCCGGGTCGACGCCCTGGGCCTCCAGCGCCTGTTCGATCATCTCGATGGTGACTTCATCGCCGGCGTCCAGCGGGCCGCCGTTCAGCGCCTCGATATTCACCAGGATGCCGCGGGTGAAGAAGGGCTTCACCTGATCGACGCCGAGCGCCGCCAGACCGTTCGGCGCGTTCACGTCCGCCCCGGTGAAGCCGTTATAATAGAGCGGGCCGTCGGGACCCATCATGCCGAAATGGCCGAGGGCGTCGAACTGGGTGCCCAGCTGGTTGATTTCGCCGACGATGAAGTCGTCGTTATAGAGCGCCTGGTTGGAGCCGAAGGGCGGGCCGGCCGGCGCGCCGGTGCCGCGGATCGCGTATACCCGCTCCCCGAACAGCGGCATGCCGTACTCCATGGTGCGCGCCAGCGGATAGGTGTTGCCCTCCGTGATCAGGGCGGCGGCCTGGCGCGCCTTGTCCGGGGTCTGGGTGTTGGAGGCGCCGGCCTGGTCGCCGTCGCCCCAGGGCGAGGGCGGGATCGGGCGCTGCTGCGCCGCGGCGGGCGCGGCCAGGATGCTGGATGCGATCAGGATCGCCGCAAGGCGCCGAGTCATGGAAACCTCCCCGTGTTCATGCGCGCTCTGACGGCGCGCCGCGTTCGGGGCGGAGTGTAGACGGGCGCGGCGTCAGGGCCTAGCGTTCGCGGCGAAGAGGTCCGCGCAAGACGGGCCTGCACAGACGGGCCCGCGAAGACGGGGCCCTTAAAGACGGGGGGAGTCCGGCGACAGACCGGACGGGGAGGAAAAATCATGTCCAGCCAAGGCGCGCCCTATCCGGCGTCCTACCGCTATTATGTCGTCGCGCTTCTGGTCGTGGTGAACACGCTCAATTTCATCGACCGTCAGGCGATCTCGATCCTCGGCCCGGCGATCCAGGAAGAATTCAACCTGTCCAACACGATGCTGGGCCTGGTGATGGGCATCGCCTTCACTGTGTTCTACGCGACGCTGGGCTTCCCCATCGCCAAGCTGGCCGACCGCAAGAGCCGCACCAATATTCTGGCCGGCGTTCTGGTGGTGTGGAGCGGCATGACCGCGCTGTGCGGCGCGGCGTCCAGCTTCCTGATGCTGTTCGTCACGCGCATCGGCGTCGGGATCGGGGAGGCCGGGGCCGGCCCGTGCTCCCACTCCATCCTCGCCGACTATTTCGAGAAGAAGGACCGGCCGGCGGTGCTGGGCTGGTTCTCGCTCGGCGTTCCGCTGGGCGTGTTCTTCGGCATCATGTTCGGCGGCCTGCTGGTCGACACGTTCGGCTGGCGCTGGACCTTCGTCGTGCTGGGCGCGCCGGGCCTCCTGCTGGCCATTGTCGTCAAGCTGACGGTGAAGGAGCCGCCGCGCGGCGGCACCGACGACCCGGCGGACGCCGCGGCCCTGCGCGCCTCCGAAGAGATCGGCGTGATCGAGGGGATCAAGCTGCTGTGGGCGCGCAAGACCTATCGCATCATGAGCTATAGCGCGGCGCTGTCGGCGCTGTGCGGCTATGGCGTCAATCTGTGGGCGCCCAGCTTCCTGACGCGGGTGCACGATCTGGCGGCGGGGGAGATCGCGATCCCGCTCGGCCTGTCGGTCGGGATCGGCGGCGGCCTGGGGGCTGCGACCGGCGGCTGGCTGACCGCGCGGGCGGCCCAGCGCGATCCGCGCGCCTTCCTGACCCTGCCGGCGATCACCATGGTGATCTTCGCGGTGGTGCTGGCGGTGGCGATCTTCACCAGCTCGCTCTGGCTCGCCTATCTGGCGCTGATGGTGGTGTTCTACACCCAGTTCTTCCTGATGGGCCCGTTCTTCGGCGTGGTGCAGCGGCTGGCGCCGCTGCGCGGCCGGGCGGTGGCCACGGCCTTCTTCTTCTTCATCCTGTCGCTGACCGGGCTCGGCCTCGGCCCCGCCTATGTGGGCGTGATGAACGACGTGTTCGCGGCCTTTGTCGGGGATTCGGAAGGCCTGCGCCTGTCGCTGGCGACCCTGCCGGTGATTTCGCTGGTCGCCGCGGCGATCGCCTATTTCGGGCGCGGCGCGGTGGCGGCGGAGCTGGCGGCGACGGACGCCGGACCCGCCGCGGCGATGGAGACCAACCAGCACGCCGGCGCCGGGGCGGCCCAGCCCGACGAGGTCTAGGCGGACGAGGTCCAGGCCCCGTCCCCGCCGATCCTTCTTCCCGGGCCTATTCCGGGAAGAAGGAGATGGTGCGGATCTCGATGCTCTCGCGCGGGGCGGCGTCGGCCGGCGCGGTGGTGTCGACGAACGCCGAGTGCACTACGCCGCCGACCCGGTCCGGGTCGGAATCGTGGATCTTGAAGGCCCAGATTTCCTCCGGGCGCATCTGCGGGGCGTAATACCAGCGCTGGCCCGGCCGGTGGGCCAGGTTGAAGCCATAGAGCGGCGGGCGGTTCGGGTCGTTCAGCCCGCCGCGCACCTCGCTGCCGTGCAGGTCCCCGGGCTGCACACTGCGCGGATCGCACAGGGCCAGCGGCGAGCGCTCCACCGTGGTGATCGGCCGCCACAGATTCATGAACAGATAGCGCCGCTTCAGCCATTTCTCGGCCTCCGCCTCGCCCAGCGCGTTGGTCGCGAACTCGCGCGTGGTGAAATCGCCATAGTCGCAATGGGCGCTGTAGGAGGGCTGGCCGCCATCCTTGGTGCCCTCGCGGTCGCTGCGCGCGACATGGTTCACGATCAGTACTTTTTCCGCGCCGGTGATGTCCTTCACCAGCTGCTCGATCTCCGGGTAATAGACCCGCTCGACCTCCGCATCGTCGTAGAAATTCTTCACCGCCGTCGGCCGTTCGATCAGGTCGAAGCCGCAGGTCTCCAGCCCCAGCTCCGCCGCGTGCGGGCGCACGTCCTCGATGCGGACGGGGTGCTCCTCCAGCGGCATATGGCTGCGTTTGCGGTCCGTGGCGTAGAAGATCACCTTCTCGCCCGGCGTGACGAAATTCAGCGTGGTGTCCACGATGTGCGGGCGCTCCGCCGTATCGGCAGCGGTCATCTCTGCTCCTCCCGCCGGCGCGTTTTTCCGGGCCGGCCCTGTTCTTCGGTCCGATATAGCGCGGCGGGGCCGCCGCGAACATGCGCGCATCAGCGCAGGGGCGGCGGGCCGGGCGCCTATGGGGTGCGCGGCGCGCCGGATATGGGCTAGAACGCTTTTCGAAGGCGGCGCGTCAGACGCCGCAGGCATATGGGGAGGGAGGACCGCGAATGGCGGCCGAAAACATCAGGCATTGGAAAATCGGCGACGTGCAGGTCACGCGCATCGTGGAGATCGACGCGCACCAGGACCCCTTCACCATGGTGTCGCCGGAACTGGCCCCGGACGCCGGGAAAAACTACCCGTGGCTGATCCCGCATTTCTGTACGCCGGAAGGGGTGATGAAAATCTCCTTCCAGGCCTTCGCGATGAAGACGCCGGACCGGACGATCATCGTGGACACCTGTATCGGCTCCGACCGCGAGCGCGCCCATCCGGGCTTCAGCCATATGCAGTCGGACTATCTGGATGATCTCGCGCACGCCGGGTACGACCCCGAGAAGGTCGACACCGTGCTGTGCACGCATCTGCATTTCGACCATGTCGGCTGGAACACGAAGCTGGTGGACGGGCAGTGGGTCCCGACTTTCCCGAACGCGCGCTATCTGTTCGGCGACAAGGAATTCGAGTTCTGGAAGCACGAGATCGCCGAGGGCAAGGAGCACGCCAGCCACTTCCCCGACTCCGTCGATCCGGTGGTGAAGGCCGGGCTGGTCGACCTGATCGGCCCCAACCACCAGGTGTGCGAGGAAGTCAGCCTGTTCCCGACGCCGGGCCATACGGCGGGCCATGTCAGCGTGATGATCAAATCCAAGGGGCAGGAGGCGGTGATCACCGGCGACCTGATGCACCACCCGATCCAGCTGGCCGAGCCGGGCCTGCCCGCGACATTCGATGAAGACACAGAGCAGGGCGTGGCCACGCGCAAGGCGTTCGTCCAGCGCTTCGCCGACACCGATGTCACGGTGATCGGCAGCCATTTCTGCGACCCCACGGCCGGCCGCATCGTCAGCGACGAGAAGAGCTGGCGCCTGAAGCTGGACTAGAGCGAGACCGAACAATGAACGTGACCAATGCGCCTGGATTCAACCAGGACCGGCTGAACCATCTGAAGGCGACCGTCGAGGACGACATCGCCAAGGGCAAATATCTGGGCGGCACGATCCTGATCGCCCGCGGCGGCGAGATCGGCTTCCACGAGGCCTTTGGCGACGGCGGGCTGGAGGCGAAAACGCCCTGCAAGACCGACACGGTCTACAGCCTGTTCTCCACGACCAAGCTGT
The DNA here is from genome assembly GCA_913055605.1 of uncultured Euryhalocaulis sp. Lineage (GTDB taxonomy): Bacteria > Pseudomonadota > Alphaproteobacteria > Caulobacterales > Maricaulaceae > Euryhalocaulis. Next base: position 38,991 of record CAJXKJ010000009.1, on the reverse strand, counting down.
GGACCACGGTGCTGACCCTGCGCGCGATCGAGCTGGGCCAGTTCGGCTTCGCCACGCTGGTCAAGGACATCATCCCGGAATGGACCGGCGGGCTGCGCGACAAGGTGAATGTCTATCACCTGCTGACGCACACTTCCGGCGCGCCCAGCGTCTATGTCGCCAAGCCGGGCATGTATATCGACAAGCTGGACGAGGTGATCGCCGCGATCTGCGCCAATGTGCCGGTGCTGGTCGAGCCGGGCAGCCGCATCGATTACTCCCCGCTGGTCGGCCACGCGCTGATGGGCGAGATGATCCGGCGCACGGACCTGCAGGGCCGCTCGTACTGCCAGATCGTGGAGGACGAGATTTTCGGCCCCCTGGGCATGAAGGATTCGGCCATCGGCCGGCCGGACCGCCTGAAGGACCGGCATCTGCCGCCCGATTTCATGGGCAACGCGCCGCAGGATCATTTGGGCTCCAGCGATCTCGGCCCGCAGGGCGCGTTCGAGGAGCCGGAGGCGGAAATGCCGTGGGTCGGCGGGGTCTCCACCGCCTATGACATGTATCTGTTCGGCGAGATGCTGCGCCGCAAGGGCGAGATGAACGGCCATCACGTGCTCAGCCCGACCATGTGCGAGCGGGCGCGCACCAACCAGACCGGCGACCGGGCGAACGAGGTCTATCACCGCCAGAGCCTGGAAAACGACTGGCCGATCCTGCCGGCCTATATCGGCCTCGGCATGCTGCTGCGCGGGGAGAAGATCGGGGAAAACCTGTTCGGCTCGCTGACCTCGCCCCAGACCTTCGGCGGCTATGGCTATGGCACCACGATCCTGTGGGTCGATCCGGAGCTGGACATGACGTTCGTCGGCCTGATGACCGGGGCGATGATGTCGCCGCAAAACTATCTGCGCTGGCGGCGTCTTTCCGACATCGCCGTGTCGGCGGCGGTCTAGGCGCGGCCCCGTGCAGGCGGACGAGACGTTCGATTATGTGATCGCCGGGGCCGGGTCGGCGGGCTGCGTGCTGGCCAACCGGCTGAGCGAGGATGGCAAGCACCGGGTCTGCCTGATCGAGGCGGGCGGGCCGGACCGGCATCCCTTCATCCATATCCCGGCGGCGGTCGGGGCGATCCTGCAGAACCCGCACGTGCAATGGGGATTCTGGACCGAGCCGCAGGCGCATCTGAACGGCCGGAAACTGCCCACACCGCGCGGCCGCGTTCTGGGCGGGACGGGCGCGATCAACGGCATGGTCTATTATCGCGGCCAGGCGGAGGATTATGACGACTGGGCGGAGATGGGCTGCGACGGCTGGTCGTATTCCGAGCTGCTGCCCTATTTCATCCGGTCGGAGAACAATCTGGATTTCGGGGATTCGCCCTGGCACGGCGATTCCGGGCCGATGGCCGTGTCCTCCATCCGCGGCGTCAATCCGATGAACGGCGTCTATGCCCGCGCCGCCGGGACGCTGGGCATTCCCTATTGCGAGGATTTCAACGTTCCGGGCGCGCACGGGGTCGGGCTGCGCCAGGGCGCGATCCGCAATGGCCGCCGGGTGACCAGCGCCACGGCCTTCCTGAAGCCCGCGCGCAACCGGCCGAACCTGAAAGTGATCTCCGAGGCGCTGGTGCGCCGGGTGGTGATCGAACAGGGCCGCGCGACGGGCGTGGAGATCGAGCCCGAGGACGGGCCGGTCCAGACCATCGCGGCGAACGCCGAGGTGATCCTGTGCGGCGGCGCCTATGGCAGCCCGCAAATGCTGATGCTGTCCGGCGTCGGCGATCCGCAGGAGCTGACCGACGCCGGCGTGCCGGTGCTGACCGGCCGCCCGCAGGTCGGCAAGAATCTGCACGACCATATCGCCGCCCAGATCAAGGTGCGCACGCACGACACGCGGCCCTATGGCGTGTCGCTGCGGACACTGCCGCGCGCGGCCTGGAACCTGCTGGAATATGTCTTCGCGCGGCGCGGGCCGCTCGCCAGCCATGTGTTCGAAAGCCATATCGTGCTGAAATCGCGGCCGGACGCGCCGCGGCCGGACCTGCAATTCCCGTTCTGGACGATGCTGCCCAACGCCAACATGTTCCCGATCCCGTTCGGGCACGGCTATGCGATCAGCGTCGTGAACAATTGCCCGGACAGCCGGGGCCAGGTCTCGCTGGCCAACGCCAATCCGCGCGAATCCCTGCGCATCGACCCGAACATCTATGGCGACCCCGAAGACATGGAGCCGATCGTGCGCGGCTTCCGCATCGCGCGCGACATCTTCGCCGCCGAACCGTTCGCGGAGTTCAAGGGACAGGAGCTGGCGCCCGGGCCGGAGGTGCAGAGCGACGACGAGATCCGCGCCTGGCTGCGCGAGGCGACGGCGACGACCTTCCACCCCGTCGGCACGTGCCGCATGGGCGGGGACGCGAACTCGGTTCTGGACCCGCAGCTGCGCGTGCGCGGGGTGCAGGGGCTGCGCGTGGCGGACGCCTCGGTCTTCCCGAAGATCATGCGCGGCAACACCAATGCGCCGTCCGTCATGGTCGCCGAAAAGGCGGCCGATCTGATCCTGGGCCGCCCGGCGCCCGCGCCGGTTTCGGTCTGACGGAAGGGAGGGAGAGGCCATGCGCTGGATGACCGTGAGTGCGGCGCTGGCGCTGCTTCTGGCCCAGGCCGCGCCCGCCAGCGCCCAGTTCCGCGTCGACGATCTGCCGAGCTGGACGTTCGAGGACGCGGAGCTGTTTCTCGCCCCGCACAGCGTCTCCCGCTCCGAAGACGGGCTGATGCTGGCCGACGGCACGATCGTGGTGTCGGACCAGACCAACGGCATGACCGCCATCGCGCCGGACGGGTCGATGCGCCCCTTCGGCCGGTTCGCGGAGGCCGGCTATGTCCATGCGCCGCCGGAAAACCCCGCCGGGCCGAACGGCGTGACGCTGGAGCCGGACGGCGTGCATGCGCTGGTCGCCGACATCTTCACCGGCGCGATCTATCGCGTGAATCTGGAAACCGAAGAGACCGCGCGGATCTATCAGCATTCCTATGGCGTGAACGTCGCGATCCGCGACAGCAGCGGCGCGATCTGGTTCATCCAGTCGACCCAGAACGTCGCCGGGCCGGATACCGAGGCGCGCATCTTCGAAACCATGGACACCTACGCCGTCGACGGCGCGCTGTTCCGCCTGCCCCCGCCGGACGCGGACGGCCGGAGGGGGACGCCGCGCATGGTGGTGGACGGGCTGGCCTTCCCCAACGGCATGGTGATCGACGAGGATTCGGGCCGGCTCTATCTGAACGAGACCACGGCGCACCGCGTCTCGGCCTGGCGGATCGACATCGCGCGGGGCGACGTGTCCGCGCCGCAGGTGATCGCGGAGATCCCGACCCCCGACAATCTGGAGATGGACGGTCAGGGCCGGCTGTGGGTCGGCTCGCCGATTGGCGGGCGGATGATCGTGCTGGACCCGGACAGCGGCGAAACCCACCCGGTCTTCTGGAACAAGACCGAGGCGAACGACCGCATCGTGGCGGAGCTGCTGCGCCTCTGGGAGACGCGGGAGCCGTCCATGGCGCTGGTGACGCCGGAGGCCTGGGCGCCGATGCCGGGCGGGGTGACCGGGGTCATCTTCGATCCGGACGGCGGCACGGTCTATCTGACCGGGCTGGGCGATGCGCTGCTGAAGCTGGACCGGCCGGAATAACAAATTCGCGAAACCCGCAGCCCGCGGCCTCGCGCGGGCGCGATCCGTGCTAGCATCCGCCCCAACAAGGGCCCGCTGAGGGGCCCGATCACGGGGAGGACGCGCTATGTGCGACGAACGGACCGAACAGGAAACCCAGGACTATCTGCGCAAGCGGGGCGTATCCCGGCGCGGCTTCGGCGCGCTGATGGGCGCGGCCGGCATGGCCGCCTTCACGGCGCGCCCGGCCCATGCGGCCGAGGTTGTCGAATCCGACGTCATGATCGAAACGCCGGACGGGGTGTGCGACGCGTATTTCGTGCATCCGGTCGAAGGCGCGACGGCGGCCGTCCTGGTCTGGCCGGATATTTTCGGCCTGCGCCCGGCCTTCCGCGGCATGGGCAAGCGCCTGGCCGAGGCCGGCTATGCGGTGCTGACCGTCAATCCCTATTATCGCGGCGCGACCGCGCCGGTGCCGGGCTATGACGCGGCGTTCGGCGCCCCGGAATTTCAGGACAACGTGATGCCGCTGGCGCAGGCGCTGAACCCCGAGACCCAGGTCACGGACGCGACGGCCTTCATCGCCTGGCTGGACGCGCAGGACGCGGTGGACACGTCCCGCCAGATCGGCACGACCGGCTATTGCATGGGCGGGCCCTTCGTCATGCGCACCGCGGCGGCCATCCCCGGCCGGGTCGGCGCCGGGGCGACCTTCCATGGCGGCGGTCTGGCGACCGACGCGCCGGACAGCCCGCATCTGCTGATCCCGCAGATGGAGGCCAGCTTCCTGATCGCCATCGCGGAAAACGATGACGAGTCCGATCCGCAGGCCAAGGAGACGCTGCGCGAAACCTTCGCGGCCAACGGCGTGAACGCGGAGGTCGAGGTCTATGAGGGCACGATGCACGGATGGTGCCCCACCGACTCCCGCGTCTATCACGAGGAACAGGCCGAGCACGCCTGGGCCCGTCTGCTGGCGCTGTTCGAGACCGCCCTGGCCTAGGGTTTTCGACATCGTGCGGCCCCCTGGCGTCTGGCCTCGGGGGCCCGACATCCCTAAAGCATCCGGCGCGTCCTGCTCTCAGGGCGCGCCGTGTGCTATCCAGCCGCGCCGATTATCCAGGAGGAGACCGAAAATGGCGGACGAAACCCGCAAAGATCTGGCCGAAAAAGGCGAAAAAATCCGCCGCGAGGTTCTGGGCGACGTGTATGTCGACCGCGCGCTGAACAACCGCAACGAGTTCAACAGCGGCCTTCAGGACCTGCTGAACGAATATTGCTGGGGCCAGGCCTGGGGGCGCGAGGCGCTGTCGCGCCGCGACCGCAGCCTGATGAACCTCGCCATGCTGGCCGCGCTCGGCCGCAGCCACGAGGTCGTCGCCCATACGCGCGGCGCGCTGAACAACGGCCTGTCGCCGGAGGAAATCGCCGAAATCTTCCTGCACGTGGCGATCTATGCCGGCGTGCCGGCGGCGGTGGACGCGTTCCGGTCCGCCGGTCCGGTGATCGAAGAGCACGAAGGCTGATCATGGCGGGCGACCTGACCGCGCCGGCGGAGATCGGCTTTATCGGCATCGGCGCGATGGGCGCGCCGATGGCCCGCAACCTGATCGCCGCCGGCTATCGCCTGCACGTCTTCGACGCCGCGCCGGGCGCGGCGGCGAAGTTCGCCGAAGAGACCGGCTGCGCGGCGCCCGAAAGCCTGGCCGCGCTGGGCGCGGCGGCGGACGCCGTGATCACCATGCTGCCGAACGGCGACATCGTGCGCCAGGTGCTGCTGGAGGCGGCGGACAATGTTCTGGCCGATCCGAAGCCGGGTCTGGTCGCCATCGACATGTCCTCGTCCTCGCCCACCGGCACGCGCGCGCTGGAGGCCGATCTGAAGGCCAGGGGCGTTCCGCTGGTGGACGCCCCGGTGTCCGGCGGGGTGCCGCGCGCCGTGGACGGATCGCTCGCCATCATGGCGGGCGGCGAGGAAGCGGTGGTGGAGCGGGCGCTCCCCGTGCTGGCGCCGATGGGCAAGGTCACCAAGACCGGCGGGCCGGGCAGCGGCCACGCCATGAAGGCGCTGAACAATTATCTGTCGGCCGCCAATCTGGCGACGGCGTGCGAGGCGCTGATCGCCGGAACGCGCTTTGGCCTGGACCCCGAGACCATGATCGCGGTGCTGAACGCCTCGTCCGGGCGCAATACAGGGACGGAGCAGAAAATCCCGGCCTATGTCCTGCCGCGCACCTTCAGCTCCGGCTTCGCGCTGAAGCTGATGGCCAAGGATTTGCGGCTGGCGCGCGAAGTGGCGCAGGCCGCCGGCGCCGAAGCCGCGCTGCTGGACGGCACCTCGGCGCTCTATGACGCGGCCGAGGCCGCGCTCGGCGAGGGCGCGGACAATACCGACATCTTCCGCTATCTGGAGCAGCTGGCCGAAGACTAAGTCGGGCCTATTGCTGGGGAATGTTCGCCTCGATCCACTCGCCGGCGGACATTCCCAGCTCCCCGTTCGCGAAGCGCGGGCTGGTGGAGATGATATAGTTCGGCACCACGGTGTTGCCCTCGTGGCAGCCATATTCATAGGCGCCGTAATCGGCGTTCCGCCGCCAGGGGAAATCCAGCTTGAAGCCGCCGGTCAGCACGACCGGGTCTTCCACCCACGCCTCGTAATGCATCGTGTCCGGCCCGGTCAGGGTCAGATGCTCCACCACATGCAGGGCCTCGCTGGTCGGGACGGGCTGGTTGCTGGGCCCGACGATCACCATCGGCGAGTCGCCGTTGAAATTCGTCGTCTCGATGACCAGCGTGTCGCCGTCCCAGTGGCCGACCGAGGAGCCGAGCCAGGTCTCCATCGATCCCGGGACCGGATCGCGGCCGTCCAGCGGGATAATCCGCGTTTCGTGGATCATCTCCAGGTTCAGCACGACATAGCCGGGCGCCTGGAAGATCTCGACGCCGTTATTATAGGGGAAGGGGATCATCGAGGCCGGCATGCCGCGCGTGATGCAGCGGTCCAGCGAATTGAAATCCGCGATGCTGTCGAACGTATCCTGTCCCCAGCTAGAGTTCATCCGCGTCTTGCGCGCCTCGCCTTCTTCGGTCAGCGCCGGGATACGCCCGTCCGCCGGCTCCATGATCAGCGAGGTCTGGCGCAGCACCCGTCCGTATTCGAACCAGTGGCCGGTGCTGATCTCGTTATTGGCGTCCTCGCGTTCATAGGCGCCCATTTCGGCGGCGGCCTCCGCGACGGCGTCCGCGTATTCGGAATCGGTCAGATACGCCTTGTCGCCCAGCGCCGCGGGGCGCTGCATCGGCGTCTGGCCGAGATCGAGCGGCCACATGCCGCGCAAATCCGGATCGCCCCATTCGGTGCGCGGAACGCTCCAGCCCTCCGGCGAGTCGAACACGGCGTCCGGATTGGTGGTCTGATTGTCAGGTGTCTGGCCGGCGCCCGCCCCGGCGATCAGGGTCAGGCCCGCGCCCAGCGCGCCGGCGGCGGCGAATTTCCGTTTCATCGCTATCCTCCCATTGGTGCGGCAGGGCGGGCGCGGTGCGCCGCGGTCGCCGCGCGGCGGACATCTTCGGGTCCTTGCGAGGGATTGTCGCGCCCAGCCCGGCCGCCGTCGAGGGCGGTCACGGCTTTGTGGCGGGTTGGGCCATAGGCGCGCAGTCAGTCGCGCATGCGGCCGTCGAGCAGGGTCTTGGCCATCTGGATGAAGCGGGTGCGGCTGCGCGCGGCGCCAAGGTCCTGAACGCAGGATTTGGCCCCGTCCATCAGAAGCTGGATTTCCTCGGCCGCCTTGGCCGGCTCCGCCACGCCGCATTCGCGGAACAGCTTGATCATCCGCTTGCGGCTTTCGGCCTTGTAGTCGTTCAGCACGGCGCGGGCCGGATGGTCCTTTTCCGGCAGTTCGGCCAGCGAATTCATCATCGCGCATCCGCGCTCTGCGCATCGCTCGAACGCGTCGCCGAAGGCTTCCAGGAAACGGTCGATGCGTTTCTTGTGGGGGACCGAGGCGGGCAGGCGGTCCAGCGCGTCCCATTCGGCGACCCATGTGGCCACAACCGACTGGAGCCAGGCGGCGACCAGCTCGTCCTTCGACGAATAATGCCGGTAGAGCGTCATCTTGTTGGTTTCGGCCGCCTCGGCGATGGCTTCCACGCCGACGCCCCGGATGCCGTAGCGCCGGAACAGATCGTCCGCGGCCGTCAGAATTCGCTCGCGCGGGGGCGCCTTGATCTCGCAATCCCCCGTATCGGCCTCCATTTCCTGGCTCATCGTTTCCTCACGCGCCGCCCGTTCGCCGGGCTGGTCGAGATTCGCAGCATACAGGATCGCCAGAACGTACCGCCTGTCTTTTCGTTGCGCCGTTCACAACGCCGACAGTGCGCGGGCGGCCATTCCGCCCGGAAACCGGTCCGCCCATCGATTTTTCTCCCTACCTCTGCCTTGACAGGGGTGTTACCGGTCAGTACCTAGCGCCTGTTACTGATCGGTACCATCAGTTTCATCGTACGTCCAGCATGAAAACCCGGCGGCCCGGCCGGGCGCCACAAACAAACGGTTTCCAGCCAATGTCGCTTCCGGCTTCTTCCTTCTCCCCGTTCGCGCCGCGCGCGGCGCGCGCTTTCGCAATTGCTATCCTGCTCGGCGGCGCCGGCCTTCTGGCCGGTTGCGGTCAGGAGCAGGGAGCGGCGGCGGCCATGGCCGCTCCCCCAGCCCCCCAGGTGACTGTGGCCGCGCCGCTCGTCCATTCGGTGGACGTCCATGACGAAGCCGTCGGCCGGTTCGAGGCCGTCCAGTCCATCGACATCAGCGCCCAGGTCAGCGGGCGGCTGGCCGCGGTGCATTTCGACGACGGGCAGATGGTGGAGGCCGGCGACGTCCTGTTCACCATCGACCCGGCGCCGTTCGCCGCCGCCGTCAGCCAGGCCGAGGCCGAACGCGCCCGCGCCGCCGCGATGCGCGACCTGGCGGCCGAGGAGCGCCGCCGGGCCGAGACGCTGGTGGACCAGGACGCCATCTCCCGCGAGGAATTCGACCGCCGCGCCAGCGGCGCGGCCGAGGCGACCGCCGCCCTCAACGCCGCGCAGGCGCGGCTGGAGGCCGCGCGGATCGATCTGGGCTACACCACGATCACCGCGCCGATCGACGGCCGGGTGTCCGACCGCCGCATCGATCCGGGCAATCTGGTCAGCGCCAACGATTCCCTGCTGACCACGATCGTGTCGGTCGACCCGATCCATATCTCCTTCGCCGTGACGCCGGAGGTCGCCAGCACGATGGGCCGGCCGGGCATGGGCGCGGTGCAGCAGGTCCGGTTCCGGCTGGAGGGCGAGAGCGCCTTCACCCATTCGGGCCGCGTCGACTTCATCGACAACCAGGTCGATCCGCGCACCGGCGTCGTCCGCATGCGGGCCGTGGTGGACAATCCGGACGGGCGTTTCTCCCCCGGCCAGTTCGTGCGGGTGCAGTTTTCCCGCGGCAGCATCGCCAACGCGATGCTGGTGCCCGAAGCGGCCGTCAGCTCCGACCAGAACTTCAAATACGTGCTGGTCGTGAACGCCGAAAACGTCGTGGAGCCGCGCCCCATCGGCGCCGGACCCGTCGTGGACGGCCTGCGCGTGGTTCAGGGCGGGCTGCAGGCCGAGGACCGCGTGATCGTGGCCGGCGGCCAGGCCGCCTATCCCGGCACGCTGGTCAGCACCACGCCCGGAAAAATCGAACTCGCCGCGCGCTAGGCGCGCGGTCCGCGTCAGACAGAACAGTTTCGGGGCCGGGGCGGATTGCGCCGCGGCCCCCCAGGAGCCGGCCATGGCCTTTTCCCGTTTCTTCATCGACCGCCCGATCTTCGCGATCGTGCTGTCCGTCCTGATCACCATTCTGGGCTTCGTCTCCATCGGCCGCCTGCCGGTGTCCGAATATCCGGAGGTCGTGCCGCCCATCGTGTCGGTCAGCGCGGTCTATCCGGGCGCCAGCCCCGAAACGATCGCGGAGACCGTGGCCGCGCCGCTGGAACAGGCGATCAACGGCATCGAGGACATGCTGTATCTGTCCTCCGCCTCGACCAGCGACGGCCGGGTGACCATCGAAGTGACGTTCGGCCTGGGCGCCGATCTCGACCGCGCGCAGATGCTGGTCCAGAACCGCGTCTCCGCGGCTGAGGCGCGCCTGCCCGAGGAAGTGCGCCAGATCGGCGTGACGGTGGAGCAAGCGACCACGAACATCCTGATGTTCGTCAACATGCTGTCGCCGGATCAGACGTTCGATCACCTCTATGTCTCGAACTACGCCTATCTGAACGTGCTGGACGAGATCCAGCGCCTGCCCGGCGTCGGGCGCGCGCAGATTTTCGGCGGCAGCCAGTACGCCATGCGCGTCTGGCTGGACCCGCAGCTGGTCGCCGCGCGCGGCCTCACGGCCGGCGACGTCATCACCGCGCTGCGTCGCCAGAACGTGCAGGTCGCCTCCGGCGTGCTGGGCGCGCCGCCCTACGCCACCGGCTCCGACTATGAACTGACCATCGAGGCGCCGGGCCGGCTGGTGGAGCCAGAAGCGTTCGGCGACGTCGTCATCGCGGCGGATTCGCCCACCGGGATCGTGCGCGTGCGCGATGTCGGCCGGGTGGAGCTGGGCGCGCAGGACTACACGATGCGTGGCTTCCTGGACGGGCAGGAGGCGATCGGCGTCGCGGTGTTCCAGCGCCCGGGCAGCAACGCGCTGGCCACCGCCGAAAGCGTGAAGGAGACGATGGCCAGGCTGGGCGAGGGCTTCCCGCCGGGGCTGGAGTACGAAATCGTCTACAACCCGACCGAATTCGTCGGCCACGCCATCCACGAAGTGCAGAAGACGCTGATCGAGGCGGTGCTGCTGGTCGTGATCGTGGTCTTCCTGTTCCTGCAGAGCTTCCGCGCCGCGCTGATCCCGATCCTGGCCATCCCGGTGTCGATCATCGGGGCGTTCTCGGTCTTCCTGCTGACTGGCGGGTCGATCAATTCGCTGACCATGTTCGGCCTCGTGCTGGCCATCGGCATCGTCGTCGACGACGCCATCGTGGTGGTGGAGAATGTGGAGCGGAATCTGGCCGACGGGCTGAATCCGCGCGAGGCCGCGCGAAAATCGATGGACGAGGTCGGCGGGGCGCTGATCGCCATCGCGCTGGTGCTGACCGCGGTGTTCGTGCCGGTCGCCTTCATCGGCGGCATTTCCGGCCAGTTCTACAAGCAGTTCGCGCTGGCCATCGCCACTGCCACGGTGATCTCTGCTTTTGTGTCGCTGACCCTGTCGCCGGCGCTGGCCGCGGCGCTGCTGAAGCCGCACGCCGAGGGCGTGCAGCGCGGCGGCCTGCTGGCCCCGTTCTTCGGCGCGTTCAATCGCGGCTTCGACCGTCTGGGCGCGGCCTATGGCGCGGGCACGCGGCGGCTGGTGCGCGTCGGCGGGATCGTGCTGATCGTCTATGCCGGCCTGATCGCCATCACCGGCTTCACCTTCCAGGCCTCGCCCAAGGGCTTCATCCCGGAAATGGACCGCGGCTATGGCTTCGTCATCATGCAGCTGCCGCCGGGCGCCTCGCTGGACCGCACGCGCGCGGTGATGGACGAGGCGGTGGAGCGCATCATCCAGGTCGAGGGCGTGGACCGGATGATCTCCTTCACCGGCTTCCAGGCCTCGACCAACACCATCGCGTCCAACGCCGCGACCGCCTTCTTCACCTTCGACGACTACAAGGAGCGGGCGAAGGCCGGCCTCAGCACCGACGACGTGATGGCCGAGGTGCGCCAGACCGTCGGCCAGATCGACGAGGCGATGATCATCCCCGTCCTGCCGCCGGCGGTGGAGGGGCTGGGTTCGGGCTCCGGCGTGCGCATGATGATCCAGGACCGGGCCGGAAACGGCTACGCCGCGCTGGCCCAGGCCGCGCAGATGATGATGGGCGCGGGCGCCCAGAATCCGGACGTCGCCAGCGCCGTCAGCTTCTATGAAGCCGCCACGCCGCGCGCCCGTCTGGACATCGACCGCGACAAGGCCGAGGCCCTGCGCGTGCCGGTGTCGGAGGTCAATCAGGCGCTGGAGGTCTTCCTCGGCTCCACATACGTCAACGACTTCAACTATCTGGGCCGCACCTATCGCGTGACCGCGCAGGCCGACGCCGATTTCCGCGACAATCCGGCGGACATCAACGGCATCTGGGTGCGCAGCCTGGACGGGGAAATGATCCCGCTGTCCGCCGTGGTTACTGTGTCGGAGACCGCCGGGCCCCAGCGCGTGCCGCGGCACAATCTGTACCCGGCGGCCGAACTGGACGCGGAGCCCGCGCCGGGCGTGTCGTCCGGCGAGCTGATGGCGACGCTGGAGGCGATGGCGCAGCAGGTGCTGCCGGCCGGCTTCAGCTTCGAATGGCGGGACGTTGCCTTTATCCAGCAGCAGGAATCGGGCGGCCTGGTCGGCGTGTTCCTGATGGCGACGCTGTTCGTCTTCCTGGTGCTGGCGGCGCAGTATGAGAGCGTCACCCTGCCGCTGGCGGTGATCCTGGTCGTGCCGATGGCGATCCTGGGCGCGCTGATCGGCGTGGCGATCCGCGGGCTGGACGTGAACATCCTGACACAGGTGGCCTTCGTGGTCCTTGTCGGGCTGGCGGCCAAGAACGCCATCCTGATCGTGGAGTTCGCCAAGCATCTGGAGGAGCGTGGGCTGGACCGCTTCGCGGCGGCCGAGCGCGCCGCGCGCCTGCGCCTGCGCCCGATCCTGATGACCTCGCTGGCCTTCATCCTGGGCGTCACGCCGCTGGTCTTCGCCACCGGCGCCGGCGCGGAACAGCGCGTCGCGCTGGGCGTGGCGGTGTTCTCCGGCATGATCGGGGTGACGATCGTCGGCCTGATGTTGACCCCGACCTTCTATGTGCTCAGCCGCCGGCTGTCCCTGCTGTCCTTCGGGCCGGGGCGGACGCCGCAAACGCAGCCGGGCGAAACCATGGGGCCGGCCGAATGACCATGCGCACCGCTGCTCTCTCCGCTCTGGTCTCTCCGGTTCTGGCCGCCGCGCTTCTGGCCGGGTGCGCCAGCGCCCCGCTGGAGCGGGCCGGCCAGCCGCCGGTCCCGCCCGCAAACTTCGCCGAGGCGGGGCTGCAGGACGGTTATGTCCCGGTCGACGCGGCCTGGTGGACGGCGCTGAACGATCCGGCGCTGGACGCGCTGGTCGCCCGCGCGCTGGCCGATAATCGCGACCTGGCGGCGGCGGAGGCGGAACTGGCCCGCGCCCGCGCGCTGGCTGCGGTGCAGGGCTGGACCCTGCTGCCGACCGGCGGGGTCTCGGCGTCCGCGGCGCGCACGCGCCCGGCCGCCAGCCTGGACGGCGGGACCAGCGCCTATCCGGACACCGATCTGTTTTCCGTCGGTCTGCAGGCGGCTTGGGAGGCCGATCTGTTCGGCCGGCTGCGCGCCCAGACCCGCGCGGCCCGCGCTGACGCCGAGGCTGTGGAGGCCGTGCGGCGCGGCGTGGCCGCGGCGGTGGCGGCCGAAACCGCCGCGACCTATGTCGCGCTGCGCGGGGCGGAGGCGCGGCTGGCGGCCGCGCGCGCCAGCGCCGACACCCAGGAACAGACGCTCGGCCTGACCGAGAATTTGCGCACCGCGGGACGGGGCAGCGGGCTGGAAGTCGCGCGGGCGCGCGAACAGCTGGCCGCCACGCGCGCGGAAATCCCGCTGCTGGAGGCTGATCGCGCCGCGGCGTCCTATGCGCTGGACATCCTGATCGGCGGCCAGCCGGGCTCGTCGGCGGAGATCGTGGCGGCGGAGACCGGCATCCCGATCCCGCCCGCAGCTCCCGGCCTCGGCGCGCCGGAAGACCTGCTGCGCCGCCGCCCGGACATCGTCGAGGCCCGCGCCCGGCTGGAGGCCGCGGCGGCGCGCGTGGACGCGGCGCGCGTGGACTGGTGGCCGCGCATCACGCTGGTCGGCGGGGCGGGGTTCGACGCCTTCGACCTGTCCGATCTGGGCGAGGCCGCGTCGTTCTCCTATTCGCTGGGGCCGCAGATCGACTGGCCGGCGCTGGATTTCCGCCGCAACGAATTGCGCAGCCAGGCCGCCCGCGCCGGGGCGGAGGCCGAATTCGCCCGCTTCGACCAGGCGGTGTCCGAAGGGCTGGCCGATGTGGAGACCGCGCTGTCGTCGCTGGCCGCCGCGCGCCGCGCCGGCGTGCTGGCCGAGGAGGCGCTGGACGCCGCCGAACGCGCCGCGGAGATCGCGCGCCTGCGCTATCGCGAGGGGCTGGACCCCTTCATCCAGGCGCTGGACGCCGAACGCCGCCTGGCCGAGGCGCAGGACCGCCGCGCCCGCGCGAGTGCGGCCGCCGCCACCGCATACGTGCGGCTGGGTCAGGCGCTGGGCGCCGGCTGGCAGACCGCAGCCGAGACGCAGACGGCCCAGAACGGCGGCTAGCTACTCCCCGACGACATTGCCCTGCGTCGCCGCGATGGCGATAGGGCCGATCAGCGAGGAGACGATGGCGCCCGCGCCTGGCGCGCCGAGGGCCAGCGTTTCGGCGTCATGCCGCACCGCGCTGATGCGCATCTCGTTCACCGCGATCTGCGCGGTCACCCGCCGTTCGAAGACGGCGGTTTCGCCTTCGCCCCAGTCCTGATGGACGATGTCGAAGCTGAGCGTGTCGCCGTCGATCTGGAAATCGTCCAGCGCGCCGAACGTATAGGGATTGTCGCAGCGCCCGCAGACCAGGCCGAACAGGCCTTCGCCGTCGCGCCGTATGATGAAGATCTGCTTGTCCATGCCGACGCCGAACCCGATCCACACGCCCTCGACATCCGCCGCCGTCAGCGTGCGCCACGGCCCGGGCGGTTCATAGGCCGGGGGCGCGCCGCCACCGCCGCCGCCCCCGGCGCGAAACTCCAGAATTTCCGGCGCCGGGAAGCCGGGCGGCAGCACGGACTGGGGATAGGGTGCGGCGACCGGCCCGCGCGGGTCCTTGATCGTTGCATGCTCGAACGCCGCGCCATCGCCGCGCACGCCGCTGACGACCAGCTCCCCGTCCTGCAGCCGCGCCTGCGCCCGGTCCTCGCGCACCGTGGCGCCGTCCAGATCCAGATGCCGGATGGTGAAGGCGATGCCTTCGTCTTCGTCGAACGTCCCCTCGATGGGGGCCAGCGTCGCGCCGTCGGCGCAATGGGTGCAATAGGCGCCGGTCACGCGGTCCCCCGCGATCACGAACTCGTACATATGCGGATCGTCCAGCGCGGTGCGCCAGCCGCCGCGATAATAGTCGGCGTCTTCTGCGAGCGCGGCGGGCGCCGCGAACAACAGCGCGCACGCCGCCAGAGCGGCTTTCCGTAAGATCATGGTCGTCCTCCCCGTGGACATGCCGGGCCGCCTCTACCGGGCGGCTGGCGCGATCCTAGCACTGTGCCGGGCAAAAAGAGGGGCCAAGTGACCGGCAATGCCGAGCCCCCTATGCTGACCTCCCCAATCGAAAGGCTTCGGCGACCTATGCCTCTGCTGGTTTGGCTCTTTTTCTTTTTGTCGTTCGCCTTCTTCCTGCACTCGTTATGGGGCGCGATGACGAAAGGCGTAATCTTCACCGGGGCCGCCCGCTGCACAAAAAGCGACAGTAAAATCTATTTCTATTTCACGGTCGTAGTGCACATTTTTGTTTGATTTTCACCGCTTTAGTGATCGCGTTTTTCTTCTATTTGTGGGTTGATAGCGGTGATTTTCCGGTCACGGGGCTGTGGTCCTGAACCAGTCCCTTCCGGGCAGACCGCAGCCGCCTCTCCTTGAGGGCTAAGCGGGCTTTGCCTAGGCTGGCGGGGCCGCGAAAGACAAAAACGGGCGGCGGGGAGTTGGGAGGCGTCCGGACCATGCAGTCTGGCGTCCAATACGAGGACAGAAGCTGGTCGTCGTCGGGCCTCGGGCGCGGCGAGGCCCTTTCGCAATGGCGCGACTGGGCCAGCCAGACGCTTGCCCCGATCGACGTGCGCGTGCCGGAGGGCGAGCGCTTCGCCGCCTGCTGGACCAGCCGTCCGGTCGGCGATCTGCGCTTCATCCAGATCGGCGCCTCGGCCCAGAATGTCGTGCATCCCGAAGACCTCGGCGGGCCGACCCAGCACGACCCGACCTTCCAGCTGGTCTATTCGCGCTGCGGCGTGTTCCGCACGCGGGTGAACGACCGCGCCTTCGCGGTGCGGCCGGGCGAGTTCGTGCTGCTGGACAATACCCGTTTCTACCAGATGGAGATGGACGCCTATCACGAGGCGGTCGACCTGGTGATGCCGCAGGCCTGGCTGTCGCCCTGGCTGCCGGACCCCGAGCCGTTCCTGGGCCGGCCCTTGTCGGCGCGGCAGGGCTGGGGCGCGCCGCTGGGCGCCATGCTGGACACGATGGCGGACGAGCTGGATTGCGGGGCGCTGCCGCGCGCGCGCATCGCCGAGCAGATCGGCTCGCTGCTGTCGCTGGCTTCCGGCTTCCACGCCCCGGCGCGGGACCGGCGGGACGCCGGCCTGACCGCGCGGATCGTGGCGCTGATCGAACAGGATTGCGCCGACCCCGAACTGACGCTGGACGCCGCGGCGAAAACGCTGGGCGTGTCCAAGCGCACCATCCACGCCCAGCTGGCCCCCACCGGCGCCAGTTTCGTGCAGCGTCTGAACGCCGCCCGGCTGGACCGGGCCGCGGACCTGCTGGCCGCGCCGCGCACCGCGGCACTGCCCATGGCGGAGATCGCCTGGCGCAGCGGCTTCCTGGACCCCGGCTATTTCGCCCGCCTGTTCCGGCGGCGCTTCGGCGTGTCGCCGACCGACTGGCGCGCACGCCGCCTGAACAGCTGACGCTGGATAGCTGAGCCCCGCCGGGCGCCGCGCGGCCTGCGCGATTGTCCCGTTCCTCCTGCGCGAATGTCCTCAGCCCGGCGCCGCCCGGTCCGGTAGACTTGCCGCGCTGACAGGCCCGCACAGGCGAAAACGCCGGCGGAGCGCAAGGGGAGGTATCGATGGCCGGTGAAGCCAAGCAGTTTCCGCTGCCCAGTTCCGTGGAGGTCGCCGCAGGCACCGAAGGGGCGCAGGCCGCCTATCCCTATTACATGCAGTTCGAGCCGGGCGACGACAAACGCTTCTGGTTCTACAACGCCATGCACTTCCCCGAGCCGATGCACATGTTCGACATGATCACGGCGGAGGGGGCCTATGCGGCGCTGGGCGCGGCGAACACGCGCGTCCACTCGCTGCCCACCACGCTCGGCATCGATTTCCGCATCCTGAACGGGCGGGTCTATATCGGCGGCAACGGCGTCACCGACCCCGACGAGATCGCCAAGCGCACCGAAGAATTCCAGAAGCGCGCCTTCTATTATTACGAGAACTGGGAGTCGCTGTACGCCAGCTGGAAGGACAAGATGAAGGCGCTGATCCAGGATGCGATCGCGCTGCCTACCCCGTCCCTGCCCGAGTTCGAGCCGCTGGAGCATATCCATTCGGGGCGCGGCATCGCCTCCAACCACGACCTGCTGGACACCTATCTGAAGACCCTCGAAGGGTACTTCCGGATGTGGCACCACCATTTCGAGTTTCTGCTGCTCGGCTACGGCGCCTATCTGGTCTTCTTCGATTTCTGCAAGAAGGCGTTCCCGGAAATCACCGACCAGACCATCGCGCGCATGGTCGCGGGCTTCGAGGCCGAGATCTTCAAGCCCGACGAGGAGGTGAAGCGGCTGGCCCGCCGCGCCGTGGAGCTGGGCGTCGACCATAAATTCATCGACGGGGCGAGCGTGGACGACGTCCTGTCCTCGCTGGAGCAGATGGGCCAGCCGGGCAAGGACTGGCTGGCGGAGCTGGAGACCAGCCGGAACCCCTGGTTCAACGTCAATGTCGGGGACGGCTTCTATCACTATCACCGGTCGTGGAACGACGACCTGTCGCTGCCTTTCTCCGCCATCCCCGGATACATCGACAAGGTGAAGTCGGGCGAGAATATCGAACGCCCGACCGAACAGCTGCAGGCCGAGCGGGCCGAGCTGATCGACGGCTATCGCGACATGCTGGGCACCGAGGAGGAGAAGGCCGCCTACGATCAGATGATCGAGCTGGCCTGCCGCGTCTTCCCCTATGTCGAGGGCCACAAATTCTATTGCGAGCACTGGTACACGAACCTGTTCTTCAACAAGATCCGCGAGTTCGGCGCCCTGCTGGCCGAGCACGGCTTCTTCGAGAAGGAAGAGGACGTGTTCCACCTCTCCCGCTACGAGCTGGAAGAGGCGATCATGGACCTGATGTTCAGCTGGGGGAACGCATCGCCCCCGCGCGGCCCGGCCCGCTTCCCGGCCATGATCGCCGAGCGCAAGAAAGCCATCGAGGCCTGGGCGAAACTGGACGCCGCGCCGGCGCTCGGCCCCGTGCCGGATATTATCGACGACCCGGCCATCGTCATGCTGTGGGGCATCACCCGCGAGAGCCTGGACGCCTGGCTGAATGCCGGGGAGGGCGACTCCAACGAGGTGCGCGGCTTCGCCGCCTCCTCCGGCGTGGTGGAGGGCGTGGCCCGCGTCGTGAAGTCGGTGCAGGAGATCGGGCGCCTGAAACAGGGCGACATTCTGGTCTGTCAGGTCACCAACCCGACCTGGGCGCCGGTCTTCCAGAAGATCGCCGCGGCGGTGTCCGACATCGGCGGGTCGATGAGCCACGCGGCCATCGTGGCGCGCGAATACGGCCTGCCGGCGGTGGTCGGCACCGGCACCGCCACCGCCCGCATCCAGGACGGCCAGCGCGTGCGCGTGGACGGCGGGCGCGGCGTTGTCACCATTCTGGAATAGGGGCTGGCGTGAGCAGCAGCGACATCATCGCCTGGTTCGCCGAGATCGGCATTGGCGACCGCCTGACCGCGGGCGGCAAGGGCGCCAGCCTGGGCGAACTGACGCGGGCGGGCATCGACGTGCCGCCCGGCTTCGTCGTGCAGACCGGCGCCTTCGAACGCTTCATCGCGGCGCTGGAGGCCGAGGCGCCCCTGCGCGCGCCGATCGAGGCGCTGGACCCTGACGATCTGGACGCCGTCGGCGCGGCGGCGGCGAAAGCGCGCGCGCGCCTGACCGGCGCGCCGCTGCCGGACGATGTACGCGAAGCGATCCTGTCCGCGCATGCCGAGCTCGGCGCCGGGGCGGCCGAGGGGCCGGTGGCGGTGCGCTCCTCCGCCACCACGGAGGATTCCGAGGAGGCCTCCTTCGCCGGGCTGCAGGACACCTATCTGTGGGTGATCGGCGGCGAGGACGTGCTGACCCAGGTGCGCAATTGCTGGGCCAGCCTCTATTCGGTGGAGTCGGTCTGCTATCGCCGCAAGCAGGGCCTGCCCGAGGCCGGCGTGGCCATGGGCGTCGTGGTCCAGCGCATGGTGGACGCGCGCTGCGCCGGGGTGATGTTCACGCGCAGCCCGACCACTGGCGACAAATCCGTCATCACGATCGAGGGCGCCTGGGGCCTGGGCTCGGCGGTGGTGTCCGGCGAGGTCACGCCGGACCGCTGGGTGGTCGCGAAGCTGACCGGGGAAATCCCGGTGCGCGACATCTCCGACAAACATATCGAACAGCTGCCCGCGCCTGGCGGCGGGATCGAAGACCGCGAGGTGCCGGACGACCGGCGCAAGGCGCCGTGCCTGGACGATGCTGAGCTGCAGGGCCTGCGCGACGTCGCGCGCAAGGTGGAGCGCCATTACGGCAAGCCGCAGGACATCGAATGGGCGGTGGACCGGGACAGCGGCAAGATCCTGCTGCTGCAGAGCCGGCCAGAGACGGTGTGGTCCGTGAAAGAGGCCGCAGCCGCGCCGGTGGCCAAGCCGGCCGACAGCGCGATGGCGCATGTGATGAACGTGTTCGGGGGGCGGAAGTGAGCCTGACCAGGGCGGACGTCGCCGAGATCCTGAAACTGCTGGAGGAATCCAGCTTCGACACGCTGTCGCTGCAGAGCGGCGACCTGAAGATCGACCTGCGCCGGTCGGGCGCCGCGCCGCGCCGCGCCGCGCCCCCCGCCCCCCAATCACCGGAAACCCAGTTGCCGGAACCCGCGGCCAGGACCGCCCCGGCGGCGCCGCAAAAGCCAGAAGAGCCAAAAAAGCCGGAAGAGCCAGGCGTTGCCGGGGTTCCCTCGCCCATGTTGGGCACTTTTTATCGCGCGCCCAAGCCGGGCGAACCGCCTTTCGTCGAGCCGGGCAAACGCGTGGAGCCCGACACGATCATCGGCATCATCGAGGTGATGAAGCTGATGAACACCGTCCGCGCCGGCGTGTCCGGCGAGGTGGTGGAGGTGTTGGCGAAGAATGCGACGCTGGTGGAATACGGCGAGACGCTGATCCGCGTCCGGACGGACTGAACGTGGCGTCCATTCAGCGCATCCTGATCGCCAATCGCGGCGAGATCGCCGTGCGCGTCATCCGCACCTGTCAGGCGCTGGGGATCGAGACCGTGCTCGCCGCCTCGCAGGCCGATCTCCGGTCCCTCGGCGCGCAGATGGCGGACCGCACGCTGTGCATCGGCCCGGCGCCGTCCGGCGAATCCTATCTGCGCGCCGGCACCGTCGTGCAGGCCGCGATGGGGGCGGCGTGCGACGCCATCCATCCGGGCTATGGCTTTCTGTCGGAGCGCGCCGAGCTCGCCCGGTTGTGCGAGGAGAACGGCGTCATCCTGATCGGCCCGACGCAAGGCCAGATCGAGGCGGTGGGCGACAAGCTGCGCGCCCGCGCCGCGGCGGAGGCGGCCGGCGTGCCCGTCGCGCCCGGCGGCCGGGCGGACACGGTGGAAGACGCCGTGGCGCTGGGCGCCCGCATCGGCGCGCCGCTTCTGGTGAAGGCGGTCGGCGGCGGCGGCGGGCGCGGCATGAAACGCGTCGACGATCTGAAGGATCTGGCCGAGGCGGCGTCGCTCGCCTCCGCGGAGGCCGAGGCGGCGTTCGGGGATTCGCGCATCTATCTGGAGCGGTTCGTGGCGCGCGGCCGGCATGTGGAGGTGCAGGTGCTGGGCGACGGCGCCGGCGGGGTGATCCATCTGGGCGAGCGCGACTGTTCGGTGCAGCGCCGCTACCAGAAACTGATCGAGGAAAGCCCCGCGCCGCGCCTGGCGCCGGAGTTCCGCCAGGCCATTCTGGAGGCCGGGGTTCGCTATGCGCGGGCGCTGGACTATCGCGGCGCCGGAACGGTGGAGTTCCTGGTCGACGCCGACCGGGGCGAATTCTATTTCCTGGAAATGAACGCCCGGCTGCAGGTGGAGCATCCGGTGACCGAAATGGTCACGGGCGCGGACCTTGTGGCCGAGCAGATCGCCATCGCACAGGGCGACGGCCTCCGCCTCGCTCAGGACGACGTACGGCCCGAAGGCGCCTCCATCGAATGCCGCATCAATGCGGAGGACCCCGCGCGCGGCTTCGCGCCGTCGCCCGGAACCGTCACGCGCGTGCAATGGCCGGCGGGCGAGGGCGTGCGGGTGGACACGCACATAACCGACGGCGCGTCCGTGCCGCCGTTTTACGATTCCCTGCTGGCCAAGCTGATCGTGCACGGCGACACGCGGGCGCACGCCATCGCGCGGCTGCGCGAGGCGCTCGCGGAGACGCGGATCGAGGGCGTGGCGACCAATCTGGATTTCCACCGCGCCGTGCTGGCCGACGGGGAGTTCGCCGAAGGCGGCGTCGACACCGGGTTCTGCGCGCGCTTCCTGGAGCGCGCGGCGCCCGCCGCGAAGAAGGCCGTGCATGGCTGACATCCGCATGGTCGAGACCTCGCTGCGCGACGGCAATCAATGCCTGTGGGCGGCGCTCGGGATCGACACCGCGCGCACGCTGAGCGTCGCGCCGATCATGGACCAGGTCGGGTTCAAGGCGATCGACTTCACCACCTCCACGCACATGGCCGTCGCCGCCCGGTTCAAGAAGGAAGACCCTTGGGAGCGGATCCGCCTGATGGCCGAGGCCTGCCCGAACACGCCGCTGCAATTCCTGTCCACCGGCTTCCGCTTCATCTCCTGGGAGACGGCGAGCCCGGAATTCATGGCGCTGGCCTATCGCACGCTGGTCAATAACGGCGTCGGCCGCTTCGCCATCGCCGATCCGATGAATGATGTGGAGGGCAATCTGGCCGGGGCGCGCATGGCCAAGGCGGGCGGCGCATCCTATGTCGTCACCGCGCTCGTCTATACGATCAGCCCGGTTCATGACGACGCGCATTTCGTGGAGCGCGCGCGCCAGATGGCGGCGAGCCCGGACGTCGACGCGCTCTATATCAAGGATGTCGGCGGCCTGCTGACGCCGGAGCGGGCGCGCACGCTGATCCCCGCCATCCTCGCCGAAATGGGCGACAAGCCGCTGGAGCTGCACGCCCACTGCACCGCGGGCCTGGCGGACCTCACCTATGCGGACGGCGCGTCCTATGGCGCGGAGACCGTGCAGTGCGCCAGCGGCGCGGCGGCGGACGGCCCGTCCAACCCGCCGGCGGAACGCGTTCTGAAAAATCTGAAGGCGCTGGGCCACAGCGTGCAGGTGGACGAGGACGCGCTGGCCGAGGTCGTGCGCTATTTCACCGAGCTGGCGGAGGCCGAGGGCCTGGCCGCCGGGGCGCCGCGCGCCTTCGACGCGGCCTATCTGCGCCACCAATTGCCGGGCGGCATGATGGGCACGATGCGCCGCCATTTCGCGGAGCAGCGCATCACCGGCATCGAGGATCAGGTGGTGGAGGAGCTGGCCCGCGTGCGCGAGGAGCTGGGCTATCCCATCGTCATGACGCCCTTCGCCCAGATGGTGATGACCCAGGCGATGCTGAACGTCACCGGCGTGCAGGCGGGACGGGAGCGCTACGAGACCATCCCCGACGAGATCGTGCGCTATGCGATCGGCCGGTTCGGCCGCCCGAACGCCCCGATCGCCGATCATGTGATGGACCGCATCATGTCGTCGCCCCGCGCCAGGGAGCTGGCCGACGAACCGGACATGGCCAGCGTCGACGAGCTGCGCCGCCGTGTGGGCCGCGATCTGTCGGACGAGGAATTCCTGCTGCGCGCCACCATGCCGGCCGAACAGGTCGACGCGATGCAGGCCGCCGGCCCGGCGCCGCGCACCTACGTCCCCGGACGCGACGCGGCGATGGAGCTGATCCGCGCTTTGCTGGCGCGCGACGATCTGGAGAGCGTCACCGTGGACAAGCCCGATTTCCATCTGGAGCTGAGCCGATGAGCGCCGCTAAACGCGCCCCGAAAAAGAGCGCGAAGACGACAGTGAAGACGCCAGCGAAGACAGCGCCCGCGAAAACGCCGCCGGCGCCCGAGGCCTATATGTTCGACGTGGACGGCACGCTGATCCTCAGCGACCGGGCGCTGGGCGGCTATACGCTGCTGCCTGGTGCGGTGGAGACGCTGGAGGAGCTCAGCCGCCGCGGCGTGCCCTATGTCGCCTTCACCAACGGCAGCGCCTATCCGCCGCCCGAACAGGCGGCGAAGCTGCGCAAGATCGGCCTGCCCGTCGCCGACGACCAGATGCTGACCCCGTCCAGCGTCGCCGCCGACATGATGACGCGGCGCGGGGTGAAATCGGCGCTGGTGCTGGGCTCGCCCGGCGTCGGCTGGTGCCTGGAGCAGGCGGGAATCGCCACGCGCTTCACCGGCGACGACGGCGCGGAAGAGACCGACGCGGTCTATGTCGGCTGGCACCCCGATTGCGGAATGAAGGACATCGAACAGGCCTGCAACGCGATCTGGAACGGCGCGGAGCTGTATTGCGCCTCCGACGTGCCGTTCTTCGCGACCTCGGCGGGGCGCAGCATGGGCTATTCCCACGCCATCGTCGCGGCGATCCGCAAGATGACCGGCGCGAAGATGCTGTTGACCGGCAAGCCGTCGATCCAGGCGCTGCGCTTCATCGCGCGTCGGCTGGGGGTGCCGGCCACGCGCGTCGGCGTGGTGGGGGACGATCCGGCCTGCGAAATCCTGATGGCGCGGCGCGGCGGCGCCACCGGCTATGGCGTCACCACCGGCTATTACAAGGCGAAAGACTGGAAGGTCCAGCCGGCGGACCGCCAGCCGCACCGCCTGCTGAGCGGCGTCGGCGAATTGCTGAAGACCCGTTCGCGCCGATCCGCCTGACTCGCCTGACTCAGCTGAGCGGCGCGGCTATCCTCCCCGTCCGGCCCCCGCGGCCGGCAACAAACACTATGGGGAGGACGCCAGATGAAAACGGCGCAGTCTGTACGCATTCTATCCCGGCTGGCTCTGCTGGCCGGCCTCACCGCCATTGCCGTTCCGGCGGCGGCGCAGCAGGTCACCGCGGAGACGCTTCTGGACCGGATCCAGATCGAGGATTTCCTGACCCGCTATTATTACGACCTCGCCAATGGCCAGGCGCATGAGCTGTCCGACTATTTCACCGAGGACGCGCTGCTGGACGTCGACGGAACGGTGGCGGTCGGCCATGCGGAGATCGACGCGCTGTACGGCGCGGGGCCGAGCCGCGACGGCGAATCCGAACGCCCCGCCTATCCGCGCGGCCATATGCTGCTGACCAATCCGGTGATCGAGGTGCATGGCGACACGGCGGAGGCGCATGTCATCTGGACCGGCGTGATGAATGACGGGGTCGGCGAGGCGCCGCGCCTGTACGAACAGGGGCGGGAGGACACCGAGCTGGTGAAGCAGGACGGCAAATGGTTGATCGCGCGGCGCTATATCAGCTCCGACAGCGGCCTGCCGGACCGGTTCGACGAAACCTGGGAGCCGCGCGGAAACCCGCTGGCGGAGTAAGGGCCGCACTACAGTGGCGTGCAGGCGCGCTCGTCGCACTCGGCGGCGTCCTCCCGCGGGCGGCGGGCGGCCTCCGCGCCCCAGAGCAGGGCGACCCCCAGCGTGGCGGCCAGGACCGAGGCGGCGAAGACCGCGATCTTGGCGGCGGCGAAATCCTCCGGGTCGGCGAAGGCCTGGCCGGCGATGAACAGCGACATGGTGAAGCCGATGCCGGCCAGCGCACCGGCCCCGGCCAGCTGGCGCCAGGAATAGGCGTCCGGCTTTTCGGCGACGCCCAGCCGCACCGCCAGCGCCGAAGCCGAAAAGATGCCCAGCGGCTTGCCGATCGCCAGCCCGGCGATGACGGCCAGCAGCAGCGATCCGTGCCCGCTCCACACCCCGCCGGACAGCGCCACCCCCGCATTGGCCAGCGCGAACACCGGCAGCACGACATAGCTGGACTGCCCCCCCATGCGGCGCAGCAGGCGGTCGGCCGGGGATTCCAGCCGGTCGTGAATCCGGTCCAGCGCCTGCAGGGCGGGAACCGACGGGCCATGGCGCAGGGCCTCGTCGCCGCGCTCGGCCTCGGCCTTGATGACCGCGTCGGCCTGGGCGGTGAGCGCGGCCAGGTTTGCCGGCGGCCGGGTCGGGATGACGAAGGCCAGCAGGACGCCGGCCAGCGTGGCGTGCAGCCCCCCGGCGAACACGAAAATCCACAGCAGCACGCCCAGCAGGATATAGGGCGCGGCGCGGTATACCCCGGCCCGGTTCAGCAGGGCCAGCAGGACCACCAGCGCGGCCGCGGCGACGAGATAAACCGGCTGCAGCTCCCCCGAATAGAAGGCCGCCACGACCAGGATCGCGCCGATATCGTCGACGATCGCGGTGGCGGTGAGGAAGACCCGCAGGGCCAGCGGCACGCGCCGCCCCAGCATCGCGATCAGCGCGATGGCGAAGGCGGTGTCGGTGGCGACCGGCACGCCCCAGCCATGCCGCCATTCCGGATTGGCGATCAGGGCCAGATACAGCACCACCGGCCCGATCATCCCGCCCAGCGCCGCCACGACGGGCAGCGCGGCCCTTCGCCGCGTGGCGAGGTGGCCGACGGTGAATTCGCGTTTGATCTCCAGCCCGACGACCAGGAAGAAGACCGTCAGAAGGCCGTCATTGATCCAGTGGCGCAGCGACATGGCGAAGCCGGACTCGCCGAAGGCGAAGCCCAGATCCCATTCCCAGAACGCCTCCACCGCCGGGCCCAGCGGCGAATTGCTGAGCACCAAAGCGACAAGCGCGGCGATCAGCAGCAGCACGCCCGCCGAAGGACCCCAGCGCGCGAAGTCCAGCGCCGTGGCGCCGACCCGGTGGCCGAGCGTGCCCAGGGCCGCGTCGGCCAGCGAGCTTTCGTCCCACGGCCCGTCATAGCGGCGGCCGTTCACGAAGAAGGTCGGGGTGACCATCACGCCGCTGGCGGCGGCGCTCCGCTCGTCCTCTGCCACGCGCGCCTCGGCGCGGGCCTGCGCCGCGTCCGGGGCGCCCGCCTCCGGCATGTCCCTGTCGAGAACGCCCAGATCGGCGGCGACCGCCTGCAGGTCGTCCTCGCCCAGCGTCTCCGACCGGGTCATCAGCTTGATATGGGCGGCCCAGAACTGGTCGGGATCGGCGCGCTCGGCCAGCACCGCCGCGCGGCGGGCCAGGTCGCTGCCGGTCAGAGGCCGGTGGCGGAAGACATAGCGCAGCTGGCCGCCCAGCCGGTCGCGCAGCTTGGCGATCTCGTCATTGGCCGCGCGGCAATAGGGGCAGGCATAGCTGCCGTACTCCACCAGGGTGATGGTCGCCTGGTCCTCCCCCAGCACGTGATCGCGCCCGGCGTCCACCGGGCGGTCGAGTCGGACGGTCTGGGGCGCAGAGTCGTGCATGCCGGAACCGGAGAGGTTTTCCGGACGATACACAAGCCCGCGCCGTCCCGCGCGCCCAATCGCAAGGCCGGCGTCCAGTTCCCCTGCTTGTAACAGTCACGGAAAGGGAGGATCGTTCCGGGGCGCGCTATCGGAGGGCCGGGCCATGGCGAAACTTGTCTACCAGATCGTGCAGCATGACGGCGGCTGGGCCTATACGGTCCAGGGCGTGTTTTCCGAGACGTTTCCGAGCCATGACGCCGCCCGCGCGGCGGCCGAACGCGCGGCCAAGGAACAGGTCGTGGCCGGCGAGACGGTCGGGATCACCTATGAGGACGAGACCGGCCACTGGCGCCACGAGCTTTCGCGCGGCGACGACCGCCCGGAAACGGACGTGGAGGGCTGAACCGGCCCCGAGCCGGACGGCGCTTTTCGAAAATTACCCGGCGGAGGGGTCGCCCGCCTGGGCCGCCTGTTCGGGCGGAAGCGCGCAACCGGCCTGTTCCGCACACAGTTCGCGCAACAGGGCGGCGGTCTCCTCGAACACCATGATCGTCGCGCCGCGGTCGTGGCCGCCGGCGCGGCCCATCGCGGCGTCGATCGGCGTCATGCCGTTCCTGTCCTGCGCCGTGATGTCCGCACCGTTCGCGACCAGATAGCGGACGACATCGTTCCATCCCCAGAAGGCCGCGCCGTGCAGGGCGGTCTGGCCGCGGGCCTGGCCGAAACTGCCCCGGTCCAGATCGTCGCTTGCGTTGATGTCCGCGCCGGCCTTCAGCAGCAGGTCCAGCGCCGCGATGGATTTCTCCTGCACGTTGGCGTCCAGATATCCCGGCCCGCCGCGCACGTCGCACTCCACCGACCAGGTCCCGGCGGCGGCCATGACCGGCGCCACGCCATAGACATTGGATTTGTTCACGTCGGCGCCGTGCTCCAGCAGCAGCGCGATCGCCGGGGCGTCGAACGTCTTGGCGGCGCGCAGCAGCGGCGTCGTGCCGATGTCCAGCATCAGGTCGCAGCCGCGGTCGTCCTCGACATGGCGGTAGGGCGGAAACAGTTTCAGCCGCGTGTCCGGATTGGCCCCGCGCTCCAGCAGCATGCGGATCACGTCCAGCGAGGTGGCGTCGTCGACCGCCGGACGGTCCACGCGCCCGCCATAGGGCACGGTGTTCATGTCCACCGCGACATAAAGCGGCGAGCGGCCCCACCAGTCCCATTTGTCGACATCGGCGCCGGCCTCGATCAGCACTTTGGCCGCGTCGAAATGCATGCTGTTGATCGCCATCACCAGCGGCGTGACGCCCTGCGGGTCCGGCAGGTCCGGGTCCGCGCCGCCTTCGACCAGCCGCGACAGGCATTCCGCGCAGCCCTCGCGCGCGGCGTAGAGCATCGGCGTCAGCCCGCCCATCTCGCGATACTGGGCGCGCGGCTCGCCGCTGACCTGGCTTTCCCAGTGATTGACCTTGCCGCGCGCGTCCGGCCCGGCGCCGTGCTCCAGCAGCAGGGCGACCATGTCCGGCCGGCCCTGCGCGGCGGCCCAGATCAGGGCGGTCTGCCCGCGCCATTGTTCGGTCGCGTTGGGATCGGCGCCGGCCTTCAGCAGCGCGCGCGCCGCGTCGACATTGCCGGAGCGCGCCACCACCATCAGCGGCGTCTGCCCGTCCGCATTGGCGAGGTCGGGATCGGCCCCGCCGTCCAGCAGCGCCTCGATCAGCACCGTGTCGGCGGCCAGCGCCGCAGCGGACAGCGGCGTCGCGCCGTAATCGTTCTGCCCATCCGGGTCGGCGCCGGCGCGCAGCAGCGTCCGGGCAAGCTCCGCATCGCCGTTATAGGCGGCCCAGTGCAGCGCGGTTGTGCCGTCGGCCGAGGCCGCCGACGCGTCGGCCCCGGTGCGGATCAGGCCGCGGACCGCGTCGGAATCGCCCGCCTCCGCCGCCGCGACAATATCGGCGCTGTCGGCCGCGATGGCGGGCGCGGCGGCGGCGGCCAGAAGCGTGACGGCGAGGAAATGCGCGCGCATGGCCCTAGATCTCCTCGATCGTGCCGGTGCTGTCGCCGAACGCGGTTTCCGGCACGCCGGCGCGCTGCAACAGGGTCAGGTGGAGATTGGCTAGCGGCGTATGGTCCGCGGTGCGGATATGCTGGTTGCCTTTCAGCGTTCCGGCGCCGCCGCCCAGAACCGTGGTCGGCAGCGGATAATTGTCGTGCTTGTTGCTGCTGCTCATGTTCGAGCCGTAGACGAGCATGGCGTTGTCCAGCACCGAATTCTCGCCGTCCGGCGTTTCGGCCAGCTTCTGCGCGAAATTGGCGTAGGCCTGCGTGAAATAGGCCTGCAGGCGGATCAGCTTCTCGGCCGCCTCGCGGTCCCCGGTCCGGTGCGACAGCGGGTGGAACGCCTCCGGGATGCCGAGTTCGGGGAAGGTGCGGCTGCTGACCTCCGCGGCCAGCATGAAGGTCGCCACGCGCGTCAGGTCGGCCTGGTAAGCCAGCGCGATCAGGTCGAACATCAGGGTCAGCTGCGCGTCGAAATCCGGAATCGCGACCGGGATTTCGGGCAGCGCCATGTCGGCGGAGTCCTGCTGCTCCATCATCTGCATGCGGCGTTCGATCTCGCGCACATTTTCCAGATAGTCGTCCATGACCACCCGGTCCTCGGCGCCCAGATCCAGCTTCATCCGCTTGGCGTCCTGGGTCACCATGTCCAGCATCGAGGCGAAGTCGCGGTTGATCGCGGCGCGCTCGGCCTCGGTCTTGCCGCGGCCGAACAGCTTCTCGAACAGCTTGCGCGGGTCTTCCTCCATCGGCAGCGGCGTGGTCGCGTTGGCGAAGGAGATCGTCTTGCCGAAGCTGCAGCCATAGGTGCCGTCGCACTGGCCGCCGCCGCCATTGAGCTCGGTGCAGACCTCAAGCGAGGGCAGCGGCGTGTCCTGGCCGATATGCTGGGCGGCGAGCTGGTCGACGGTGATGCCGCCGCGCGGCTGCTGGCTCTTGGCCGGCGCCACGCAGGACAGCCAGGTGCCCGGCGTGATGGAGTGCACGGCGCTGCTTTCGGCGGGCCGGTTGTGCATCTGGCTCACCACGGTCAGCCGGCTTTTCAGCGGCTCCAGCGGCTTCAGGATGTCCTTGAAGTCGAAATCCGCGCCTTCCCGGTCCGGCGTCCAGCCGTTCACATCCGGGCCCAGCGTCGTGTTGCCCATGATCGCGCCGTGCGGAAGATAGAAGAAGCCCAGGCGCGGGCGGGGCGCCGCGGCGGTCTGCGCCAGCGCCGTGCCGGCCGGCACCATCGCGTTCAGGAACGGCAGGCCCAGCGCCACGCCGGCGCCGCGCAGCACGGCGCGCCGGGACAAATGTTTCTTGCTGACATACATCGGTCTTCCTCCCGTCGCGGTTCGCCGTCAGGGCGCCAGCGACGCTTCCTGGCTGGGCGCCGGCTCCGCGGCTTCCGGCGCGCGCTCCATCTGGAACGGCGCGCTCATCACAATTCCGGTCACGATCGCCGACACGCGGTAATCGTCCTTGGCGGCGTCGCGCAGGATGGCGCGCACCACCGGCATGTCGCTCGCCGTCAGCGTGCGGCCCAGCGCATAGGACAGCAGCTTCTCGGTGAAGGTCCGGGCGAACTGGTCGGGGTCGGCGGTCAGCGCCGCGCGCAGATCCGCCGGCCCGCTGATCGCGCCGATGCCGGCCAGGTCGCCGCTGGCGTCGATCAGGGTCGCGGTATAGCGGTCGATGTCCCGCCACTCGCCGATTGCGTTGAAATTCTCCAGCGCCAGTCCGAGCGGGTCGATGATGCCGTGGCAGTTGTTGCAGGACGGATCGGCGCGGTGCTGCTCCAGCCGCCCGCGCACCGTGGTCGCCTCGGTCGTGCTCGGATCCTCGTCCAGATCGGTGTCCACGCCCGGCGGCGGGGCCTCGGGCGGCGCGCCGACAATATTGGCCAGGATCCACTGGCCGCGCAGCACCGGAGAGGTCCGGTGCGGATAGGACGACACGGTCAGCACCGCCCCCTTGCCCAGAAGGCCCCAGCGGCGGTCGTCCTCCAGCGTCACGCGGCGGAACTTGTCGCCGTTGACGCCGGGCACGCCATAGAAATCGGCCAGCCGCTCGTTGACGAAAGTGTGGTCGGCGGTCAGCAGGTCCAGCACGTTGCGGTCCGCCGCGAAGATGCTGCCGAGATACAGCTCCATCTCCTCCCGGAAGGCCTTGGTGAGGCCGTCGTCGAAATTCGGATAGCGGTCGGGATCGCGGTCCTCCAGATGGTCCAGCGCCGTGATCTCCAGCCACTGGAACGCAAAGTCGGTGGTCAGCGTCTGTGTGGCGCGCGGATCGTCCAGCATGCGCTTGATCTGGGCGCGCAGGACGGACGGCTCGCGCAGCTCCCCGGCCAGCGCCGCGTCCAGAAGCGCGTCGTCGGGAAGCGAGCTCCACAGGAAAAAGGACAGTCGCGAGGCCAGCTCCAGCTGGCTGACCTCGTACAGCGTCCCGGGCTCCAGATCCTCGCGCGGCGGCGCGCCGCGATAGAGGAATTTCGGCGAGGCCAGGATCGACATGATCCCTTTCTGCACGCCGGTCTCGAATCCGCCTTCGGAAACGCCGCTTCGATAGAACGCCTCGATCGTCGCCATGTCCTCTTCGGTGACCGGCCGGCGGAACGCCTTGCGGCCGATCTCGGCGAAGATCTGCTGCGCGCAGGACCATTCCTCGGACGGCTGATCAGGATAGCAGGAGAAAATCTTGCGGCGGCTCGGCGTGTCGCTGATGCCGGTCGGGTCGAACGGGCCCAGAACCTCCAGCGTTTCGATGCGCGAGATTTCGTCCATGCCGCCGGAATTGCCGCCGGCGTCCAGGCGGATCGGGTTCAGCGGCTGCAGCACGTCGTCGGACTCCGCCATGGCGCGCTGGATGAAGGTGACGCCGACCTTGTGGCGGCCGGCCTGGACCGGAACCTCGATATTGCGGAACCGCTCGCGCACCTGGTTGGCGACCGCTTCCTGACCCTGGTCCACGGCCCGGAAATCGGAATCGCCGCCGAGCGCGGCCTCGAACACGCGCTTGCCGTCGACGGTCAGGATCAGCGTGTGCGCGTCATAGACGCCATAGACATAGCGGGCGCTCAGCAGGCCCGAGATGTTGAAGACATAATTGCCGTCCGCCGGGAAATCGTGCTCGGCGACCAGCCCGCCGCGCGTGCCCAGCGGCAGGCCGTCGATATGGCTGGTCTGGTCCTCGCCCGAGGCGATGTAGATGGCGCGCCCGGCGTCCGGCGCCGGATCGCCCACCGCGCGGATGCTGATCTCCCGGGCCGCGGCCAGATACTGGTCGAGGAAGGTCGGGGAGACCTTCAGCACGTTAGCGATATTGTCGAATCCGCCGGCCGAATTGTCCGGCGGCAGATAGATTTCGGGCTCGATCTCGATGGCCAGAAGGTCGTGCACCGCGTTGGCGTATTCCTTGCGGTTCAGCCGCTGCAGGGAGACATGGCCCGGCTCCGGCGGCGAGGTTTCCGCCACCGCGTCCAGATAGTCCTCCAGCGATTGCGCCAGTCCGGTCAGCACGGCGGCTTCGGGGCGCGCCTCGCCCGGCGGCGGCATCAGGCCGCCGCGGATCTTTCGGATCGCGTGCTCCCAGATCTCCGCGTCGTCGGCGATCCCATCGGGGGTCATCACGTCGAACGCGATCTCGCCGGCCCAGTCGGTGAAATTATGACACTCGATGCAGTACTGGTTTAGCACGTCCCAGTTCTTCTCCACGGTCTCGGTGGAGGGCTGGGCCAGGCCCGCGAGCGGGACGAGCGCGCAGGCGGCGGCCAGTGCGGCGCGGCGGCGAACGGTGCGTGATTCAGGCAAAGCGCATATCCCGGAAATGGCCATAGATGCCTTGATAGGCGTTGTAGAGGTACAGGCTGGGGTCGCCCCAATCTGCGTCGAAATCGGCGGTCATCCCTTCGGCCATCATGTCCGCCGGGCCCTTGCCCTGGCGCATCAGCTGCACCATGCGGGCCTGAACCTCGACCATCATGTCGTGCTGGGCCTGAACGGCCGCGCGCCCCACGGGCTGGCCGGCGCCCGCGACGAAGACGGTGTCCGGCCCGCTGGTCTCCAGCAGCATGGCCAGCGAATCGATCATCTCGCCGCTCCAGCCGCCCGTCGAATAGTCCAGAACCGGATAGGCGCCGGGGGAGACGACGTCGCCGACCGCGACGACGTCTGCGTCAGGAAAGCGGACATAGAGGTCGCCGTCGGTGTGGGCGCGCGGAAGGTGGCCGTACAGAATCTGGCGGCCGCCGAAATCCATCTCGCCCGTGCGGTCGAACGAGGCCGTCGGGCGGGCGGCGGGCTCGCGCGCGGGATAATGCCGCTCCTGCCAGGCGACATAGAAGGCGTTGCCCATCCAGCCGCGCGTATTGTCCTGGGCCAGGATCTGCGCGCCCTGGGCGGCGGCCAGCGCGTTGCCGCCGGTATGGTCCAGATGCCAGTGCGTGTTGAACAGCGTCGCGACGGGGCGGCCGCCGAACCGGTCGGCGATGGCGCGCATCAGCGCTTCGGCCTTTTCCTCTACGCCGCTGTCGATCATCAGCAGGCTGTCCGGCGCCTCGGCCACCAGCACGTTCCCGCCGGCGCCGGTGAACAGGACCAGGCCGTCCGCGACCGGCGCGGCGGCGATATCGCCGGTGGCCGCTGTGGCGCGGCCGCCAATGCTTGCGCCGAGTCCAAGCGCGGCGGCCCCGGCGGCGGCCGATCCAAGGAACCGGCGGCGGGTTGGCAGTCTGCTAGCCAATGATCGAATTCCTACGTTTGCGCCCCTTGGACCGTCCTCCCGGTCACGGGGTCTATATATTGTATACAAGAATGAGGCGGCCCCTCGCTGTCAAGGAAGCGAGGTGGAACGTGACGACACCGTAACTTCTGCGAACCGCGAGAGTCCTTTACCCATCCCGTCACGCGATGGGGGCGCCGGTGCGGCCGGACCCCCGCCGGCCACAGATTTCTACGTTCCGATGCGGTTTTTTGTACGCAAACGTTTTGCGAAAAGAATTACATCGGATAAGGTATACAAAACGCAATAAAGCGAAATGCGGCTGTCGGCAGGGCGGATGTTCGTCCCCCGGCGGTTAATCAGGGGGAGGATCCAACCATGCGTGTCCCGGCATCCGTGCGCCCGAATATGGGCGTTCGTCGTAACAAGTCGTTCCAATTCAAAGCTTTGCAAATGAGTGGCGTGTGCGGTTTCGCGCTCGCCCTCGGCGCCGCGGGCGGCGCCTTCGCCCAGGAGGGCGGAGCCCAGCCGACCCAGGTCGCCCAGGTGGATGACGTCGTCCAGGTCACCGGTTCGCGGATCCGCCGCAGCGGGATGAGCACGCCGACGCCGGTCACGGTCATCCAGGCCGACGAGCTGCAGACGATCGCGCCGACCAATCTGATCGACGCGCTCGACCAGCTGCCCCAGTTCGTGAACAACGCCAGCCCGAGCACCGCCGCCAGTAAGGGCGACTCGGCGGGCGCCTCCAACGTCAACCTGCGCGGCGTCGGCTCCAAGCGGACGCTGGTGCTGCTGAACGGCCACCGGGTGGTTCCGTCGAACCGCCTCGGCAATGTCGACATCAACGTTTTCCCGGAAGCCCTGATCGAGCGGGTGGAGACGGTGACCGGCGGCGCCTCGGCGGCCTACGGCACGGACGCCGTGGCCGGCGTCGTCAACTTCATCCTCGACGACGATTACGAAGGCATCAAAGGCCACGTCCAGTACGGGATCACCGACCGGAACGACAACGAGAACTACGAGATCAGCCTGACCGGCGGCGCTGCGCTCGGCTCCCGCGCCCATATCGTGGCGTCGGCCGACTGGTTCGAATCCGACCGGATCGACAATCTGGACGGCCGCGACTGGTGGAACGGCACCGGCCTGGTCACCAACCCGGCCTGGAATGCGAGCCGCACGGCGCCGCAATACCTCGTCCTGCCGAACGTGAAGTCCACGCTCTACACGACCGGCGGCACGATCTATGCGCCGGGGACGTCGATCCACGACCTGTTCTTCCAGCCGGACGGCTCCACGACGCCGTTCATCTATGGTTCGCCGGCCTCCATCGGCCGGGGCACCCAGTCGATGGCCGGCGGCAGCGGCTATAATGCGTACGAGTTCGACACCTCGGTCAGCACGGAGAATTTCCCCGATGGCACGCGGTCCGGCTCGTTCGTGCCGGACAGCAAGCGCGGCAGCGCCTTCGTCAATCTGACCTACGAGCTGAGCGACAGTGTCGAGCTCTATGTGAACGGCCTGTACGGCTACAACTACGCCAACAGCGTCGGCACCCTGCCGCTCGGCCACCAGCGCTACGCCTACACGATCTATAGCGGCAACCCGTTCCTGCCGGCCGATATCCAGTCCGCCATGACGGCGGAGGGCATCAGCTCCTTCCGGCTGGACCGCTACCACACCGCCGCGGACATCGCGCAGGATCGCATGATCCTGACCAACGACACCTACTCCTTCTCGGGCGGCTTCAACGCCGAACTGGGCGGGGTTCTCACCGGGTGGGCGCTGGACGGCTACTACCAGTACGGCAGGAACGACAACCAGCTTCTGTTCACCGGCTTCCAGCGCCGCGACCGCACGGCCATGGCCGTGGACGCGGTGCTCGACGGCAGCGGCAACATCGTCTGTAACGTCAATGTCGTGAATCCCGGCGCGAGCCGCTGGGACGGCTGCGTCCCGCTCAATCTGCTGGGCGCCGGCCGGGCCTCTGCCGCCGCGGTGGACTGGATCACCGAAGGCGACTCCTATGTGCAGGCCAAGACCGAACAGCACATGGTGGAGCTGGCGGCCAACGGCGAAGTGTTCGACGGCTGGGGCGCGGGCGCCATTTCGCTGGCGGTCGGCGGCTCTTATCGCGAACAGTCGATCGATCACGATTTCGGGCCGGACGCGATCGACGCGCTGGACACCCCGATGAACGATCCGGCGCTCGGCATTCGCGGCATCCCGGGCGACGACGAGGGCCAGGACGACGTCACCGACGGCGTGGACCTCAGCGACTACACCGGCGATTTCGACGTGAAGGAAGTCTTCGCCGAAACCCTGATCCCGCTGATCTCCGGCCAGCCGGGGATGGAGCAGCTCAACGCCAGCCTGGCGGCGCGCTATGCCGACTATGCCGGCTCGGGCGGCATCTGGGCGTGGAAGGCCGGTCTGGACTGGCAGGTCACGACCGACCTGCGCCTGCGCGGCACCGTGTCGCGCGACGTGCGGGCGGGCAGCCTGGAAGAGCGTTTCGACCAGCAGGGCCAGGCCACCGGCCTTCAGGATCCCGAACTGGACGGCCTCAGCTACACCGCCTTCCAGATCCGCGGCGGGAACCCGAATGTCGCGCCGGAAGAGGCCGACACCATCACGGTCGGCGGTGTGTACCAGCCGTCCTACATTCCCGGCCTGTCGCTCTCGGTCGACTATTACAGCATCGAGATCAACGACGCGATCGAGCTGCTGGGCGTCCAGCGGATCATCGACGACTGCTTTGATGGGGACGCCGAACTCTGCGGCCGCATCACGCGGGACGCGGGGACCAACCGCATCACCAACGTCCAGAACATCTACACCAATCTCGGCAGCGCCAAGAACGAAGGCATCGACTTCGAGGCGATCTACACCACCGACATCAGCCTGCTCGGCGGCGACGAAAGCCTGACGGGCCGGTTCCTGGCGACCCACCTGCTGGAGAACTCGACCACGACCGACACCGGCACGACCCGGGACACGACGGGCGAGATCGTCAGCGCCGATCTGGACTGGCGCAGCACGCTGGGCCTGACCTACCGCAACGGGCCGTTCAGCCTGTACATGCAGGGCCGTTATCTCAGCGGCGGCATCGTCGATATCGACTATGTCGAAGGCGTCGACATCATGAACAACCATCAGGGTTCGGTGATCTATACCGACGCCCGGGTGGCGTACGATTTCGAAGCCTTCAACAATACCGGGTTCCAGGTCTTCCTGAACGTGACCAACCTGCTGGACCGCGACCCCCCCCTCGTGCCGACCTGGTCTTCCTTCTCGGGAAGCGGGTTCGGCACCAATGAAGGTCTGTACGACACGCTCGGCCGCCGCTTCGTCGCCGGTCTGCGTTTCGAATACTGATCGTCAAACGTCACGTAATTCAGGGCGCCGCGGACACCCCGCGGCGCCCTTTTTCTTTGCGCCCTTTTCGTTGCGGACATGGGAAGCGGGAGCGGCGCGCCGACGGGCTGCGCCGGCCGCCGGGTCGGGCGCGGCCGCACGCTGCGCCGGCCGCGCAGCCCTGCAGGCTCCGGTCCGGCCGGCCGCCTATATATATGTGTGTGTGTTGTGGGCTCCCGCGGCCTAGCCGCGGTCGGCGTCCGCCTGCAGCGGGCGGGCCGCCTCGGCCGGGCCGCCCTCGGCGGTCTGCCGGGCGATGATGTCTTCGATCATCTGCGCGGTGTCCGGATGGGCCTCGCCGCCCAGCCCGCCGCGCCCGCGGCCGCGGCTGAACTTTCCCTGCGCGGCGTCCAGCGGCGTCATGCCGTCATTGTCCGCATGGGTCAGGTCCGCGCCCTTGTCGGCCAGGAAGGCGACCACGTCCGTCCATCCCCACAGCGCCGCGCCGAACACCGGGGTCTGGCCCAGCGCGTCCTCGGCGTTGATGTCGGCGCCGGCCTCCAGCAGCAGCGTCAGCGCCGCGATCGAGCGTTGCTGCACGTCGGCGGTGTCGAACTGGCCGCGCGTGTCGATGGGCGTGGAGCCGAGCCCGGCCGCGATCATCGCCGGCGTCACGCCGTGGATCGTGGGCAGTTCGGTCAAGGCGCCATGCTCCAGCAGCAGCGCCATCGCCGGGGCGTCGAACGCCTTGGCGGCGCGCAATAGCGGCGTCGTGCCGCGATCCAGCACATTGTCCGCCCCGCGGTCGTCTTTCAGATAGCGATAGGGCGGAAACAGCTTCAGCTGGATGTTCGGGTTCGCGCCGGACTCCAGCAGGCGCCGGATCAAATCCAGGCTGCTGACTGCGTCGTCGGAGGGGCGGTCGGGCCGTCCGCCGCGCGGCACCGTGTTCAGGTCCACCGCGGCATAGAGCGGCGTGCGTCCGCGCCAGTCCCATTTATTGGGATTGGCGCCGGCCTCCAGCAGATAGGCCGCCACGTCGAAATGGAAATTATTGGCGGCCATGAACATCGGCGTCATGCCCTCGGGGTCGGTCTGGTCGGGGTCGGCCCCGCCGTCCACCAGCGCCCGCGCGCCATCCACACAGCCCTGCCGGGCCGCGAACAGCATCGGGGTCAGCCCGCCGATAGGCCGCCACTGCGCGCGCCGTTCGGCGCTGATCTGCCGCTGCCAGTCGTTCACGGTCGACCGGGCTTCCGGGTCCGCCCCGTGTTCGATCAGCAGCGCGATCATCGCCGGCTGGCACTGGGCCGCGGCCCACATCAGCGCGGTCTGGCCGCGCCAGGTCTCGCGCGCGTCCACCGCGGCGCCGGCCTCCAGCAGCAGCCTGGCCGATTCCAGATTGCCCGTGCGGGCCACGGCCATCAGCGCGGTCTGGTCGTAATCGGTCGGCGACTCCGCATCGGCGCCGGCCTTCAGCAGCAGCGCGATGATCCGGTCGTCGCCGCGCACCGCGGCCTCGGCCAGCGGGGTCACGCCGTAATCGTTGCGCGCGTTCGGATCGGCGCCGGCGTCCAGCAGGCGCTTCACCAGAACCGGGTCGTCATTATGAACGGCCCAGTGCAGGGCCGTGGTGTCGTCCGCCTCCCGCTCGGCCGGGTCGGCGCCGTCCTTGATCAGGTCCAGCGCGGCCTCGCGCTCGCCGGCGCGCGCGGCGTCCAGCAGCCCGCCGCCGGCGGCCTCGCCATCGGCCGCGTGGAACAGTGCGGCGGCCGCGACGGCGCAGAGAAGGGCGGTGCGCATGCTCAGATCTCCGACAGCAGGCCGGTGCTGTCGCCGACGCTTTCGACCGGCACGCCGGCGCGCTCCATCAGCGTCAGCAGCAGGTTCGCGTGCGGCGTGCGGTCCGGATACATCAGGTGCTGGCCGCCCTTGATCCGCCCGCAGCCGCCGCCGACCACGATGGAGGGCAGCTTGATGTGATCGTGCAGCGAGCTGTCGCGCATATTGCCGCCATACAGGAAGATCGCCTGGTCCAGCAGCGTGCCGTCGCCGTTCGGCGTGTCGGCCAGCTTGGCGAGGAATTTGGCGAAGGTCTCGGCGTGATAGGTCTGGAGCTGGGTCAGCTGCTCCAGCTTGGCCGGCGCGTTGTTGTGGTGCGACAGCGGGTGGAACGCGCTGGTGATGCCCAGATGCGTATAGGCGTGGTTGCTGACCTCCGCCGCCATCATATAGCTGATCACCCGGCTGAGGTTCGTCTGATAGGCCACGGCCGCCATGTCGAACATCAGGTTCAGCCGCTCGTCGAAGGTCGGCAGGCCGGCCGGCATCTCCGGCAGGTCCACCTCAGACATGTCGCGCGCCTCGGCCTGCTGGATGCGCCGCTCGATCTCGCGGACGGACTCCAGATAATTGTCCAGCACGCGGCGGTCCGACGCGCCCAGCTTCATGTTCAGTTCCGCGGCGTCCGACATCACCATGTCGATGATGCTGCCGAAATCGTGGGCGATCTGTTTGCGCTCCGCCGGCGTGTCGCCCTGGCCGAACAGGCGCTCGAAGACCTTGCGCGGCGTATGCTCCATCGGCAGCGGCGCGTCCGGCGC
>CAJXKJ010000008.1 GCA_913055605.1 uncultured Euryhalocaulis sp. | reverse complement strand
CGATCCCGGCGGCCAGATAGGACGCCGCGTCCGGCGCGCGGCCGCCGCCGCCCATGCCCGGCGCGCGGCCCCCGCCGCCCATGCCCGGCGCGCGGCCCCCGCCGCCCATGCCCGGCGCCTCGTCGCACAGATAGCGGAAGACCGATCCGTGCGGATTGAACAGCTGTTGCTCGACGGCCTTCACCCCGTCCGGCCGCCGCACGCAGGTCACCCGCAGATGCAGCAGGCGGTCCTGCTCCTCGGCCAGGCTGCCGCCGGCGTAGGTCGCGGTGTTCTCGTTCTTCGGGCTCATCCCGCCCTTCACGATCAAATCCGCCCAGTCGCCGGGCGCGGGCGTCAGCTCCGCGAACGCTGCGTCCGGATCGGGCAGGGCCGCGCGGTCCGGCGTCCGCGCCTTTTCCGGCGTGATCGCCGCATTGTTATGGGTCAGCGTGAACAGGCTGGGCAGGACCCCGCGCAAAAGGCCGTTCACCGGCGCGGCGGCCACCGCGTCGCAGACCAGCGCGCGCAGCGTGTCCGGCGCGGCGTCCGTATCGGCGCTGACGGCCAGCGCGACGTCCTTCGCGCCGCCGGTCATCGTGCCTTTCAGGGCCGATCCGCGCATCGTGTAGAAATTGTCCTGGACCAGTTTCAGGTTCGAAAGCCGGATCCCGCGCCGATTCGCCAGCGCCAGGATCTCCTCCATGAACAGGCAGACCATGCCGGTGGAGAAGAAGGAGAGCGGGCAGGGCGCCACGTCGTGCCCGTCCAGATACGCCCCCTCGTCCGAGGCCAGCCGCCAGGCCGCGCCGCTGCGCGCCGAAACCACGACCGCCTCTTTCTGCATCACGGACAAAGACCGCACGGCTGCGCGCACCGCCTCGTCCCGCCCGTCGCGCACGGCAGGCGCGCCCAGCGCCGAAGCGGCGCCGTCATCCAGCTTGAAAAACAGGGGCTTGCCGGCGTTCGAAAGCCTGTCCGGACCGCTCGGCATGGCAAACTCCTTCGTCCGGCCCGGTCCCGCGCGCGGGCGGCGGGGATGGTGCCACTGGACGGAGATAAGTTGAACTCCCTCCTTGAGGCATTCGAAGATTGGGAACACCAGATAAAACAGGAAGGGGTTGATTTCGAGCGGCTCGAACCATGAGCCGTTGTTTCTCAGATTTTAACCGCGCCAAACGGCCTCGGAAGGCGAATGGGAAGCGGACATACCCCCCGCCCTTCTCCCTGCGCCTGACGGAAGAAGAACGGGCATGGCTGCGGGCCAAAGCCGGGAGCCGCTCCATCGGCGCATATATCCGTATGCGGGTGTTCGGCGAGGACGCCTCGCCCCGGAAGGTGGAGCGCCGTCAGCCGAGCGTGGACCAGGCCGCGCTGGCCGGCTCGCTGGGAGCGCTGGGCCAGTCCCGGCTGGCCTCCAACATGAACCAGATCGCCAAGGCCGCGCATACGGGGGCGCTCCCGGCCACGCCGGAGCTGCTGGAGGAGCTGCGCGCGGCCTGCGAGGACATTCGCCAGATGCGGAGCGCCCTTATCGAGGCGCTGGGGATCAAGCCGGTGGGAACCTTCTGATGATCCTTGTCGGAAACGCACGCGGCGGAGCGCGAAATCTCGCCCTGCACCTCCTGAAGGAGGAGAACGACCACATTGAGCTGCACGAGGTCCGGGGCTTCGCCTCGGACACGCTGCCGGAGGCGCTCAACGAGGCCTATGCGCTGAGCAGAGGCACGCGCTGCAAACAGTTCCTGTTCTCGCTGAGCCTCAACCCGCCGCCGGGCAAGAATGTACCTACGGTGGCGTTTGAAGCCGCCATCGACCGGGCCGAAGCCGAGCTGGGCCTGACGGGCCAGCCCCGCGTCGTTGTCTTCCATGAGAAAGAAGGCCGCCGCCATGCCCATGCGGTCTGGAGCCGCATCGACGTGGAGCGGATGAAGGCGATCCCGCTGCCCTATTCCAAGATGCGGCTGTGCGGCGTCTCACGCGAACTCTTCATCGAACATGGCTGGCGGATGCCGCCGGGTCTGGCCGACCGGCGACAACGCGACCCGCGCAACTACTCGCTGGCGGAATACCAGCAGGCCAAACGCGCGGGCCGGGATACACGGGACGTGAAGACCGCCATTCAGGACGCCTGGGCGATCTCGGACTCGAAAGCCGCCTTCATCCACGCCCTCGAAGAGCGCGGCTATCGCCTCGCGCGTGGCGACCGGCGCGGCTTCGTCGCGCTGGATCACACGGGCGAGCCGTACGCCATCGCCAAATGGGCGGAGGTGAAGACCAAGGCCGTTCGGGACCGTCTCGGCGATGAAAAGAAGCTCGCTTCCATCGAAGACGTCCGGCGCGAGATCGCGCGGGACATGCAGGCCACCACGAAGCGCCTGCGACTCGAACAAGTCGCGGAGCAGCGCAAGCGCACGGAAGAATTCCAGCGCCAGCGCGCGGCGCTGCTGGAGCGTCAGCGGAGCGAACGCGTCCAGCTTGCCGAGCGCCAGACCGTCCGCCAGCTTGCCGAAGCGAAGGCGCGGCAGGACCGCTTCGCGCCGGGCGTCCGGGGCCTGTGGAACCGCCTCACCGGCGAACACCGGCGCACCAAAGAACGGAACGAGCGCGAAGCCTACGCGGCCTTCCAGCGTGACCGCTGGGAAAAGGACGATCTCATCTTCGCGCACATCGAGGCGCGCACACGATTGAATGTGGAGCGCACACAGGGGCGTGCGCAGCGAACAGAGACCCGGCAGGCGCTACGGCAGGAATTCCGCGACTATGCCGCGATGGAAGCCGATCCGCGCGAAGAGGCGCGCCGCGCATTTCGCGAGAAGCGCCAGACGGAGGCGCGGCAACAGACCAGACGCCGTGAAGGCCCCGCCCCATCTCGTTAGAGGGGTGCAGGTTTCCCTGCACCCTATGCCAAGCCAATAAACGGGGTGAGCGCGGGCAAGGATCAGCGCGGCGGGCGCAGGCCCGAAGGGCCGAGCCTCGGGAACCGCGCCCTTGCGGGCGCGAGGGGCGGAGCCCTCAGCACCCGCAATAGCTACCCGAATGCGCCGAGACGTTTGCCGCTCGGTGGCCACAGGCCATAGAGCGCGCCAAGATGTCCCGACTCTGGTAAAATGCTATGATGCCGGTGGGCGTATCTGGTATAATGTTAAATATCGCCGACGTGAGAGAGATATAGATGGCAATAAATGTTTTTGGTAATTGGAAGGCTGGCTTAGCGCATTCAATTCATACTGAATCGAGCACGTATCTCGGTGTAGATCAATTTGGACACGATAGATTTGAGAACACGCGGAGCCCGATGGGCGAGCTTGTATATCGATTGAAATATCAATCGGATATGGAAGCTCTGGCGGAGATCGTCGTCCTGCTCGATGACATTCAGAGCATTGAGACCTTTGATCTCATCGTCCCTGTTCCGCCCACCAACAAGAATCGAAGAGTTCAGCCCGTACCCCTAATCGCACGAGCGCTGGGCGAACGTAGGAACGTCGAGGTCCGCGAGGATTTGTTGACCAACGACGGGGATGCAGAGCTGAAAGGGATCAGCGATCCGGTGGAGCGCAACGCACGGCTGAAGCAGGCGATAAAACTCAATAACCCTGGAGCTGTCGCTGGAAAGAAGGTGCTGCTTGTGGATGATCTGTTTCGGTCCGGAGCGACCCTGATGGTGGCGACCGATCTTCTCTACCGAACCGGAAAGGCACGGGACGTGTTTGTGCTAACGATGACCAAGACGAGGAGCAACCGATGACGACGGTGTTTCTATCAGGGTCGAGGCGTATATCCCGCCTGAGTGCAGCGGTCCGAACTCGTTTGAAAAACATGATCGAAAAAGAATTGAGGATCGTGGTTGGGGACGCCAATGGCGCGGATAAAGCGATGCAGGCGTACCTTAGCGAAGAAGGCTATCGGAATGTGAAGGTTTATTGTGCCGGACCGGTGTGCCGGAACAACGTCGGGTCTTGGTCAACACACAACATCAACGTGGATTCAAATCTCAAGGGTCGTGCGTTCTATACTGAAAAAGACAAAGAGATGGCGAAGGACGCGGACATCGGATTTATTTTGTGGGACGGGCAGAGCAGCGGCTCGATCGCGAACGCACTGGAACTCCTTGGCGCCGGTAAGGCGGTGGTGCTTTTCTTTGCGCCTGAGAAGGAGTTTCACAATATCAAAAGCACGCATCAACTCGCGAATTTGGTCCGTGGGCATGACGCCGCTGCCTACGAGAAACTCTTCAACGACAAGCGCAATGCCGCAGCCCGAGCGAAGCCGCAGCCCGAGCAGTCCACGCTACCGATATTTTAGGTCGTGCATTTTTCGGCGTCCTTGATCACGGACCTTCCGGGGTTGAACGCAACCTTCGCATCGGCGTCTTATGCTCCACCGACATTCCCAAAGAAACGAGATGAGAAACTCGTCAACGAGCCTGAATTGGTGACGAATCAACAGGAGGCGAGTTGATCGATCCGGTTTGAGATATAG
Organism: uncultured Euryhalocaulis sp.; assembly: GCA_913055605.1. Lineage (GTDB taxonomy): Bacteria > Pseudomonadota > Alphaproteobacteria > Caulobacterales > Maricaulaceae > Euryhalocaulis. Next base: position 69,428 of record CAJXKJ010000008.1, on the reverse strand, counting down.
GCCGCAAGCTCGCTCAGGAGCACATGTTCCTCACCTTGAGCACTCTTTAGAAAATCATTGGTCTGTTCCAGTGCCTTCGGCAGGGTCAGCCAAGGGTCTCCACCAAGCTCGGAGCCGAGCAGGCGCGATGCAATCTGCGCCGCCTGAACGTCTCGAATTTCGGTAGGCAAGACGTTAGGCTGTTCGGAGTAAATCAGACGATGGCCAAGGGCCTTGTATCTTGGATCGCTAACTCGCTCCAGAATTTGGAGTCGTTCTTTCCATGGCGCGGCGTGAAATTCATCGAGCACCGCTTCGTCGGCTTTAGACAGGAAGCCTTCATATATTTGCTGTTCCAAGTGTTCCGACACCGGATAGGCTTCTTGGCCATCCAGGTAGATCGTCATCAGGCGGTCCAGGAACTCCGGATTGGAATCCAGCCAGGCCACTTGCCGTTCGAGAATTTTATCAGAGGGCAGACGCTGCCTTACATGATCCGGCACATCATCCATGCACATCAAGAACGGAGCAGCGTTTGCCTTGAGCTTGCGCACGGGTTTAGGCGACCTTTTGAGTTTGGCGGCAAGCTTCTCATCATTCAGGGCGGCGAGGGCTGGCAAATCGGCGGCGAGGTCGAGCACGTAGGCTAGTGCGCTTTGTTTTTCGTCCATCCTGATCAGCGTCACTGCATACGGGCAGGGCTTGTTGAAATAATGCGCGAGCACGAGGAACACTCGTTCCTCAGAAATAAAATCAAGAACCGCTGCCTTTTGCGCAAACCTCGAAAAAGCGGACCAGCAGTCAGGGCAGCGGTCCCGCACAAGGCGACATAAGTGAATTGTGGCCTCGACATCCGCCAGCGCGTCATGGGCGTTTGCGTGATTGAACCCGTTTGCTGGAGCTACAGCGTCCAGCTTGAAGCTCGGTTTGCCGTCCTGTGATTGCGGCACAACCACTGCGTCCGTCTCTAGGTATGCGGCGCTCTGTACGAGCGCCATTACGTCCGCACGGCAATTCTTATTTGTGTTGGTGAGATAGGGCGAGTGAAGTGTTTGATAGAGCGCCTGCCGGAGAAGCGGCTCATCAAAATCCATGCTGTTATAGCCCGCAAATACCCCCGTTCCCCACTCCAGCATCTTTCCACGTAAGGACCGCACCATCTCATAGTGCGAAGGGTGCGCACCATTGGTGAGTTGCCCGATCCCCACGCCAGTAACGCGCATTGCGCCTGGGGATGGGGCGACGTGGCTCTGAAGCCGACTGCGAATTTCGAACCGGTCAATCTCGCTTAGGTCCGCGTCGGTCTGGACTGCCGCGAACTGTAGTATCTGATCAAACTGCTTGTTCGTGCCCGTCGTCTCGGTGTCGTAAAAAATGAAGCTCAATACTCACCTTCTCTTTGAATCCATCCATTTCACGAGGCGTAATTGGATCATAACCGTGCTTACCTTAAATTTCTTGGACAATGCTTCGAGCTCTTCCTCGTCGTCCGAAATGGTGTAGTCGTCGCCCAGGATGCTGCTCAACAAGAAGTCGGGGACCAAAAGATTGGCCGCAAACTGATTGGCTTCGATTTCCATCGGATCTGTGCCCTCGGCGGCTAGCGCCGCACGCTGAAGAATCGCGTGCCCCTTATCGACGTGGATACCTTTGATGATGTCTGCGTGGAGCATCATGTGGCCAAGCTCGTGGGCGAGCGAGAATCGCTGACGGTTTGGGTGATGCAACGAATTCACTCCGATCGTCGGCACCCCGTCCTTAACGAAAAACATTCCGGACAATTCTTTATCCAACGGCCCGAACTGAATACGCGCGCCCTCTCTCTTGGCTATCCGCTCAACAGGGACCGGCGAGTTCGCGATTTCATATTTTTCCAGCAGTTGCTCCGCTTCGCGCTTGGCCTTCTGGAATCTCGGTTTGGTCAGCGTCATTTTTTACTCCCGGCTACGCTACGTCGTGTGGCCCCGCTCTGAGTCACAAACGCCATGACGTCCGCCCGTTGTTTTTCATTGATTTCCTCACCTCCGACTTTGAGTTCTTCGCCCGGCTCCGGATTTTTGAGCTTCACAGCCGGTAGAAGTTCCTCCACCCGGGGAACGTCGAGAACTGCGGCCAGGCGATACAGGTTGTGGAGCAAAATCTTTTGACGGCCCGTCTCTATGTTTGCGAGAGAAGCGCGCGACAGACCGACTCTTTTCGCCACTTCAGCTTGAGTGAGCTTAAGCCCATTTCGGCGAACTGAGAGCGCTTCCCCGACTCGCCGGTAAAGTTCGTCATCGTTCATGCTTTGTTTATGCACAAATCCGCGCGTTGTGTCAACTACACAAACATATGTGTGTAATACAAACACTACATTTTCAATGCGCTGTCGGCATAGTTGACAGATATGGGCCGGTCGGCTATCTTCGAATTCATAGGCGGGGAGCCCGCCGGAATCGCTAACCACGGAGAACTTGCTATGACCGACAACGGAACCGAGACCGAAGACGACCAAGGCCAACGCGTCTGCGAAGGCCAATTTCTGATCGCGATCGCAGGCGCGGACCTGATTTTTCGCAAGATCGCGATCAATGACTCCACCCCCTCTGGCATTCAGATCGCACGGGCATTTGGCGGCAGCGATCCCGACGAATTGATCGTCCTGCAGCAGCTGCCGACGTTCGAGCTCGAAGAGCTTCGCCATGCCGAAACGACGGATATCAAGGCACGCGGCATCGAGCGCTTCATCGTGGTGAATAGCGACCGCCTTTATCGCCTGATTGTGGATGGGATCGACCTCGTCTGGCCGCTCGGAAGTCCGCCCGTCTCCACGGTAAAGGCGCTGGTCGGGAAAGACGACGATTTTGATCTCGTCCAAGAACTGGAAGACTGCCCGGACCGCATTTTCGGTGACGATGAGCACGTCAACCTGAAGCCGAAGCGCACGGAAAGTTTCAAGACCCGCCCGCGCAAGCGTACGGTTACGGTGAAGTACAACCATGAGCCGGTCGTGCTCGAAGTCGGAATCTATACGACCGAGGAGCTGATCGCAGAATTTGGCGTTCCCAACGGCTATGTCCTCGTGCTGATCGGGGACGACGGCGAGTTCATCGATCTGAAGCCGGGGCGCAAGATTCCCATCAAGCACTGCTTGGAGTTCATCTCCCATGCACCGTGCGGGGGGGCAGCATGAGCCCCCCGGCCCAATTCTCGCCCGTGCGCGAGACCTGGCCGGACGTGGAATACTGGGAAGAGGCCGGAATTCCGTATGTCCATTTTCCTGTCCTGCGGTTTCCGGCCGCAGGACAAGAAACCGCAATGGCCGCGCTGCTCTGTCCGCGCAGGCGGGACGGCTACGACACCCGGCTGTTCTTGGAACAGCAAATTTCCGGGCGCGGCCAGAACTGGAAACGTCATACCATTCGCGGGCGCGCGTGGTGGACGTTCTCTTGGGGCGGGGTTTCCGCCGACCTGCCGTGGGAGGAAATCCTCGCCAATCACCTGCGGGCCCTACAATGAGGGCGGAACTGAAAATTGCAGGCCGGATGCTCGCTGAAATTCGCAGTGACCTCAAACGGCCACATACATTCGCGCACGAACGTGTAGGCTTCCTGACAGCGGGCATCGTCGCGCCGCCGTCAGGCGGCTTGTTGTTGCTGTCGCGCGAGTACGCCCCCGTCGATGATGAAGACTATCTGGATGAGCCGGGCGTGGGCGCGATGATCGGGTCCGATGGCATGCGTAAAGGGCTTCAGATGGCCTACCGCGCGCGGTCAGCCCTGCTCCATGTCCATACGCACGGCGGCAGGGGCATCCCGCGGTTCAGCGGGATCGATATCCGCGAAAGCAGGAAATTTGTCCCTAGCTTCTTCAACGCCATCCCCCAATCACCGCATGGCGCAGTGGTGCTGAGCAATGACTCGGCCAGCGGACTTCTGTGGCTGGGGCCGGACCGGTCGCCGATCGCGGTTACCGGCTTCGTCCGCGTCGGGGTCCCGCTGCAGCGATTTGGAGGACTGCAATGAATTGGCTCAGCAGACAGAGTTTCCTGGGGCCGAACAGCGCGAAAATTCTGAAATCGGCCCGGATTGGAATTGTCGGTCTTGGCGGTGGTGGATCGCACATCGCGCAGCAGACCGCCCATGTCGGAATCGGCAAGTTTCTGCTGATCGACCCCGACCGCATCGAGAACCACAACCTTAACCGGCTTGTCGGGGGAACGGCGCGTGCCGCCTGGCGTAGAGCGCGAAAGGTCAAGATCGCGAGGCAGCTGATCAAAGGTATTCAGCCCCGAGCAGATGTCGAAATCGTCTGCGACGTCTGGCAAGCCGCGCTGGACAAGCTGCGGGAATGTGACGTTGTGATCGGCTGCGTGGACAGCTTTGGTGAACGGGATCAATTGGAGCGCTTTTGTCGGCAGAACTTGCTCCCCTACATCGATATCGGCATGGCGGTGACGGCGGTCGGACCTGAATATCTTGTGGCCGGTCAGGCGCTCCTTTCCATGCCCGATGAGCCCTGCCTTCGCTGTGTGGGCGTGGTTACTGACGAGCGCCTCGAGGAAGAAGCCAGAAACTACGGCGATGCCGGCGAACAGCCACAGGTCGTGTGGCCCAATGGCGCTCTGGCGTCCGTGGCGGTCGGTTTCCTTATGCAGCTATTGACCCCGTGGCATGCGGCACCGCTGTCGGGCGCGTTTCGTGAATACGACGCCAATACCAACACCGTCCGCGAGAGTCCGAAATGGCGCACCTTGGGCGCACGGAAATGCCCACACCACCCGTCAAATGATCGCGGCGACCCATCCTTTGACATTCGGCTTTGCTCGGACGGTGGGTCTGGAGTGAAACGGTCGGCTGCATTGTGGGGGCGCATCAGGAAAATCTTTTCGCGGAGCTAGTGCGGCCCCGCAGAACCGACCCATTGATACGATAGGAAAAGCGAAGTCTCCGCGAGTGGTCCAGCGGCGAAACGCTGGCGGCATCCAACCGGCGGATGGTTGGTCGCGCTGAAAGCGTCTCGATGAAATCGCCATGGGGGTCTTGGGGGAGCCTGGAAGCTCCCGCCGAGCGGCGATCAAACGGCCGCCACGTTTGTCCAAGGTTCGGGTGTCGGGTGGAGAGGCGAAGTCTCCAAGGCCCGACGAGTGATCAATCGGCGATACGATTGCATGGCGTGTGACAGGCTCGATGCCTGCTCATGCGCCATTGGCGAGGGTATCCAACAGGGAGCGCCAGCGTCCCTTTGGCAACGGGTCTTGTACTACAAGACACACCGTTGCGTACTGCGCGGTCTGAAATGTTTTGGACGTTTTCCATGTAGTGCACAAAGGCCGAAGCCTCACACCGCAAGGTCGATGAACCTGGGCGGAAGATCCCGGAGTAGCTCCACGGAGTCTCCGCACAGGATTTTGTTCAGCGGAAGAGAGGTGGCGCTCATGACGCCACCTCTTCGGCTTCGCTCTCATCCGGCAGTTTCCGGTCGAGCAGTTCCACGATTTTTTCCGGCAGATAGTCGCGCGGATCGTCGTAGCCAACCTGTCCGGCGTTGAAATCGATCTGCTCGATGCCGTCCTTCTTGATGGAGGTGATGACGGTGTTGTGGAGCCCCCATTGATTGACCTCCACCTCGTATCCGGCCTCCGTCAGGACGCCTTCGACCTGCCATGTCTCGACCTGGCCGTCGCCGTCATTGAACCCGAACTTTTCGAACGCCTCGGTGAGGATCGGAGAGTTTGTCCGGCCCGGCGAAGGAAGCGGCTGCCGGAGGATGATCCGTCAGTGTGGCGACGAATGTCCTGCGTGGTGGAGGCTGCGATAGAGTGTCGAACGGGCGACGCCGAGTTCGGCGGCGAGTTCGTCAACGGTGCGCCCCTGCTCGTGGGCGCGCGTGGCCGCCTGTATCTGGCAGGACGACAGAGCCGGTCGTCGCCCGAGACGTTTGCCCTTCTGACGGGCACAAGCCAGAGCCGCGCGGGTCCGTTCGCTGATCAGCCCGCGCTCGAACTCCGCCAGGGCGGCCAGAATGTGCAGCATCAGGCGTCCTGCCGCCGAGTCCGTCTCAATGGATTCGGAGAGCGAATGCAGCGACGCGCCACGCTCGGTGATCACTTCCACGAGGTCGAGAAGGTGGCGGAGCGACCGGGCCAGTCTGTCGAGTCGCCAGACGACGAGTGTGTCGCCCGCTTTAAGCGCACGAAGTGCCTTCTCCAGGCCAGGTCGATGCGCCCGCGCGCCGTCGAGCTTGTCGGTATAGATGTACGTGCAGCCCGCGCGTTTCAGCGCCTCGATCTGATAGTCGAGAAGCTGCTCGCCGGTTGAGACGCGGGCGTAGGCTATCTTCATGGCGGTCACGCTCGGGCTGCGTTCGCAGCCACCTATTCGCGACAAATTCTGTCCCGATGGGCTTCCTTTCTCGGACTCCCTGATCGACGCCGGGCAAAGGCGGATCGATACAGATTTTGCGCGGGGTTTAACGGTTCGTCGGACTTTACCATCCAGAGTCCGAAAAACGAACGTCAGTGAGAAAGCTGCACACGGACGTATGCCGGGACGCGATAATTGCCGCAGCTCTGGTTGCCGCCTCGCCGGTCCACGCTGAACAACACGCCATCATTCGTCCCGAATGGGGACATGTGCCTGTAAACGATGCCCGCGACCTCCAGCCGGACGGCGTCCGGTTTGCGGCAGGACAGGTTTCCGGTGGGCCGTATCTGGTGATGGTCGTCTATGGCGACGAACAATCGGGACTCGATGCCACGCTCCAGACCGCGAGCGAGGCGATCACGCAAGGCTATCCGGTGCGGGGCGTAATCCTTGGTCCGGCCGATAGTCTCCGCGGTGAGCGAAACTCGGTCGAATTTTGGGCCGACGCGCAACTGACCGCGACAGTGCTGAACGCAAACCCCGGAGGCGTTCCGGAAATGCTCGAAGAGATCAAACGTGGATACGGCATCCTCGTGTCGCGCGGTCTTGTCACGGGTCGAGTCGCAGTGGGGAAGTGAATTCCGACAGTCTCATCATTGGGGAATCGATATGGCTGATCACAAGGTCGAACTGGATTTTCAGACCAAGCAAACCGTTGCCGGGCTGGCCGCGCTCGTGTGTGCGGGCGGCTTCGGCTTCGCCAGCTTCAAGTTCATGCTCTTCAATCCGTTCGTCGTGGCGCTATTGGCGGGAATTGTCGGGCTGGCCCTGTCTTACTGGCGCGCGCAATACGGCGTCATTGCGATTCTGGCCGCGATAGGCGCCGTGGTGATCGGCATTTATTTCGACCCGTTTCGCTACTAGGGAGCGGCAGGGGGTTTGCCGATGACGTTGCGCGGCTCAGGATCGGAGGGAGCCCGTTCCGGTTCTTCCGGTTTGACCGCATGGGTCGCCGCATTCGTAAAGGCCCCGTTCACTGGCGGAGCTTCTATCGAAGACTGAAAGAACGAGTCGGCGTCCGTGATGGCGCGTTCTGCCGTCGCGCGTGTGGCTTCGTCTAACTGCAGTTCGGTCAGAACGCGCAACCGTGTATCGGCGCTCTTCATCGCAAACGTCGCGGTCGTCACCTCAGAGACACCGGACGCCTCCAGCGTTCCGGCCACGAATTCGGGAATATGGGAGGGATCGGCGTCCATGCGCGCGCCCTCACTCGCCAGGAGTTCGTTGTCGCGCTCAAGGCGTTCGTTGTCCCGCCTGATCCAGTCCATTTCGTCCAGAACGTCCTTCAGGACGAGGTCGATCTGGCCTGCGTCGGCGCGGTCGATGGTGACGCCGTATTTCCGCTCATAGGTGCGGATCGCCACTTCCGCCTCCGCGTCGCGCAATCGACCCTGCGCATCAATATCCGCCTCTTCGCCGCGCCGCAGGGCTGTAAGGAGTCGCTCAAGGGCGCTTGCCTCACCGGTTAGTTCGGCCAGACGAATGTTGTTGGCTTCGATCTGTTCGTTGTTGGCTTCGATCTGGCGCTGGATCGCCTCCCGCAGCGTGCGGGCATATTCGTCACGCCTGCGCTTTTCTTCGGGGCTTCGGGCGACCTTGTCCGGCGAGCTGTTCAGGGCGCGGTATCCGCTGCCGACGGTTTCGCTGTCGGCGTCCATCGAAAGGTTCGCGAGAGTGTGTTCGATATTGTGGGCGCGCTCGTCCACCGCGCCCACGGCGTCGTCGAATTCCTGTCTGAATTTCTGGTGTTCCGGTCCTTTCACGCTGCCCTCGAAAGTATGGTTATATTATAGAAAATCTTGGTAAATATATGTTTAATTCAGTCTATATTTGAAATGTAGGCTCATTTATGGTAATATGAAAAACATATTATAATAATTTTGTGTGTAACGTGACGTACGATCCAGAGAGGTTGGTTAGGAAATTTGATCGGGTAGGCTTTTCTAAGGCAGATGAGCCGCTTGCGGTGTTCATCGACCATCGCGACGGCGTGAAATATGGACTGAACGAAACTGACATATACAAAGCGTACCAGCGCGAATACTTGCACCATTTAACCATGCCGCAGGAATTCAGATATCGATCAACCTTGCAAATGCAGGAATACGAAAAGGCGCGCGCGAACCTTCAGGCCATGAAGACTCAGTACGGTCTAAAAATCGAAACGCCAGACTGCGTTCGTCCAGTTGAAGGGAATATATTTCATTTTCCTGTTCCATTGGCCTGGTTTCCTTAGGCAGAAAACCGCAATAAAATTTGATAGTCTTTGTCACACTCTGATATCTGTTCAGGCGCAATTGTTGATAATGCTAGGCGCCGTGCACGGTAGGCGGCCTCAAGCTCCTGTTCTGTGAAGCGTGCCGCCAGCCCAAAGCGCGTTGCTGCGGCGATTATGTCCTCCCATTGATCCTGCGCCTGAACTTCTTCATCGCGTGCGGCGTCGCGGTCCTCCGCAACTGGTTTAGTTGGCTCAGTCGGGGTTTGATTTGATATGGGCGGCTCAACTGCGCTTCGCTGAGTGTCACTGCTTTCAGATCGACGTTCCCCCTGATTTATCAGCGGTGTCAGAAGCGGAGCAAGCTGCGGTCTGTCGTGAATGATGTTGGGAAAATTCTCTGCCCACGTGGGAGTGGGCGAGCCATCTATGTAGCCGTCTCCGATGTCTCGGAAGCTATAGGAAGCGCTTATAGCCGTCTCGAACTCATTTTTTAGTCGGCGGTCCAATTCCGGGGCAGCCCCCCGCCGGTAGGCGTCGCGATAGATATCGTTTCGGTGTTGCCAGGCGAATTTCCGCACATTGGAATAGATCGTACCTAGCGGTAGGGGTTCCGGCTCGCCTTCCGGCAACAGTATGGCACACCATCCGCCTAGTTTCGTTTGATATAGACCGAGATCAAGAACTAGGCCAGAAACAGGGCTGTTTATCGAAACATTCCCAACTGCGGAGCGTGGAAGACGGATTTGCCAAGAGCAAAGAGGATCGTTCCGGTTAACCCATACGCCCGCGCCCGCAATGCCGTTCTGTCCGACAATCCCAGGCAGGCTCCAGAGCCATCCGCTAAGCATGCCCGTCTCGAGCTGCGGGAGAATTAGGATGCTTCGACTGAATCGGCAGTCAACAGGTTGCGTAGCTTCCCGTTGCTCCTGTGCACCCGCCGTTGCCGCGGGCTGATCTTTCCGTACGGCGGTCTGCCGCTTTTGGACATACTCATAGAAACCTTTGGCGTCGACGAGAGTGATCACGCCTAGTTTGAGTGAATTTTCCGATACTTGGACTTCGCCATAACCTCCAACCGCCCCCATCACACCCTGAGGATCGAACACCACACGTACGTCCTTAAGCGGGGTGCTAAAGCGCGTTTTTCCCCAAGTGCGATATTCGACTTTCTCGTCGGTCACCTCGATATAGCGGGCGGGGTTCGGCACTACCGGCGCGCCAAGCGGCTCATGAAATTTCATCGGCGCATCCCTTCATCCCCTTAGGGCGCTCTCGACCATGCCTAGAATATGTCAGCCCGGTCGGGGCCGGAACCGGATTCAGAGCGGGCGCTCGGATAATTCCGCGATGATGGCTTCGAACAGCGACCGCAGAGACAATTCCGAAGCATCCGCGAAATCCGGCAAACCGTTCGCGACCGTTCTGGTGTGCTGCGCAGCGCAGGCGACCACCGCCATGTGGACGAAACGACGGCGGAACAGCCGGACAGGATCGATCCCGCCTTCGCCGTGGATTTTGATGGCGCGGTAGAGCGAGCGCGTGGCGTCGATTGCGCCCACCGCCTCCATCGCACTCCTGCGGCCCGTCATCTTCGCCGGGACCGGGCATGACTGACAGATGCGCGTCTTGCGATTTCCGGCGGCGAAATTCTTGAAGCAGGACTCGTTCGCGTAGCAGCGCTCCAGCACGTCGAAGAACGCGGATTTTACCAGGATCAGTTTTTCGGGATCGGCGATGCGCGGCAGCAGCGCATTGGCGCGGTGCCAGCGGGCGAACCGCGCAGCCGTCAGCCGGTCTCGGATGGCGAGATAGATTTCGCGCACGCGTTTGCGCGACGCTCCGACCTTTGCGGCGCAGGAATCCACCGGCAGCGAATAGCAGAACGCCAGCACGATGGCGGCGAGCGTCGCGTCGTCGAGCTTGGACCCTTTGCGGAGCCGGTGTCTGGGCGGCGCAGCCATCGCTCTTTCCGAAAAGTCGGGCGAAGTACAAAGCGGGGTGGATTCAGAGGCTTAGGGAGACGCCCCGTCAATCTGCGTCCAAAGCGGATTAGGCCGCGTTGCGCGCATCCTCTCCGTCGCGCTCCATCCCGTCATTCGACGCAACCAACCGGAGCGGACCATGAACGCCAACACCCTTGCGAAGGGCAAGCCCAGCTTCCTCGAACGCTCGATCAACTGGCTTTGCCTGCTGGCGGCGGCGCTCATCACCTTCTTCGTCTCGCCGCTTCTGTATTCGGCCAGCGTCGATGCGGTGTGGTCGTTCGCGGACGCCAACTACGGCTTCCTCACTTCCATCATCGATCCCCTGTGGCGGGTCATCGTGATGGCGGCGCTTTTCTTGAGCTTCAACCTCGCGATCAAGACCGCCGCGACGGGCGGCTTCGTCACGCTGGTCAAACGCTTCCTCTGAACCCCCAACCAAGCAGCAAAGGAGTGCGCGTCATGTTCACCAAGAAGAGATGGCTCGGTTCGGCCCACGCCTATCGCACCGAGATCGACTGGGGCGCGGTCGGCGGCGCGGTGTTCGTGCTCTTCGTCATCCTGGTCGCCCTGTCCGCCATCGGCGGCTGACCGGGGAGACGCGCCGGGCGGCGTTCTTCCCCTCCGCCGCCCGGCGCACCCTCATTGAATATCCGGGAATAATGCCATGCCCTTCGAGCACAATGAGCATTTCAGGTTCGGGAGCGCCGGGTTCTCCAGCGCGACAGATGCTGAGCGCGCCGGGATGTTCACGCGCACGCCAGACTCACTGCTGCTCGCCTTTATGGGCGAGCGCCCGCTGCTGTGGAACGGACCCGGCGGCGTCCTGATCACGGCGGGCGCGCGCGGCGGCAAGCTGCGCGATCTGCTTGCCTATAATGTCTGCACCGGCATTCACGATCTGAGCGCCCTGATCCTCGATATGAAAGGCGAGCTGGCGGCGATCAGCCGCAACCAGGTCCCGGCCGGAAAATCCTGCATCTACTGGAACCCGTGCCGCCTGCACGGGCTTCCCGCCAACCGCATCAACCCGGTCGATTATGTTCGCAAGGATAGCCCGACGCTGATCTCCGACGTGAAGGTGCTGGCGGAGAATATGATCCCGCACACCGGCGCGCCGCAGGCGGTCTTCTTCGAATCCCGCGCGCGCGAACTGCTGGAGGCTCTGATCCTGACCGTCGTCGAGATGGACGGGGTGCTGACGCTGCCGCGCCTCTACTGGGCGGTGAACCTCATCATGGGCGGCGGACAGGCCTGGCTCGATTTCGCATTCGAGATAAGCGAAAGCGTCCACCAATCCGTGCGCCGCGTCGAAGAGGAGATCGCCGCCTCGCGCGAGAGCGAGGGCGGCGGCTTTCGCGGCATCATGGGCGAGCTGTTCAAGGCGTTCGCTCCGCTCTCCGATCCGGTCCTGATGGATTCGGTCTCCCCGCCATTCGACTTTTCGCTCTCGGAGTTGTGCGAGCGCGGGCGGACGTACCACCTCTACCTCATGCCACCCGCCGAGTTCGTGCAGGCATGGGGGCCGATCATCAAAGCCATGCTGGTCGGCGCGATGATCTACAAATCCCGCGCGGCGCAGGCCCCGCGCCAGACCTGGATATTGGACGAGTGCGCCCAGCTCGGCGCGTTCCCCCTGCTGGTGAAGCTCTTCACCTATGGCGCGGGGATCGGCGTACGCCCGGTGGCGGTGTTCCAGAGCCTACACCAGATGAAAGCGCTGGGGCCGGATGCGGACAATATCGTCACCGCCAGCGCGGCGGTTCGTGTCGCCTTCGCCATTAGAGATCTGGACTCGGCGAGCACCTATTCGCGGATGCTGGGCGCACAGACGCTCCAATATGACGACACGCTCGCGCAATCGCGCAGCCGCCTTGCCCAACAACAAACGTTGCTGGCGCTACTGGAGGGTGAAGACCCGGTGGCCGCCGGTCTTCGTGCTGCGCATCACGCGCAGGCGGCGGAGCAGCGCACCAAATCGCACCGCTGGCTGCGCACCCCGGATGAAGTGCTGAACATGAGCGGTAGGTACGCGCTCGTGTTCGCCGACGGCTTGGAGCACCCGATCTATGCCGACCGCAGACCGTTCTTTGATGAACGGTTCATGGCCGGGCGTTTCCACCCCAACCCTTACGTCGCCGGTCGGCAGGACGCTGTGCGGATCAGGACGCGCCTCGGTCATGCGTGGCGGCGTGTCATCACCGAACCCGTGCCGCCGCACCACGCGCACCTGCCGCAATATGCGGATGGCATGTGGTCCTACATCGAAGGCTTCCGGCCGTGAGCGTTCCGAAGTCACCCATTCTCGGTTCGCGTCCCGGTTTCATGGATTCCGCGCCGGACGTGCGGCGGGAGTTCGACCGCAACCGCGACCCGCTGATTGCTGCTCAGCTCGACGATCTGAATCGATCAGAAGCCGAGCGCCGCGATTCCTTCATGGTGAAGCGCAGCAGGCCCACGCCCGTCCTGCGGCCCGGCCCGGCGCTCTCGCGCGGTCCCGACCGCGCGGCGTTCGATGCGCAGTGGCAGGCCGAACGCGAAGGCGCAGTCGAGAAGCCGCGTGGGGTTCGCCGCGCCGAGTTCATCGCCAAGCGTCAGAGACAGATGCGCGAGCGCGACCGCACGCGCAGCCGGTGAAGGTCAGCAATGGAAAGGAAGACGATCATGAGCGAACGCAATCCCCCGGCGGACACGATCCGCGATGGCAATGTAAAGGCGACGATCTGGAAGCGAGAGAGCGAGGACGGGGCGTTTTTCAGCACCTCCTTCGCCCGCACCTATCGCGACGAAAAGGGCGACTACCGGGACAGCAACAGCTTCTCCGGCCCGGACCTGCTGAAGGTCTCCGAACTGGCCCGCACGGCGTACGCGCGCACCAACGAACTACGCCGCGAACCCGGTCCGGACCAAGCTCCCGAGGTGGAAAAGGACAGTCCGGAGGGCCGCCGAAAGAATTTCCGCGGACGGCGGCAGCGCGGGACCCGCACCGACCGCGGCCGTGACAGATAAGGCAAGGTTCTTCTTGAGTTGTGGGCCGGTATAGGATATTATTCCTATATTGTTTCTGGCTGCAACGGAGAAAAGGCGAAGCAGGACAAGACGTGAGTGAGATGAGAAAACGCTACATACGCCAGGCTGCGCCTCTCATCACCATCGACGTCGAGCGTTACGATCACCTGCTCGCCGATACGGACCTGTCGCCGGAGGAGCGGCAAATCGTTCTCCAGGAACTCTGGAATCTCATCGTCGCCTTCATCGATTTCGGCTTCCGTGTCGAGCCGCTCGAAAGCGGTTGTGGACAAGTCTCCGAGGGTGAAGAAAACGCGACCGTCGGCGGCGCCGATCCGGTAAACTCTGAGGATCAATTCATTGAAAAGTTTCTCGCGGCTTCGTTCGAAGGCGAGCCACCGGGATTCGAGGATTCGTCCGATGAGAGGTGATTTTCGAAACGATACGAGGTGCAGGAAAGCGCTCATCTATTGCCGGGTTTCGAGCAAGAAACAGACGGCTGACGGGAGCGGTCTCCATTCGCAGGAACACAGATGCCGGGCTTATGCCGCCGAGCACGGCTATGACGTGGAGGCCGTATTCCCGGATGATGTAAGCGGCGGCGGTGATTTCATGCGCAGGCCCGGCATGGTCGCGCTGCTGCGCTATCTCGATGACAATTCCGGCGAACGCTACGTGGTCATTTTCGATGACCTGAAACGCTATGCGCGCGACACTCTCTTTCATCTTGCGTTGCGTGCGGAGATGGAAAAACGCGGCGCGTCGCGCGAGTGCCTCAACTTCAATTTTGACGACACGCCTGAAGGGAAGTTCGTCGAGACGATATTTGCGGCTCAAAGCGAGTTGGAGCGTGAGCAGAACGGCCGCCAGGTCGTCCAGAAAATGCGGGCGCGCGTCGAGCAGGGCTTCTGGTGCTTTCGCGCGCCGATAGGTTTCAAATACGTCCAGGGCAAGCGCGGCGGAAAGGTGCTGGTCCACGACGAGTTGGCCCCAGTCGTGAAAGAGGCGCTGGAAGGCTTCGCGACCGGCAGGTTTCAAACGCAGGCGGAGGTCGGGCGCTTCCTCGAACTATGCGCGGACTTTCCCAAGGATGCGCCCGAGGGAAAAATCAGACCTCAAACCATCGCCCGTTTCCTGCGCAAGGAAGTCTATGCGGGCCTCGTATCTGCGCCCGCATGGGGTGTTTCGCCGAGGCCGGGGCAGCATGAGGGCATCATCACCCTCCAGACATTTGAGCGCATTCAAGCCCGCCTGAATGAGGAAGCCTATGCGCCGCAGCGCTCGGACCTCAACACGGAATTTCCGCTCCGTGGAGCCATCGCATGCGCTTCGTGCGGGACACCGCTGACGGCGGGCATGTGCAAGGGCAAATACCGGAAGTACCCCTATTACTTCTGTCGTAAGAAAGGCTGCACCGCCTACGGCAAGGCCATCCGGCGCGAAAAGATCGAAGGCGAATTCCGTGCGCTGCTGGACGACTTGCGCCCCTCTGCACTGTACGTGAATGCCCTCGCCACGCTCTTCCGCGATGCGTGGGACCGAAGAATGGAGATCGCGGCAGCTTCGCTGGAAGGCTTCCAGCGGGAGGCGGCGCTCATTGAGAAGAAGATCGCCGAACTCGTCGACCGGGTGGTCGATGCGACGAATGCCCGGGTCGTATCGGCCTACGAAGACCGGATCGAAACGCTCGAACGGGAGAGGCTGATTCTTGCCGAGAAAGCGGCTCAGGTCGCTAAACCCCGGTACAGCTTCGAGACGCTGTTTGAACTCTCGCTGCGCTTCCTCGCAAACCCTTGCAGCTTCTGGGATTCCGGGCTTCTCAGCTATCGCAGATTGCTGCTGCGGCTGACGTTTTCGGAGACGCTGGCCTACTGCCGGGAAAGCGGATTTAGAACTCCAAATACCACCTTACCCTTCAAGGCTTTAGGGTCTTTTTTTGGGTGTTCCGGGGAAATGGTGCTGCTGGAGAGAATTGAACTCTCGACCTCTCCCTTACCAAGGGAGTGCTCTACCCCTGAGCTACAGCAGCGCGCCACGAAAGGCGGGGGCCGTATAGCGCGGAGACTCCCGCGAGAGAAGGCCCGGACATGCGGATAAGGCCAATCGTGCTTAATCGGCTTTAAATCTTTGTGCGTAGCGTGGGGCGATGGAGCCCATCATCGGATTCTCGGCCGATCTGCTGTCGGGGTGGTACAGCGCCAAAAGCGCCCAGGCCGCCACGCGCTCGCTGCCGCTCGCCGCGTCCACGGCCTCGGCCGCGGCGAAGGCCGGTACCGCGGACGCCGGGGTGATCCCGCCCTGGGACGTAAAGGCCAAGCCGCTGGGCCTGGACGTGCTGGCGCGCAGCGTCCTGGCCGACGGGGTCTTCTTCAAGGATTCGGAGTTCAAGACGCTGAAAGGCGCCTCGGACGACAGCAAGGCGCTCTTTTCCCTGCACCAGGGGCTGAAGCGGCTCTATGCGCTGGCCGACGAGGCCGCCGACGAATCGACCACCGACATCCGCCGCACTTTTCTGGAGCGCCGCTTTCAGGAAGGCATGGCCCAGTTCGAGAAGGCGTTCGGCGCGCTGGATCTGGAGACGCTGTCTCTGGCGCGCGGCGAATCGCGCTCGGTCGCCGAAAGCGCGGTGAAGATCGCCCGCGGGGTCAGCGAATACGTCACCCCCGCCATCCATGACGGCGCGTTCGATGCGGAGGTCGACGCCTTCGCCGGCGCCGCTGCGTTCACCATCAGCGCCCTGAAGAACGGGATCGCCACGCCGGTCTCCATCGACCTGTCGGAAATGGGCGGCACGCCGCGCACGCTCGATAACGTGGCGGACTATATCAACGGCAAGCTGGAGGCCGCGGGCATCGTCAGCCGCTTTTCCCGCGTGAAGATCGGGGAGAAGGACGAGAACGGAATCATTCCCGGCTCCCAGTTCGGCTTCAAGATCACCGGCGTCTCGACGGAAAAGCTCACCTTCTCCGCCCCCGCCGGCGCGCCCTCGCTCTATGTCGCCGGGGTCAGCGGCGGGGCGGACGTCGCGGCCGGCCAGCTGTCCAAGCTGAACGCGCTCGGCGCCGGCGCCCCGGACATCCAGTATATCCGCCGGGTCGAGGCCGACCCCGTCACCACCCAGAACGACAAGGGCGAGGACGTCACCAATCCCGGCATCCTGCGCACCAAGGCCACCGCCGTGGGCCCGAACGGCGAGCTCTATATGCTGGCCGAGGCTGACGGGACGGTGGGCGGCGCGGCGCTGAAGGGCGAGACCGACCTTGTCCTGCTGAAATACGACTCCACCGGGCGGCAGATCTGGTCGCGCGTGCTGGGCGCGGCGGACACCGCCGCCGCCGCGGACCTCGCCGTGGATTCCGACGGCAGCGTCGTCCTGACCGGAAAGATCGAGGGCGCGCTCGGCGACACGATCGAAAAGGGCGGCACGGACGGCTTCGTCGCCAAATATTCCGCCCTCGGCGCGGAGCTGTGGATGCAGCGCTTCGGCACGGGGCAGGACGACGCCCCGTCCTCCGTCGCGCTCGGCGCCTCGGGCGAAATCTATATCGGCGGGGTCACGGCGGGCACGCTGGGCGCGGCGTCGAATGGCGGCAAGGACGGCTTCGTCCGGGCGCTGGATGCGGACGGCGCGCATCTGTGGACGCGCCAGATCGGCGGGGCGGAGGCCGACCGCGTCACCGGCGTCGCGGTGGCCGGCGACGGCTCCCTGCTGGTGGCCAGCATGGAGGACGGCGCCGGGCGGCTCAGCAAATATTCGCCCGCCGACGGAACCTCCGCGGCGGTCTGGACGCACGATCTGGGCGCGATGGACGGCGGGGAGCTGGCGGGCGTCGCCGTGGACGGCGGCGCGATCTATCTGACCGGCGGCGCCGGGGCGGGCTCCGCGCTCGCCGGCTCGTACGCCGGGCACGCCGGTGGCAAGGACGTGTTCCTGATCCGGCTGGACGACGCCGGCGCCTCGGCCAGCGAGGCCTATACGACCTTCCTCGGCAGCGATTCCGACGAGGGCGCGCGCGACATCGTGGTCGATGGCGGCGCGGTCTATCTGACCGGGCGGACCACCGGCACGCTGCCCGGCGCGAACGATCTGGTCGGGGACCGCAACACCTTCGCCGCCAAGCTGGACGGCGCCGACGGCTCTGTCGCCTGGACGACCCAGATTTCCGGCCGCGCTGGCCTGTCGGAGGCCTACTCGATCGCCATCGATCCGGGCGGCGACAGCGTGCTGGACGCGTTCGGCCTGCCGCGCGGCACGCTGGATTATGGCGGCGGCGCCAGCCTGACCCAGCGCACGGCGCTGCGCACCGGCGACCATTTCTATGTCGCCGTCGACGGCGGCCGGAAAAAGAAGATCACCATCGGCAAGGACGAGACCTATCTGTCCCTGACCTTCAAGATCAACGCGGTGCTGGTTCTGGACGGCAAGGCCCAGGTCGGCCGCTCCGGCAAGGGCGACAACCTCAAGATAAAGCCCACCGGCGACGCGGTGGTGGAGCTGTTCGCCGGCGCCAAGGGCAAGGACGCGCTGGCCGCTTTGGGGCTGGAGCCCGGCGCGGTGCGCAACACCCCCGACAAGGACGACGAGAGCGCCTCCGCCGCCCCGCCGCTCTATGCGCTGGGCGTGCCGTCCTCGCTCTCCATCGCAAGCAAGGCCTCGGCGACGGCGGCCGGCGAGGCGCTGGACAAGGCGCTGATCACCATCCGCCGCGCCTATCGGGAGCTGCACACCGATCCGGCGCTGAAAGAGCTGCTGAACCGCAAGCCGACCGGCCCCGCGCCGGCCTATCTCACCGCCCAGCTCGCCAACCTTCAGGCCGGGCTGGACCGGCTCAACGCCGGGGTGAACGAGGCGAGCCTGCTGATCTGAGGATCAGAGCAGGGGGCAGGGGAGTCAGAGCAGGCCCAGCGCCTTGAAGCTCGCCGTGCCCTCGCGCCCGATCACCAGATGGTCGTGCACCACCACGCCCAGCGGCTTGCCGGCGTCCGCCACTTTCCGCGTCATCTCGATATCGGCCATGGAGGGCGTCGCGTCGCCCGACGGATGGTTGTGCACCAGGATGATGGAGGTCGCCCCGATGGCCAGCGCCCGCGACATCACCTCGCGCGGATAGACCGGGGCGTGGTCGATCGTGCCGGCGCCCTGCAATTCGTCGGCGATCAGGCGGTTCTTCTTGTCCAGGAACAGGACGTGGAACTCCTCCTTGCCCTTATAGGCCAGGCGCGTGCGGCAATAATCCAGCAGCGCGGTCCAGGAGGAGATGACGGGGCGGCCCATCACCCCGGCACGGGAAAACCGCACCGCGGCCTCCGCCGCGACCTTCAGCTCGATCGCCGCCTGCGTGCCGATCCCCTTCACCTCGGTCAGCCGCTCCACCGGCGCGGACAGCGCCTCGGCGAAGCCGCCGAACGTCTCGATCAGGGATTTGGCGATGGGCTTCACGTCGCGGCGCGGCAGCGCCCGCGCCAGCAGCAGCTCCATCAGCTCGTAATCGGCGAGGGATTCCGGTCCGCGCTCGATAAAGCGCTCGCGAAGGCGCTGGCGGTGGCCGAGATAATGCGGCTCGTCCGCCAAATGCGCGCCCCGCTCAGGCCGCCGCGGGCTTGTCGTAAGGCGGACAGTCCAGGCCGGCGGGGGAGCGGGTGAACACCTCCACCCCGCTCTCGGTGATGCCGACCGTGTGTTCGAACTGGGCGGACAGGGACCGGTCGCGCGTCACCGCGGTCCAGCCGTCGTCCAGGATTTTCACGCCCGGCTTGCCCAGATTGATCATCGGTTCGATGGTGAAGAACATGCCGGGGCGCAGCTCATAGCCGCGCCCGCGCTCCCCGAAATGCACCACGTTCGGCGCGTCGTGGAACAGCCGGCCGATGCCGTGGCCGCAGAAATCCCGCACCACGGAGCAGCGCTCGCCCTCCGCGAATTCCTGGATCGCCGCGCCGATATCGCCCAGCGTCCCGCCGGGGCGCGCCGCCTCGATCCCGCGCATCAGCGCTTCATAGGTGATTTCCACCAGACGCTCTGCCCGCCGCTTGGCCCCGCCCAGGATGACCATGCGCGAGGTGTCGCCGTGCCAGCCGTCGACGATCAGCGTCACGTCGATATTCATGATGTCGCCGTCGCGCAGCGGCTTGTCGTTCGGAATGCCGTGACAGACGACGTGATTGATCGAGGTGCAGATCGTGTTGCGGTAGCCGCGATAATGCAGGCAGGCCGGCGTCGCGCCCTTTTCGAACGCGAATTTGCGCGCCAGATCGTCCAGATAGCCGGTGGTGACGCCGGGCTTGGCCTCCAGAACCAGCAGGTCCAGGCACTCGGCCGCCAGACGCCCGGCGCGGCGCATGCCTTCGAATGCGGATTCGTCGTGCAGCCGAATCTGGCCGCGGGCGGGGGTCGCGAGGTCTGCCTGGATATAGTTCATTGACCCAAATATATAGCGCGGGACCGGGGGCGCTTAAACGCCGGACGCGGCCTTTTCTCACAGTTTCGCTGGGCGGGGCGTGCGCGGCGCGTATATTCCCCGTCCGCCGCGAGGGATTCCCATGTCCGGAAGGACCGTAACCGCCGGCGTGCTGCTGATCGGGGACGAATTGCTCTCCGGCCGCACGCAGGACGCCAATCTGCAGGCCATCGCCACCTTCCTGGGCGCGCTCGGCGTCCAGGTGCGCGAGGCGCGCGCCGTGCCGGACATCCAGGAGGAGATCGTGGCGGCGCTGAACGCCCTGCGCGGCCGCTATGACTATGTGCTGACCACCGGCGGCATCGGCCCGACCCATGACGACATCACGGCGGACTCGGTCGCCGCGGCCTTCGGTGTGCCGATCGCAGAGCGGGCGGACGCCCTGGCGGTGATGGAGAGCCATTACGGCCGGGCGCTGGACCGGCCGGAGGATGACAACCGCCGCCGCATGGCGCGAATTCCCGACGGCGCCAGCCTGATCGTCAACGCTTCGACGGGCGCGCCCGGATTCCAGATCGGCAATGTCTTCGTCATGGCCGGCGTGCCGAACATCATGCGCGCGATGCTGGAGGACCTGCCGGAGCGGATCGAGGGCGGGGCGGTGATCCGCTCCCTCACCGTCGGGGCGGCGGGCCTGCGCGAAAGCGACCTCGCCGACGGCATGGTCCGGGTCCAGGACGAATGCGGCGTGCAGATCGGCTCCTATCCCTATTTCACCGAAAAGAGCCGCGGCGTGAACATCGTGGCGCGCAGCACCGACGAGGCGGCGCTCGCCCGCGCCGGCGACGCATTGGAGGACCTGGTGCGCGCCGCCGGCGGAACGCCGGAGCGCAGCTGAGGCGGGCGCGCCTAGCGGTGGCGCGGCTTGCCGTCCGCGATCTGCAGCCAGGGCAGCTGGCGGCGCGTCCAGATATGATAGTCCGGCGCCACCTCGGCGGCCCGGTCCAGCGAGCCGATCAGGATGCTGATCAGCGCATCGCCGTCCTCCAGCGTGCACAGCGACCCGCCGCATGCGCCGCAAAAACCGCGCCGCACCCTGGGCGAAGATTCGTACCAGTCCGGCGCCGCGCCCAGCCATTGCAGGCTGGCGACCGGGAAATTGGCCCAGGCCGCGGCCGGCGCCCCGGTCGCCCGCCGGCATATCTCGCAATGGCACCAGTGCGGGCTGCGCGGCGGCCCGGCGACGCGATAGCGCACCGCCCCGCACAGACAGCGGCCCTCGAACAGACCCGCCATGGCGCTAGCGCCCCTGCAGGCGGCGGATGGAGGTGATCGGCCCGCCTCTGGGCCGGGACGCGATGCGGTCCTGCGCCTCGGCCAGCGGCTCGACGGCCGTTTCCATATGATGGGCGTTGGCGTGGATCAGCAGGTCGGGGTCCAGCATGATCCCGACATGGCCCTTCCAGAAGACGAGGTCGCCGCGCTGCAGCCCTGACAGCGCCGCGTCGAATTCCACCGGCGCGCCCAGCGAGGCTTCCTGCTGGTCGCTGTCGCGCGGGCAGGCATGGCCGCAGGCCGTCAGCGCCATCTGCACCAGGCCCGAACAGTCCAGGCCCAGACTCTCCTTGCCGCCCCACAGATAGGGCGCGCCCAGAAAGCGTTCGGCGACGGCCGCGTGGTCGGACGGGCGCGGCCCGTTCAGCGGCGCCAGATGGCCTTCGAAAATCCAGCCCGCCCCGGCGCCGCCCACATACCGGCCCTCGCGCGACTGCGCGACGATGCGGCAGTTCATGCTGTACAGGCCCAGCGGCGGGGATTTCAGGTCTGGCTCCGAAAACGCGATGGCGCGCAGGGCCGAGACGCGGTGGGTCGGCGCCTGGGCGAAATCCGAAATCTGGTCGGCGCGGACATAGCCGACATAATTGTCCGCCCGCGCCTGGCCCCAGGCCCATCCGTTGGAAATCTCGTAGACGTCCATCGCCTGGCCGAACAGCAGCTGGTCGTCCATCGGCGCGGTGTCCCCTGGCGCGCGCCGGATCGCGGCGGAGGCCACCGTGCAGGTATAGCGGACCGGATCGGCGTAGCGGTCGGCGCTGACCACCTCTTTCAGCTCGGCGGCGGCCAGGTCCGGCCGGGCCGGGGTCACGCGCGGATCGACCTTCACGCTCATGCGCCGAACCGTTTCTGCAGAACGTCGAAGGCGGACAATATGCCCTGCGCCTCGCCGCCCACCGGCCGGCCGGGCCGGGCCGTGGCGTTCCAGGCATAGATGTCGAAATGCGCCCAGGAGCCTTCTGTCGGCGCAAAGCGTTGCAGGAACAGCGCCGCGGCGATGGACCCGGCGAAACTGTTGCCGGGCGAGTTCACCAGATCGGCGATCGGGCTTTTCAGCAGGTCGTCATAGCCGCGCCACAACGGCATCCGCCACACCGGGTCGAACATCGCCGCCGAGCCCTGCGCGATCTCGGCGGCCAGCGCCTCGTCGTCGGTGTAGAACGGCGCGATCTGCGGCCCCATGGCGACGCGCGCCGCCCCGGTCAGCGTCGCGAAGTCCAGCGTCAGGGCCGGGTTTTCCTCGCCCGCGCGGGTCAGCGCGTCGCCCAGCACCAGCCGCCCCTCGGCGTCGGTATTGTCGATCTCCACCGTCAGCCCGGCGCGGGAATCCAGCACGTCGCCGGGGCGGAAGGCGTTGCCGGCGATGGAATTGTCCACCGCCGCCAGAATCATGTGCAGGCGGACGTTCAGGCCCGACGCCATCACCAGCCGCGCCAGCGCCAGCGTGTTGGCCGCCCCGCCCATATCCTTCTTCATCAGGCGCATCGGCCCGGCCGGCTTGATGTCCAGCCCGCCGGAATCGAAGCACACGCCCTTGCCGACCAGCGCCACGTGCGGCGCGGCGGGGTCGCCCCATTCCAGCTCGATCAGGCGCGGCGCGCGGTCCGACGCCCGGCCGACCGCGTGGATCAGCGGGAAATTCGCCTCCAGCAATTCGTCGCCGGCGACGCTGTGCACCTCCGCCCCGAATTCGGCGGCGATCTGTTCGGCGGCGGCCTCCAGCTCGGCCGGCCCCATGTCGGAGGCCGGCGTGTTCACCAGGTCGCGGGCCAGCGCGATGGAATCGTACAAATCGGCGATTTTTTTGGCGTCCGCGCCGGCGGGCAGGGCCAGGCGCGGCGCGATGCGCTCCGATTTCTTGTACCGGTCGAACACATAGGTCCCGAGCGCCCAGGACAGCGCGATCCGGTCCGCCCGCACCCCGTCGGGCGCGGAGCCGAGGCGATAGTCGCCGGCCGGCAGCTTCTCCGCCGCCGCGGCGAAGCTCCAGGCGTCCGGCCTGTCGCCCATGCCCAGCAGCACCCGGTCCACCCCGCCGTCCGGCAGGGGCGCCAGCAGCACCTCGCCCGCCTCGGCGCGGAAGCCGGCCGCCCGCGCATAGGCGCGCAGCGTTTCGGATCGCGCATCCAGCCAGGCCCCCAAAGCCGGCTTCTCGACCGCATGGATGGCGACGGCGCCGGCGGGGGCGGAACTGGGCAGGATGTCACGCACGGGAAATGTCCTTTCTGGCGAAGGCGGGCGGAACCGAACCTTTAACGCATTCTTGACCCCGTTTCAGGAGCATCGGCCCAAACGCAAAACGGCGCCCGTCATGATTCGTGTTCTTACCATCGTCTCCGCTTTCGCCAGCCTTAGCCTCTTTGCGGCCTGCGCTGCCAGTGGCGGGGGCGCCGTGGCCGCGTCCGAGGCGCCTGTGGGCGCGACGGCCGAACAGCGCGCCGCGGCGGCGGATCTGGACCCGATCACGCGGGCGACCTTCTGGAACGCCGAATACGAACGCAATCCGGTCGACCGCGAGGCGGCGCTGGAATTTTCCAAGGCGCTGCGCGCCATGGGCAGCGCGGCCAAGGCCGGCGCGGTCGCCGAACTGGCGGTCCAGCAGAATCCGGGCGATGTCGACCTCCTGATCGCGCTGGCCTCCGCGCGCCTGGCCGAGGGCCGGCCCCCCGCCGCGCTCGGCCCGCTGGAGCAGGCCATCGCCTACGCCCCGTCCGACTGGCGCGGCTATTCCACGCTCGGCGTCGCCCTCGACCAGTCCGACCGTTACGAGGAGGCGCGGGGCCGCTACCGCCAGGCGCTGGAGCTGTCGCCCGGCAACGCCACGGTCCTGACCAATATGGGCGTCAGCTACATGCTGTCCGGGGAGGCCGGGACCGCCGAGCGCATGCTGCGCGAGGCCGCGTCCCTGCCGGGCGCGACCGCCCAGGCGCGCCAGAATCTGGCGCTGGCGCTGGCCTATCAGGGCAAGTTCGAGGAGGCCGAGCGTCTGGCGCTGGTCGACCTGCCGCCGGACGCGGCGCGCAACAATATCGAATACGCCCGCTCGATGCTGACCCGTCAGCGCCGCTGGGACGATCTGCGCCGCTAGGGCGCTCGTCCCCCCAGCCGCGCGCCGGGCGGCCATTACAAGCAATTAAGAATGTTGTGACTTGCGCCGCTTTGCGGGGCGGGCGCAGTTTGTCCCGATAATATATATGAATGCGGCAAGAGCGGCCCGTCCGAAGGCCGTCTGCGCGTTTGGGGAGGATATGATGCAAGCGATCGGCTCGAACGGCGCCCTGCGCGCCGCCGCGTTTGGCTCGGCTTTGGCGCTGGCGCTCGCCGCCTGCGGCGACCCGCAGACCGCCGAAGCGCCGGCGGCCTCCGAAACGCCGGAAGCCGCGACCGCCGAGACGGCCGAGGCCGCGCCGGCGCCCGCATCCGCCGACCGGCCCGAATTCGGCGCGGTGGACACAGAGCGCCTGCTCGCCGCCGACGCCGAGCCGGACCAGTGGATGTCCACCGGCCGCACCTATTCGGAACAGCATTTCAGCCCGCTGGACCAGATCGACACCACCAACATCTCCGATCTGGGCCTGGCCTGGTACGCCGACCTCGACACCAACCAGAACCAGCAATCCACGCCGCTCTTCGTCGACGGCGTGCTCTATGTCTCCACCGCCTGGTCGAAGGTCTACGCCTTCGATGGCGCCACGGGCGAACAGCTCTGGTATTACGACCCGATGATCGACGGCGCGCGGCAGCAGGATATCTGCTGCGGCGTGGTCAATCGCGGCGTCGCCGCCTGGAACGGCAAGATCTATGTCGGCGTGCTGGACGGCCGTCTGGTCGCGCTCGACGCCGGCACGGGGCAGGAGGTCTGGTCGACCCAGACCTTCGATCCGGCGCTGCGCTACGCCATCTCCGGCGCCCCGCGCGTGGCCGAGGGCAAGGTCCTGATCGGCGAGGGCGGGGCGGAGTTCGGCGTGCGCGGCTATCTGGCCGCCTTCGACGCCGAGACGGGGGAGGAGGAATGGCGCTTCTACACCGTGCCGACCAATCCCGCGCTCGGCCTCAACGACACGCCGGCTTTGCAGATGGCCGCCGAAACCTGGAACTGGGACGAGTTCGAGGAGGTCGGCAGCGGCGCCGGCGGCACGGTCTGGGACGGCATCCTGTACGACCCTGAGACCCGCCTGGTCTATTTCGGCACCGGCAACGGCACGCCCTGGACCGCCGGCTATCGCGGCGGACCGGTGGGGGAACAGCTCTTCATCGCCTCCATCGTCGCGGTGGACATCGATACCGGCGAATACCGCTGGCACTATCAGGCGACGCCGGCCGAAAGCTGGGATTTCGACACCGTCGCGCCGCTGATGACCGCCGATCTGGAGATCGACGGCCAGATGCGCCACGTGCTGATGCAGGCGACCAAGGGCGGCATCTTCTATGTGCTGGACGCCGAGTCCGGCCAGTTCCTGTCCGCCACCCCCTTCGTGCCGCAGAACTGGTCGCTGGGCTGGGACCCCGAAACCGGCGCCCCGAACATCAATCCGGACGTCCGCTATGAGGGCGGCGACGAGGCGGCCTGGGTCACGCCCGGTCCGGCCGGCGCGCATAGCTGGCATCCCATGTCGTTCAATCCGGAAACCGGGCTGGTCTATTTCTCCACCCGCTATTCCGGCTTCGCCTATCTGGACCGGGAGGATTTCGAGGAGTCCGACGTCGGCGGCAATCTGGGCATCGACATGGGCGCCGGCGGCCGCTTCGCCGATACGCGGCCGGAGGATTTCAATTTCGAATTCTCCAGCTCCCTGATCGGCTGGAACCCGGTCACCGGCGAAAAGGCGTGGGAGCACGGGGTGGAGCGCGGCGGCAGCGGCGGCACGGTCGCCACCGCCGGAGGCCTCGTCTTCGAGGGCACGGGCGATACCGAATTCGCCGCCTTCGACGCGCGCAACGGCGCCAAGCTGTGGAACTGGGACGCCCAGACCGGCATCGTCGCCGCCCCGATTTCCTATGAGATGAACGGCGAACAATATGTCGCCGTCGTCCCGGGCCGGGCGTCGCAATATTATTACGCGCCGAACAATTCGCGCGTTCTGGTCTTCAAGCTGGGCGGCAGCGAGGTCCTGCCCGAGCCGGTCGAATACGTGCCCCCGCCGATCAACCCGCCCGCCCAGTTCGCGGAGGCCGAAGAGATCGCCCATGGCGAGGCGCTGTACGACCAGAACTGCTCGATCTGCCACGGCAATGACGGCAATTCGCGCTCGACCTTCCCGGATCTCAGACGCAGCGCGCGGCTGCAGGCCCAGCCGGCCTTCGACTCCGTCGTGCTGGACGGCGCGCTGGCGCGCAACGGCATGGCCAGCTTCGCCGAGGAACTGGACGAGGACGACAGCCGCGCCTTGCGCGCCTATGTCGTTTCGCTGGCGGAAATGGCGCTGGAGGAAAACCCCGCGCTGGGCCCCGCGCCCGCCGCTGACGCGCCGGACGAAGAGCCCGCCGAAGGCGACGGCATCCATGACGAGGTGGGCGCCGAATAGGCGCCCGAGAGACGTGAAAGGCCGGGTGGCGCCGAACGATCGCCCGGCCCTCTGGGAGGATGGGATGAACAGGATCGCCAGGACCGGCGCGCTGCGCGCCGCGGCGCTGGGTTCGGTCTTCGCGCTGGCGCTCGCCGCCTGCGGACAGGACCAGACCGCCGAGGCGCCCGCCGCCCCCGAGGCTGAGCCCGCCCAGACGGCCGAGGCGCCCGCGCCGGAACCCGCAGCACCGCAATACGCCGCGGTGGACCAAGAGCGCCTGCTGAACGCCGACGCCGAACCGGGACAGTGGATGGCCCCCGGCCGCACGCTGGAGGAACAGCGCTACAGCCCGCTGGACCAGATTACGACGGACAATGTCGACCAGCTGGGCCTCGCCTGGTTCGCGGACCTCGACACCAACCAGAACCAGGAAGCCACGCCGGTCATGGTGGACGGCATGCTCTATGTCTCCACCGCCTGGTCGAAGGTCTACGCCTTCGATGCGCGCACCGGAGAGCAGGTCTGGAAATACGACCCTGAAGTCCCAGGCGAGTGGCAGCAGAACGCCTGCTGCGGCGTGGTCAATCGCGGCGTCGCGGCCTGGAACGGCAAAATCTATGTCGGCACGATCGACGGCCGTCTGGTGGCGCTGGACGCCTGGACGGGGGCGGAGGTCTGGTCGACCCGCACCTTCGACGTCGAAAACCTGCCCGCCAACCGTTACGCCATCACCGGCGCCCCGCGCGTGGTGAAGGGCAAGGTGGTGATCGGCGCCGGCGGCGCGGAGTTCGGCGTGCGCGGCTATGTCGCCGCCTATGACGCGGAGACCGGGGACCGCGACTGGATCTTCTGGACCGTGCCCGGCAACCCCGCCGACGGGTTCGAGAACGCGGCCATGGAAATGGCGGCGCAGACCTGGACCGGCGAGTGGTGGAAATATGGCGGCGGCGGCACGGTCTGGGACGGCATGGCCTATGACCCGGAAACCGATTTGCTGTTCGTCGGCTCCGGCAACGGCTCGCCCTGGAACCAGTCGATCCGCAGCCCGGACGGCGGCGACAATCTGTTTCTGGCCTCGATCATCGCGCTGGACCCGGACACCGGCGACTATGTCTGGCACTACCAGACCACGCCGGGCGAGACCTGGGACTATACGGCGACCGCCCCGATCATGGTCGCCACGCTGGACTTTCCGGACGGCCCGCGCCGCGTCGTGATGCAGGCGCCGAAGAACGGCTATTTCCACGTCCTGGAGGCCGCGACCGGCGAGTTCCTCTCCGCCAACAATATCGTCCCGGTGAACTGGGCGCTGGGCCATGACGAGGGCGGCCGGCCGATCCCCAATCCGGAGGCCCGTTACGACCAGACCGGGGAGGTCTTCTGGCTGACCCCGGGCCCGGCCGGCGGGCACAGCTGGCACCCCATCTCCTTCAACCCCAACACGGGCCTCGTCTATCTGGAGGCGCGCTACAGCAGCATGGCCTTCCAGAACCCGGAGGAATTCGTGTTCAGCGAGGTCGGCACCAATACCGGCGCGGTGCATTTCGGGCCGGACTTTCCGGAGATGCCGGCCGAACTGGAATTCCCCCAGCGCGGCTCGCTTCTGGCCTGGGACCCGGTCGCCAACGAAAAGGTCTGGGAGCATCCGTTCGAGGGCGAGGGCCGCTATGGCGGCACGCTGACCACCGCCGGCAATCTGGTCTTCCAGG
This sequence comes from uncultured Euryhalocaulis sp., assembly GCA_913055605.1. Classification (GTDB taxonomy): domain Bacteria; phylum Pseudomonadota; class Alphaproteobacteria; order Caulobacterales; family Maricaulaceae; genus Euryhalocaulis. The sequence goes on along the minus strand of CAJXKJ010000008.1, from coordinate 40,887 downwards.
GCAATGCGGACGTGGAATTCGTCGCCTATAACGCGGAGACCGGCGAACAGCTCTGGGATTTCGATCCGCAGACCGGCGTCACCGCCGGGCCGATCAGCTATGAACTGGACGGCGAACAATATGTCGCCGTCGTTCCGGGCCGGGCGGCGGATTATTATTACGCGCCCAATTATTCCCGCGTGCTGGTGTTCAAGCTGGGCGGCACGGCCGTGCTTCCGGCGCCGGTGGACTACGTCCCCCCGCCGATCAATCCGCCCGAACAGTTCGCCGAAGCCGTGGAGATCGATCACGGCGCCGATTTGTTCGAAAAGAACTGCGCCATCTGCCACGGCGATGACGGCCAGGCGCGCTCCACCTTCCCGGATCTGCGGCGCAGCGCCCGCATCCAGGCCCAGCCCGCCTTCGACGCCGTCGTCCTGGGCGGCGCGCTGGCCGATAACGGCATGGCCAGCTTCGCCGCGGAGCTGGAGGAGGCGGACACGCACGCCCTCCGCGCCTATGTCGTCGCGCTCGCCCACGACGCGCAGGAGCGGGAAGCCGCCGGCGAGGATCCCGGCCCGCGCGGCGGACCGGCCGCGCCGCCCGCCGGGGATGAGGAGACCGAGGAAGCCGAGGCGTCCGGCCTTCATGGCCAATAGGCGCGCAACGAAACTAAGACCGCTCTCAGGAACCGGGCGGCAGCCTGCATTATGTTTAAGCAAACCGGTACGGAAGACATCATGACCCACCGCACGTCCCGCTCCGCCAACGCCGCCAGCTGGGCCGCCGCCAGTCTGGCCGCCGCGCTCGCTTTGGCCGCCTGCGGACAGTCCGGAGACAGCGCGGACACGGCCGGCGATTCAGCGCCGGCCGCCGCCGCTGCCGGCGGCGTCTATGTCTCCAACGAGGAAAGCAATGTCGTCCACGTCATCGATCCGGACACGCTGACCGAGACCGGCCAGATCGCGGTGGGCGAGCGCCCGCGCGGCATGCGGCTCAGCCCCGACGGCGCCCGCCTCTATGTCGCGGTCAGCAACGACAACGCGATCGACGTGATCGACACCGCCACGGCGGAGGTCGTCGGGCGGCTGGATTCCGGCCCGGACCCGGAGCGCTTCGCGATCAGCCCGGATGGCGGCACGATCTATATCGCCAATGAGGACGACGCCTATGTCTCCTTCCTCGACATCGCCAGCAACACGGTGACCCGCACCGTGCCGACGGGCGGGGAGCCCGAAGGCATGACGGTCAGCCCGGACGGCCGCTTCGTCGTCTCGACGTCGGAGGTCGACAGCCTGGCGCATATCTTCGACGCCGAAACCGGCGCGGTGGTGGCGGAGGTGCCGGTCGGCACCCGCCCGCGCGACGCGGTGTTCACGCCGGACGGTTCGCGCCTGCTGGTCTCGTCCGAGGTCGGCGCCAGCGTGGAGATCATCGACGCGGCGACTTGGGAAATCGTGGAGACGGTCGGCTTCGGCGGCCCCGGCACGCCCGATTTCGTGGAAGAGAATATCCAGGCCGTGGAGATGGCGATCACCGCCGACGGCGCGCGCGCCTATGTCGCGCTCGGCCGCGGCAACGCGGTGGGGGAAATCGACCTCGCCACGTTCGCGGTCACCAATTATTTCCCGTCCGGCTTCCGCAACTGGGGCCTGTCCATGTCGCCCGACGAGACGCGGCTCTACGCCGCCGCCGGCCTGTCCGGCGACCTGACGGTGATCGACCTGGAGGCGGGCGAAAGCATCGAGACGATCCAGCTCGGCGGCCGGCCCTGGAGCGTGGTCGCCGCGCGCTAGGACTAGGTACGCAGACGCCAAAAACTTGGGCGCACAACAATATTGGGGAGAGCGCAATGACGGGATTTCGGATCGGCGCGGGCCTGCTGGGCCTGACGGCCATGGCGTTTGCGGCGGCTCCGGCGCCAGCGACGGCCCAGCCCACCCAGCCCGCCCAGGTGGACGAGGCGCGGCTGGAGGCGGCGGCCGGGGGCGGCGACCCCGGCCAGTGGATGAGCGTCGGCCGCACCTATGACGAACAGCGCTTCAGCCCGCTGGACCAGATCGATACCGAAACCGTCTCCGACCTGGGCCTGGCCTGGTACGCGGACGTGGAGACCCAGCGGGGGCAGGAGGCGACGCCCCTGTTCATCGACGGCGTCCTCTATGTCTCCACCGCCTGGTCGCACGTCTACGCCTTCGACGGGAAAACCGGCGAACAGCTCTGGCACTACGATCCCGAAGTGCCGGGCGAGGTCGGCGGCCATGGCTGCTGCGACGTCGTCAATCGCGGCGTCGCCGCCTGGAACGGCAAGATCTATGTCGGCGTCTATGACGCGCGCCTGGTGGCGCTGGACGCCGCGACCGGGGAGGAAGTCTGGTCCGTCAACACGGTGGCGGAGCAGGACTCCAAATGGCCCTACACGATCACCGGCGCGCCACGCGTGGTGAACGGCAAGGTCGTCATCGGCAATGGCGGGGCGGAATTCGGCGTGCGCGGCTTCGTCACCGCCTTCGATGCGGAAACCGGCGATGTCGTGTGGCGCTTCTATACCGTGCCCGACAATCCCGCGAACGGGTTCGAGAACGCGGCGCTGGAAATGGCGGCGGAAACCTGGAACGGCGAATGGTGGACGCTGGGCGGCGGCGGCACGGTCTGGGACGCCATCATCCACGATCCGGAGCTGAACCTCGTCTATCTGGGCGTCGGCAACGGCAGCCCCTGGAACGCGGAATTCCGCAGCCCCGGCGGCGGCGACAATCTGTTCCTGTCCTCCATCGTCGCGGTCGACGCCGACACCGGCGAATATGTCTGGCATTATCAGGAAACGCCCGGCGAGACCTGGGACTACACCGCGACCCAGCCGATGATGCTGGCCGATCTGGAGATCGGCGGCGAGACGCGCCGCGTCATCATGCAGGCGCCGAAGAACGGCTTCTTCTACGTGCTGGACGCCGCGACCGGGGAGCTGATCTCCGGCACGCCCTATACCGCCCAGTCCTGGACGACCGGGGAGATCGACGAATCTGGCCGCCCCGTCTTTGTCGAGGGCGCGTTCTTCGGCCGCACCGGCGAGCCCTTCATCGTCGCGCCCAGCGCCCAGGGCGCCCATGCCTGGCATCCCTGGTCCTACAGCCCGGAAACCGGCCTCGTATATTTGCCGCTGGTGGAGACCGCGGCGGTGATGGGGCCGGCGGAGGAATACAATCCCGTCGTCGGCCGGGCCAATACCGGCACTGGCGGCGGCGCGCCCGACGACATCTGGGAAACCCAGCCCGGCGCGGCGGACCTGCCGCGGGGCGGCGCCCGCCTGCTGGCCTGGGACCCGGTCGCGCGCGAGGAAATCTGGCGCACCGACATCAAGGGCCGCGTCGGCAGCGGCGCGCTGGCCACCGCCGGCGGCCTGGTCTTTTCGGGTTCGCCGGAGCTGGACGGCTGGCTGGCGGCGCTCGACGCCGAAACCGGTCAGGAGCTGTGGCGCCAGGATACCGAGGCCGGCGTCGTCGCCGCGCCGATGTCGTATGAGTTGGGCGGGGTGCAGTATGTCGCCCAGCTGGTCGGCTATGGCGTGCCGGGTTACGGCAACTCCAACGGCTCCCGCCTGCTGGTCTATACGCTGGGCGGGACGCAGACCCTGCCGCCGACGCCCCCGGCGCCGGAACTGGTCCTGAACCCGCCCGAACAGTTCGCCGAGGCGGACGTGATCGCAGACGGCCAGGCGCTGTTCACCGACAATTGCGCCATGTGCCACGAAAGCAGCTTCGGCAATCGCGGCCTGTTCCCCGACCTGCGCTACAGCGTCCGCCTGAACAGCCAGGAGGCGTTCGACGCCGTCGTGCTGGCCGGGGCGCTGGAGCCCAACGGCATGATCGCCTTCGGCGACCGGCTGCAGCCGGCCGACACCGCGGCGATCCGCGCCTATCTGGTCGACCGGGCGCACCAGCAGATGGCGGCCAACGCGGCCCGCCAATAGCGGCGTAAGAACCACAGCGCCGCAAATAGCGGCCCGATAACAACAGGGCGCGGCGAAATTGCGCCGCGCCCTGCGATGCGCCTTCCGGGGCGGGCGCGGCTCGTCTAAAGACGCCGCTCCCGGTCCTCAGGAACGCCGCTCATGTCCGCAGACGCCATGCCTGCGCGGGTCCGCTGGCTCGCCTTCGCCGTGCTGTGCCTCGGCGACCTGATGATCGTGCTCGATTCCACGATCGTGAACGTCGCCTTGCCCACGATCCGGGAAAATCTGGGATTCACCGAAGGCGCGCTCGTCTGGGTCGTGAACGCCTACCTGCTGACTTTCGGCGGCTTCCTGCTGCTGGGCGGGCGGCTGGCGGACATTTACGGCCAGCGGCGGCTGTTCCTGATCGGGCTGTCGGTCTTCACCCTGGCCTCGCTCGCCTGCGGCCTGGCCAACGGCCAGACCATGCTGATCGTGGCGCGTGCGGTTCAGGGCCTGGGCGCGGCGGTGGTCTCCGCCGTGGCGCTGTCCCTCATCATGGCCCTGTTTCCGGAAGGGCCGGGCCGGGTGCGCGCCATGGGCTATTTCGGCTTCGTCATGGCCGGCGGCGGCTCGATCGGCGTTCTGCTGGGCGGGCTGCTGACGTCGGCCTTCGACTGGCGCTCCATCTTCCTGGTCAATATCCCGGTCGGGATCGTCGTCTTCATCGCCTCGAGGCGCCTGCTGCCGGCCGATCCCGCGCGCACGGCGCGCCAGAAACTGGACGTCGCCGGCGCGGTCACCGTCACCGGCGCGCTGCTGCTGGCGGTCTATGCGATCATCGACGGCGAAACCGCCGGCTGGGCCTCGGCCCAGACGCTGGGCCTGCTCGCCGCCGCCATCGCGCTTCTGGTCACGTTCGTGGTGATCGAGGCGCGGGCGCCCGCGCCGCTGGCCCCGCTTGGCCTGTTCCGGCGGCGCAATCTGGCCACCGCAAACGCCGTCGCCATCCTGTGGGCCGCGGCGATGTTCGCCTGGTTCTTCCTGTCGGCGCTCTATCTGCAGCTGGTGCTGGGCTACGATCCGCTGCGCGTCGGGCTCGCCTTCCTGCCGGCCAATATCATCATGGGCGCGTTCTCCTATACGTTCTCCGCCCGGCTGGTGAACCGGTTCGGCATCGCCCGGCCGCTGGCCGCGGGGCTCGCCTTCGCGTCCGCCGGGCTGGTCCTGTTCTCCTTCGCCCCGGCCGACGGCTCGTTCCTGATCCATGTCCTGCCGGCCATGCTGCTGCTGGGCCTGGGCGCCGGCATGGCGTTCAACCCGGTCCTGCTGGCGGCGATGAGCGACGTGGCGCCGGACCAGTCGGGCCTCGCCTCGGGTCTGGTGAACACCGCCTTCATGATGGGCGGCTCGCTCGGCCTCGCGATTCTCGCCAGCATCGCGGCCTCCCGCACGGGCGGGATGCTGGAGGCGGGCGCCGCCGCGCCCGAAGCGCTCGCCGCGGGCTATAACGCCGCCTTCCTGGCCGGCGCGGTCTGCGCCGCTCTGGCGGCCGCCCTCGCCATCGGCCTGCTGCGCGTCAGCGCCCCGCCGGCGGAGGGCGCTGCGCCCGCCGCGCACTAGCGCGTCCTTGGGGGGTGTGCGGCCCCCGCCGCCTGGGATAGTTTTGCCGGAACCAGCGCCGCATCAGACGGCGCTTCACAGCAGAATCCTTGGGGAGGGGATTTCATGGCTCGCACCCGCTCGCGTTCCCGTTTTCTGGCCGGCTGCGCCGGCGCTCTGGCGCTGGCCGCGCTTTCGCCTGCCGCCGCGCTCGCACAGGGGGCCGCCGCGGTCGATGGCGCGCGCCTGACCGGGGCCGAAAGCGAGCCCGGCCAGTGGATGAGCCACGGCCGCACCTATTCCGAACAGCGCTTCAGCCCGCTGGACCAGATCACCGCCGATAACGTCGATGAGATGGGGCTGGACTGGTACGCCGATCTGGAGACCACGCGCGGGCAGGAAGCCACGCCGATCATGGTCGACGGCGTGCTCTATGTGTCCGAGGCCTGGAGCCATGTGAACGCCTTCGACGCCGTCACCGGCGAGCGTCTGTGGCACTACGACCCCGAGGTCGACGGCCAGTGGGCGGTCAACGCCTGCTGCGACGTCGTCAATCGCGGCGTCGCGGTGTGGGACGGCAAGGTCTTTGTCGGCACGATCGACGGCCGCCTGATCGCGCTCGACGCCGAGACGGGCGAGGAGCTGTGGGATGTCCTGACCGTCGATCTGGACTGGCCCTACACGATCACCGGCGCCCCGCGCGTGGTGAAGGGCAAGGTGCTGATCGGAAACGGCGGCGCCGAATACGGCGTGCGCGGCTATGTCAGCGCCTATGACGCCGAGACCGGCGAACTGGACTGGCGCTTCTACACCGTGCCCGGCAATCCGGAGGACGGCTTCGAAAGCCCGGCGCTGGAAATGGCGGCCGACACCTGGTCCGGCGAATGGTGGACTCTGGGCGGCGGCGGCACGGTCTGGGACTCCATGTCCTACGACCCGGATCTGGACCTGCTCTATATCGGCGTCGGCAACGGGGCGCCCTGGAACCATCAGGTGCGCAGCAACGGGGAGGGGGACAATCTCTTCCTCTCCTCCATCGTCGCGCTGGACCCGGACGATGGCTCTTACGTGTGGCACTACCAGTCCACCAACGGCGATTCCTGGGACCACACCGCGACCCAGCAGATGATCCTGGCCGATATCGAGATCGGCGGCGAAACCCGCAATGTGATCATGCAGGCGCCGAAAAACGGCTTCTTCTATGTGCTGGACCGCGCGACGGGCGAGCTGATCTCCGCCGAGCCGTTCACCGAGATCAGCTGGGCGACCGGCGTCGATCTGGAGACCGGGCGTGCGATCGAGAACCCGGCGGCGCGCTTCTACCGCACCGGCGAGCCCTTCGTGTCGCGCCAGAACCCGAACGGCGCGCACACCTGGCACTCGATGTCCTACAGCCCCGAAACCGGACTGGTCTATTTCCCGATCCACGGCTCGCCCTTCGTCTATGCCGACGGCTCGCAGGGGTTCGAGGCGCACGCGCTGACCACCAACCAGGCGGTCGATTTCGCCCAGAACGCCATCCTCGACCCGAACGAGGTCGTGTCCGACACCTATGGCCGGCTGATCGCCTGGGACCCCGCGACCCAGTCCGAGGTCTGGCGGGTGGAGCGCGCCGGCCCGGCCAATGGCGGGGCGCTCGCCACCGCCGGCGGCGTGGTGTTCCAGGGCACCGGCTCCGGCCTGTTCACCGCGGTCGACGCGGGCACGGGCGCGACGCTGTGGGAAACCGGCGTCCAGACCGGAGTGATCGCCGCGCCGATCTCCTATGAAATCGACGGCCGGCAATATGTCGCCATCGTCGCCGGCACCGGCGGCTCCTGGGGCATGATCGGCGGCGACTCCAACATGAAGGGGATGGAGCGGGCCAACCGTTCGCGCCTGCTGATCTTCTCGCTGGACGGCGAGGGCGTGCTGCCGCCCGCGCCGGAGCTGGAGATGGCCCCCATCGTTCCGCCGGCCCAGTTCGCCTCCGAAGAAATGATCGGCCAGGGCGCCGGCCTGTACGGCCTGTTCTGCGGCAATTGCCATGGCGGCGCGGTGGTCCAGGTCGGCATCCTGCCGGATTTGCGCCGCACCGTGCGCCTGAACAGCCAGGAGGCGTTCGACGCCGTGGTGCTGGACGGCGCGCTGGCCGGAACCGGCATGGCCAGTTTCGACGAGGAGCTGGACCCCGCCGACACCCAGGCGATCCGCGCCTATATCATCGCCCGCGCGAATGAGGACATGGCCGCCGAGGCGGAGGCCCAGTCGAACGAGCGCACCCGGGAGGAACCATGATCGAACTGTTCACCGCCGGAACGCCCAACGGCTTCAAGGCGTCCGTGACGCTGGAGGAGATGGGGCTGGACTACACGGTCCGCGCCATCTCCTTCGACAAGCGGGAGCAGAAGGAAGACTGGTTCCTCAAGATCAATCCGAACGGCCGCATCCCGGCCATCGTCGACCGCGGAAACGGCGACTTCGCCGTCTTCGAGTCCGGCGCGATCATGCATTATCTGGCCAGGAAGACCGGCCAGCTGATGCCCGCCGACGAGAAGGGCGAGAGCCTCGTCATGCAATGGCTGATGTTCCAGATGGGCGGGGTCGGCCCGATGATGGGACAGGCCAATGTCTTCTATCGCTACGCGCCGGAGAAGATTCCCTACGCCATCGAGCGCTACCAGAAAGAGTCGCGCCGGCTTCTGGAGGTTCTGGATAGCCGCCTGGCGGACAACGAATATCTGGCCGGCGCCTATTCCATCGCCGACATCGCCAATTTCTGCTGGGCGCGCGGCCATGGCTGGGGCGGCATCTCCATCGACGGGCTGGACCACCTGAAGCGCTGGATCGACCAGATCGAGGCGCGCCCGGCGGTGCAGCGCGGGCTCGCGGTGCCGGAAAAGATCGATCCGGAAACGCGCAAGGACGCCGTGGTGAAGACCGTCAGGACGATGCTGCCCTGACGGGAAAACAATAAGCCTGGGGAGCGGACGATGAGATTTTCGGGGCCGGCGGCGGCCGCACTGGGCGCGGGGCTGATGCTCGCGGCCTGCGGCGACAATGTTCAGACCACCCAGACGGCGGAGGACGGCGTGCAGGGCGAAACCGACGCGGCGGACAGCGAGGACGCCGCCGAACGCGCGGCCCTGCAACAGCGGATCGAGACGCTGGAGGCGCGCCGCCAGCTGGTCGAGGACTCCAACGACATCAAGCGGCTCCAGCACTCCTACGGCTTCTATCTGTCCGAAGGCCTGTATTCGGACATGGCCGACCTGTTCGCGGAGGGCGGCTCCATCGAGATTGCGCTGGACGGCGTCTATCGGGGCCGCGACCGCGTGCGCGAATATCTGTTCGCGCTGGGCGGCGGGCAGGACAGCCTGCCCGAAGGCGCGCTGAACGAGCATTTCCAGGTCATGCCTGTCGTGACGCTGGACCCGGACGGACAGTCGGCGCAGGGGCGCTGGCGCGCCATCATCCTGACCGGCCAGTACGGCGAAAACGCCATGTGGGGCGAGGGGCCCTACACCAACACCTATGTGAAGGAAGACGGCGTGTGGAAGCTGGACAGCGTCCACTGGTACGATTCCGTCATGGTGCCCTACGAGACCGGCTGGCTGGAAACGCCGGACCCGACCATGGGCCGCTTCGTCACGACGCTACAGCCCGACGCGCCGCCGACGGTGCAGTACGAGACCTGGCCGGGCGTGCACCTGCCGCCCTTCCATTTCCGCAACGCGGCCGGGGAGACCACGGCCGCCATGACCGGCTTCGCCGCGCCGGTCCCGGCCGCGCCCGTCGCGCCCGAGGAAGCAGAGCCGCTGGACGACCTCGCCCGCCGCGCCGCCGTGCTGACGCAGGAGACAAGCCGGATCGAGGCGGAAAACGCCGCGGAGAACCTGCAGCGCGTGTTCTCCTATTATATCGACAAGCATATGTGGACGGACGCCGCCGCCCTGTTCGCGGACGGCGCCACGCTGGAATGGGGCGGGTCGGGAATCTATCGCGGCGCGGACAGCATCCTCGCCTGGCTGCAGGCCCAGGGCGCGGAAGGCCCGCAGGAGGGCGTGCTGGACGATCACATGGTCATCATGCCCACCGTGCATGTCGCCCCGGACGGGATGACCGCGCAGGGCCGCTTCCAGGGCTGGAACCAGCGCGCGCGCCACGGGCAATGGGCGCGCTGGGAGACCGGCGTCTATGAGACGGACTTCGTGAATGAGGGCGGGGTCTGGAAGATCGCCGCGATGACCTATTACCAGACCATGGCGACGCCCTATGAGGACGGCTGGGGCAAGACCGGCCTGCCGCTGGAGGCGCCGCTAAGCGATCCCGCGCCGGACAGCCCGCCCAGCACTGATTACGAATCCTATCCGGCGGCCTTCACCCCGCCCTTCCATTACGGCAACCCGGTCACCGGCGCCGGCGAAGAGACCGCCGCGCCCGACTCCGCCCTGATCGCTGGCGACGCCGGCGCGCTCGCCGCCCAGCTGGAATCGCTGGAGCGGCGCATCACCGCGCTGGAGGATATCGAGGCGCTGGAGAATCTGAACTCGATCTACGGCTTCTATCTTGCCCACAATCAGTGGGATTCGCTGGCCGGCATCTTCACCGAGGACGGCATTATCGAGATCGCGATGCGCGGCCAGTATGTCGGCCGGGACGCGGTGCGCCGCAATCTGGACCTGTACGGCGAACAGGGCGGCGAACAGCACGGCCTGCTGCACAACCACATGCAGTTCCAGCCGGTCATCACGCTGGCCCCGGACGGCGACACGGCGAAAATCCGCTCCCGCGCCCTGTCGATCATGGGCCAGTTCGGCGCCTATTCGCAGTGGATGGGCGGGGTCTATGAAAACGACTTCACCAAAATCGACGGCGAATGGCGGATCCAGCGCGACCAGGTCTTCAACACCTATTTCGCGCCCTATGCCTCGGGCTGGAAGGACAATGACCGGCGCACCCCGCCGGGCATTACCGACGCCAACCCGCCCGACCTGCCGCCTTCCTTGCCGTTCGAGATGTATCCGAGCGCCTTCCTGCCGCCCTATCACTATCCGAACCCGGTGACCGGCGCGGCGACGCTGGCGCCGGACCAGGGATGAGCGCGATCAGCGGCGCCTGTCATTGCGGCGCGGTGCGCTGGACCTATCCGCGCCGGCCGGACTGGCTGAACCAGTGCAATTGCTCCTATTGCCGCCGCGCCGGCGGGCTGTGGGCCTATGCGGACGTGCAGGAGATTTCGATCGACGCCGCGCCGGACGCGGCGATCCGCTACAGCCACGGCGACCGGATGCTGGCCTTCGTCTCCTGCGCGACGTGCGGATGCACGACGCACTGGGAAAGCCTGAATCCGGAAGAGCATCCGCGCATGGCGGTGAATTTCGCCATGGCCGATCCGGCCGACTACGCCGGCGTCCGCATCCGTCATTTCGACGGCGCGGACAGCTGGACATATCTGGACTGAGAGGGAGACGCCCCATGCGAGCCTATGTCGTTGAAAAAGGCGCCGACAGCCTGGACGGGCTGACCCAGGTGGAGATGGAGCGTCCCTCGGCCGGTCCGGGCGAGGTCCTGGTGCGCATGCGCGCCGCGGCGCTGAACTATCGCGACCAGGCCATCGTCGCGGGCAAATATATCGGCGGCTCGGTCCCGCGCGACACCATCCCGCTCAGCGACGGCGCGGGGGAGGTGGAGGCCGTGGGCGAGGGCGTCTCCCGCTTCAAGCCGGGCGACCGCGTCATCACCGCTTTCTTCGCGAACTGGAGCGAGGGGCCGCCGCCCGCCAAGCCCGCCGCGCTGGGCTCGCCTTTTGACGGGGCGCTCGCCGAATACCGCGTCTTTCCGGAGGCCGGCCTCGCCGCCGCGCCGCCCGATCTGTCGTTCGAGGAAGCCGCGACGCTGACCTGCGCCGGCTCCACCGCCTGGCAAGGCCTGGTCATCCGCGCCGGGATCAAGCCGGGCCAGACCGTGCTCTGCCTCGGCACCGGCGGGGTCTCCATCTATGGCCTGCAGATCGCGAAGATGGCCGGGGCCAAGGTCATCATCACCTCGTCCAGCGACGACAAGCTGGACCGCGCGCGCAAGCTGGGCGCGGACGCCACGATCAATTACGCCAAGACGCCCGAATGGCAGGACGAGGTCATGCGCCTGACCGCCGGGCGCGGCGTCGATATCGTGGTGGAGGCCGTCGGCCCCGCCACGCTCGTCAAGTCGTATCAGTGCGTCGCCTATCGCGGGCAGATCCTGCTGATCGGGGTGATCGGCGCGCCGGGCGAGGGGCTGTTCCCCCACCCGCTGATGTTCAAGGGCGCCACGCTGCACGGCCTGTTCGTCGGCCCGCGCGTCGATCTGGAGGGGCTGGCGCAGGCGATGACGGTGAACGGAATGCGCCCGGTCGTGGACAAGGTGTTCCCCTTCGACCAGGCGCGCGAGGCCTATGAGTACGAGTTTTCGGGCAAGCATTTCGGCAAGGTGGCGATCGCCATCTGACCGCCGTAAGACACAGGCAAACGGCGGGCCGTTGCTCCGCCGGCAGGAATATAGGGAAGAGACGATGCGCTCGCTGAAACACTCCATCATGCTCGGCGCCGCGGCGCTGTGCGCCCTGACCGCCGCGGCCTGCAGCGAGTCCGACGACGCGGCCGAGGCGCCCGAACCGGCAGCCCCGGCGGATGTCGCCGAAGCGCCCGCGCCTGAACCCGCCCCCGCCCCGGCTCCCGCACAGGCGGATGGCGCGGAAATCACCCAGGCCGCCGTGCAGCGGACGGAGGTGGTGGACGACGGCGACCCGTTCGGCCCCGCCGCGCTGCTGGAGTACCCGACCGATTCCTGGCGCACCAATGGCGGCAATCTGTTCAACCAGCGCTATTCGCCGCTGGACCAGATCAACAAGGACAATATCGGCGAGCTGGGCGCGGTCTGGCGCACCTCGCTGAACAGCTCGGGCGCGGGTCCGGGCTTCTCCGGCGAGGCCCAGCCCATCGTCTATGAGGGCGTGATCTACATCATCACCGGCGCGAACGACGTCTTCGCCGTGGATGTGGAGACCGGCGCCATCAACTGGACCTATGAGGCCGGGATCGATTTCGACGGCACCAATATCTGCTGCGGCTGGCTGTCGCGCGGCGTCGGCATCGGCGACGGCCGCGTCTATGTCGGCCAGCTCGACGCAAAGCTCGTCGCGCTGGACATCGAGACCGGCGAAAAGCTGTGGGAGGTGCAGGAGGCGGACCCCGCCGAAGGCTACTCCATCACCTCCGCCCCGCTCTATTACGACGGCATGATCATCACCGGTTACGCGGGCGGCGAATACGGCGTGCGCGGCCGGGTCGACGCCTTCGACGCCGCGACCGGCGAGCTGATCTGGCGCTTCTTCACCGTCCCGGGGCCGGGCGAGTTCGGCCACGACACCTGGCCGCAGGACAGCGACGCCTGGATGTATGGCGGCGCGCCGGTCTGGCAGACCCCGTCCGTCGATCCGGAACTGGGCCTGATCTATTTCTCCACTGGCAATCCGGGGCCGGACCTGAACGGCGCGATCCGTCCGGGCGACAACCTCTTCAGCGTGTCGATCATGGCGCTGGATATCGCCACCGGCGAATACCGCTGGCACTTCCAGGAAATCCGCCACGACATCTGGGACTATGACGCCCCCAACCCGACCATCCTGTTCGATGCGGAGGTGGACGGCGTGCTCCGCCACGGCATCGCCCAGGCGAACAAGGGGGGATATCTCTACATCCTGGACCGCGTGACCGGGGAGCCGCTGACCCCCATCATCGACACGCCCGTGCCGCAGGCGCCGGAACAGGCCACCGCCGCCACCCAGCCGATTCCCCAGGGCGACTATGTCGTGCCCCATATCGTCGACGCGGTGTCCGAGGAGTATGTCGGCCTGCTGCCGAACTGGGGCCGCACCTTCACGCCCTTCACCGGCGACCAGCCGGGCAATTACCGCCCGTCCTCGGCGGTGAACTGGCCGCCCAGCTCCTACAGTCCGGAGACGGGCCTGATGTATATCTGCGCCGGCGACAGCGTCGGGGGCGCCTTCGGCGGCGACCCGGACGCGATGGTCGGCCCGCCGCCGGGCCAGCAATATATGGGCGGCGGTTTCCGCGGCCAGCCGGGCGTCGGCGGCGGCCGCCGCACGCTGCTGGCGGCCATGGATTTGACCGACCACAGCGCACGCTGGCGGCGGGAGATGGAGGGCGGCTGCCGCGGCTCCATCACCACCGGTGGCGGCCTGATCTTTGTCGGGCGCAGCGACGGACGGCTGACGGCGATGGACGCCGACACGGGCCAGCGCCTGTGGCAATGGCGGACCGATGGCGGGGTGGACACCACCGCCACCACCTTCATGCATAACGGCACGCAATACGTGACCGTGCTGGCCGGCGGCGCGCTGTTCGGCGGCCGCACCAATGACGGCCTGTTCCTGTTCGCCCTCGGCGGCGACATGGAGGAGTTCCCGGAGGACGCGGCGCGTCCCGGCCCGCCCAGCGGCCCGGCCGTCTTCGCCCCGCCCCCGGCGGTGCAGACCGACCGCGTCGCGGATCTGGAAAACGGGGCGATGATCTACCGCACGGTCTGCCAGGCCTGCCATGGCGAGAACGGGGAGGGCGGGCACGATATCGGCGCCCCGCTGCCCAGCGGCCTGACCATCGAGTCGATCATGTACACCGCCGACGCCGGCCGGCCGGGCACCGAAATGCCCAGCTTCCGCGGAGTCTATAACGCGGAGCAGCTGCACGACGTGGCGACCTATATCCACGACTCGCTGCTGGAGGGCCGCCCGCCGCTTCCGGGCGAATAGGCTCCCACACAACACGCAGACAGAACGGGCGGCCCGCCGGGCCGCCCGTTTTGCATTGGGCTGTCCCTGCGGCGCCCCCTATTGATCCTTGCCATTGATCCCGTCGCCGTGCCGGGCGCACTATCGGCAAAGGACGCGGCCCGCCGTTGCAAGAGCTGGCCCGGACGGGGGAGGACAATCGATGCGAATTCATTATGCGGCGGCGTGCGCCGCGCTGCTGGCGCTCGCCGCCTGCGGCGACCAAAACCCAGCAGAAGAGGCTCAGGCCGAAACCGCCGCGGCGGCAGACATGGCCGAGGCGCCAAAGGCAGAGACGCCGGCCCCGCAAGCCGCGGCTGAAGCACGCCCCGCTGCCGCGCCGTCCGATCATCCGCTGGTCCAGCCGGCCTCGGCGGACTGGACGACAAACGGCGGCAGCCTGTTCAACCAGCGCTATTCGACGCTGGACCGGATCAATCGCAACAATATCGGGGAGCTTGGCGCGGTCTGGCGCACCTCGCTGAACGGCTCCGCGATGCGGCCCGGCTTCTCCGGCCAGGCCGAGCCGCTGGTCGTCGACGGCGTGATCTATGTCGTCACCGGGGAGGACGACGTCTTCGCCGTGTCCGTGGAGACCGGCGAGATCCTCTGGGAGCACGATTCCGGAATCGATTTCGACCAGACGGCGCTCTGCTGCGGCTGGCTGTCGCGCGGCCTCGGCATGGGCGAGGGCCGGCTCTATGTCGGCCAGGTCGACGGCCGCGTCCTCGCGCTGGACCAGCAGACCGGCGCGGTCCTGTGGGACATTGTCGGCGGCGATTATAACGAGAGCTACGGCATCACCGGCGCGCCGCGCTATTACGACGGCATGGTCATCGTCGGCTATACCGGCGGCGATTTCGGCGCGCGCGGCAAGGTCGACGCCTTCGACGCGGAGACCGGGGAGCTGGTCTGGCGCTTCTACACCATTCCGGGTCCGGGCGAGTTCGGCCACGACACCTGGCCGCAGGACAACGACGCCTGGAAATATGGCGGCGCGCCGGTCTGGCAGACCCCGGCGATCGATCCCGATCTCGGCATGATCTATTTCTCAACCGGCAACGCCGGACCGGACATGAACGGCGCGATCCGCGCGGGGGACAATCTGTTCACCGTCTCCATCGTCGCGCTGGACGTGCACACCGGCGAATACAAATGGCATTTCCAGCAGGTGCGGCACGACATCTGGGATTTCGACTCGTCCAACCCGGTCATCCTGTTCGACGCCATGATCGACGGCGAGCTTCGCCACGGCTTGGCCGAGGCGTCGAAGAGCGGATACCTCTTCATCCTCGACCGCACCGACGGCTCGCCGCTGACGCCGATCGTCGACATGCCGGTGCCGCAGAACGAAATCTCGAAAACCGCCGCCACCCAGCCGATCCCGCAGGGCGACCCGCTCGCCCCGCACACGCTGGATGCGGTGGGGGAGGACTATGTCGGAATCCTGCCGCACTGGGGCCACACCTTCACGCCGTTCGACGGCGAAACCCCGGGCGTGCACAAGACCGTCCTGGTGAACTGGCAGCCCAGCTCCTACGACCCGGACTCCCATCTGATGTATCTGTGCGTGACCGAGGGGGCCGGCGCCTCCTTCGGCGGCGACCCGGACGCAAAGGTCGGCCCGCCCCCGCGCCAGGCCTATCTGCAGGGCGGCGGGGCGCGCGTCGCCGGCCTGCCCAATGTCCGCCGCACCCTGCTGGTGGCGATGGACCTGACCGACCACAGCGCCCGCTGGCGGCGCGTGATGGACGGAGGCTGCAGCGGCTCCATCACCACCGCCGGCGGCCTGATCTTCCTCGGCCGGTCCAACGGCGTGATGTCGGCGATGGATTCGGAAACCGGCCAGCGCCTCTGGTCCTGGCAGACCGACGCCGGCGTCGACGCCACCGCCGCGACGTTCGAGCACGAGGGCGAGCAATATGTGGCCATTCTGTCGGCCGGGTCGACCTTCGGCGGCGAGCTGGGCGACGGCCTGTTCCTGTTTGCGCTGGGCGGCGACATGGAGCAGTTCACGCCGGAGGACGCCCAGCGCGGCGGCGGGTCGCCCTTCGGCCCGTTCGGCCAGCCCCCGGCCGTGCCGACCGACCGCGTCGCCGATCTGGACAGCGGCGAGTCGATCTACCGCACCGTCTGCGCCACCTGCCATGGCGAGGACGGCTCCGGCGGCGGCCACGACATCAGCGGGATCATCCCGGCCGATATCGACATCCAGTCGATCATGACCATCGCCAGCAACGGCGTGGCGGGCACGGAGATGCCGGCCTTCCGCGGCGCCTATGACGCGGGGCAGTTTCACGACGTGGCGACCTATATCCACGACGTGATCCTGCCGCGCCGGGCCGACCACCCCGCCAATCAATAGGCGGGGCCGGACAGCAAAACGCCGCCGCGGCGCGGGCCGCGGCGGCGTCTTTTTGCGCGGATGCGCAGGTTTTTTGGAGCAGGTCTTTAGATCTGCATCACGATGGACTTGGTCTCGGTATAGAGGTCCAGAACCTCCATCCCGTTCTCCCGGCCGAAGCCGGACTGCTTGTACCCGCCGAAGCTCATCGCCGGGTCCAGCATGTTGTGCGTGTTCACCCACACCGTGCCGGCGCGCAGCTTGCGCGACACCCGGTGACAGGTGGAGACATTGGTCGACCAGACAGAGGCGGCCAGGCCATAGTCGGTGTCGTTGGCCATCTTCACCGCCTCGTCCATGTCGTCATAGGGCGTGGCGACCAGGACGGGGCCGAAAATCTCCTCCCGGTACACCGCGCTGTCGGTGCCGCAGCCGGTGAAGACGGTCGGCTTCACGAAATAACCGCTGTCGCCATGGCGTTCGCCGCCGGTCGCGACCTGTCCGCCCTGCGCCTTGCCCTTCTCGATATAGCCGAGCACGCGCTCCATCTGCTCTTTCGAGACCAGCGGGCCCATCTGCACGCCTTCCTCGAAGCCGGAGCCCAGACGCATGCCGCTGGCGATATTCGCCACCCCCTCGACCACCTTGTCGTGGATCGAGCGGTGAACGAACAGGCGGCTGCCCGCGGTGCAGACCTGGCCGTGATTGAAGAAGATGCCGTTGGCGATGCCGGGCAGGACCACGTCCAGATCGGCGTCCGCCGCCACGATGGCCGGCGACTTGCCGCCCAGCTCCAGCGACACGCGCTTCACCGTGTCCGCCGCGGTGCGGGCGATATGCTTGCCCACGGGCGTGGAGCCGGTGAAGGCGATCTTGTCGACGTCCGGATGCTCGATCAGAGCCTGGCCGGCGGTCTCGCCGTATCCGGTGACGATGTTCACGACGCCGGCAGGAATGCCCGCCTCCTGGATCAGCTCGCCCAGGCGGATCGCGGTCAGCGGCGTCTGCTCGGCCGGCTTCAGAATGCAGGTGCAGCCGGTGGCCAGCGCCGGGCCGATCTTCCAGATCGCCATGGCCAGCGGGAAATTCCAGGGCACGATCTGGCCGACCACGCCGACCGGCTCCTTCACGGTGAAGGCGCGATACTCCTCCCCGTGCATGGAGGGTAGCGACATGTCGTAGGTGCGGCCGTGAATCTTGGTCGCCCAGCCGGCGTTGTAGCGCATGGAGTCCACCGACCCCTGCACGTCGATGATGCGCGCGAAGAAGCGCAGCTTGCCGACGTCCAGCGATTCCAGATCGGTCAGCTCCTCGGCGTGCTTCTCCAGCAGGTCCGCCAGCTTCAGCATCAGGTTCTGGCGCTGGGCCGGGCTCACCTTCGACCATTCGCCCTCGAAGGCGGTGCGCGCGGCTTTCACGGCGCGGTCGATATCTTCCTTGCCGCCCTCGGCGACCTTGCAGATCACGCCCTCGGTCACCGGGTCGATCGCGTCGAACGTCTTGCCCGACGCGGCCTCCACCCATTCGCCGCCGATCAGCAGCTTTTTCGGTCCCGTGGAGATGAAGGACTGGGCGGCGGCGCCCAGTCCGGGAAAGTCGACTTTCTGGTCCATGTTCGCGTTCCTCCCGCGTGTTTGGCGGCCAGTCTAACACCCGCGCGCCGCTGGGCGAACCGGGCCGGGGCGCCGCAGGCCCCTGCGGCGACATTGCGCGGTTCCGGGTGGCGTTCGGAACGCTAGTATCGCCCGCAACGCGCTGAACCAAGACAGGCGCAAATGGTCCCGAGGGAGGGAGATATGACCGCACCGTTCCCGAAAACCATGGATTATCAGGGCTTTAACGCCCCCAACCGGATCGAGGCCCAGATCTACGACCTCGTGGTCGCGGAGGGCGAAGTCCCGGCGGAGATCAACGGCGCGTGGTTCCGCTGCATCCCCGATCCGCAATATCCGCCGATGCTGGGGGAGGACACGTACCTGTCCGGCGACGGCATGGTCTCGAAGGTCTGGTTCGAGAACGGTCATGTCGATTACCAGCAGCGCTATGTGATGACCGAACGGCTGAAGGCCGAGCGCAAGGCGCGCCGCGGCCTGCACGGCAAATACCGCAATCCCTACACGGACGATCCGATTGTCCAGAACCTGGACGCCGAGACGCTGGGCGTAACCCGCACCGCGGCCAACACCACGCCGATCTGGCACGGCGGCCGCCTGCTGGCGCTGAAGGAGGACGGCCGCGCACACGAGCTCGACCCCGAAACGCTGGAGACCAAGGGCGTCTTCGATTTCGGCGGCAAGCTGCGCACCGCCACCATGACCGCCCATACCCGCTACGACCCGGAGACGGGGGAGCTGCATTTCTACGGCTACCAGGCCGACGGCATCGCCTCGAAGACCGTGTCCTATTGCGTGGCGGACAAGGACGGAAACCTGATCCGCGAAGAGTGGTTCGAGGGGCCGTACTCCTCCCTCATGCACGACTTCGTCGTGACGCGGGACCACGTCATCTTCCCCTTCTTCCCGCTCACCGCGGATCTCGACCGGCTGAAGGGCGGCGGCCACATGTTCGCCTTCGATCCGGAGGCGCCGACCTGGTTCGGCGTGATGCGCCGCGACCAGAGCGTGAAGGAGATGCGCTGGTTCAAATATGACGACCCGGCCTGCAGCTTCCATTTCATGAACGCCTTCAGCGACGGCGACAAAGTCTTCGTCGATTTCGGCCGCTCCACCGCGCCGCCCTTCCCCTTCATGCTGGAAACCTCCAACCTGGACATCACGCCGGGCAGCGCGCGCAGCGCCTATGTCCGGTGGGAGCTGGACCTGTCCGCCAATTCCGACGCGGTGAAGGAAACCGTGATTGGCCCGCCGGGCGACTTCCCGCGCGTGGCGGACAAGGACTTCATGCGCGAGTACGAGATCGCCTGGTACCAGCGCTTCGACATCGAACAGGGTCCGCCCAATATCGTCGGTCCGGTCGGCCCCGGCTTCAACACGATCAGCCGGCTAAACGTGAAGACCGGCGACCTGCGCAGCTTCGGCTTTGGCCCGCACCGCACGATCCAGGAGCACGTCCACATCCCGTCCAAACAGGACGGGCACGAAGGCTATCTCGCCTTCGTCGTCGACCTGCACGAGACGATGGGATCGGAAATCTGGGTGATGGAGGCTGCGCACCCCGAAAACGGCCCGCTCGCCCGCATCGAGATCCCCATGCGCCTGCGCTGCCAGGTCCACGGCAACTGGGTGGACGCCGATCAGTTCTGACCGGCCTCAGGCGCACGCTTGAATCCGGCCGCGTCCTAGGGGAGAAGCGGGACTGCCAGCATCCCGGCTTCTCCCTTTTTGCCCAGAAAAACGAGGAAACGCGTGGAATATCCGGACCTTGGCCTGATCATCGGCGGCAAATGGCGCAGCGGCGAGGGCCGCGACAGCATGCCGGTCATCAATCCGGCCACCGAAGAGACGCTCGGCGACCTGCCGATGGCGACCGCCGCCGATCTGGACGAGGCGCTGGAGGCCGCAGAGCGCGGCTTCAAGGTCTGGCGCGCCGTCCCGCCGAACGAGCGCGGCAAGGTGCTGCGCAAGGCGGCCGAGCTGCTGCGCGAACGGCGCGACCGGATCGCCGCCATCGCGACGATGGAGGAAGGCAAGCCGCTGGCCCAGTCGCGGGTCGAGCTGGAAATGGCGGCCGAGATTTTCGAATGGTACGCGGAGGAAGGCCGCCGCGCCTATGGCCGCGTGCTGACGCCCTATCCGGCCGGCACGCGCATGACCGTGCGGAAGGAGCCGGTCGGCCCCGTCGCCGGCTTCGCGCCTTGGAATTTCCCGCTCGGCAATCCGGCGCGGAAGCTGGGCGCGGCGCTGGGCGCCGGCTGCTCGGTCATCCTGAAACCGGCGGAAGAGACGGCGAACGCCGCGCTGGAGGTCGCCCGCGCTTTGATGGACGCCGGCCTGCCGGACGACGTGATGAGCGTCGTGTTTGGCGTGCCCCAGCAGATTTCCGAACACATTATCGGCAGCCCAACGATCCGCGCGGTCCACTTCACCGGCTCCATCCCCGTGGGCAAGGAGCTGATGAAGCTCGCCGCCAACACGATGGCGCGCACGACGATGGAGCTGGGCGGCCACGGCCCGGTCCTGGTGTTCGATGACGCGGACGTTGAGGCCGCGCTGGACCAGTCGGTGATGTCCAAATTCCGCAACGCCGGCCAGGTCTGCGTCAGCCCCACCCGCTTCTTCGTGCAGGAGAAAGTCTACGACAAATTCGTCGACGGCTTCGTGCAGCGCGCCGGCCGGCTGAATGTCGGCAACGGTCTGGAGGACGGGGTCGATATGGGCCCGCTCGCCCACGACCGCCGCATCACGGCGATGGAAGACCTGATGGCGGATTCCAAGGCCGCCGGGGCCGAGGTCCGCATCGGCGGCAGCCGCTCCAACCGCAAGGGCTATTTCTTCGAACCGACCGTGCTGGAAAACCTGCCCGACGACTCGAAGGCGATGACGGAGGAGCCGTTCGGCCCCGTCGCCCTGATGCGGCCGTTCTCGGACTATGAGGAGGCGGTGCATCACGCCAACCGCCTGCCCTATGGCCTGGCCGCCTACGCTTTCACGCGCGACCACCGCACCGCCTCGCGGCTGGGCGACGACATCGAATCCGGCATGATCGGCATCAACACGTTCCGCATCTCCGTGCCCGAATCCCCGTTCGGCGGGGTCAAACAGTCCGGCCACGGATCGGAGGAGGGGATCGAGGGGCTGGAAAGCTGCCTGGTCACCAAATTCGTCAGCGAGGCGTAAGGTGAAGCTGCCGATCATCATCAACGACAACGCCCTGTTCGACCGGCCGGGTGATTTGTGTGTGTATGACTCGGTGAAAGCGGCGGAGCTTGCTTGCGAACCGCCGGATGCGGACGACCCTTCGATCAATGCTTTCGACATTGAGGGCCGCGCGCTGAAAATCGTCAAACGCGATTTTAGCTGCGTGGACCTGGTCGCGGCTGAGGACACGCCCACGCACGGGGACATCGTCGAGAAACTGCTGAGAACGTTCGCCGAGCGGCATCTCCCGGAGATTGAGTGCTCGGGGAAGTCTGTCGAGGAGGTCGCCTGGGCGATTTTTCAATCCAACCCGAACTCCTATTCCGGCATGCCGCCCCAAAAGCCTGAAAACACATAAAAGGTGAGGAAAATGGCCGACGAGATTCCCCCGAACCCGGATTACAAGCGCATCGCGACCGAAGAGGCCTGGGGCCCGCCGGAGATGTTCCAGGCCTATGAGCGCCTGCTGGACGAGGGGATCGACGATCCGGGCTTCCAGAGCCTCTGGGGCTTCTACTGGAAACACCCGAGCGAGCGCGCTTCGCTGATCCGCGAGCGGCTGCAGGATCTGGGCGAGCGCCGGCTGCACGACATGAAGGTCTCCGGCGTCGACCACGCCGTGCTGGGCCTCACCGCACCCGGCGTCCAGATCTTCCAGAAGGACGAGGCGGTGGAGTTGGCCCGCCTCAGCAACGACGTGCTGGCCGAGGCCTGCAAGGCGCATCCGGACAAATATACCGGCATGGCCGCCGTCGCCCCGCAGGACCCGAAGGCCGCGGCGGACGAGCTGGAGCGGGCGGTGAAGACGCTGGGCATGAAGGCCTGCGTCATCAACTCCCACACCCATGACGAATATCTCAGCGACCAGAAATTCTGGCCGATCCTGGAGGCGTGCGAGACGCTGGACGTCCCGCTCTATCTCCACCCCCAGGGGCCCTCGCGCGGGCTGATCGCGCCGCTGGTCAAGGCCGGGCTGGACGGGGCGGTGTTCGGCTTCGGCGTGGAGACCGGCTTCCACGCGCTCAGCATGATTACCTCCGGCGTGTTCGACCGCTTCCCGAAGCTGCAGCTGATCCTGGGCCATATGGGCGAGGCGCTGCCCTTCTGGCTGTACCGGCTGGATTACATGCACGCCGCCGGCATCCGCTCGAAACGCTATCCCCACATGCCGGAGCTGAAGAAGAAGGTCAGCGACTATATGCGCGAAAACGTGATCGTGACCTCCAGCGGCATGCCCGCAGAGGCCCCGATCCGCTATTCGCAGGAGGTGCTGGGCGAGGACCGCGTGATGTACGCGATGGACTATCCGTACCAGTACCTGCCCGAGGAAGTGACGATGCAGGACAACATGTCGATCGGCGCCGCGGCGAAGAAAAAATTCTTCCAGACGAACGCCGAGCGGGTGTTTAAAATCCGCGTCTAAAAGAACATACGGGGAGGGTGCGGGATGTTCGGACTGGGGAAGAAGACGTCCAAGGAACGGCCCGAAGACAAGACCGAAGCGAAATCAGCGGCCGCGGACGACAAGCGGCCCGAACAACGGGGTGAGGCAATGTTCGAAACCAAACTTCTGATCGGCGGCCAGATGGTGGACGCCGAAGGCGGCGCGACGTTCGAGCGCAAGGATCCGGTGACCGGCGAGGTCGCCTCCCGCGCCGCGGCGGCGACGCCCAAGGACGCGGTGAAGGCGGTGGAAAACGCCTATGCCGCGTTCGGCGAATGGTCGGCCATGGGACCGAACGCGCGCCGCGCGGCGCTGCTGAAGGCAGCCGACATCATGAAGACCAAGGGGCCGGACTGGGCCGAGCGCTGCCGCGCCGAAACCGGCTCGACCGCCGGCTGGGGCCATTTCAACACCGCCTTCGCCGCCGCTTTGCTGACCGAGGCCGCCGCCATCACCAGCCAGGTGAATGGCGAAGTGATCCCGTCCGACTATGCCGGCACCTTCTCCATGGCGGTGCGCCAGCCCTGCGGCGTCGTGCTGGGCATCGCGCCCTGGAACGCCCCGGTGATCCTGGGCGTGCGCTCCATCGCGGTGCCGATCGCGGTCGGCAACACGGCGATCCTGAAGGCCTCCGAAATCTGCCCGGCCACCCACATGCTGATCGGCGAAGTGTTCAAGGAGGCCGGCATTCCCGACGGCGTCCTGAACGTCGTCACGCACAAGGCCGAGGACGCCGGCGAGGTCGTGGAGGCGATGATCGCGCACAAGGCGGTGCGCCGCGTGAACTTCACCGGCTCCACCCGCGTCGGCAAGCTGATCGCCCAGACCTCCGCCAAATATCTGAAGCCGGTGGTGCTGGAGCTGGGCGGCAAGGCGCCGCTGGTGGTGCTGGACGACGCCGATCTGGACGAGGCGGTGAACGCCGCGGTGTTCGGCGCCTTCATGCACCAGGGCCAGATCTGCATGTCGACCGAGCGGATCGTCGCCCACAAGGGCATCGCCGATACGTTCCTGGAGAAGTTCAAGGCCCGGACCGAGGGGCTGGGCGCGGGCAACCCGCACACCTCCGACGCGCCGCTGGGCGCGGTGGTGGATCTGGAAACGGCCGGCCGCGTGAACGAGCTGATCGAGGACGCGGTCGCCAAGGGCGCCTCCACCCCGGTCCGCGGCGCCGCGGACGGCACGGTGGTCTCGCCCAGCATCGTCGACAACGTCACCCAGGACATGCGCATCTGGCGGGAGGAATCCTTCGGCCCGGTCGTGTCCATGATCCGCGCCAATGACGACGACCACGCGGTCGAACTGGCCAACGACACCGATTACGGCCTGTCCGCCGCGGTGTTCAGCCAGGATGTCAGCCGCGCTCTGGCCGTCGCCCGGCGCATCGATTCGGGCATCTGCCACATCAACAGCCCGACCGTGCAGGACGAGGCGCAAATGCCTTTCGGCGGCGTAAAGGACAGCGGATACGGGCGTTTCGGGGGCCGTTACGGGATCGAGGCGTTCACCGAAACGCGCTGGATCTCCATCGCGACCAAGCCGCGCCACTATCCGATCTGATCGGGGCCGGCCATCAACGGGGCGGCGCGCGATGTGCGCCGCCCTTTTTGTTCTGCCGCCGGATCGGCTAGGACACCCGCGCCGGGGGCCGTTGCCCGATCCGGCCTGTTACCCTTCCTGAGAGCCGATAGACTGACCGCCGTGACCCAACGCGCCACATCACAGCACCGACCGGCGGCGATCGCCCTGGCTGCGGCCCTGCTGTGCCTGGGCG
Source organism: uncultured Euryhalocaulis sp. (assembly GCA_913055605.1). Taxonomy (GTDB): domain Bacteria; phylum Pseudomonadota; class Alphaproteobacteria; order Caulobacterales; family Maricaulaceae; genus Euryhalocaulis. The sequence continues at coordinate 16,187 of CAJXKJ010000008.1, read as the reverse complement.
CGGCCGCCGGCTGTTCGCGCGAATCCGGGCAGGCGTCCGGTCCGGGTGAGGAAACCCCGGCCGCCGAATGCGGGCGCGACTGTCTGATCGACCTGCTGGACCGCTATCTGGCCGCCGTGCTGGCGCACGATCCGGACGCAGCCCCGCTGGCCGACGATTTCCGCGCCACCCAGAACGCCCGGCCGACCGCGATCGGAGAGGGGGTCTGGACCTCCGCCACCGCGCTCGGCGCGCTGCAGCGCCGCTACGCCGACGGGCAGACGGGCCAGGCCGGCTATGTCGGCCTGCTGGGCGAGGGCGCGTCCACCGCCATCGTCTCCCTGCGCATCAGCGTGGAGGACCGCCGGATTACCGAGGCCGAATGGGTGATCGCGCGGGACGAGACCCCGCTGTACAACCCGGCCGGCTTCACCGCCAACCCGCCGCCGGAGGAGGTCGTGGCCGACGGCGCGCCGCCGGTGACGCGGGACGCGGCGATCGCCGCTGTCGAATCCTATTATGACGGGATCGAGGCGGCGGACGCCTCGGCCGTCATCGCCGCGCCGGACTGTTTCCGTCTGGAGAACGGCTCCTGGATGGTCGGCCGGATTCCGGAGCGGGCGGAGATCGATCCGGCCGACGCCCAGCCGGGATACAATATCGCCCTGCTGACCGGTCCGGACGCGGTCTGCGTCGGCGGTTTCCAGAATTTCCGGAACAATATCCGCGCGGTCGCCGGCCGCCGCTATTTCTTCGACGACGTCGCCGGCGTGCTGTGGGCGACGGTGGTTTTCGAACGCGCCGAGGGCGCGGCGGACCGCAACGGCCAGCTGTTTCCCTGGGTCTATCTGACCAATATTTTCCGCATCGAGGATGGCCGGATTCAGGGCATCCATGCGGTGTCCCATCGCATCGCAGTGGATGCGCTGCCGCCGGAATGGCCGGGCGCCCAGTAGCAAAAACGCAAATCCGCCATGCGTTTACGCGGATTGTTAAGCGCCCTTCCTGTCAAAAGTTTAATACGAAACCCGTTTAAACGGCGCCCCGTGTAATTGTGCGCTGCAGCAGCGGAATCTAGATTCCGCGGGCTCGGCGCGTTCCGGAGGGGGCGGTTGCGTACGGGTTACGAACCGCCACGCGAAAAGCGTCAGAGAGGACAAATTGGAACGGATGACCGCAGAAACCGTCGCAGACAGCTCGGGCATGCCCGCAAAAATCGCCAACGCCATCCGTGAACAAGTGGCCCGCGGCGTCCTGGGGCCGGGCCTTCGTCTGGGGCAGACGGAGCTCGCCGAACAGTTCAAGGCCAGCCGCGTTCCGGTGCGCGAGGCGCTGAAACTTCTCTCCGCCGAGGGTGTCGTCGACCACGACCCCAATCGCGGCTTCTTCGTTTCCCGCATCTCCAGTTCCGAGGCCCGCCAGCTGTTCCGCCTGCGCGAGCTGATCGAGGACGAGCTCGTCGCCTCCCTGAAATGGCCGACCGAGGCCACGCTGAACCAGCTCGAAGCGCGCGCGCGCGAGCTGGAGAGCCTGCTGGATTCGGGCGACTGGCATTCCTGGTGGGGCATGCACCGCAAATTCCATCAGGCGGTGTTCGACCTCAGCGGCGACAAGATCATCGTGCGCGAGGCGATGCGCCTGTGGAGCCTGACCGACCGCTACCGCTCGCTGCTCAGCCTGCCGCGCCGGCCCAGCGCCGAACGCGCCGTGGTGGAAAAGCTCGACCTGGTGAAGGCGCTGGGCGAGCAGGATCGCGAGGCGCTCAGCCTGATCCGCACCCGCCGCCGCGACGAATACCGCGCCATGGTGCTCGAAGCCCTGGAATCGCGCGGGCTCTAGCCCGCCGGCCCCCGGACGCCCCCGCCCGGGCGGCGTCCGGACCCGCCGCCCGGCCGCGCCGGCGGCGAAATCTCCCGACACGTCTCCGGGCGGTTCGCCGGAACCGCGTAGAGCGCCTCCGCGCGCTTCGATGCCGCTCAGGCTGAGGAAGCACCCGCGCGTTCAGGCCAAACCCCGACGGCGACCCATCGAAACCCGTCCGGTTGCCAATCTCCTCTCCTGTGTTAATGAGGATGCGAGTCATTCGCATCCGCATCTGGGGGTTTGAGGGGACATGTTGAAACACCATCTCGCTGTCGGGGTCAGCCTGACCGCGCTGTTTGCGTTTGCCGGACCGGCGATCGGCCAGACCGGGGACAGCGGCGGCGTGGACGACGTCGTGATCGTCACCGGCGAGAAATTCGAGCGTTCCCTGCAGGACACGCCGACCAGCGTTCGGGTCATAACGACCGAGGATATCGAACAGCAGAATCTGACGGACCTCGAAGACGTCATCGACATGACCGCCAACGTCACCGGCGGCGATGCGGGCTTCCAGATCCGCGGGATCGACTTTTTCCGCGTCACGCAGGCGGGGCAGAACTCCCTGGCCAGCATCTATGTCGACGGCGCGGTCCTGCCGTATCGCGCGGTCCAGTCCGGCCCGCTCAATGTCTGGGACGTCAGCCAGGTGGAAATCCTGCGCGGCCCGCAATCGACCCTGCAGGGCCGCAACGCGCTGGCCGGCGCGATCGTTATCCGCACGACCGACCCGACCAGCACGTTCGACGCGCGGGCCCGCGCCCGGGTGACGGAATTCGACGGCTATAACGCTGCCGTCGCGCTGGGCGGGCCGATCGGCGACGGCCGGGTCGCGTTCCGCGTCGCTGGCGAATATTCCGAATTCGGCGGCTATTCGGACAACACGTTCCTGGGCACGGATTCGGACTTCGACGAGCGGACGAGCCTGCGCGGCAAGCTCGCCTTCGAACCGGACTCCATGCCGGGCTTCCGCGCGCTTCTCACGCTCACCCATGACGAGCACGAATTCGGCCCGTCGGCGACCTATGCCGGTCCCGACCAGTACGACGACCGCGACGTCGCCTGGGACGTCGATACCTGGGAAACGATCACCACCGACATCGCCACGCTGGAGTTGGACTACGAGCTCAACGACAACTGGTCGCTCGCCTCGGTCACGTCCTACAACACGGCGGACTACGAGTATCAGTACGACACCGACTACACGACGGCGGCGCTGGGCTCGTTCTGGGACGTCCAGAACGCCGACACCTTCACGCAGGAGCTCCGCGCCCGCTTCTCCTTCGACCGGTTCCGCGGCCTCTTCGGCGTTTATTATTCCGACTTCGATGAAGACGAGCGCTATGGCGGGACGAGCCTGATCAGCTTCGAGTCGACGGGCATTCCCGCCCTGCTCGCCGCGCCGCCCGAATTCGGCGGCTTCGGCCTGCCGCCGGCGGTCGTCGACTATGTCCGCTTCCTCTACAGCCCGGCCGACCCGTTCGAGGTCTCCACGGACGTCAATTCCCCCGACGCGATCGAATCCGTCGCCCTGTTCTTCGACGCGTCGTTCGATGTGACGGACCGCTTCACGATCTATGGCGGCGGCCGCTACGACCACGAGGACCAGGAGACCTTCTTCTCCAACATCGCGACCGGACGGAATCTCGACGTGCTGCCCGACCCGGCCGATCCGGCGTTCGATCCCCAGACCGCGTTCCTGGTGAACGAGATCAATATGGGCCTGCAGGATTTGCTCGCCGCCGCCAGCGGGTCGGGAACGCCGATCTCCTCGTCCTTCGACGCCTTCCTGCCCAAGGTCGGCGCGACCTATGAATGGACCGGCGATCTCTCGACCAGCTTCACCGTCCAGCGGGGCTACCGCTCGGGCGGCGCGGCCTCGAACATCGCCCGGGGCACGACCTTCACCTATGACCAGGAATACACCTGGAACTACGATTTCGCGGTCCGGTCGCAATGGCTGGACGGGCGGCTGACCGCCAACGCGAACATCTTCTATATCGACTGGACCGATCAGCAGATCGCCGTCCAGCTGTCCGCCAACGATTTCGATACAGAGGTCGCAAACGCCGGCTCCTCCCACCTCTATGGCGGCGAGTTCGAGGTCTTCTACGCCCTGTCCCAGGGCTTGGACGTCTATGCCGGCGTCGGTTACGCAAAGACCGAATTCGACGAATTCGACTATGTCGTGGGCGGCGTCACCACCGATCTTTCCGGCCGCCCCTTCCCGTATGCGCCGGAATGGACGTTCTCCGCCGGCGCCACCTACCGGTCGCCCACGGGCCTCTTCCTTCAGGGCAGCGTGAACTACAGCGACGAGGCCAACGCCTTCGCCAATCCGTTCCTGAGCTCGGCGGGCGATGCGAAGGTCGATGCGCACACCGTGGTCAACGCCGCGGTGGGCTACGAGACCGACCGCTATGGCGTGCGCCTCTTCGCCGAAAACCTGTTCGACGAGGAATACGTGACCTTCCCGGGCTATGGCGACGGCATCATCAATCTCGGCGCGCCACAGCTCTTCGGCGTCCGGCTGGACGCCCGCTATTGATTGACATGCTCTGGATGACGCTGGTCGGGGCTGGCGGCGGCGCGGGCGCCGCCGCCCTCTCGCGCTCCTGGCGTACGCGCGGGTCCGGCCGCGTTCCGTGGACGGCGCTTGGCTGGCTCGCCTTCGCGGCGGCCATGGCCCTGGCCGTCGCCACGCTCGGCGCCGGCCGCGGCGTGTTCGTCGCCTTCAGCCTCATCTCGATCGCGGCGTGGATCGTCGTCGCGTGCGGGCTGGAGATCAGGCAGGTCAGGCGGCGCAAGAGCCGCAGCCTCGCGCCCGAACCCGTGGAGCGTCCGTCGACCTGGTGGCGGGGAACGCTGCGCTGGCTCCTCGCCGGCCCCATCGGCCTGTTCGCGGCCATGGGCATCGGCATTTTCTATCTGACCTGGACCGGCGGGGCGGACCAGACGCGCCTGGTGATCGGGGGAATGATCGTGCCTGTCGTCTGGGCCGCCTGCATGGCCTGGACGCTGGCCGACAACCGCATCCTCCGCGCGACGGCGTTCCTGATCGGCGTCATCGTCTTCGGCTTCGGCCTGTCCATGCTGAAGGGCTTCTGATGTCCGGCGCGGCGGCCATCCCGGGGAAAAAGCGCAAACCTTTGCTCTCCCGCATTCCTACCGGCTTCGTGCAGGCGGTGCTGAAGGGCCATAGCGGGCTCGGCATCGCCTTCGCCGCGGTGATCTACATCGTCTGCCTCTCGGGCACGCTGGCGGTCTTCTATGACGAGTTCCTGCGCTGGGAGAATCCGGACGCTCCCCGCGTGGAGGCGGTCTCCCCCGAAGCGGTGCAGACCGCGCTGGAACAGGCGGTCCAGCAGGCCGGGGAGGGTGTCGAGCATGTCTATCTGACCATGCCCGACAAGGACCGGCCCTATCTCCGCGTGAGCGTCGACGCGGCGCAGGAGAGCGACTGGATCGCCGACGGCGCGGGCGACCTCGTTGCGCCGATGCGGGACGCCTGGTCGGAATTCATTCTCGGCCTGCACATCTATCTTCATCTGCCGGCGACCTGGGGGATCTTCGTCGTCGGCATGACGGGGGTGGCGCTTCTGTCGTCCCTCATCTCGGGAATTCTGGCCCACCCCCGCATCCTTCGGGACGCCTTCCATCTGCGGATCGGCGGTTCGCAGCGGCTTCAGGAAGCCGACCTCCACAACAGGATCGGCGTATGGGGGCTTCCCTTCCATATCGTCATTTCCCTCACCGGCGCCTTTCTGGGGCTGGTGACGGTGACGGTCGGCGTGCTGGGCCTGGTGATGTTCGACGGCGACACGGACCGGATCTACGATCTGTTCCTGGCGCAGGAGCCGGCCGAAAATCCCGCGCCCGCGCCGCTGCTCGACCTGGCGCCGATGTTCGCCCAGCTCCCCGACGCCGGGCGGATCGACCGCATCACGCTGGAGCACCCGACGGAGCAGGGCGGCGCGGCCCTGTTCGATTTCCGCAACGACGCGGCGCTCGCCGAAACCGCCAGCTACGCGTTCGACCGGGGCGGCCTCTATTACGCCAAGGGCGCGGAGGACTTCACGTTCGGCGAAACCGTCCTCGGCTCGATGGGGCCGCTCCATTTCGGCTGGTTTTCCGGCGGCGTGATCAAGATCGCCTATGGAATTCTCGGCCTCGGCGTCACCTATCTGGCGGTCGGAGGGATCAAAATCTGGCTTGCCCGGCGGCGGGACAAGGGCCGCCCCGCGCCGGGGTGGGAGCGCGTCTGGGCCGCGGTCGTCTGGGGCCAGCCTCTGGGGCTGGCCGCCGCCGCGCTGGCGGCGCTGGCGGCGCCGGCGGCAGGGCAGGGCCTTCTGATCGGCGTGTGGGGCGGCGTGGCGCTTGCGGCGCTGGCTTTGGCCGCCGCGCTTCCGGCGGCGGCGATCGGCCGCTGGGGAAAGATGCTCAGCGGCGCGGCCCTGATCGTCCTCGGCCTCTGGCACGCGGCGGGCCATGGGGGGCTGGCCGGCCCGGCTCTGGTGTGGATCGTCGATCTCGCGCTGCTGGCCGCCGGGGCGCTGCTGTGCGGGCTCGCGCTGGGCGGGATGCGTTCGGCGCGGCAGCGGACCGTCGCGCCCCAGGGCCATCCCTGACGTCCGTTCCGATACGGATGTCCGCGGACTATTTTCCGGATGTCCGGCCGGGCGAAAGAAGGCCGAGCAACAGCTCCATGCTGGCGCCGACATTCGACAGGCCCTTTTCCGGGTGCATCTGTCCGTTGGCTTCCATCGTCAGAAGACCATGGGCGCTCGCGAATATGAGGCTCGCCAGGGCCTGGCTGGGCGCATCGGGCAGGACGCCCGCCTCCTGGCATTCCTGCACGATCGCGCGGAATTCCTCGAAGGTCTCCATGGCCCGGGCCTTCAGCTCGCCGCCGGCGGCGGCGGTTTCGGGATTGTTGAACAACAGCCTGTACCGGGCCGGCCGCTGGCGGCTGTAGTCGACAAAGAGCGCGATGGCCTCTGACATCTTCTGCGCGGGCGGGCGGGACGATGTGCGAATGGCGTTCGCCGCCTTCGCCAGCTCCTCGAACGATACGGCGGCCACGGCCGCCAGCAGGGCGTTGCGGCTGGCGAAATGCTTGTAGGGGGCGTTGTGCGACAGGCCGGCGGCCAGACCCACGGCGCGCAGCGTCACCGCGCTCTCGCCGCCGGAATCGAGCAGGCTAGCCGCAGCCTCGATCAGCTTCTCGCCCGTCGTCATGCCGATTCCGGTCCTCCTTCGGACGCAGCCCGGCGAGGTCTTCCATCTGATCCCACAGCCTGGCGGCGCGGGCCCGGTCATACGACAGCGTGGAGGACCGCGTCTCGATCAGTTTTCCGTCGTTGGACTGAAAATATTTGCCGGAGGCCTCGGCGAACCCGGGGTCGGCGGCGAGCCGGGCCAGGGATGCGCCCGAAAAATCCAGCGATCCCATCGTGATGCCGCGGCGCCTGAAAACCCATTGCATGAACGCGGTCTTCGCCAGCCACCGCACCGGCGCCGGCATGCCGCGCAGGAAGCCGGTGCCCGCAACGCTCCCCGGATCGAATGCGATGGACGAAACGGACCGTCCCGAGTTTTCCAGGCGGCGATGCAGTTCATAGGCGTTCAGGATGTTGCACAGTTTCGACGTCGAATAGCGTTTGCCCGCCGATACGGGCGCAATGCCGTTCTTGCCGATATGGGCGAGCGTCTCCGCATCCGGCTCGACGACCGCGCCGACCATCTTGCCGTCTGCGGTGTCCGGATCGTGGGTTCCGCTGGCCGTGAACACGATGCGTCCGTTTTCCGCGATCCGGTCCTTCAGACGGTCGACGAGCAGGAAATGGCCCAGACAGTTCGTGGCGAATGTCAGCTCGTATCCGTCTTCCGAATAGGCGACCGGGCCATCGAAGCGCCCGCCGGCATTGCAGAGAAGCGCGTCCAGCGCGCCGATTTCGCCGCGATCCATGAGAGTGATGACGTTCGCCGCCGCCTCCCGCACGGATTCCAGAGAGGAGAGGTCCAGATCTATGCAGGTCACCCTGACCCCGAAATCGCGGCGCAGACCATCAGCGGCCTGATTCATGCGGCCCGGACTCCGGCCCGCCAGGACAAGGTCCCATGTGAACTGCGAGGCGAGATGGCGCGCGCAGGAATAACCGATGCCTGAATGGCCGCCGGTGATAAGGGCAAAGGGCATGACAGCGTCCTTCAAGTTGACACTGTCAACCAGTAGCAAGGCTAAGTTGACGATGTCAACCTAAGGGGTGGTCATTGAAGGGCGGTTGGTCCAAAACTTCATCGGACAGACGCGTTTCGAAGAAAACATGAGTAAAAACAACGTCTTGGATCACAAGTTTTCCGTCGCGCCGATGATGGACTGGACCGACCGGCATTGCCGGGCGTTCCACCGCACCATCACGCGCCGCGCCCTGCTCTATACGGAGATGGCGGTGGCCCCGGCGATCACGCGCGGCGACGCGCCCCGCCTGATCGGCTTCGACCCGGCCGAGCATCCCGTGGCGCTGCAGATCGGCGGCAGCGACCCGGCGGAGCTCGCCGCCGCGGCCAGGATCGGCGCCGCCACCGGCTATCGCGAGATCAATCTGAATGTCGGCTGCCCGTCCGACCGGGTTCAGTCCGGGCGTTTCGGCGCCTGCCTGATGACGGAGCCGCAGACCGTCGCCGACTGCATGTCCGCGATGCAGGCGGCGGTCGACATTCCCTGCACCGTCAAATGCCGCATCGGCGTGGACGACCAGGACCCCGAAACCGCGCTCTTCGCATTCGTGGAGGCGGTGGCCGCCGCCGGCGTCACGACCTTCATCGTGCACGCGCGCAAGGCCTGGCTGTCCGGCCTGTCGCCGAAGGACAACCGCTCCGTGCCGCCGCTGGACTACGATCTGGTGCGCCGTCTGAAAGCCGCCCGGCCGGACCTGACCGTGATCCTGAACGGCGGGCTGGAGGATGTCGGCCACGCGCTGGCGGAAACACAGACGCTGGACGGCGCGATGCTGGGCCGCGCGGCCTATCAGACGCCCTGGGTCCTGGCGGAGGCCGATTCCCGCGTCTTCGGCGAACCGGATCGCGGCCTGACGCGCGCCGGCGTCGTGCAGGCCTATCTGCCCTATATCGAGGCGCAGCTGGCGCGCGGCGTACGGCTGAACGCGATCACCCGCCACATGCTGGGCCTGTATCACGGGCTTCCGGGCGCGCGGGAATGGCGCCGCATCCTGTCGGTGGAGGCCGCCGCGCCGGGCGCGGGCGCAGACATCCTGCGCCGCGCGCTGGCGGCGGTGGAGGGCGAGGCGGCCGCCGCCTAGCCGGCCGCTTTTGCGCGCCTAGACACCTTTTCGGCGTCGCCCGACGGCCGCATCACGCGCCAGGCCGGCAGGGTGATCGCCGCACAGGCGCCGCCCCCCGGCCGGGCGTGAAGGGTCAGCCCGCCGCCATGCAGCTCCGCCAGTTTCTGCGCCAGCGGCAGGCCCAGCCCCATGCCCTCGGCGCTGCGGTTCAGCCCGCCGTCCAGCTGTTCGAACGCCTCCAGCGCCCGCTCCAGCGCGTCGTGGGGCAGGCCTGGTCCCTGGTCCAGGACCGCGATGTCGATGTCGCCGGACGCGGCCGGCGTGCAGCGTATGTCCACCCGGCCCCCGCGCGGCCCGTGCACGATGGCGTTCAGCAGAAGCTGCGCGACCGCCTCGCCCAGCTGCACCCGGTCGGCCAGCACGATATGCGGGTCGGCGGAGACATTCACCGTGACCTCGCGCTCCACCGCCGCGGCGTGCGTCAGCTTGACGACGGAGGCCAGCTTCTCGGCGACGTTCACGCTCTCCTCGCGCAGGGTCAGCTCGTTGCGGTCCAGCGCGGCATAGGTCAGCAGCGCGTTGATCGTGCGCTCCATGCGGCCGGCGCTTTCGATCACCACATCGGCCATGTCCTGCATCTGTTCGGCGCTGCGCGCCTGCTGGATGACGTGCGCGGCGGAGATCACCCCGTTCAGCGGCGTGCGCAGCTCATGGCCCATCATGGCCAGGAACTGCGTCTTTGCCCGTTCGGCGGCGTCGCCCCGGCGCTCCGACCGCTCCAGCTCGCGCGCCGCAGTTTCCGCCTTCGCCATGCGCACGCGCCGCAGCTCCAGCTCGTCGACCACGATCTTGGCCAGATCCTCCAGCAGCAGCCGCATCTTGTCCGGCACGCTGAACCAGGGCTGGTCGTCGATCGCGCACAGCGTGCCGATGCGCAGCCCCTCCGGCGTGATCAGCGGGGCGCCCATGTAAAAGCGGATATTCGGCTCGCCGGTGACCAGCGGGTTCTCGGCGAAACGCGGGTCCTCCCGCGCGTCCAGCACGATCATCGTGTCGTCGGACAGGATGGCGTGGGCGCAGAACGCCTCGCTGCGCGGGGTCTCGCGCGGCCCGCCCTCCAGCCCGGCGCAGGCCTTGAACCATTGCCGTTCCGCATCGACCAGGGAGATCAGCGCGATCTTCACATCCAGCTGGCTCTGCACCACCCGCGTCAGGCGCTCGAATTGCTCCTCGCCCTCGGTGTCCAGGATGTTGTATTCGCGCAGGGCCTGAAGGCGGCGCTGTTCGTTGATCGGGGTCGGCACGGCGGGGCTTTCGCAGCTAAGTCGTTCAAAAACGCGGAAAACTAGAATCCGTTTCTGAACGCATCCTTGGCCATCGCGGTGAATCGCGGCCTAACATGCGTCCGCCGCACGAGGGGTTTTGGCAGTTGGAAATACGCTGATGGAAGCGGAGCTGATCTGGCTGCTGGCCGCGCTGGCGGGGGCGGGCGTGTTCGCCGGCCTGATCGCCGGCATGTTCGGCGTCGGCGGCGGCGTGGTGATCGTGCCGGCGCTGTATTTCGCCCAGACCGCGCTCGGCTACCCTGAGGAAACGCGCATGCATGTCGCGGTGGCGACCTCGCTCGCCACCATCATCGCCACCTCCATCCGCTCGGTCATGGCGCACAACAAGCGCGCCTCGGTGGACTGGGACGTGCTGAAGACCTGGTCGCCCTGGATCGTCGTCGGGGCGCTGATCGGCGCGGCGCTGGCCGGGATCACGCCCGGCCGGGGGCTGACGGCGTTTTTCGGCGTGGCCGCCCTGCTGGTCGCGATCCAGTTCGCCTTCGGCGACGTGAACTGGCGCATCGCGCCGGACCTGCCCAGGGGGTTCGGCCGCGCCGGGCTCGGCGGGCTGATCGGCGCGGTGTCGGCGATGATGGGGATCGGCGGCGGCACGTTCGGCGTGCTGCTGATGACGCTGTTCGGAAAATCCATCCACCGGGCGGTCGGCACCGCCGCCGGCTTCGGCATCGCCATCGGCCTGCCGGGCGCGCTCGGCTTCGTCGTGACCGGCTTGGGGGGGGAGGGGCGCCCGCCGTTCTCGCTGGGCTATGTCTCGCTGCCGGGCGCGCTGTTCATCGGCGTGCTGACCGTGACCATGGCGCCGCTGGGCGCGCGTGTGGCCCACGCCATCCCGGCCAGCGCCCTGCGCCGCCTGTTCGCGCTGGCGCTGACCCTGACCGCCATCTCCCTGCTGCGCGAGGCCTGGGTCGGCTAGGCGCCTAACGGCGCAGGATCAGCGATTCCTGCGTGGCTTCGTAGCGGGACAGCCGGCCCAGGAACGACATGCCCAGGAGCGAGATCGGCAGGTCGCCGCTCTGGATCACGATGGCGTCCACATCGTCCAGCCGCACCCCGCCGACCGAGACGCGCTCCAGCCGCACCGGCGCGCCATAGGATTGGCCGCCCGCGGTCATCACCGGCGTGGTGTAGCGCAGCGTATCCGGGTCCAGCCCGGCGCGGCGCGCGTCCGAGTGGGTCAGCGCCACCGTGCTCGCCCCCGTATCGACCAGAAAGCGCACGCGCGCCCCGTTCACCTGCGCCTCGGCCCAGAAATGCCCGTCCGCCGCCCGGCGGACGGACGCCGCGCTCGCGCCCGGGTTCAGATCGTCCTCGGGGATCGCCACCGCCGTCGGCGCGCCGGGCATCAGCTCGCCGCGCACTTCCGCGTACAGATCGGCGAAATCGTCGCGCAGCGCATAGATCGCCACCAGGAACAGCCCGATCCCCGCCCAGACCAGGAGCGAGCGCACCGCATGGCCCAGCGGCATCTGGCCGAACATGAAGATCGCCGCGCACAGCATCGCCATCCAGCCGACCAGATAGGCCAGGCGCGCCTGCTCATAACTGCCCGGAAGCATGTCGGGGGCGAACACCCGGGCGGCCAGCACCGCGCCCAGCATGGCCAGGACGACGATGGCTACGATTCCCGCAAGACCGCGCATTCGCCTTCCCTTTCCGCGCCCGTCCGCGACTTGGGCGCCCGCCTAGAGCGTGGCGAGCGAGGCCGCGACGGCGCGCGCGTCATAGGCGTCGGCGCTTTCGGGTTGCGGTCCGGTTCCCACGACGAATTCGAGGGTCGAGACATAGCCGCTCTGGCTGCGCCCGCCAAACCCGACGCCGACCCCGCCGCCAATGGCGCTGGAGCTTCCGAAATCCGTCCCGCCCAGGCCGACCGAAAAGCGCGGGCCGCCGCCGCCCGTCCCGGCCTCGGTGAACCGGTTGGTCACCGCGAACCAGTCATATCCCTGCTGCAGGGTCAGGTCGGCGGCGCGGCGCAGCGCCAGGTCCTGCGCCTCCGCCAGGCTGACGTCATTGCCGGTGCGGAAGGTGACGCGATAGCGCCGCTCCTCCAGCTGGAATTCGCTATAGCCCACGGCGTCCGGCGTCGCCGCCGGCTGGTACACGGTGGGGGTGGCGCAGGCCGAAAGGATCGCCGCCGCGGCGCACAGCAGGATGAGGCGCATGTCACGCTCCTTGAACTTCGTCCCTTCGCCGCGCTTTAACGCACAGGGCGCGTTAACGGTCCACGGCGCCTCTGCTGTGGGCGGGAGATAACACCGTGAAACCAATGGCATGGATCGCCGCCGCCGGACTGGCCGCCACGGCCTTCGCCGCCTGCGCCGCCCCGCTCGCGGACGTTGCGGAGGAGACGGAGGCCAAAGACCTGCGCGCCCTCTACGAATCCCGCATCGTCGGCCGCTGGGGCGAAACCCCGGCCTGCGACGGCCTGGTCTGGGATTTCCGCGCCAATTCCGTCTACGCCCCCAACGGCTTCGACGCGCCGGAGGGCGTGCACTGCCCGCGCGTGGAGCTGCTGGACAGCGCCGCCGCCGATCTGCGCTTCCTGGCCAGCAATTGCGACCGCGGCCGGATGCTGCACGGCGATCTGGTGCTGGACATGACGCTGTCCCCGGAAGGCCCCGCGGAAACCCTGACCATCGCCGGGGTGTTTGCCCCCGTATTGGTGCGGCCGTGGCGGCGCTGCGCGCCGGCGGAGACGGGAGACGGGCAATGAGGATGCTGATCGGGATCGGCCTTCTGGCGCTGGCGGCCTGCGGCGCGCCGGAAACCGAGACCGCCGAAACCCCGATGCCCGCCGAAAGCGGCGAGCCGGTGCCCGGCTGGCCGGACGACGCCGGCCCGCCCGAGCGCGACCCCGCCGAGACCTACCGCCAGCGCGTCACCGGACGCTGGAGCGAGGCGGCGGACTGCCGGGGCATGAGCTGGAATTTCCAGGCCGAGAGCTTCACCACGCCGGGCGAGGTGCATTGCGCCCGCGTCGACATCCCGCGCGGCGCGGGCGATGCGGTGCGCGTCTCCGGCTCCGAATGCACCGCGGAGGGGGAGGCCCAGCCCGACGTCGTGCTCGACGCGCTGGTCCAGGGCGACCGCATCACCGTCACTGGCGTCGGCAACCCGGTCGACACCCCCGGCTGGCGCCGCTGCCAATAGGCGGCCGTCGCGATAGGGCGGCGCGCTTGATCGGGGCGGGAGAAGGGACTACCCCGCCCTCCTGCCGCGAAAGCCCGTCCAAAGAGGTCCCCGCCCGTGATCCCCCGCTATACCCGCCCGGAAATGGAAGCGCTCTGGTCGCCGGAGACCAAGTACCGCATCTGGTACGAGATCGAGGCGCACGCCTGCGACGCGCTGGCCGAGATCGGGGTGATCCCGAAAAGCGCCGCGGAATCGGTGTGGAAAGCCAAGGACGCCGAATTCGACGTCGCCCGCATCGACGAGATCGAGCGCGAGGTGAAGCACGACGTCATCGCCTTCCTCACCCATCTGGCCGAGTTCGTGGGCGAGGATTCCCGCTTCGTCCACCAGGGCCTGACGTCTTCCGACGTGCTGGACACCACGCTGGCGGTCCAGCTCGCCCGCGCCTCCGACCTGCTGCTGGAGGGTGTGGACCGCGTGCTGGCGGCGCTGAAGACGCGCGCCCTCGAACATAAAGACACGATCACGATCGGGCGCAGCCACGGCATCCATGCCGAGCCGACGACCTTCGGCGTGAAGCTGGCGACCTTTTACGCCGAGTTCGCGCGCGGCCGCGCGCGGCTGGAGGCGGCGCGGGCGGAAATCGCCACCTGCGCCATTTCCGGCGCCGTCGGCACCTTCGCCAATATCGACCCGCGGGTGGAGGAGCATGTCGCCAGGGCGCTCGGCCTGACGCCCGAGCCCGTCTCGACCCAGGTCATTCCGCGCGACCGCCACGCCGCCTTCTTCGCCGCGCTCGGCGTCGTCGCGGCCAGCGTGGAGCGTCTGGCCACCGAAATCCGGCATCTGCAGCGGACCGAGGTTCTGGAGGCCGAGGAATTCTTCAGCCCCGGCCAGAAGGGCTCCAGCGCCATGCCGCACAAGCGCAATCCGGTGCTGACCGAAAACCTGACCGGCCTCGCGCGCCTGGTCCGCTCCGCCGTCACCCCGGCGCTGGAAAACGTCGCCCTGTGGCATGAGCGGGACATCTCTCACTCGTCGGTCGAGCGCGGCATCGCGCCGGACGCCACCGGCCATCTGGATTTCGCCCTGCACCGCCTCGCCGGTGTGATCGAGAAGCTGGTCGTCTACCCGGACCGGATGCGGGAAAACATGGACCGGCTCGGCGGCCTGCATAATTCCCAGCGCGTCCTGCTGGCCCTGACCCAGGCCGGCGCGAGCCGGGAGGAGGCCTACCGCCTGGTCCAGCGCAACGCGATGAAGACCTGGAACGGCGACGGCGATTTCCTGGACAATCTTCTGGCCGATTCCGACGTCGCTGCCCGGCTGGACGAGGCAAAGCTGCGCAGCCTGACCGGCGACGACTATCACCTGAAACACGTGGACACGATTTTCGCGCGGGTGTTCGGCTAGGCGCGGCCCGGTCTGATCAGATCAGGCCGGGCGCGGTTCGCCCACGGCCAGCGTCATGACGTGGTCGCGCACATCGGCCGGCCAGCCGGCGATGCGCGCCGACAAGCCGTCCATGTCCCCCGCGAACAGGCTGCGCGCGGCTTCCTCGAAGCCGGGCCGGTCGCCGGCCATGGCGGACATGAAGCCATAGGCCGCCTCGCGCCGCCGCCGCGCGGCGTCTTCGCCCCGCCGCGTCTTGCGCGCCTCCTCCACCAGCCGGCGCAGGGCGGCCGACGCGCCGCCCGGCTGCTCGGCCAGCCAGTCCCAGTGACGGGGCAGCAGGGTCACTTCCCGTCCGACCACGCCCAGCTTCGGCCGTCCGCGCCCGCCCTTGCCGCTGGCCGAAGCGGGCGGATTGGCCAGGCCCAGCCGTTGTCTGGCGTGGATCGCCGGGATGGCGCGCAGCCGCCCGGCGATCTGCTCCGGGGTCCCGCTCAGGTCGAAATCCTCCGACCGTCCGGTCCGGTCGTCGAAGATCAGGATCGCGGCCTGCGGATCGGCGTCCCGCGCCGCCTTCGCGGCCAGGGCCACCGTCTCCGCCGGCCCGCGCGAGAGCAGCATCTCGCCGGCGAAGGCCGTGTAGGCGCGGGGCGGCGCGTCTCCGTCTTGCGTTTCCATCGCCGCTATTTATACCCGGGTAAAAATAAATCAAGCCGGAGCGGGACGATGGACAGCGCGCAAAGGAAAGCCGCCGCGGCGGCGTATAAGGAGCGGAAGCCGAACGCGGGCGTGTTCCGGATCGTTTGCGCCGGGACCGGTCAGGTCTGGGTCGGCGCTGCGCCCGGCCTGGACGGGATCGAAAACCGCACGCGATTCATGCTGCGGATGGGCAATCACCGCTCGGCCAGTCTTCAGTCCGCCTGGGCGGCCTGCGGCGACGCGGGGCTCAGCTTCGCGACGCTGGAAACGCTGGACCCCGGCCTGTCCGATTATGCGCGCCGCGGCCGGTTGAAGGAGCGGCTGTCCCACTGGTCCGTGGAACTGGGCGCCGAGGCGCTCTGACCGTCAGAAGACGATCGTGCCTTCCAGATATTTGGTGGCGCGGCCCATCAGGTTCACGCGGTCGCCGCGCACCTCCACGTCCAGCGCCCCGGGGCGCGGGCCGAGCTGC
>CAJXKJ010000007.1 GCA_913055605.1 uncultured Euryhalocaulis sp. | reverse complement strand
TGCGCGCAGGCCATTCGCCATGTATCGCAGCCTGCCTGAACCGGCCCAATTACAGCCCCGATCCAGCCCTGATCCAGACTAGACGGCGCGCATCAGGCGGACGCTGAACAGACCCTCCGCGTCGGTCCAGTATTCCAGCGGCCGGAACCCCGCCTCGGCGGCCAGCGCGTCGAACCCCTCGCGGGTGTATTTGTGCGAATTCTCGGTATGGATGGTCTCGCCCGCTTTCATCGCAAAGCGTTGGCCCGCAACGGTAAATTCGATGTCGCGCAGGGCGCGCAGATGCATTTCCACCCGCCCCAGATCCGGATTGTACCGGGCCAGATGCTCGAAGGCGTCCTCGGGAATGTCGCCGTCCAGCTCCCGGTTGATATGGGTCAGGACGTTCAAATTGAACGCCGCGGTCACGCCCTCCGCGTCGTCATAGGCGGCCTCCAGCCGGGCGGCGTCCTTCTGCAGGTCCACCCCGATCAGCAGGGAATCGTCCGGGCGCAGCTCGGCGCGCATGGCGCGCAGCACGTTCTTGGCGGCTTCCGGCTCGAAATTCCCGATCGTAGAGCCGGGGAAGAAGCCGATCCGCCAGCGCTCCCCGAATTCCCGCTCGGGAATCTGGAACGGCTCGGTGAAGTCGGCGCAGATCGCGCCCACGGTCAGGTCCGGATAATCGCGCGCCAGGTCGCGGCAGGCGGCCAGCAGATGCTCCCGGCTGATATCCACCCCGACATACAGATAGGGCCGCTCCAGCGCGTCCAGAACGGTGCGGATCTTGACGCTGGAGCCGGAGCCGAACTCCAGCACATTGGCCTCCGGCCCGACATGGGCGGCCAGTTCCGGCCCGATCCGGCGCAGGATCGAAAGCTCCGACCGCGTCACATAATACTCGTCCAGCTCGCAGATCCGGTCGAACAGCGCCGACCCCCGCTGGTCATAGAAATATTTCGGCGGAATGCCTTTCTGCGGCCGCGACAGGCCCTCCAGCACGTCGGCGCGCATGTCCGCCGCGCCCGGATGGAAGTCGCGGAAAAAGGACAGTTCCGGCGGCGTCTCGTCGGCGTCAGACGGGTCCTCGCCCCGCGAAGCGGCGGCGTCGGCGATGGCGGTCATATGGATCCCCCGGGGGCGGCGGCCGCGCCTAGCGTGCGCGGATTGCGGTGGACGACTCCGTCCTAAATGGCGCAGCGACATAACTCCACCCCGGAGGCCGGGTTCCGCACAAGAGAGGCGGCGCGACGCGGGGCAGGGCCTGCGCCGCCGGGCTGCGCAGCGCCGCGACCGTCCAGCCGGGGCGGGAGATGACGCCGACCGGCATCATGGCGGCGAAGTCCCGCCAGTTGCGCCAGCGGTGCAGGCCCGCAAAGGCGTCCGCCCCCATGATCCAGACAAAGCGCGCCTGCGGATAGCGCGCGGTCAGCGCCCGCGCCGTCTCGAAACTGAAGCGCGACCCCAGCCGCGTTTCCAGATCGCTGACACGGATTCGCGGCCCCTCCAGACAGGCGCGCGCCGCCGCCAGCCGCTCTTCATAGGGCGCGGTCTCGCCAGCGGGTTTCAGCGGGTTCTGCGGGCTGACCAGCGCCCAGACCCGGTCCAGCCCGAACCGCGCCAGCGCCGTCTGCGCCACATGGCGGTGGCCGGCATGGGCCGGATTGAAGGACCCGCCATACAGGCCGATCCGCATCCCCGCGAACACCGGTTCGGGGGCCAGGCGCGGCGGCGCGCCGGTCACGGGGACCAGCCGCCCTCGGTCACGGCTTCCGCCGCGTCCTCGTCCTCCGCCACATCCTGACCGCTCACGGCGCGGTACAGCGCGCCGAGCGCCTGTTTCATCCCTTCGCCGGTCGCGGCGGACAGCATCATCACCTCGTGGCCGCAGGCCGCCGCCAGCTTCTTCGCCTGCGCGGCGCGCGCCGTATCGTCCAGCGCGTCGATCTTGGACAGGGCGACCAGTTCGGGCTTGTCCGTCAGGTCCGCGCCATAGGCGTCCAGCTCCGCGCGCACCTGGGCATAGGCCGCGCCGGGGTCCTCCTGCGTGCCGTCCACCAGATGCAGCAGCACGGCGCAGCGTTCGATATGGCCCAGGAACCGGTCGCCGATCCCCGCGCCCTCGTGCGCGCCCTCGATCAGGCCCGGAATGTCGGCCAGCACGAACCGGCTGCCCGCGCCCATGTCCACCACGCCCAGATTGGGGTGCAGCGTGGTGAAGGGATAATCGGCGATCTTCGGCTTGGCGGCGCTGGAGGCGGCCAGGAAGGTGGATTTGCCCGCGTTCGGCAGGCCGACCAGGCCGGCGTCCGCGATCAGCTTCAGGCGCAGCCAGATCCAGCGCTCCTCGCCCGGCTCGCCGGGATTGGCCCGGCGCGGCGCCTGGTTGGTGGAGGTCTTGAACCGCGCATTGCCCCAGCCGCCATTGCCGCCCTTGGCCAGCAGGGCGCGCTCGCCCGCCGTGGTCAGGTCGGCCAGAATCGTCTCGCGGTCCTCGTCCAGGATCTGCGTGCCCACGGGGACTTTCAGCACCACGTCCGGCGCGCCCGCGCCGGTGCGGTCCTTGCCCATGCCGTGGCCGCCGGTCTTGGCCTTGAAATGCTGCTGATAGCGATAGTCGATCAGCGTATTCAGGCCCTCGGCCGCCTCGGCCCACACGTCGCCGCCTTTGCCGCCGTCGCCGCCGTTCGGCCCGCCGAACTCCACGAATTTTTCGCGGCGGAAGGACACCGCCCCGGCGCCGCCGTCGCCGGAGCGGATATAGACCTTGGCCTGGTCGAGGAATTTCATCCTGTCATCTCACCGGGTTTCGCCCGCATGCGCCAGTCCGATGCCCGCCGCCCCGTTGGCCGCCGCCCAGTCCGCACGCGTCAGGGCCAGGTCGATATGGTCCACGGACTCGCCGCGCGGCACGCACAGGATGCGCGACTCCCCGGTCACCGCGAAGCCCAGCTTCTGGTGCACCCGACGGGAGGCCTCGTTGTCGCGGAAACAGCCCGAATGGATGCGCGCCAGGCCCAGATCCTCGAACCCGTAGCGCAACAGCTCCGCGCACGCCTCGGTCATCAGGCCCAGCCCCCAGCAGGACCGCGCCAGCCAGAAGCCCAGATGCACCTGTCCGTCCTCGCGCGCCTCCAGCCCGGCGCAGCCGATCGCCCGCTCCGGCGCGGTCTTCAGCGCCAGCATCAGGGCCGTCTTCTGGCCGTCGGCGCGCAGATCGTCCTGCATCGCCAGCCAGCGCGCGGCGTCCTGGCGCTCATAGGGCCAGGGCGGCCGGGCCAGGGTCTTCACCACTTCCCAGTCGCTCATGCCCTCGAAGATGGCGTCTATGTCTCCCGCGACCGGCGGGCGCAGGATCAAACGTTCGGTCGTCAGCCGCATGGCCTTGCTCCGGGGAGAAAGAAAAAAGGGGAGACGGCGATCCGTCTCCCCTTGCGACTGTTTCGCGTTCGGATCGCCTCCTGGCCGGGGCGATCCGGATGTGCGGATCGCCTATTGGGCGGTGTCCTCGGCCAGCACGGACACCACGTTGCGGTCGCCCCGCGTGCGCGAAAAGGTCACGCGGCCGGCGATCTTGGCGAAAATCGTGTGGTCCTTGCCCATGCCGACATTCTGGCCCGGATGATATTTCGTGCCGCGCTGGCGGATGATGATGTTGCCGGGGATCACTTCTTCCCCGCCGAACTTCTTCACGCCGAGGCGGCGGCCTTCGGAGTCGCGACCGTTACGGGAGGAGCCGCCAGCTTTCTTGTGCGCCATCTCGAAAGATCCCTTCTCTTACGACTTCTTGGCGGGCTTTTTGGCCGCCTTTTTCGCAGGTTTCTTGGCCGCGGACTTTTTCGCGGCCGGCTTTTTCGCGGCGGCCTTCTTGGCGGCCGGCTTCTTCGCCGCAGCCTTTTTGGCAGGGGCCTTCTTGGCCGCGGCCTTCGGCGCGTCGTCGGAGGCTTCGGCTTCCGGCTTCTTCTCGGCCTTCTTCGCCGCGCCGGCCTTGGAGCCGTCGGCGTGCAGGCCGGTCACGCGCACCACGGTCTCGTGCTGGCGGTGGCCCTTTGTCCGGCGATAGGTGTTGCGGCGCTTGTTCTTGATGATGGTGATCTTCGGGCCGCGGCGCTGCTCGACGATCTCGCCGCGCACCAGGGCGCCTTCGACCAGCGGCGCGCCGATCTTCGGATCGCCTTCGCCGGCCAGCATCAGGACTTCGCCGAAATCCACCTCGTCGCCCGGCTCGCCGTCCAGGCGCTCCACGGTGACCAGTCCGCCTTCGGCGACGCGGCGCTGTTTTCCGCCGGTTTTGATGATCGCGTACATTCTTCTATCGCTTTGTCGGGCTTCGGTTTTTCACGCCATTTGCGGAGCCCGGGCCGCCGCAGGCGCATAACGGAGCCGCCGGCGCGGACGGGCCGGCCGGCGGAAGGCGCGCACTATATGCAGCGGCCCTCCCAAGTCAATCAGCCGAAACCGCCGGATTTCAGCGGAAACGCGGGGACCGCGAACGGACGGGGACGCTGGCGGAGAGGGAGGGATTCGAACCCTCGGAACGCTTGCGCGCTCAACGGTTTTCGAGACCGCCCCGTTCGACCACTCCGGCACCTCTCCGCAGGGGGTCATGCAAGGGCGCGGAACCTAGCGACGGCCTTGCCGGCGTTCAAGCGCATTGAACCGGAAGAATCCGCGCCAAAACCGCGCCATTCCCGGCGTTCCTGTCCGCGATCGCCTCAAATCCCGTTTTCGGCCAGGAACTGGCCGATGGCGGCCATGCAGACCGTCCAGGCCGGCTCATAGTCCACCAGCACATGGTTGCGGCTCTCCAGCGGGACGAAGCGCGCATTGGGGATTCCCGCCGCCACGGCGCGGCCCTGATCCAGCGGGATGCGCTGGTCATGCTCGGAATGCAGCACGATGGCGGGCGCCTGGACCTGCGCCAGCCGGTCGCGGACGTCGATATCGCCGAAGGCGTCCTGGAAACGCGCGGCGTTGGCGGGCGAGGTGGTCAGGCGCTGGAATTCATCGAACCAGGCCAGATCGTCGGCGCTCGCCCCCGGCATGAAGGTCTGGGAGAAGATGTGGCGATAGGCGGGATTGTCCGTGCCCCAGCCCACTTCGGTCAGGGCGCGCACCGCCTCGCGGCGGGCCTGCTCCTCCGGCGTGGCGAGGTGGCGCCAGCCGGCGGCATAGCCCCCGATCAGGATCAGGCCCGACACCCGTTCGGGGTGGCGCACCGCGTATTCGATCGACACCGCCGCGCCCTGGGAAATGCCGAGCAGGGGAAACCGCTCCAGCCCCAGCCCGTCCGCCACCGCCTCCAGATCCTCGACGAACGCGCCGAAGCTCAGATCCGCGACCTCCCAGTCCGACAGGCCGCAGCCGCGCTCGTCATAGCGGATAAAGGTCCGGCTGCTGGCGATCTCGGCGAAGCTTCCGCCCCAGATCGGGCTGGTCCAGTCGAATTCCAGATGGTTCAGCCAGTTCGCGGCCTTCAGCAGCGGCGGCCCCGATCCGACGCTGGCGAAGGCGATCTTGGTCCCGTCCGCGACCTCGCAGAAGCCGATGCGCTGGGCGCGCAGGGCCCGCGCCTTGCGGCCGGGCGCCGGCGCGCCGCTATCCGGTCCGGCCGGCGCCTCCCGCATCTCCCGGGTCTCCGGTTCCGGGGCCTGCGCGTACTCCTCCGCTCCGGCGGGGTCGGCCTCGCTCCATAGACGCCGCCATTTCCGGGCGGCGATCGGCGTCACGTCCGGGTGCCCGGCCAGCCTGCCCAGAACGGCGGCGCGCGCCGCGCCCGCGTCTTCCCGTTCGGCGGTCAGCCAGGATTTGAACGCCTCGCCGCCGGCTTCGTCGAGGCCATCCAGGAATGTCCGGTCCAGCCGGTCCGCCATGTCCTCCAGCGCTGCCGGGGAAAGCGCGGCCGCGTTCTGGCGCAGCCGGGCATGGATTGTCCGCACGTCGATATCCAGCCCGTCGGCGTCGAAACCGACCCGTTCCCGGTCGGCGACGATCCGCACGCGTTCCGGCGTATCCACAACCTTGCGCAGCTTGGTCAGCGACCAGCGCAGCGCGGCTTTCGGATCGTCCGGAACGTCCCAGAACAGTTCGCACAGGCGTTCGCGGCGATGCGGCCGCCCCGTGGCGACAAGAAAGCCCAGCAGCGCCCGGGCCTTGCGCGAGGCCGGCAGCGCGATGTCCGCGCCGTGGCTGGCCACGCGCAGCTCCCCCAGAAGCGAAATCTCCAGGTCCTGAGCCAAGCCCCGCTCCCTGTGCAGACACGCCGGCTTTCCGCGGTGATAGCACCGATGGCGCGTGCGGAAACAACGCCGCGCGGCGAAAATACCACCGCTCTTACAACGCTCGCCACAACGGGGCGGCGCGACACCGCGCCGGCTGCGGCCCGGCCGCGCTTCGCTGTGGAGCATGACAATGACCGATTACGCCTATTCCGACTCGCTCGGCGACGCCCTGGCCGGCGCGCTCAGCCATGTGCGCCGCGACGCGCCGAAGCCGCCGGTCGTCGATCCCCAGTCCCTGATGGACGATCCCCATGCCCGCTTCGCCGCGCTGCGGGCCCGCCACGCCGTCGTCCAGTTCCGCGAGTCGCAATATCTGGTGCTGCGCGCGGCGGACGTCATGTCGCTGATTTCCGATGCCCGCACCCGGCAGGTGGAAGGCGCGGAATTCGTCGGCGTGAACCGCATTCCCTACGGGATCACGGCGCGTTTCCTCAGCGAACTCTTCCTGTTCTCCAACGGCCATGACCACCGGACCAAGCGCGGCCTGTTCGCCCGCACCTTCGCGCACCGGGCCATGCGCGACCTGCGCGCGCCGGTGCGCCGCGTGGCCGACGGCATCGTCGCTGATCTGCCCCGGGGCGAAAGCATCGATTTCATCCAGGCGATGGCGGCCCGCGTGCCAGCCGAAATGACCGCGGCGATCCTCGGCCTGCCTGTCGAGGACGCCCCGTATTTCGCCAGCCGCGTCTATGACGTCGCGCGGGCGTTCACCACCGTCTATCCGGAACAGCATCACGAGGTGATCGAGAACGCGACCGGCGAGCTGTTCGACTATGTCGAGGACCAGTTGATCGCCCGCCTCGATACGCCCCGCGACGATTTCCTGTCGGCCCTGGCCGCCGACTGGCGCGCCGACCCGGTGATTTCGCTCGAAAGCCTGGTGTTTCAGGTCGCGGGCCTCGTCGTGGGCGGCAGCGACACCACGCGCGCGGCCTTCGCCATGCTCGTCTCCCTGCTGGCGCAGCGCCCCGCCGACTGGGCCGTCCTCAGGGCCCTGCCGGACCTCATCCCCGGCGCGGTGGCCGAGGCGCTTCGCTACGAGCCCTCGGTCGGCTCGATCCCCCGCCGCACGACGGCGCCTGTCCAGATTGGCGAGTTCGCCCTTCCGGCGGGCTCTGTGCTGACGCTCAGCACCATGTCGGCGATGCGCGACCCGGACCTCTATGCCGAGCCGGACCGCTTCAATATCCGCCGCACCGACCATCCGCGCCTGCACACGGTGTTCGGCCTCGGCCCGCACCGCTGCATTGGCGAGATGCTGGCGCGGGTCGAGCTGGAGGAGGGGCTGGCCGCGCTGCTGGACGGCGTGTCGGCGGTGGAGGTCGAGACAGCGCCGAAAATGACCGGCTTCGGCGGCATCCGCCAGATCAGCCCGATGCGTGTCCGCCTGCGCTGACCGCCCCGCTCACCCGCCCTTCTTGGTGGAGGTCGGCAGCTCCGCGCACATGCGTTTCAGGGCGTCGGAGCTGTCGCGCGGGTCCAGCATGATCTCGATCAGGGTCGGGCCGTCGGTAAAGGCCGCGGCCTGTTCCAGCGCCGCCTCGAATTCGCCCTCGGTGCGCACGCGCAGGCCCAGCCCGCCGCCCACGACCTCCGGCAGCTTGTGGTAATTCCAGGCCGGGATGTCGTTGTACGGCCCCTCGTGGATCAGCCGCTCGGTCGTGTAGCCGTCATTGTTCAGCAGCAGGATCGTGGAGGTCAGCTTGCGCCGCGCGATCGTGCTGAAATCCTGCGCCGTCATCTGGAAGGCGCCGTCGCCAATAATGGCCAGCACCGGGCGGTCCGGCGCGGCCATCTGCGCGCCGAGCGTCGCCGGCAGGCCGTTGCCGATGGACAGATAGAAGGCCTGTCCCAGAAACCCGATATCGCGGTGCATCACCAGGTCCGCCGCGCCGTACAGGGCGTCGCCCACGTCCGCCACTACGATCGTGTCCTCGGTCAGCAGCTGGTTGATGCGCCCGAACAGGCGCTTGACGCTCAGCTTCCGGTCCGCCTCCACCGTCTGGTCGCTGGCCAGCCGCTCGGACACTGGGGTGAATTCCGTCTTCGCCAGCGTCGCGCCCTTCAGGCGCGCATTCAGCCCGCGCACCAGATCGCCCAGCATCACCGGCTCGTAATAATGATGGCGCACGCGCACCCGCCCCGAATTGGCGTTCACCACCGGCGGATGGTTCAGCCGCGCCGCATAGACGCCCAGGCTGACGTCGCTCATCCAGGCGCCGAGGCTCAACAGCACGTCCGCGCCCTCCACCAGCCGCCGCACTTCGGCGCTGGAGGCCGCGCCCTCATAGACGCCGACGGCGTGCGGATCGCGCTCTGAAATCACGGTCTTGGCCAGCAGGGTCGTCGCCACCGGCAGGCCGGTCATGTGGACCAGCGTCTCGAACGCGTCCAGCAGGCCGAATCTGTGCAGCTCCACCCCCGCCAGGATCACCGGCCGCTCGGCGGACGCCAGCAGCGTCCCGATCTCGTCCAGCGCCTCGGACAGCGCGTCCGGATCGCTCTGCGGCTCGGGGACCTCGAACGGGCCGGGCGCGGCGCATTCCCGGTCCACCATGTCGGCCGGAATCTCGATCATCACCGGGCGCTTCTGCGTCAGGCAGGCCGCCAGCGTCGCGTCGATCTGCTCGGGCGCGGTCGCCGGATCGCCCAGCTGGACCGAGGCCACGGTGACGTGCTCATAGATCGACATCTGCGCGCGCAGATCGCCGGCGCTGTGGTGCAGCATGATCGACGATCCGCGCAGCGCCATCGCGGGCGAGCCGCTGATGACCACCAGCGGCGACTGTTCGGCGTATGCGCCCGCCACCGCGTTCAGCGCGCTGAACCCGCCGACGCCATAGGTCACGCACACCGCGCCGATCCCGTTGATGCGGGCATAGCCGTCGGCGGCGTATCCGGCGTTCAGCTCGTTGCACGTATCGACCAGGTCGATATCCGCCTCGATCAGCCGGTCCATGAAGGTCAGCACATAGTCGCCCGGCACGCCGAAGACGTGCCGCGCCCCGATCTGTTTCAGGCGCTCGGCGAGATACCGGCCAATCGTGGTGGTCTGCTGGGTCATGTTTTCGGCGCGCTCCGCTCTAATACGCATTCGGACGCACCGGGTTCAGTCTGCCGGCCATACCGCTTTCGCGGATTCTGGCCGGCTCCTCCGGTTTCATGCCCGCGATTGCTGCGGGCTTTTGTCCTGCTAGAGTCGGGGGAAACCCTGCGGGGCGCAATCCCGCACAAGAACCATAAGGCCGGGGAGAGAGCCGATGTCCGTCCGCTATACGATTTTGATGTCCGCCTGCGCCGCCGCGCTCGCCGCCGGCTGCTCCGAGCAGACGGCCGAGGCGCCGGCCGCCGAGCCTGCGGCCGACACCGCCGCCGCGGAGACCGCGGACGCGCCGGTCCAGACCGCCGAAGCGTTCGAAGACGGCTGGACCCAGCCGATGACCGAATGGGGGGAGCCGGATCTGCGCGGCATGTGGCCGATCGGCCATCTGACCGGCACGCCGCTCCAGCGCCCGGCCGAATATGGCGACCGCCTGTATCTGACCGACGAGGAATTCGCGGAGAAGGAGGCGGGCCTGGAGGCCCGCGCCGCCCGCTACGACCAGGAAGATTCCGAAGACAAGATCGGCATGGGCCATTGGGCCGAAGCGGGGGAGGCCAACCGCCGCACCTCGCTGACCGTCTATCCGCCCGACGGCCGCATCCCGGCGCTCACCGAGCACGGGCAGGAAATCTCCGACGCCATGCGGTCCAGCTGGCACGACATCCAGTGGGACTGGACCGACGATTTCGATTCCTGGGACCGCTGCATCACGCGCGGCCTGCCGGCCTCGATGTTCCCCTTCATGTACAATAACGGGATCGAGATTTTTCAGGCCCCCGGCGTCGTCGTCCTGAACATGGAGATGGTGCACGAGGCGCGCATCATCCCGACCGACGGCCGCCCCACGCTGCCCGCCGCGATCAGCCAGTGGATCGGCGAATCCCGCGGCCATTGGGAGGGCAATACGCTGGTCGTGGAGACCACGAACCTGACGCCCGGCCCTCCGGCGACCAACGAACGCCCCGGCCGCCACCCGGTTGGCGAGAACACCACCATCGTGGAGCGGTTCACGATGACCGGGCCGGACACGATCGACTACGAGATGACCCTGACCGATCCCACCCTCTACACCGACCGCTGGACGGTGGAGATGCCATGGCAGCGCGACGAATCCTACGGGATCTTCGAATACGCCTGCCATGAGGGGAACGAGCAGATCCGCAACTACATCACCGCCGACCGCGCCGCGCGCGCGGCCGCCGAGAACGGCGCGGATTCCGGCGCGGACTCCGGCGCGGACTCCGGCGGCTAGGCGCCGCCCGCGCCCCGCGGCTAAGCTTCCGGGCGTCCGGTACAGCCCCGCCAGAAAACGAGCGGGCGGCCGGGCGGCTGAACGCGATCCGAAAGAGATCGCGCGGACACAGGGGAGGTAGGATGCGACTCGCATCATGGGCAGCCGCCGCGGCGCTGCTGGCGCCGGCCATGGCCGTCGCCCATCACTCGTTCGTCTCGGAGTTCGACGTCGACCGGCCGGTCTCGCTCCAGGGCACGGTGACGAAGGTCGAGCTGATCAATCCGCACTCCTGGATCACCATCGCGGTCGAGGATGAGGATGGCGAAACGTCCGAATGGATGTTCGAGGGCGGCAGCCCGAACGCCCTGGTCCGGCGCGGCATCACCAAACAGTCGGTGCCCATCGGGGCGGAGCTGATCATCACAGGCTATCAGGCGCGCGACGGCTCCAACCGCGCGGTCGGCGCGGACGTGACATTTGCGGACGGGCGCCAGCTCTTCTTCGGCACCTCCGTCCCCGGCGCCAGCCAGCAGAAGCAATAGGACCGGCGCCGGTGAAACGCTGTCTTCCGCTCCTCGCCGCCGCTCTTCTCGCCGCCGGCGCCGCTCACGCGCAGGTGCTGACCGAAACCCCGCGCGCCGCTTCCGGCCGGCCGGACTGCATCACGGCGCGGCCGCGCAGGACCTGAACCTGCGCATCGCCGCGCACCGCCGGGTCGGCCTGGGTCGCCCGCCACAACAGCGCCGCGGCGTCCGCATAGGCGCCGGCCTCATAGGCCGCCCGGCCCCGCTCCAGCTCCGAATCCGGCAGGGCGATGGCCGCGGCCTGAGGCTGGGGCTCCGGCGCGGCCGGCGGCGGCGCTGGCGGCGCGGCGGTCGGCGCAGGGCGCAGCGAGACGGGCTCGCCCGCGTCCTCCTCCACAACAGGGGCGGGCGCCGGCGCGGGAGCAGGCATTGGCGCAGGCGCGGGCTGGTTATCAGCCGCTGTGCGTTCGCGCGCCGGCGCGGTGCGCTGCACGGCGATCTCGTCGACCGGCGCGGAGTCGATCAGCGGCGCCTGCACAGCCGTCGGCGCGGTCAGCCCCGCCGGCAGGCCGGACAGGCGCTGCTGGGCCAGCACATGGTCCGGGTCGAACTGCAGCGCCAGGCGGAAGGAGTCGGCGGCCTCCCCCGGCTCGGTCATCATCATCAGCGCCTCGCCGCGCCAGTACATCGCGTCGGCGTAGTCCTCTGCGCTGCCGCCGATCAGGTCGAAAATGCGGATCGCGTTTTCCGGCCGGCCGGTGCGCATCACCGCGCGCCCGCGCAGGGTCTGCAGCGGCGCGCTGTCGCGCACCGCCTCGTCGGCCATCGTCGCGTCCCACAGATACTGGGCCGCGGCGGCGTAGTTTCCGGTCTGGAACGCCGCCTGCCCCTGACGGACCAGCAGCTCCCCTTCCGAATTGGATTGGGCGAACGCGGCGGGCGCCAAGGCCAGCGCCAGCGCGGCGGCGAGGATCGTGCGTTTCATCGGCCGAGCACCCGCCAGGCGATGTCGCGCCGGCAGAACCCCTCCGGCCAGTCGATCTGGTCGACCGCCGCATAGGCCCGCTCCACGGCGTGGCGCAGCGTGTCGCCCCGCGCGGTCACGCCCAGCACGCGCCCGCCCGCGGCGATCACCTCGCCCGCATCGTCGTGCGCCGTTCCGGCGTGAAAAATCTCCACCCCCTCCATGTCGGACGCGTCCTCCAGTCCGCGGATCACGGTCCCGCGGCGAATCTCTCCGGGATAGCCCTCGGCGGCCATGACAACGATCACCGCCGGGCTCGGGTCCCATTCCAGCGGCTCAAGGGCGCCCAGCGTCCCCTCCGCGCACGCCATCATGGCGGGGACGATGTCGCTTTTGAGGCGCATCATCAGGATCTGGCATTCGGGATCGCCGAAGCGGCAATTATATTCGATCAGCTTCGGCCCGGCCGACCCGATCATCAGTCCGGCATACAGCACGCCGCGAAAGGGATGGCCCTCCTCCGCCATGCCGCGCACGGTCGGCTGGATGATCTCCTCCATCACCCGCTGCACCATCGCCGCGTCGACTTCCGGCGTCGGGGAAAACGCGCCCATGCCGCCGGTGTTCGGCCCGGTGTCGCCCTCGCCCACCCGCTTGTGGTCCTGGGCTGCGACCAGCGGGACGGCGTGGATGCCGTCGCACAGGGCGAAGACGGACGCCTCCACCCCGGTCAGGTTCTCCTCGATCACCAGCGTGCGGGAGGCGTCGCCGAACCGGCCGGACAGCATCTCCGCCGCCTCGGCGTCGGCGGTCGCCCGGTCCGGCGCGATCACCACGCCCTTGCCGGCGGCCAGCCCGTCGGCCTTCAGCACGAAGGGCGGCTGCATCGTGTCCAGGAACGCCTTGGCGGCCTCGATGTCGGTCACCGTGGCGTGGCGCGCGGTCGGGATGGCGTGGCGGACGCAGAATTCCTTGGTGAAGGCCTTGGAGGCTTCCAGCTGCGCCGCGGCGCGCGAGGGGCCGAAGGCCGCGATCCCATCTTCGGCCAGCCGGTCGGCCAGACCGTCGGCCAGCGGCTGTTCCGGCCCGATCACGACCAGGCCCGCGTCCATTTCCTTCGCCAGGCGGACCAGTCCGCCGATATCGCCGGCGCCGACAGGGGCCAGCTCCGCCACTTCGCCGATTCCCGCATTGCCGGGCGCGCAGACCAGGCGCGTAACCAGCGGGCTTTGCGCGATTTTCCAGGCCAGAGCATGTTCGCGGCCGCCGGAACCGACCAGAAGGATGTTCATCGCGTCCTTATCCCCTATCGGGCGAACCTATAGTATCGACGGACAGCGTTTGAAATGGAGTCGCGCGTGACAGGCCTGCCTCCCGGCGACGGCGCCCCGCTGGGCAACCAGCCCGAATATACGGTCTCCGAACTGGCCGGCAGCGTGAAACGCGCGGTCGAGGGCGCGTTCGACCATGTGCGCGTGCGGGGGGAGCTGGGCCGCGTCGTCTTCGCCAAGTCCGGCCATGTCTATGTCGACCTGAAGGACGAGCGCGCCTGTATCGCCTCGGTCGCCTGGAAGACCACCGCCGCCAATATGCGCATCAAGCCCGAAGAGGGCATGGAGGTGATCGTCGAGGGGCGGCTGACCACCTACGCCCAGCGGTCGCAATACCAGCTGATTATCGAGCGGCTGGAGCCCGCCGGGGTCGGCGCGCTGATGGCGCTGCTGGAGGACCGCAAGAAGAAGCTGGCCGCCGAGGGCCTGTTCGACGAGGACCGCAAGCGGCCTTTGCCCTACCTCCCCGAAACGATCGGCGTCATCACCAGCCCGACCGGCGCGGTGATTCGCGACATCCTGCACCGGATTTCGGACCGGTTTCCGCGGCGCATCCTGCTGTGGCCGGTGCTGGTCCAGGGCGACCGGGCCGCCGAACAGGTCGCCGCCGCCATCCAGGGCTTCAACGCCTATGCGCCAAGGCCGGACCTGCCGCGCCCGGACGTGCTGATCGTGGCGCGCGGCGGCGGCAGCATCGAGGATCTGTGGGGTTTCAACGAGGAGATCGTCGCCCGCGCCGCGGCGGCCAGCGAAATCCCCCTGATCTCCGCCGTCGGGCACGAGACGGACTGGACGCTGATCGACTATGTCGCGGACTGGCGCGCCCCCACCCCCACCGGGGCGGCGGAGCGCGCGGTGCCGGTGCGCGCCGAATTGCTGGAGCGCACGGCCAGCCTGGCCGCCCGCACGCTCGCCACCCGCACGCGCCTGATCGAGCGGGCGGAGCGGGAGCTGCGCGCCGCGGTCCGCGCGCTCGGCCGGCCCGAAGCCCTGCTGGGCGCGAAGCAGCAGCAATTCGATTCGGCCGCCGCCCGGCTGAATCTGGGCGCGCTGACGCGCGGTCTGGACGAAAAGCGCCGCCGCCTGACCGATTTCCAGCGCCGCTCGGCGGCCTGCGCCGGCCGCGCGGTGAAGCACGCCGGGACCGACCTCGCCCGCACCGCCCGCATGACCCCGGCCCTGAAGCGCGCTCTGGCGCGCAAGACCGAGCGGCTGGACGGGATTTCCAAGACGCTGGAGGCGCTGAACCCCAAGGCCCCGCTCACCCGCGGCTATGCGCTGGTGCACGGGCCGGACGGCGCGCTGGCGCGCAGCGCCGCGGCGCTGAAGCCCGGCGACGGGGTGACGCTGGAATTCGCCGACGGCAAGGCGGACGCGACCGTGAACGGAGCCGCCGAGCCCGCCCCCGGCCCCGCCAAAGCGCGCCAGAAACCGCAAAAACCGAAAAAGACCGCCGGCGCGCCGCAACGCGAACTGTTCTGAGGCCGCCCGCGCCGTTATGCTGCGCCCGCGATGAACCGGTATGAGAGTTTTCCAGAGGGCGAGGCCCAGGTCGATTTCGGCGAAGGCGATTTCGTGGTCCTGCGCCCGGGCGCCTATGTGATCTGCGCGGTGACGGGCGAGCGCATCCCGATGGATGAGCTGCGCTATTGGAACCCCGACCTGAACGAAGCGTACAAGGACGCAGACGCCGCCCTGACCCGCTGGAAACAGCTCACGACCGATCAAGGACCCGGATGATCCGCACCACAGCCGCTCTCGCGATCCTCGCCGCCCTGACGACCACGCCAGCCGCGGCCCAGCGGGAGCAGGAGGCGAAAGTCCTCTGCGACGGCGCCCCGGTCCAGGGCGGGTTCCTGATCTGCACCGCAGCGGCGAACGCCGAACCGCCTTTGGCCATGAACGGCGGCACGCCCGAACCGATCGCGGATACGGGCTTCGCCTTCTTCCCCATCGAACGCGACGCGACCGGAACGGTGGAGGTCCGGGGCCACGGGCTGGAGCCCTATGTGGCGGAGATCGAAGCGCGCGATTTCAACATCCAGCGGATCGACGGCCTGCCCCCCTCCGCGGTGCGCGCCCGCACGCCGGAGGAACAGGCCGCAGTGGCTCGCGGCGTGGCGCTGAAGGACGAGGCCTGGACACACCGCGAGACCGGCGCCTGGTGGCTGGATGGGTTCCGGTACCCGCTGGCCAAGGACGTCCGCCGCTCCGGCGTCTATGGCAGCCAGCGCATTCTGAACGGCGAACCGAACAGCCCGCATTTCGGCGTGGACTACGCCGCCGCCACCGGCGACGCGATCCTGGCTCCGGCCGCCGGAATCGTCGTGCTGGCCGATCCGGACATGTATTTCGAAGGCGGTCTGGTCGTGATCGACCACGGCGCCGGCGTGATGGGCGTGTTCATGCACATGTCGCGGATCGACGTCGAAAAAGGCGAGGCCGTCGCCGCCGGCGCCAAGATCGGGGAGGTCGGGGCCACGGGCCGCGCCACCGGCGCGCATCTGCACTGGGGCGTTCGCGTGCGCGGGACCTATATCGATCCCGAACTGCTGATGGCGTTCGACCCGCGCGACAGCGCCACGCTGTTCCCGGCGGAGGGCGCGGCGCCCGACCCCGGCGATCTGCTGCCGGACTGAGCCCCGCTGAGACCAGGTTGGTTCAGACCAGCTTGGCGTCGAGCGTGATCTTCGCGTTCAGCAGTTTCGACAGCGGGCAGTTGGCCTTGGCCTTTTCCGCCAGCTCCTGAAACTGGTCTTCGCTAGCGCCCGGAATCTCCGCGCGCAGGGTCAAATGGCTTGCCGTGATGGCGAAGCCGTCATCCTGCTTCTCCAGGCTGATTTCGGCCTTCGTCTCCATCTTGGAGGCGGTCAGGCCGGCCTCGCCCAGGATCAAAGACAGCGCCATGGTGAAGCAGCCCGCATGGGCCGCGCCCACAAGCTCTTCCGGGTTCGTGCCCTTCTGCCCTTCGAACCGGGCGGCGAAGCCATAGGGGTATTTTTCCAGCGCGCCGCTCTCGGTGCTGATGGCGCCTTTTCCGTCTTTCAGCCCGCCGCTCCACTCGGCGCTCGCCTTTTTCACGATCGTCATGTCCGTCTCCCGGCCGTTTGCATGCCCGTGAAAGCCCCGGGCGGGGCGGCCGGTTCCGGCGCCGCCTCAGCCGGCCTTTTCCGGCAGCACGAACCAGGACGCGAAGCGCCTCAGCACGTCGCGGTCGCCGGTCACCGTCATCTGGCCGGTCGCCTCGGCGTCCTCGACCGGCATGTCGCCATACACCACCGCGGCCAGCATCGGCGGGGTCGTGTCGACCACGACGGGGCAGCCGTCCGGTTCGTCCCGCCGCACGGTCAGCTCCGTCCCGTCCACGGTGACCACGAAGACCTCGTCGCCGAAGCGGAAGCCCAGCGTTTCGGACGCCGTCCCCACCCGCTCGGCCGAATACATGGTGCGGAACGACATCATGATGGAGGCCGGGGACAGGTCCAGCGTCGGGTCGTGCAAGGGCGAGCGCACCGCCCAGCGGCCCAGCGACTGGATCGCCGGCTCCGCCTCATAGCCCCAGGGCGTCAGCTCATAGACCTGGACATTGGCCGGCGGCGGCAGCTTGCGCCGCTGCACGATGCCGACCGCCTCCATCCGCTCCAGCCGCTGGGTCAGCACATTGGCGCTGATCCCTGGCAGGCCGGCGCGCAGTTCGGAAAAACGCCGCCCGCCGAACATCAGCTCGCGCACGATCAGCAGCGCCCAGCGCTCACCGACCAGCTCCAGGCCCAGCGCCGTGCCGCAGGCGTCGTCATACCATCGCTTTCCCAACGGGTTAGCCACGGTTTCCCCGCCCGCTGATTCTTTTTGTTATTTTTTCTAACTTCATGGTTGCTTTTTCTAACTCTGTGGCGCACAACACGCAAGCCGGGTGAGCGGCGAGGTTTCGGGAGAGACGGGCATGTCGAAGATGATTTTCGTGAATCTGCCGGTGGCTGATGTGGAGGCGTCGGTCACCTTCTACGAAGCCCTCGGCTTCACCAAGGACGAACGCTTCTGCGAAGCCGGCAAGGCCGCCGCGATGGTCTGGTCGGACCAGATCGTCTTCATGCTGCTGTCGCGCGATTTCTTCGCCTCTTTCACCAAGAAACAGGTCATCGACGCGAAGACGCAGGTCCAGGCCCTGATGTGCCTGTCCATGGACAGTCGCGCGGCGGTCGACGCCATCGTCGACAAGGCGTGGGAATCCGGCGGCAAGGCCGACCCCGGCCCGACCCAGGACATGGGCGCGATGTACGGCCGCAGCTTTGAAGACCTCGACGGCCATGTCTTCGAACCGATGTGGATGGACCTAGACGCGTTCCTGGCCATGTCGGCCGGCGATACCGAAGCGGCCTGAACCCCGAAGAGAGGAAACACCACCATGAGCTATGTGCAGGGCTTTGTCGTCGCCGTACCGACCGCCAACAAGGACGCCTATGTGAAGATGGCCACGGACGCCTGGCCTTACTTCAAGGAACTGGGCGCCATGGAAATGATGGAAGCCTGGGGCGCCGACGTGAGCGACGGAAAGGTCACCGACTTCAAGCGCGCGGTTCAGGCAAAGGACGACGAAGCGGTCGTCTTTTCCTGGATCATCTGGCCGGACAGGAACACCGCCGACATCGCGGGAAAGCGCATGATGGAAGAGGACTTCATGAAGGATCTGGGCGAGATGCCGTTCGACGGCATGCGGATGATCATCGGCGGGTTCGAGCCGGTCGTGGAAGTCGGACGCTGAGGGAGGGCCGGATGGACACCATCACCCCCTGCCTCTGGTTCGACGGCGATGCGGAGGAGGCGGCGAATTTCTACGCCTCCCTCCTGCCCGACAGCCGCGTGGACGCGGTCCATCGCTCGCCGGCGGACAATCCCTCCAACAAGGAAGGCGACGTCCTGACCGTGGAGTTCACGCTGATGGGCCGGCCCTTTGTCGGCCTGAACGGCGGCCCGATCTTCCAGTTTACCGAGGCGGTCTCCCTGATGATCCCCGCCGAAACGCAAGCGGAGATCGATCGGCTGAGCGACGCCCTGTCCGCCGTGCCGGAGGCCGAGCAATGCGGCTGGGTGAAGGACAAATACGGCCTGTCCTGGCAGATCACGCCGACGCGCCTGCTGGACCTGATCGCCGATCCCGACGCCGCGCGCGCCAAGCGCGTGTTCGAGGCGATGATGCAGATGAAACGGATCGACCTCGCCGCGATCGAAAAGGCCGCGGCCTAGGCCCGGTAGACGTCCTTGGCGAAGCGCCGGTGGACCCAGAACCAGTCCGCCGGCGCCTCGCGGATTCGGTCTTCCAGAAAGCGGTTGATCTTCAGCACCGTCGCCGCGATGTCCGCGGTGCGGTCTCCGGTGCGCTCCACCTCGATGGGCGCGTGCACCGTGACGCGGAAATTGGCCCCGCCGGTGCGCCGCGCCGACATCGGGATCAGCGGCGCATTGCTGCGCATGGCCAGGCGCGTCGGCCCGGGCGCGGTCATCGCCACCCGCCCGAAAAACGGAACGGCGATCCCCTCATTGAATTTCTGGTCGTTCATCAGGGCGACGGACCGCCCCGAATCCAGATGCTCCAGCAGCTGTTTCGCCCCGCGCGGCCCGGCCTTGGGCGTCAGCGTATCGACGCCATAGGCGGTGCGGGCGTCCTTGATCTGCTGGTCGAAATACGGGTTGTTCGCGGCGCGGTAGGTGATGGCGACATCGACGCCGCGCTGGACGATGGCCATCGCCATCACTTCCCAGTTCGCGAAATGGCCGGAGATGAAGACCGCCGGCCGGCCGGAATCGCGCACCGCGTCCAGACGCTCCGCCCCCTCCACCTCGATCCGGCTACCCGGCTCGTAGCAGCGCAGCGCGTGCAGATGCGGGATCTCCGCGAAGGTGCGGCCGGTATTGTCCCACACCCCGTCCAGCACCGCGGCGCGCCAGGCCGCGTCCTGTTCCGAAAAGGCGATGGCCAGATTGCGCTCCGCCACCTTGTGGGTGGACGTCATCGGGCCCAGCCGGCGTAGCGCGCGCCCCCCCAGCGCGGAGGCGCGGTCCAGCGGCATGGCGCGCAGCGCCGCGCCGAACAGCGCGTGGCCGCCCGCCTCCGCCCGCCACAACAGATCCTGGCCCAGTCCCGCCATGCGGGCGGATTAGCCGCCGCCCGCGCCCGCGTCCATCACCCGTTCTAGGAGGGTCCCCAGCGCCGTATCATCCGCGAACCGCGCCTCGACCGGCAGGACCCCCACACTGTCCCGCATTTCTGCGGGCAGGCGCACATGGTCTTTCTCGGTCGTAATCAGAGTCGCGCCGCGCTCCCGCGCGGACGCCGCCAGCCAGTCCAGATCGCCCTCGCTGAACGGATGGTGGTCCGGAAACCCGGTTTCCTCGACGATCTCCCCGCCCGTTGCGCGCAGCGTGTCGAAGAATTTCTGCGGCCGGCCGATCCCGGCGAAGGCGACCAGCGGCCCGTCCGGCGGCGGCGCGGCCGGCGCCAGCCAAGCGCGTAGCACCGGACCGTCGAACCCCGACAGGCCCAGACGCGCCGGATCGGCGGCGAATGCCGGACCCGGCGTCATCAGCACGACCGCGTCGGCCCGGGACAGCGCGGCGGCCAGCGTCTCGCGCATCGGCCCGGCCGGGAACACGCGGCCGTTGCCGTAGGCCGCCTCCGCATCGATCACCAGCAGGGACAGCGTCTTGGTGAGGCCCGGATTCTGGAACCCGTCATCCATGACGATCGCCTGCGCCCCAGCCGCCGCCGCCGCCCGCGCGCCGTCTTCCCGCGCCCGTGCGATCCAGGCCGGCGCGGTGCGCGC
The DNA here is from genome assembly GCA_913055605.1 of uncultured Euryhalocaulis sp. Classification (GTDB taxonomy): domain Bacteria; phylum Pseudomonadota; class Alphaproteobacteria; order Caulobacterales; family Maricaulaceae; genus Euryhalocaulis. The sequence continues at coordinate 62,005 of CAJXKJ010000007.1, read as the reverse complement.
CAGCAACAGCGGCTCGTCCCCCACCTCGCTCCATTCGTGCGCCGCGGGATCGACGCGCAGCGGCCCTGTTTCCCGCCCGCCATGGCCGCGCGACAGCGCATGCGCCTCCACGCCGCCCGCGCGCAGGCGGGACAGGATGGCGCGCGCCACGGGCGTCTTGCCCGCCCCGCCCAGCGTGACATTGCCAACGCAGATCACCGGAACGCCGGGGTCGAACGGCGTTGCGCGCCGCCGGCGCAGATCCGCCCCCGCCCGGTACAGCCAGGACAGCGGCGTCAGCATCGCACGGGTCAGCGGCGCGGCCTCCCGCCCCTCGCGCGCATACCAGAAGGCCGGGGCCCTCATTGGCCCGCCCCGTCCAGCAGGCCGGTTAGCGCCTCCACCGTGCGCGCCGTGGCGCCCGCCGATTCGTACAGCACCGTCTCGGCGGCCCGGCGCATCGCCGCGCGGCGTTCCGGATTGGCCAGCAGCCCGGCGCAGGTCTGGGCGATTTGGCCTTCCTCCTCCACCACGGCCGCCCCGCCGCGCTCGGCCAGTGCGCTGAACACGTCCGCGAAATTATGGGTGTGGGGGCCGGACATCAGCGCCGCCCCCGCCCGCACCGGCTCGGCCGGGTTATGGCCGCCAATCCCGGGGACCAGCGCCCCGCCCAGCAGCACGACCGGCGCGGCGCGCAGCAGCACGCCCATCTCCCCGATCGTGTCGGCCAGATAGACATCCGTATCCGCCCCCGGCGCCTCGCCGCGCGAACGCCGGGCGGAAGTCATCCCGGCGGTCCGGATCGTCGCTTCCACCGCGTCGCCGCGCTCCGGATGACGCGGACACAGGATCAGCAGCGCGTCCGGCGCGCCGAAGCGCAAAGCCCGGTGCGCCTCCAGGATCGTCTCCTCCTCCCCCTCATGGGTGGAGGCTGCGCACCAGGTCATGCGTGCGCCGATGGCTTCCTTCAGCGCCGCCAGCGCGGCGGTGTCATAGGCCGGCTGCGGCGCGTCCAGCTTGACGTTGCCGGTGAAGGCCACCGCCCGGCCGGACAGGCCGGCCAGGCCCCCCGCCGTGGCCGTATCCCCCGCCCCGATCCAGCTGAAGCGGGACAGCAGCCAGGCGGCGCAACGCGGAAACCGCGCCCAGCCGCGCAAAGAGCTGGCGCTCATCCGCGCATTGGCCAGCGCCAGCGGAATGCCCCGCGCCGCCGCCCCGGCGATCAGAGACGGCCACAGCTCCGATTCCGCAAACACCGCCAGGTCCGGCCGCCAGTGGTCCAGGAAGCGCCGCGCGGGCGCCGGCGCGTCGAGGGGGACGAATTGATGGATCGCGCCCGGCGGCGCGTCGCGCTGGACGATCTGCGCGGCGGTGCGCGTCTGGGTCGTCAGCAGCAGGTTCAGCCCCGGCCGCGCAGCGGCCAGCGCCCCGGCCAGCGCCAGATTCACCCGCGTTTCCCCCACGCTGGCCCCGTGCAGCCAGACCAGCGGGCCGTCCGGCCGTGCGATGTCCGTACGGCCCATCCGCTCCCCGATCCGGGCGCGGTCTTCCTTGCCCTTGGCCGCGCGGGCGCGGAACACCGGCCCGGCCAGCGGCGACAGGGCGGACAGCGCCGCGCCATAGAGCGAAAGCAGGAAGGGGCGGGTCATGCGGCCTCCACGGGGGCCGCGTCCGCGGGCGCGATCACGCGCACGCCGGCCAGCGTCTCGGCCCGCTGCGACACCGCGCGCAGGCGCGCCTCCAGATCGGCGCGCGCGCGCTCGACGGCCTCCGGCCCCGCCTCGGCGGGCGCCGGCGCAACCGGCCCGTCCCACACGATGGCGCCGCGCCCGAAGGGCAGCGGCACGATGAAGCGGTCCCAGCTCTTCAGCACGATGCGCCATTTCGTGGTGACGCCCAGGCACAGCGTCTGCGCCTGGGTCTGGCGGGCCAGCCGCGCCGCGCCCGGCCCGGCGTGCATGCGCGGGCCGCGCGGCCCGTCCGGCATCAGGCACAGCGCGCCGCCGCCGCGCACGAAATCGATCATGCCGCGATAGGCGCCCTCCCCGCCCTTGCGCTTGCCCGGCCGGTCGGCGCGCCGCGTCGACCCGCGGATCACCGTTCCGCCCAGCATCTCGGTCGCGCGCGCGATGAACTGGCCGTCGCGGGACAGGGAGATCAGCACGCCCGGCTTCTGCGGCGCTTCGGGCGGCCAGCACGCGAAGATCATCATCAGCCGCCCGTGCCAGGTCACCACGCACAGCCCCTCGCCGGAGCGCCAGGCCGCCTCGGCGACGCCCAGGCCTTCCACGCGCCAACGCGTCGTGCGCGCGACCAGCCACATATAGGCCGCCGCGATCGCGCTCAGCACGCCCTGCGCAAGCGGGGACCGGATCAGCCGTTTCAGCATCGCCGGCGAGCTATAGCGCGCCCGGGCGGGGGGCAAAATGCGGCGCGCCCGAAAAGCGAACCCCGCCATACACATCGGGCGGCTTTGCCTGTACAAGCCGCCGCCGATGAGCCGGTTCGACCTGACCTCCCCGGCCGGGCGCAAACGCGCCTGGCGCGACCTGATCTGGGGCGATCACGGCTTCCTGCGCCTGCGCTTCCGAAATCGCTGGCAGATCACGCCGAACATGGCGCGCTCGAATCAGCCGAGCCCCGTGCATCTGGAGGAAGAGGCAAAACTCGGCACGCGCACGGTTCTGAACCTGCGCGGCCCGTCGGAGACCGGCTATTACGCGCTGGAGTGCGAGGCGTGCGAACGGCTGGGCCTGAACCTGGTCGATTTCCGCTTCCGCTCGCGCGACGTGCCCTCGGCGGAGGATGTGCTGGCCTGGAAGGATTTGCTGGGCCGGATCGAATATCCGGTGCTGATGCATTGCAAGTCCGGCGCGGACCGCGCCGGGATCGCGGCCGCGCTCTACATGATCTTTCAGGAGGGGCTGGACGTCGAACAGGCGCGCGACCAGCTGCATCTGCGCTATCTGCACGTGAAGGCCGGCAAGACCGGCGTGCTGGATTTCTATTTCGACGAATATCTGCGCGCGCGCGACCGGACCGGCATCGGGTTCGAGGACTGGGTCCGCGCCGGCTACGACCCGAAGGAGATCCGCGCCCGCTTCCGCACCTCGACCGCCGGCAATTTCTTCGTCGATCGCGTGCTGCGCCGGGAATAGCGATCCGACTTAATTCCGGTCAGCCCTTGCCCCAGTTGCGGGCGAAGAAATCCTTGTTGATCGCCTTCGCCTCGGCCTCCATCAGCCCGGTCTCCACCGCGATCCCCGCGGCGCGCAGCTTCGCCTCGCCGGCGCCGTTTGTGCGCGGGTCGGGGTCCAGGGAGGCGATCACCACCCGCCCGGGTTTGGCGCGCGTCAGCGCATCGGCGCAGCAGCCCCAGGGCCGTTCGTGCGCGCACGGCTCCAGCGTCACATAGATATCCGCGCCGCGGGCCAGCGGCCCGGCCAGGTTCAGCGCCATGCGCTCGGCATGCGGGCGGCCGCCATCGGCCGTCGCGCCTTCGGCCACGATATTTCCGCGCTGGACGATGACGCAGCCGACGGCCGGATTGACGCCGGTGCGCCCGGCCTGCGCCCGCGCAAGCTCCAGGGCCCGCGCCATATAGCGGGCGTCCGCCGCGCTCACGGCGTGGGCGGCAGGGGCTTGGCCCGCTCGTCGTCCAGATAGCGCGCGCCGGTCACCGCCAGATCGTCCGACAGGTCGATCAGCAGCGGATTTCCGGTCGGGATTTCATAGCCCGGGATTTCGGCGTCGCTGACGCCGAACAGATGCTTCATCAGCGCGCGCAGCGAATTGCCGTGGGCGCTGATGACGACGTTCTTGCCCTCGGCCAGCGCCGGGCGGATCGTCTCGTTCCAATAGGGCAGCACCCGCTCCAGCGTCGTCTGCAGCGACTCCGTGCGCGGCAGATGCGCGGCGTCCAGCGCCGCATAGCGCCGGTCGGCGGCCGGATCGATGTCCGCGCCCAGATCCAGCGGCGGCGGCGGCGTGTCATAGGACCGGCGCCAGATCTTCACCTGCTCATCGCCGTGCTTCTCGGCCGTCTCGGCCTTGTTCAGGCCGGTCAGCGCGCCGTAATGCCGCTCGTTCAGCCGCCAGTCCTTCTCGATGGGCAGCCACACCGCGCCCATCTCGGTCAGCGCCAGCCACAGCGTGCGGATCGCGCGGGTCTGCAGGGAGGCGAACGCCTGGTCGAACCCTACGCCGGTCTGGGCCAGCAGCTGGCCGGCCTTCTTCGCTTCCGCCTCGCCCTTTTCGGTTAGGTCGACATCGACCCAGCCGGTGAAGCGGTTTTCCAGATTCCATTGCGACTGGCCGTGGCGGACGAGAGCGAGCGTCGGCATGATCTCCCTGCTGGGTTGCGGACCCGGACCGGACCCGCGCCGGGTCTACACGGGCCGGCCCCCGGCGCAAAGCGCCGGCCCGTTGTCACAAACGCATGGGTGGCGTTTTGCCCCGCACGCAGCTAACCAAGACCGAGCCGATGCGAGGGAGTTTTCGTTACATGCTGCCCGATCCGAAGGACGCCATTCCGGAAAACACTTGGGCGTTCGAGACCGAGCCGCTGGTCAAACCGACCGGCTTTCGCGAATACGACGCCCGCTGGAAATTCGGCAGCGAAATCAACCTCTACGGCATTCAGGCCCTGGGCCTTGGCCTGGGCACGCTGATCCGCGAGCACGATGTGGAGCCCAAATGCGTGGTCGGCCACGACTACCGCTCCTATTCGCTGTCCATCAAACAGGCCCTGATGGTCGGCCTGATGGACGCCGGGATCGTCGTCCACGATATCGGGCTGTGCCTGTCCCCCACCGCCTATTTCGCGCAATTCGCGCTGAACATCCCGGCGGTGGCGATGGTGACGGCCAGCCACAACGCGAACGGCTGGACCGGGGTGAAGATGGGCGTCGAGGCGCCGCTGACCTTCGGTCCGGACGAGATGCGGCGCCTGAAATCCATCGTGCTGGAAAACCGGGGCGTGTCGCGCGGCGGCGGCGGCTATGTGCGCGAAATGGGCCTGGCCGAAAAGCACATCGCGGACGTGGCCGGCGACATCAAACTGTCCCGCAAACTGAAAGCCGTGGTGGCCTGCGGCAACGGCACCGCCGGCGCCTTCGCGCCGAAAGTGCTGGAGGCTATCGGGGCCGAGGTCGTCGAGCTGCACTGCGCGCTCGACCACAGCTTCCCGAACTACAACCCGAACCCCGAAGACATGGGCATGCTGCACGACCTCGCCGCCAAGGTGAAAGAGGCCGGCGCGGACGTGGGCCTGGCCTTCGACGGCGACGGCGACCGCTGCGGCGTCGTGGATAATACGGGCGAGGAGATTTTCGCGGACAAGGTCGGCGTCATGCTGTCCCGCGACCTCAGCCGCCAGTATCCGGACTCGGTCTTCGTGGCGGATGTGAAGTCCACCGGCCTGTTCCGCACCGACCCGGTGCTGAAGGAAAACGGCGCCAAGACCGACTACTGGAAAACCGGCCACTCCTACATCAAGCGCCGGGTGAAGGAGCTGGGCGCCCTCGCCGGCTTCGAAAAGTCCGGCCACTATTTCTTCAACGCGCCCATCGGCCGCGGCTATGACGACGGCCTGGTCTCCGCCGTCGCGGTCATGCGCATGCTGGACCGCAATCCGGACAAGACGCTGGCCGATCTGCGCGAGGCGCTGCAGCCGGCCTATACCTCCCCCACCATGTCGCCGCATTGCCCCGACGAGGTGAAATACGACGTCATCCAGCGCATCGTGGAGGAATACGAACAGGCCGCCGAAAACGGCGACCGCATCCTCGGCCGCGACATTTCGGAGGTCGTCACCGTCAACGGCGTGCGCTTCATCCTCAGCGACGGCGCCTGGGGCCTGGTCCGCGCCTCATCGAACACGCCGAACCTGGTCGTCGTGGTCGAAAGCCCGAAATCCCGCGACGACATGGTCGCGATCTTCAAGGACATCGAGGCCCGCCTGGCCAAACACCCCGAGATCGGGGAGTTCGACCAGAAGGTCTGAGCCCCTAGCGCTCCGGCACCCCGTTGCGCTGATCCTCGGCCAGTTGCTGCGAAGCCGTGCCCAGATATTGCCGGATCGTCTCGATCTGCTCCGGCGTCAGGCTGCCCTCGAAGCTGCGCATGCCCATCGGGATCAGCGCCCCGTCATGCACCACCGCCATGAAGGCGTCGGGGCTGGCGATCAGCGGGGAGCGGCGCAGATCGGTGATGATATTGCTCTGCATCCCCGGCATGCCGTGGCACATGCCGCAATTGCCGGCGTACATGCCCGCGCCCTGCGCCGCGCGCGCGGCGTCGAACTCCTCGTCCGGATCGGTGGCGGGACCGGCCAGCGGGGGCGCGGGCGGCAAATCCCCCTCGCCATTCAGCGTGAACACGATCATCCGGCCGGGCTGCTGCTCCCGCGGCGGGTTGGTGGAGCCCATCAGCGGCGCGCCGCCGCCGCCCCCGCCGGTCGACACCGCCACATATTGCCGCCCGTCGATCGTATAGGTGACCGGCGCGGCCATCACCGCGTTGGGCGTGTCCCAGCGCCACAGCACTTCGCCGCTGTCCGCCGCGATGGCCAGCATCTCGCCGGTGATGTCGCCGCGGCCCTGGAACACCAGATTGCCGGCGGTGGCCAGCGCGCCGCCGCCGCCCGAATCCGGGATCCAGCCGTTTGCGTCCACGCGCCAGGCCTGCTCGCCGGTCACCGGATCGAAGGCCTGAAGATAGGCGTCCGTCTCTGGAATTTCGGCCTGGTTGGCGATGGCCGATCCGCCCTCCTGATTGCCCGCCACCGCGTTGAACCAGAAATAATTCTTCACCGTCGGGATATAGGCGAGGCCCGTCAGCGGGCTGTACGCCATGGGCTGCCAGTTATGCGCCCCGCCGACATGCGGGCTGCCCAGGAACGACTCGCCGACATAGCGCGCGCCTTCGATCTCGACCGGCCGCCAGGTCTGCAGATCGATCCCGCTGGCCCAGCGGATATCCTCCACGAACGGGCGGGCGGAGATCGGCATGCCCGTCTCCCGGTCCACGACATAGAAAAAGCCGTTCTTCGGCGCGTGCAGGATCACCTTACGCGTTTCGCCGTCCAGTTCGAGGTCGGCCAGGATCATCGGCTGGACGGAGGTATAGTCCCAGCTGTCGCCCGGCGTCTGCTGGTAGTGCCAGCGGTATTCGCCGGTGTCGGGGTCGAGCGCGAGGATCGACGCCAGGAACAGATTGTCCCCCTCCCCGGCCGAGCGCAGATAATGGCTGTGCGGGGCGCCGTTGCCGGTGCCGATATAGAGCGCGTCGAATTCCTCGTCATAGACGATGGAGTCCCAGGGCGCGCCGCCGCCCCCGCCTTTCCAGTAAGTGTCGCCGGACCAGGTCTCGCGCGCCATCTCCTCCAGCGGCGCGTCGGAGACCTCGCCGTCTTCCACGCCCGGTTCGCCCGGCACGATATAGAAGCGCCAGGCCTGCTCCCCGGTCGCGACGTCATAGGCGGTGACATAGCCGCGCACCCCGCGCTCCGACCCGCCATTGCCGATGATGACCTTGCCTTTCGCCACGCGCGGCGCGCCGGTGCTGGTGTAGTCCATGGCGTGATTGTCGACCGTGTCGACGACCCACAGCTCCGCGCCGGTCGCGGCGTCCAGCGCCGCCAGCCGTCCGTCGAACGTGCCGATGAACACCCGCCCGTCCTCGACCGCCACGCCGCGATTGACCACGTCGCAGCAGCCCTTCGGCCCGGCCTCGCCCGGCACCTGCGGGTCGTATTTCCAGACCTGCTCCCCGGTCGCGGCGTCCAGCGCATAGACTTTCGACCAGGCGGTGGAGACGTACATCACCCCGTCCACCACGACCGGCTCGCCCTCCTGCCCGCGCTGGGTGTCGTATTCGAAGAACCAGGCCGGGCGCAGTTCGCCGACGTTTTCGTCGTTGATCTGCGTGAGGGGGGAGAAATGCGCCTCCCCCGGCGCGCCGCCATACATCGGCCATTCGGCGTCCTGCGCCTGCGCGGCCGTTGCGGCCAGCGCGGCGAACGCGCCCAGCGTCAGGGCTTTGGCGGAAATGGAGCGGACGGCCGGAATCCGGGCCAGGGCATGGCGAGCTTGAAGCATGTTGTTATTCCTCCCGGACCGGACAGTGCGCCAGCCTGCGGGGGAATCTCAAGAGGGGCGACGCAAACGTGCGGTCAGCCGTCCGCGCTCACGGTCTGGGCCAGATCGTCCACGATGCGGCGGATGCGGGTCTCGTCGTCGCCCTCGGCCATAATGCGGATCAGCGGCTCGGTGCCCGACTTGCGGACCAGCAGCCGGCCGGCGCCGTTCAGTTCGTCCTCCGCCGCGCGGATGGCGGTCTTCACGGATTCGCGCTCCAGCGGCGGAGCGCCGTCCTCGTCATAGCGGATATTTTTCAGAATTTGCGGCGCGGGATCGAACACCTTCAACACGCGGCTGGCGGGCTTGCCCGCCTGCACCAGCGCGGCCAGCACATGGATGCCGGCCATCAGCCCGTCGCCGGTCGTGGCGTAGTCCGACAGCACGATATGGCCGGACTGTTCACCGCCCAGCGTGTAGCCGCCGGCGCGCATCTTCTCGACCACATAGCGGTCGCCGACCTGCACCCGCTCCAGCGACATGCCGGAATCTTTGAGGTGCCGCTCCAGGCCCAGATTGGACATGACGGTGGCCACGACCACGCCGTCCTTCAGCGCGCCGTCGGCCATCATCCGCCCGGCCAAGAGGCCCAGGATCTGGTCGCCGTCGATCAGGTTTCCCTTCTCGTCACAGACGATCAGGCGGTCGGCGTCGCCGTCCAGCGCCAGGCCGATGTCGGCGCGAACCTCGCGCACCTTGTCGACCATCAGGTCCGGCGCGGTGGAGCCGCATTTGGCGTTGATATTGAACCCGTCCGGCTGGACGCCGACCGGAATGACCTCGGCTCCCAGCTCCCACAGCGCCTTGGGCGCGACCTTGTAGGCGGCGCCGTTGGCGCAATCGACCACCACGCGCAATCCGTTCAGATTGAGCTGGCGCGGGAAGGTCGCCTTGACGATCTCGATATAGCGGGCCTGGGCGTCGTCGACCCGCGTCGCGCGGCCGAGGGCGGCCGGCGCGGCCAGCTCTTCCTCCAGCCCCCGGTCCATCAGCTGTTCGATCTCCAGCTCCGCCGCGTCGGCCAGCTTGAACCCGTCCGGCCCGAACAGCTTGATGCCGTTATCCTCGAACCGGTTGTGGGAGGCGGAGATCATCACGCCCAGATCGGCGCGCAGGCTGCGCGTCATGTGCGCCACCGCCGGGGTGGGCAGCGGTCCGAACTGGAATACGTCGATGCCCATGGAGGTGAAGCCGGCGACCAGCGCGGTCTCGATCATATAGCCGGACAGGCGCGTATCCTTGCCGATCACCACGGAGTGGCGGCGGCCGGCCTCGCGCCGGAAATACCGGCCGGCGGCCTGGCCCAGGCGCAGCGCGGTCTCGGCGGTCATCGGCGGCCGGTTGGCCTGTCCGCGCACCCCGTCGGTGCCGAAATAGCGTTTAGTCATCTTTCGGAGGCTCCCACCGTACTGTCGCACAGCGATGTTAACGGATGATAGAGTGCGCGCGTTCGGCCCGTCCGCCGTCTGGCCTTACTGCTCGCGGACATTACAGTCCATATCGACGCCCAGCCTGCAGGAGCTCCATGTCCAAACCGATCCGCAAAGCCGTGCTTCCGGTCGCCGGGCTCGGCACCCGAGTCTTGCCCGCCACCAAGTCGATTCCGAAGGAATTGCTGCCCGTCGTCGACCAGCCCGCCATCCAGTACGTGGTGGACGAGGCGTTCGAGGCCGGGGTGGAGCACATCGTCTTCGTCACCGGCCGCAACAAATCCTCGATCGAGGACTATTTCGACCAGGCGTTCGAGCTGGAAACGACGCTGGAGAAGAAGGGCAAGACCGCGGTTCTGGAGGCGGTGCGCCGCGCCACGCCGCGCGCCGGCGCCACCAGCTTCGTGCGCCAGCAGGCGCCGCTGGGCCTCGGCCACGCGGTCTGGTGCGCGCGGGACATTATCGGCCACGAGCCTTTCGCGGTGCTGCTGCCCGACGTGATCGTGGACGCCAAGCCCTCGTGCCTGGCCCAGATGACCGAGGCCTATGAGCGCGTGGGCGGCGGCAACATCATCGCGGTGAACGAAGTGCCGCATGAGGAGGTCGACAAATACGGCGTGATCGACCCGCGCGGCGCGGCGGAGGACGGGGCCATCCGGATGCAGGGCATGGTGGAAAAGCCCAAGCCCGCTGACGCCCCCTCGAACCTGTCGATCACCGGCCGTTATATCCTGCAGCCGGAAATCTTCCGCCTGCTGGCCGATCAGGGCGCGGGCGCGGGCGGCGAGATCCAGCTGACCGACGCCATGGCGCGCCTGATGCAGGACCAGCCCTTCCACGCCGTCCAGTTCACCGGCGACACCTATGATTGCGGATCGAAAATCGGCTATTTCACCGCCTTCCTCGGCCTCGCCCTGAAGAACGGGGAAATCGGGAAAGAGGCGCGCGCCGTCGCGAAATCGCTGCTGGAGGACTAGTCCCGCAGCAGCGCCGGATCGCCCGCCGCCACGAAGAACGGATTGGCGAAATCGCTGTCGCTAGGCTGGTTGCGCTTGCCATAGGCCAGAGGCGCGCCCTGCCGCCCCTCGGCGTCCAGGACGTGAACCAGACCGCCCGCGGCCAGCAGCACGGCGTGGCCGGCGGCGGTGTCCCATTCCATGGTGCGGCCCATGCGCGGATACAGATCGGCCCGCCCCTCCGCCAGCAGGCAGAATTTCAGCGACGATCCGATGGACACAGCATCGGCCACCGCGAAGCGGGCCAGATAGGCGTCGGTCTCCGGCGTGCGGTGGCTCTTGCTGGCCACCGCGACGACGGCGCCCGCGTCCGCCGTGCGCACCCGGATCGCGCTGCGCGTCCCGGCCTGCTGGCGCCAGGCGCCCTCCGGCCCGCCGCCGTACAGGATCTGCGCCGCCGGCTGGGCGACCGCGCCCATCACCGGGCGCCCGCCGCGGATCAGGGCGACATTGGCCGTGAAGTCGTCCCCGCCCCGGATGAACTCCTTGGTGCCGTCCAGCGCGTCGACCAGAAAGAATTCGCCGTCCGTGTCCGGGATATCCCCGGCGCAGACCCGCTCCTCGGCAACGACCGGAATGTCCGGCGCCGCCACGGAGAGGATTTCCAGCGCCACCGCCTCGGCCGCCAGATCGGCGCCGGTCACCGGGCTGTCGTCGGTCTTGTGGCGCACCTCCAGCGCCGCCTCGCGCGCCTGCATGGCGGCCTCCCCGGCCCGCAGGGCGGCGCGGGCCATCGCTTCGAGCAGGGCGGCGTCAGCCTCGGCGGGGGGCATGCTGGGTCTCCTTTCGGCGAGGCGGGCGACCCTAGAGGCCCCCCGCCCCCGCGACAACGCGGCAATTTCAATGATTTCAGGGGCCCCCGGGCGGCGACGCGGGCTTGTCACGTTTCCGCGAACCGGCCAAAACTGTCCGGCGCGCACAGGCCCCGGGGACACGGGGCCATCCCGCAACTGCGAGAGGGATGATGAAAGTCATCGTAATGGGAGGCGACGGGTTCTGTGGCTGGCCCACAGTCCTGTACCTGTCGAAACTGGGTCACGATGTCGTGCTGGTGGACAATCTGTCCCGCCGCAAGATCGATATCGAGCTCGAAGTCGAGTCCCTGACCCCGATCCGCCCGATCCATGAGCGGCTGGACGCCTGGCGCGAGGTCTCCGGCAAGACGGTCCGCTTCGTGGACATGACGATCGGCCGGGATTTCGACCGCCTCGTGCGCCTGATCGAGGACGAGCGCCCGGACGCCATCGTGCATTTCGCCGAGCAGCGCGCCGCGCCCTATTCGATGAAGAGCGCCCGCCACAAGCGCTACACGGTCGACAACAATCTGAACGCCACCAACGACGTGCTGGCCGCGGTCGTGGAATCCGGCGTCGACGTGCATCTGGTGCACCTGGGCACGATGGGCGTCTATGGATACGGCACCGCCGGGATGAAGATCCCGGAGGGCTATCTGAAGGTGAAGGTGGATACGAGCGAGGGGCCGAAGGAGCAGGAAATCCTGTACCCGGCCAATCCCGGCTCCATCTATCACATGACGAAGACCCAGGATCAGCTCTTCTTCCATTTCTACAACAAGAACGATGCGGTGAAGATCACCGACCTGCACCAGGGCATCGTCTGGGGCACCCAGACCGACGAGACGCGCCTGGACGAGCGGCTGATCAACCGCTTCGACTATGACGGCGACTACGGCACGGTGCTGAACCGCTTCCTGATGCAGGCCGCCGTCGGCTATCCGATGACCGTGCACGGCACGGGCGGACAGACCCGCGCCTTCATCCATATCCGCGACACGGTGCGCTGCATCCAGCTGGCCATCGAGAACCCGCCCCAGTCCGGCGAGCGGGTGCGCATCCTGAACCAGATGACCGAGACGCACCGCGTCCGCGACCTGGCGGAGATGATCGCCAAGCTGGCCGGCGCGGACGTGGCCTATGTCCCCAATCCGCGCAACGAGGCCGCCGAGAACGACCTGCACGTCGAAAACGACACCTTCCTGTCCATGGGGCTGAAGCCGATCACCCTGGCCGAGGGCCTGATGGAGGAAGTGACGGAGATCGCGCGGGAGTTCGCGCACCGCGCCGACCTGAAGAAAATCCCGTGCAACTCGGTCTGGTCGAAAGGCCGCGAGGCCGGCGCGCCGGAACTGGCCGCCGAATAGGCCGGCTCAGGTCTGTTTCAGGCCTTCAGCCGCTTCATCAGCCGCGCAAACATCATCAGCCCTTCCGGCCACGGCCCGTGGCCGGAGACCGGATTGATGTGCCCGGCGTTGCGCTGGACGTGGAAGTCGGAGCCCCAGGCCGCGGCCATGTCCTCCGCCCGCTCCAGCGCGCAATAGGGATCGTCGCTGGAGGCCACCAGCATCGACGGAAAGGGCAGCGGGTCGCGCGGCGTGGGCGCGAAGCTCGCGGTTGCCTCCGGCGCCCCCTCGCGCTCGTGATCCGGCGGCGCGGCCAGGAAGGCGCCCCGCACTTTGGTGTCGGCCAGTTCGTGCGCGGCGTGGACGACCGTGGACACGCCCAGCGAATGGGCGACCAGCACCACCGGCCGCGTCGCCATGCGCACCGCCTCCAGCACCGTCTCCACCCACTCGTCGCGGTCGGGCGCGTGCCAGTCGGTCTGCTCCACCACGCGCGCGGTGGACAAGCGCGCGCTCCAGCGCCGCTGCCAGTGCTCGGGTCCGGAATCGCCCAGGCCCGGCAGGATCAGGATGTCCGCTTCGCCGGTCTTCATCGGGCAGAGCGCAGCGCTCGAACCGCCGCGCTATTGTCCCCCGTCGCCGTCCGTCATCTCTTCGGAATCCGCGTCCGCATCGGCGTCGGCGTCCGGATTGAATTCCTGCGCGCAGTTCCAGTCCGGGTCGACCCGGCGGTCGGGCAGGACCGCGATGTCGGACGGGCCCAGCACGCGCAGCAGCGCGATGTCGAACACCAGCGCCGCGTTCGGCGGGATCACCGCCCCGGCGCCGTTGGGGCCATAGCCCAGCTCCGGCGGAATGAAGAGCCGCCAGACATCGCCCTCGGCCATCAGCGGCAGCGCCTCGCGCCAGCCCTGGATGATGCCGGTCAGCGGCAGGGCCAGCGGCTGCGCCCCCTGCGTCGAGTCGAACACCGACCCGTCCGGCAGCGCGCCGGTATAGTCCACGCACACCCAGTTCTGCATCGTCGGCGAGGCCGCACCGGCCGGGCCGCTTTCCAACACCTCGTACTGAAGGCCGCTGGTGGTGATCGTCACCTCGCTGCGCTCGGCGTTCTGTGACAGGAACTGGCGCGACATCGCCAGATTGCGCTCCGCCGGGCTCTCGTCCGTCGGCAGGTCGATCTCCGGCTCGTCCGCCACTGGAACGGCGTCCGTGTCCGCCTCCGCGATGGCGGCGTCCGTTTCGGCTGCGTCCGGGGCGTCGGCCTCGGCCGTGTCCGCCGCTTCCTGTCCGCACGCCGCCAGAATGGCGAGCGCGGCGACCATGGCTGTCCGCTTCATCGGAATCCTCGTCAGTGTCCCTTCAGGGGTCTTACAGCTCCGCGCCCTCGGCGTCCTGCGGCAGGATCTGGATGCGCAGGGCCGCCTCCGGCGTCAGATACTCCTGCGCCAGCGCCTTGATATCGTCCAGCGTCACCGCCTCATAGTCCGCCATCTGGGTCCGGTGGCGCTCCAGATTGTCCGGCTCGGTCTGCGCCTGCGCCAGCAGCTGGGCCCAGTAGCCGTTCTGCTCCTGGTTCTCCTCGATCCCCTCCAGCAGCGGCCGGCGGGCGCGTTCGAACTCGTCCTCGCTGATATTGCCGGCGGCGAAATCGGCGGCGATCTCGTCCACGACCTCGAACGTCTCGTCGACCTTGCTGGTGTCGATCTCCATGCTCACCCCGATATAGCCATAGCCGGGGAAGGTGCGGGAGAACTGGCTGCCCACGCGCGGGGAATAGGTCGTGCCCAGCTCCTCGCGCACCTTTTCGATCAGGCGGATCTGCAGCACCTCGCGCAGCAGGGTCAGCTTGCGGGCCAGCACGACGTCCTCGGCGTCCGGCGTCGGCCAGTAGACCATCGCCGCGGCCTGGTCCGCCTCGCCGTCATGGCGCAGCGTCACCAGATCGGGCGCCGGCGACGGGAACGAGACCGACCGCACGTCCGCGAATTCCTCCGGCGCCGCGGCCCGTTCGGGCAGCGCGCCGAGGGTGCGCGCCACGGCGGCCACCGCCTGCTCCTCGGTCACGTCGCCGACGATGGCGACCTCGACCGCCGAATTGGACAGCGTGTCCTGCAGCAGCGCGCGGGCCTCGTCCAGCTCCACCGCCTGCACGGCCTCCAGCGTCGGATAGCCGAAGCGCGGATCGCCGCCGGCCAGGATCTGCTGCACGTCGCGCTGGGCGACGGAGCCCGGCGTGGCCGACATCGTCGGATAGACGATGGCGTAGCGCTGGCGGAACTGGCTGATGGATTCGGGCCGGAAGGCCGCATCGCTCAGATAGGCCGCCCAGACCTGAAGCTGGGTCTCCAGGTCCTGCGGGATGGTGCGCGCGCCGGACGAAAAGGCGTCCTCGCCCGCGCCGAAGCCGGCGCTGACCGTCTTGCCGGCCAGCAGCCGGTCCAGCTCGTCCAGCGAATGCTCCCCGGTGCCGCCCGGCCCCAGAATGCTGGACGCCACCATCTGCAGCGCCGCGCCGTCCTCGGGCGTTTCCAAGAGGCCGCCGCCGAAGCGGATGGCGGCGCGCACCGCGCCGGTCTCGAAATCGGTCTGCTTGAAGTTCAGCATGACATTGTTGTCGAAGCGGATGCGGACGATGCCCAGATCCTCCACGACATCGCGCTCGGCGACCTCGCCCGGCTCGCCGAAATCCTGATAGGCGAACTCGCCCGCCGCAGTGTCCTCCGGCGCCTCCACCTCCATGGCGGCGGCGTCCTCATAGGCGGCCAGGATCGTGGCCTCCGCGTCCTCGATATCCTCCGGCGAGGTCACCCAGATCAGCGGCTCGCCGCCCTCCCAGGCCTCGCGGAAGGCCTCGTTGACCTCCTCCACCGTCAGGCCCTCGGTATAGGCGTTGAAGCGGGCCAGCGAATCCACCGGATGGCTGAACACCTGGTCGCCGCCGAACGCGCCGACCACGCCGCTGGCCAGGCCCGGCGTCTGGCGCGTATCGGCCTGCGCCGCCGCGTTTTCCTGGGAGGCGCGCAGATTGGCCATCTGCTCGGCCAGCTCCGCGTCGCTGAATCCGTAGGCAATGGCGCGGCGCAGCTCATTCTCCGCCACAATCATCGCCGCCTGCCAGTTCTGCGGCTCCGAATAGATGGTGACAGAGGCGATGTCGGCCACGTCCTCCATCTCGCCGGCGTTCGCCCCGGCCTGGAGGAATTTGGCGTCCGGCGCGCGCGACAGTGCGTCGAAGCGCCGGTTCAGCATCGCCATGCTCAGCGTCTGCAACAGGTTCTCCCGCCGCGTCTCCTGCATGTCGGGCAGGTTCTCGGCCGGCGCGACATAATTGATGTCGATCATCATCGGCAGTGACGGGTCGTGGAAGAACTCGGCGGCCGGTCCCTCGGCCGTAACCGCGCCGACATCCGGGTCGGCCCCGGCGTTGGCCGGTTCTTCCCAGTCCGCGAACGCCTCCATGATGCGCTGTTCGATATCGTCCGGATCGAAATCCCCGACCGCGACGAAGAAGGCGCGCTCCGGCGTGTAATAGCGCTCGTACAGGTCGCGCAGGCGCTCGGCCGGCGCGTTCTGCAGCACGTCCTGCACGCCGATCGGCATGCGCTGGGGCACCAGCGTGCCGTCCAGCAGATAGGCGTACTGCTCCACCGCTGCGCGATAGCTGGGCGAATTGCGGGTGCGCATTTCCGACAGCACCACGCCGCGCTCCCGGTCCACCGCGTCCTGCGCGATGGTCAGGGCGCTCAGCTCGTCCATCAGCATGAAGCTGACGTCCAGCGTCTCGTCGTCCGTCTCCGGCAGGTCCAGCATGTACACCGTCTCGCCGAAGCTGGTGTAGGCGTTGGTGTCCGCGCCGAAGGCGAGGCCATGCCGCTCCAGGATCTTGATCATCTCGCCTTCGGGCACGTTCTCGGAGCCGTTGAAGGCCATGTGCTCCAGGAAGTGCGCCAGTCCCCGCTGATCCTCGCCTTCCATCAGCGCGCCGATATCGAAGCGCAGGCGCAGCGCCGCGGTGCCGCTCGGCGTATCGTTCTCCAGAATGGCGTAGCGGAACCCGTTCTCCAGCTCGCCATAGCGGACCGCGGGATCGACGCTGATATCGCTGTATTCCTGCGGGAAGCGCGCATCGGCGATGTCGATCTGGGGCGCGCTGTCCTCCGGCGCGGCCTCGCTCAGCTCCGGCTCGCCCGGATCGGGCAGGTCCGGCGCGGACGGCGCATTGTCGCCGCAGGCCACCAGCAGCAGGGTCAGGCCCGCCCCAAGGGCCGGGGCGGCGCCCGGAATCAGGGTCCGAAACGAAGTGCGGTCGCTCATGACGTCTCCCCGAGTGTTATCGGTGCGCGCTCAGCGCGCATACAGCCCTTCCGAGCCCGCCGCCGGATCGTGTTCGGCGACCAGATGCCCGGGGGCGATTTCGATCAGTTTGGGAACATATTGCTCCCCGTCCCCCTCGGCCAGTTGCGAGGGGAGAAATCTGAGCTGGGCGCGCGGGTCCAGCGGGCTCGGCAGATCGCCCGACAGCTTCAGCCGCTCGCGCGTCTTCTCCACGCGCGGATCGGGGATCGGCGCGGCGGAAATCAGCGCCTTGGTATAGGGATGCCGCGCCCCGGCGTAGATCGCGTCGCGCGAGGCCAGCTCCACCACCCGGCCCAGATACAGAACCATCACCCGGTGACTGATCTCGCGCACGACGCTGAGGTCGTGGCTGATGAACATCATCGACAGGCCCATCTCGCGCTGCAGCCCGATCAGCAGGTCGATCACCTCGGCCTGCACCGACACGTCCAGCGCCGACACGGCCTCGTCGCAGATCACCAGTTTCGGCTTCAGGATCATGGCGCGCGCCACGCCGACGCGCTGGTTCTGGCCGCCCGACAATTCGTGCGGATAGCGGTTCAGCATGCGCGGCGACAGGTCCACCCGCTCCATCATCGCGATCACTTCGGCGTCGCGCTCGGTGCGGCCCATATCCGGGCGGAAGGTCTGCAGCGGCTCCGCGATGGACGCCCCGATCGTCATGCGCGGGTCCAGGCTCGCCAGCGGGTCCTGGAACACGATCTGCAGATCGCGCCGCGTCCTGCGCAGCTCTTCCTTCTTCAGCGCCGTCAGGTCCCGTCCCATCCAGGCGATCTCGCCCTTCGTCAC
Organism: uncultured Euryhalocaulis sp.; assembly: GCA_913055605.1. Taxonomy (GTDB): domain Bacteria; phylum Pseudomonadota; class Alphaproteobacteria; order Caulobacterales; family Maricaulaceae; genus Euryhalocaulis. The sequence continues at coordinate 44,154 of CAJXKJ010000007.1, read as the reverse complement.
CGGGACCAGCTGCAGCACCGCGCGCGCCAGCGTGGACTTGCCGCAGCCGGACTCGCCGACCACCCCTAAAGTCTCGCCGGGCCGCAGGTCGAAATCCACGCCGTCCACCGCCTTCAGCGGAATCTTCTTCGGCCACAGGCCGCGGCCCAGCGTCACCGGGAACCAGACGCGCACGTCGCGCGCGCGCACCAGCGGCGCGGTCTCCGGGTCCGGCGCGGGGGCCAGCGGCTCGCCGCGGTCCTTGCCCGGCTGGTCCAGGCGCGGCATCGCGTCCAGCAGCATCTTCGTGTAGTCGGTGCGCGGGGCGTGGAAGAGCTGGTCGACCTCCCCCTCCTCCACATACTGGCCGTCCTTCATCACCTGCACGCGGTCGGCCATGCGGGCGATCACGCCCATGTCGTGGGTGATCAGCGCGATCGCCGCGCCGGTCTCGCGCTTCAGCGCGTCCATGATGTCCAGCACCTCGGCCTGCACCGTCACGTCCAGCGCCGTCGTCGGCTCGTCGGCGATCAGCAGGTCCGGTCCGCACAGCATCGACATGGCGATCATCACGCGCTGGCGCATGCCGCCGGACAGTTCGTGCGGATATTGTTTCAGCCGACGCGCGGCCTCGGGAATGCGCACCCGCTCCAGCCAGTCCAGGCACGCTCTGTCGGCAGCCTCCCCGCGCAGATCGGTATGGGCGTAGAGCGACTCCCGCATCTGCGCGCCGATCTTCAGATGCGGCGTCAGGCTGGTCAGCGGGTCCTGGAAGATCATCGTCATCCGCGACCCGCGGATCGTGTTCAGCTGCTTCACCGGCATCGAGAGCAAATCCTGCCCGCGATACAGGATCTGGCCCTCGGCCTTGCCGTTGGCGGCCAGCAGGCCCATCGCGGCCAGAAATGTCTGGCTCTTGCCCGAACCGGACTCGCCCACGACCCCCACGCACTCGCCCTTGCGGATGTTCAGGTCGACGCCGCGCACCGCATGGACCTCGCCGTCCGGCGTGTCGAAACGGACGTTCAGGTCACGAACGTCCAGGATTGGCTGGGCGGGGTCCGGGATGGCGTTTTCAGGCATCGGTCCAGCTAAGCGTAAGCCGGGCCGGGCTGGCAAGCGTCCGCAGCAATCACGGGGAGATCAGCGGGAACAGGACGTGCAGCACGATATCGGCGCTGAAATGCGCCAGGATCGCCCATTCCAGCCCGAACCGCCGGTACAGAACGCCGCACGCGACCCCGACGATCCCGTTCAGCACGACCGCGCGCAGGATCACCTCGCCGGTCAGCGGGACCAGCATGGCGGTCGCCGGCAGATGGCCTAGTCCGAAAATCACCGCCGCGGCCAGATTGGCGGTCCAGAACGCCCAGCCCGACAGCGGCCGCGATCCCGGCCGGCCGGCCGTCGCCGCCGCGTGCAGGCCCAGCGCGATCAGCGACAGCAGGAACAGGCGCAGGAACAGCTCCTCGGTGATCCCGCCATAGAAAGAGGCCAGAAAGCCGGTCCAGACCGGCGGGCGCGCCGCCGGCGCGGCGGGATCGATCCCGTCCAGCCCGCCGAACACATAGACGTCCAGCCCCAGCAGAAGCAGCGCCGCCGCAACGCCGACGGCCGCGCTGATCGCGGCGGCGCGCGGCTTCCACGGAACGGCGCGCCCGGCGGCCAGCGCGTCGACGATCGGCGTGGCCAGATCCAGCCGCCGCGCGGCCCACAGGCCCGCCGCCACAGCGATGGCCACAAAGACCGCGTTCTGGACCAGCTGGATCGCCAGGATGGCGGACAGCGGGATCGGCGCTTCGTGGGCAATCTGTTCCAGCGCCCCGGCCTGCGCCGCCAGCGAATAGGGCAGGATCGCCAGCACGCCCAGAACGCCGGCCGCCGTCAGGATCGCCCAGACCTTCCAGAACGGCGCCCGGCCGCCGTCGCTCACGCTCACAGTATCGGCAGCGGTCATGGCGCCCTCCCCGACGGCCCAACCGGCGGTCAGACTATCAATGCCGGACGTTCAGCTCCAACCAGACCCGCTCCCGGTCCGGCGGTCCGGCCGTCTCGCCGTTGAAGTCGGCATAGGACAGCGCCGCGCTGACATTCGGGCTGAACGTGACGCGCGCCCCGGCGTCCCACTCCCAGCCCAGCGACGGCCCGCCGTTCAGGAGGGCGTCGTACTGGTGCACCGCCCCCTGCAGCGCCAGCCCGCGGAAGAATTCCAGCGCGGAAAGATTGGCCTCGGCCTCCAGCGTCCAGGCTTCCAGCCCGCTCGCCGGGCCCTGTTCGAACAGCTCGGTCCAGCCGCGTTGGCCGTGCCGGCTGGCGAATGGATAGGTGACCCCGCGCACGCCGTTGCCCTCCAGCCGCTGGTAACGCGCGGTCGCCGACAGCGGGCCGTAGGCCAGCGTGCCCGCCGCCGAGATGTCGTCCAGATCGAAGGAGCCGGTCGCCGCGCCCCAGTCGGACTGCCGCGCCCATTGCGCGTCGTAATCGAACACCAGCCGCCAGAACGGCAGGCTGCCCCAGACCCGCGCGCCATAGGTCACCGCGGACATTTCCGGCGCCTTCTCCAGATCGATCAGATAGGCGAAGGCCGCCGCGCGCAGGGCGTTGGACTGGATATATTCCAGCTGCACCAGATGGCTGTCGGACAGCAGATAGTCGTCGCGATAGGTGTCGTTCATCCGCCAGGCATAGGCGTAGGACAGCGTCGCGCCGGGCACCGCCTCCCATTCGGCGTACAGCGCGTCGAACGTGCGGTCGTCCTGCCGGAAATCCTCGTCCCCGACATAGCGCTCGTCGCCATATTCCAGCAGCTGCCGGCCGACGGCGGCGTAGGCGTAGTCGCTCTCATAGCTGACCTGGATGCGGTTCAGCTCGACGTTCCCGGCGGTCTGCGCGGACGGATAGGGATAGCCAGTGGCCCCCGGCGGCGCAGTGTCCCCGGTCACCGCCGTGCCCTCGGCCTCCACCAGCAAAGACAGGCGCTGGAACTCCGCAGTCTGGAAACCGACGCGCACGCGGGCGGAGGCGACCTCCGCCGGCTCGGTCTTGCTTCCATCCTCGATCCGCTCGCCGCGCACGCGCACGTCGCCGAACAGCTGGCCGTCGGTGACGATGCGGGAGAGCGGCTGCTGCGCCAGCGCCGCCCCGCCGAAGGCGGTCAGCGAAACGCATCCCGCAAGGGCGAATCGGGCGGCGCGCAGCATGGCCCTGCGTAACAGCGTTCGCAGGAATGCGGGAGGCCGCCCAGACGCTTAGTGGCCCCTAGTCGACCGGGGCGGCGGCTTCCGGCGTCTCGCCCAGATCGTCGAAGATCGTGGTCTCGGTGAACGGCCCGGCGGCGTTGATGGTCACGGTGACGGGGTCCAGCGTGCGGTTCTGCCAGTACCAGCCATGGATGCCGGTGAATTGGGCGATATAGACGCCGCTCTCGCCCTCGCTCTCGCCCTGGCTATAGGATTCGGTCAGCGCCTCGCCGCCGTCGAACGGGTGGGCGTGCATGTCGATCGTCACCGGCGCGGTCGAGGTCCAGTTGAAGACCAGCGGCGCGCCCTCTTCCAGCGTGTATTTAAACTCCAGCGAGCCATAGGAGGGGATTTCGAATTCCCGCCGGTCATAGCGCATCGCCTCGTCATAGGTCGTGAACACGCCCTCGCCGCGCAGCGCGCCGCGTTCGGCCTCCGACAGCTCGCCGGCGTCGGCCAGGCCCGACAGGCCCGTCGCCTCGCCCGCGCCGGTCGGGTCCACGCCGAACTCCGCCGGCAGGACGGCCACGACCAGAACCACGACAGCGACCACGGCCGCCGCCGCCACGCCGATCCACAGCGCCTTGCCGCTCGGCTTCTCGCTGCCCGGCTCGCCCCCCGGCTCGCTCTGGTGCGGGCCCTTCATCTGGCTGGTGTCGTTCATGCGTTTCTCCTCGGGGCCGGCTTATGGCGGCCCGTATCTCCTCAGCTCTGGGCCCACATCGCCAGCTGGTATCCGGTCAGGACAAAGCCCGCCGCCATCAGCGCCACGTTCGCCGCGAACGCCCCGGGGCGGAAGGTCGGCGTCGCCCGCCACAGATTCAGCAGCGCGACCACCACGACCAGCACCATGACCTGGCCCAGCTCCACCCCGACATTGAAGCTGATCAGATTGGCCAGCAGGCCGTTATCGGTGACCACCACGTCCATCAGCTTGGTCGCCAGGCCCAGCCCGTGCGCCAGGCCGAAGGCGAACACCGCCGCGCGGGTGTCGATGCGGAACGGCAGGCGGTCGAAGCCGCCCATATTCTCGAACGCCTTGTAGCAAACGCTGAGCCCGATGATCGCGTCGATCAGGAACGCATTGACGTTCCACCCCATCAGCACGCCCAGCAGCAGCGTCGCGGAGTGGCCCAGCGTGAACATGGATACGTAGATCAGGACGTCGCGCAGCCGGTACAGAAAAAAGACGACCCCGACCAGGAACAGCACATGGTCGATCCCGGTGACCATGTGCTTGGCGCCCAGATACAGGAACGGGATCGGCGCCGGCCCATCGATACTGGCGACAAACCGGGCGTTGGCCTCCGAAATATCGTGCGCGAACGCGGCCGCGGGCAGGCATGCCAGCAGCAGGACCGGCGCAATCAGCCGGGCCGCGCGCGCGGCAGGGATCATTGGATGCCGTCGTCCGCCCGGTCATCGGACTGTTCGGCCGCGTTGGGCAGGTCGTTGGCCTGGCTGTCATCCGATACGTCCGCCGCGCTCGGCAGGCCGATCGGATCATAGATCTTGTCGGGGTCCATATAGCCGATGTGGCAGCCCTCGCAGACCCGGTCCATCGTCGCGCCGACGTCGAAGATCATCTCCTCATCGCGCGCCTCGGCCGCGGCCTGGGCGCGCATGCCGATGCCGACCAGGGAGTCGGCGTACTGGAACCAGTCGTCGCCCTTGTCCGCCGAATAGATCGGCGTCATCAGCAGATTGCCCATCTCCGCAACGATGGCGGCGTGGGTCACCACGTCGGCCCAGCCCTCCTCGGTCGTCGGGCGCAGATTGTGCTCCCCGTCCGCGTCGATCACGAACCCGGCGGAGCCCCAGAACACGTCCGCCGCCGGCTGCATGATGTTTTCCATCAGCCACAGCAGGTCGTGCTCGGCCCGGTAGGGCGGGTCGTCGTGCAGCGCCTGGGTAAAGGGCGCGGTCTGCCCGGCCGGGGTCTCGATCATGCGGTCAGGACCGGCCGGCGCGGCGGCCGGGTCGGCTTCGGCGCTCTGGACCGGCGCCGGCGTCTCGGCGGCCTCGTCCGGCGCGCCGCAGGCGGCCAGCGCCATGGCGACGGCGGCCCCGGACAGCAGCGTCATTCTGCGAACCATCGATACTTCCTCCCTTGTCCGCTGCGCAGTGCGCGCAGACCTTACCGGCATGGCGCCGATCGCGGCGCACAGACAGATTATTACCGTTCCACCTGCAGTAACACGGGGGTTACAGCCTCGTTACTCCTCAGGCGCCCTCCGGCTGCAGCTCGAAAATCAGGCCCGCCGGGTCGGTGAAGCGCACCGTCGCCCCGGACGGGGCCTCGACCGCGCTGGCCGTCGCGCCCATGGCGGTCAGGGTTTCGATCACCGCGTCCCGGTCGAACGGTGCCGTGCGCACGCAGATATGGTCGATCCCCGGCCCCGGCCCGTCCGCGCGCGGCGGCATCAGCGTCACTGTGCCAGAGCCCAGCCGGAACCAGACCTGCCCCGTCTCGTTCGATCCGGCCTCCGGCCCGAACCATTTGCGGTAGAATTCCACACTTCGGTCGATGTCCCCGGTCCGCAGGGTCACATGCGCCAGCCCCTTCGGGGTCAGAACCGCCGGCCCCTCCACCATCGGCTCGGCGTCGATCACCGTGGGGAACCAGCCGCCCGGATCGGCGATTACCTGCACGCCGATATCGTCGGGGTCGAAGAACTGGCCGAAGGTCGCCCAGTTCGCGCCCGGGTCGATGCCCTGCGCGCGCAGCGTCTCGGCCATCGCCTCGGGGTTATAGTCCGCGATGGTGGCGCAGAAATGGTCGAAATAGGCGGCCTCTTCGCCGCGGTCGCCGAAGGCCAGATAGCCCCACTCCCCGTCCGGCCCGCTGAGATCGACATAGGCGCGCAGCGCGCCGGCGTTCTCCTTGCGAATGTTCGGGTTGAACAGTCTGGAGTGGAAGCGCGTGGAGGCCGCCACGTCCGGCACGACCGTTCCGATATGCTCCAGGATCGTCGCGCGCAGCGGCAGGTCCATCGGGCCGGCATGGGGGGCGATGTCGCCGACGACGGATGCGCCCGGATTGGCGCTCTGCGCCAGCGCCGCGCCGGGCAGCGCCGCCACGCCCAGCGCCTGCATCACCGCGCGCCGCGTCCAGGGCCGCAGGTCCGGTCCGTTCATGCTCGTCCTCCCGGTCTTCTTGTTGGCCGGACTATACACACAGGCGCGGCGCGGCGAACCGCACGGGCCTGTTTCCAAGCGGACGGATAGGCGCCTACAATCGTTTCCGAAAAGGGTCGCAGCACCAGAACAAGGCCGGGGCAGTATGAACCCATCCGACGGACCGTCCCTCCCGCTCGCCGCCATCGCCGCATCGCTTGCCGCGCTGGCGATCGCCGCGCCTTCGGCGGCTCCGGCCCAGTCGATGCGGCCGGTGGATCTGGAGCTGGTTCTGGCCGTCGATGTCTCCCAGTCCATGGATTACGACGAGCACCAGCTCCAGCGTCACGGCTATGCGGAGGCGTTCCGCCACGAAGATGTGATCGACGCCATCGTCTATGGCGCGCGCGGCGGCGTGGTCGTGACCTATGTCGAATGGGGCGACGCCTACGCCCAGAACACCATCGTTCCCTGGACGCTGATCCGCTCGCGCGAGGACGCGCTGCGCTTCGCCGACGCGCTGGAGACCCGGCCCGTCTATCCCGAACGCCGCACCTCCATCTCCCGCGCTTTGTTCGCCGCCGCGGAGATGATCGACAACAACGAGTATGACGGCGCGCGCAAGGTCATCGACATTTCCGGCGACGGCCCGAACAATACCGGCGGCCCGGTGGAGGAAGCGCGCGACGCGGTGGCCGAGCGCGGCATCGTCATCAACGGCCTGCCGATCCTGCTGAACGACACGCTGGAATGGTACGACATCCCGGACCTCGACCAGTATTACGAGGACTGCGTGATCGCCGGCTCCGGCTCCTTCATCGCCCCGGTGCACAATATCAGCGAGCTGGCCGCCACGATCCGCGGCAAGCTGGTTCTGGAGATCGCCAGCCTCCTGCCCCCCCGCGAAGTCCGTCCCGCCCAGTTCGTCTTCGAGGGGCAGGAGGAATCCCGCGCGAACTGCCTGATCGGGGAACAGATGCTGGGCCGCGGCGGCGGGCGCTTCCGCTAGACCTTCTGGACCATACCGGCGCGCGCGCGCTAGACCGCTCCCAACAGAGAACAAACGGGAGGAAGGCGCGATGAACGCGGCCGCAGAACTTCAGGCGCTGGTCGGGGAAAAGACGGTCCTCGGGGCCTCCGACGCCTTCACCGAGCGCCATTTGCGCGACTTCAACATCGAGGCCAAGGGCGACGCCGCCGCGCCGGTCGCGGTCGCCTATCCGTCCTCGACCGAGGACGTCTCGAAAATCCTGAAATACTGCAACGACCACGACATCCCCGTGGTGCCGCAGGGCGGCCTCAGCGGCCTGTGCGGCGGCGCGGTGCCGGTGCGCCCGTCTTTGCTGATGTCGCTGGAGCGCATGCGCGCGGTCCAGGACGTGGACACCAGCGGCGGCACGATGACGGTGCAGGCTGGCGTCACCCTGGACACCGTGCAGAAGACGGCGGACGAGAACGGCCTGCTGTTCCCGCTCGATACCGGCGGGCGCCATGCGCACATCGCCGGCAACGCGTCCACCAACGCCGGGGGCAACCGCGTGCTGCGCTACGGCATGATGCGCGACCTGATCCTGGGCGTGGAGGCGGTGCTGATGGACGGCACGGTGATCTCCTCCATGAACCGGATGATCAAGAACAACACCGGCTACGACCTGAAGCAGCTCTTCATCGGCTCGGAGGGCACGCTCGGCGTCATCACCCGGCTGGTCCTGCGCCTGCATCCCAAGCCGCTCAGCGTCTCCACCGCGCTGTGCGCCCTGCCCGGCTTCGACGACGCGGTGAAGCTGCTGAACCATGTGCGCCCACGCCTGGGCGGCCAGCTTTCGGCGTTCGAGGTCATGTGGCCCGGCTTCTACGAGACCGGCACGGTGAAGCTGAACCGCACCCCGCCGCTGCCGCTGAACGACGAGACCGGCATCTATGTGCTGATGGAGGCGATGGGCGGCGACCCCGACGGCGACCCCGAACGCTTCGCCAGCGTGATGGGCGAGGCGCTGGAACAGGGCCTGGTGCTGGACGCCGTCGTCGCCCAGTCGGACAAGGACGCCCGGGAGCTATGGGCGATCCGCGACTGCCCCGGCGAGTTCCAGGCCGCCGGCCACATGCCCCAGCTCGGCTTCGACGTCTCCGTCCCCACCGGTCAGATCGGGGAGTTCGCCCGCCAGGTCGACGAACGCCTCACCGCCAAATGGCCGAAGCACAAGACGCTCTATTTCGGCCATATCGCCGACGGCAATCTGCACGTCTCGGTCAAGCTGGACGAAAACGCCGGGACCGAGCACGAGATGGACGAGATGCTCTACGAGCTCATCGGCGAATGGGGCGGCTCGATCTCCGCCGAGCACGGGATCGGCCTGCACAAGAAGCCCTATCTGCACTACTCGCGGTCGTCGGAGGAGCTGGCCCTGATGCGCTCGATCAAGTCGGCGATGGACCCCAAGGGTCTGCTGAACCCCGGCAAGGTGATCTGAGCCGGACCGGCGGCGGGCGGGGGCGACCAGCCGCCGCATCCTGCTGCAGTCCGCGGCCGCTAGACTGGGCGCGGGCGCAGCGCACGAGCCGCCGTGATGGCGCAGCCAAGTCGCAGACAAGTAATCCTGGGCGCGGGCGGCGCGGCCGTCCTCAGCGCCGGCGGGCTGTATGCCTGGCGGCGGCAAGAGGCCGGGCGGTATGACGCGCTGGCGGAACGGACCTACGCCCCGGCGGAACCGGCCACAGGCGCGTTTCCGCAGAGCCATCACGCCCTCGTCCATTACGCAACGCTGGCCGCCAACGGCCACAACACCCAGCCCTGGCGGTTCACGCTGGCCGAGCGCGAGATCGCGCTGACGCCCGATTTCGGCCGCCGCACCCCGGTCGTCGATCCCGACGATCACCATCTTTACGCCAGCCTCGGCTGTGCGGCGGAGAATCTGGATACGGCCGCCCGCGCCTCCGGCCTGCGCACGGCCGTGGATTTCGCGGCGGAGCGGATCGCCATCGGTCTGGAGCCCGCCCCGGCGCAGGCCGGCGCGCGCTTTGCCGCCATTCCCCGGCGCATGTCGGTCCGCGCCGATTATGACGGCGCCCCGGCGCCCGCCACGGATCTGCGCGCCTTGGCGGCGGCGGGCGGGGCGGACGCCGACATCGCGCTGCTGACCGAGCCGGCCGCGATGGAGCGGATGCTGGAGCTGGTCGTCGCCGGCAACACCGCCCAGATGGCGGACCCGGCCTTTGTCGCCGAGCTGAAACACTGGCTGCGCTTCAACCGGGTCGAGGCGGCGCGGACGCGCGACGGGCTCTATACCGGCGCATCCGGCAATCCGGTCATGCCCGGCTGGATCGCCGACGCGTTCTTCGAGTCCGGGTTCAAGGCCGAGGCGGAGAACGATAAATACGCCGGCCATGTGCGTTCCTCCGCCGGCCTCGCGGTGATCGCCGCGCATGAGGATTCGCCGGCCGGCTGGTTCGCCGCGGGCCGCGCCTGCCAGCGCTTCGCCCTGGAGGCGGCGGCGCGGGGGTTGAAGACCGCCTTCCTGAACCAGCCGGTGGAGGTCGCGCGCTTCCGACCGGACGTCGCGGCGCTGGCCGGCTTTCCCGGCCGGCGGCCCGATCTGGTCATGCGCTTCGGCCGGGGGCCGGACCTGCCCCGGTCGCTGCGCCGGCCGCCCGAAGCGGTCATCCGCCCGGCCCCGGTTGCATCGCTCGCGGCCCGGTTCAGGTCAGGTTCAGCCGCGCCAATCTAAAACATTGGCAAGGTGACAGGGTTAGGACCCTTCGGTAGAAGCAAAACAAACACCATGAAATGGGATACGCCCGCCGTTCGGGTGGCGGGCGAAGGGAGGAAAAACCGAATGTCACATCTGAAAACCGCTCTTTTTGCGGGCGCCGCGCTCACCCTCGCCGGCGCCGCCGCCGCACAGGACGCCACCGGCGGCAAGCCGGACTTCACCGGCTCCTGGACCAATTACCGCGCCGGCAACGTGGCCGGGGCCTTCACCGGCACCGGCGACCAGATGCAGCTGACCGAATTCGGCCAGCGCGCCGCCGACGACTTCAATTCGCTGATCGAGGGCACCGACCACGGCGCCGGCAATTCCTGCGTCGGCAGCGGCATGCCCGCCTCGATGCTGGGCTCCGGCGGCTACCCGATGGAGATCATCCAGCGCCCCGAACAGGTCTTCGTGCTGTACGAGGCGCACGCCGAAATCCGCCGTCTCTATATCGGCGACGAGGCGCAGGACGCCTCCATGTTCTTCCCGGAGCGTAACGGCTACTCGACGGCCCGCTGGGAAGGCGACCGCCTGATCGTGGAAACGACCAATCTGAAGACCCAGGTCGACACGCGGTATCCGCACAGCGACCAGGCCCATATCGTCGAGGAATACTATCTGGACGGCGAAACCGAGGACGGCGCCCGCATTCTGGTCGCCGAAATGACGATGACCGATCCGGTCTTCCTCGAAGAGCCGTTCACGACGACCAAGCGCTGGCAGGAAATGGAGGACTACCACGTCCTCACCTACGAATGCAGCGAACCCAAATGGCTGGACGAAATGGCGGGCCTCTATGAAGAGGCCGGTCTCGAAATGGTCCAGGAATAAACGCGCCCGACGCGATAAAGGAGAGAGACAATGAAAAAGCCGATCGCAGCCGTGCTGACCGCAGCCGCCCTCTCCGGGGCGACCCTGCTGACGACCGCCCCGGCCATGGCCCACCACTCCGCCGCCCAGTTCGACTTCCAGAACACCGTTCTGGTCGAGGGCGAGGTCGTGCGGGCCCGTTTCGCAAACCCGCATATGCGCCTGATCCTCGAGGTCACGGACGAGGAACGCGGCACCCGCGAAATCGAGTTCGAGGGTCACAGCCGCAACAACATGTTCCGCCAGGGCTTCCGCCCGGACATGTTCGAGGCCGGCGACACGATCACGATCCGCATCGCGCCGATGAAAAGCGGCGCCGACGGCGGCTATGTGACCGCGGTCATGACGCCCGACGGAACCCAGATCGGCAACGTCACCGGCGCCGACTAGCCTGTTCGGAACGCCGGAGGACGGAGCCGGCGGGGCTGCGCCGGGTTTGTGCGCCGATGAGAGGGATGCGGAGGGGTTGCCCCGGGAGCCGAAGCCCACCGGGGGCGCGCCGCGGGGTCAGAAATCCCTGCGGTACTCGACGAGGAAGTTGCGGCCGCGGAACGGATAGTCCGCCTTCTCGTAATAATATTTGTCCGTGATGTTATCGACCTTCACCGAGAGGCGGTTGACGTCGTCGATCTGCCAGCCCGCGGTGATGTCGAACACGACAAATTCGGGATATTCGAACGTGCCTCCGGCGCCGTTGGTGAACACCCGGCCGGCGCTGAAGTCCTGATCCTCCATACCGGACACGTGCCGCCCGCCGATCCGGGCCGAGAACACGCCGTCGTCAAAGCCGAGGCCGAAATTCGCCTTGAACTTGGCGACGTTGCGGATCGTGCTCGGACCGGTGGAAAGCTCTTCCTCCCGCGTGAAGTAATAGGTCAGCGTGGTGTCCGCCTGCCAGACGCCTTCGCGCCCGCCGAACAGCCCGCCCAGATCGAACTGGCCCTGGGCCTCGAGGCCCTCGGCGGTTGATCCGGCCGCATTTTCATAGCTGGTCACGCGCAGGGCCGGCGTGTTGGTCGTCAGCACGCTGGCGATGCGGTTTTTCACGTCCAGCTTGAACAGCGTGACGTCCAGGCCGAACAGGAAGCCGTCATAGCCGACGCCGAGGTCGTAGCTTTCGCTCTCCTCCGGGGCCAGGCCGGAATTGCCCTGGGTGACGCGGCGCTGGCCGCCCACGATCTGCTCGTAATAGCCGGAGACCTGGCCGGGGTCCGGCACGACAAAGCCGGTGCCGGCGCTGGCGTGGATGCGCCACGGTCCGTCCGCATCGGGGCGATACACGATGCCCGCGCGGGGATTGAACGTGTCCAGCTTGGACTCGCCGGGCGCGAACACGCGCGCGCGGCCCAGCGTGGCCAGCGTGCTGGTCTCGATCTCGTCGTACCGGCCGCCGACATTGACGATCAGGCGTTCGCCGAACAGGCGCGCGGTCAGGTCCGCGAACACGCCCATGGTCTCGCGCTCATAGTCCGGGGAATAGGAGCCGAGCGGCGCGCCGGCCGCGTCGAAGGAAGCGGATTCTTCCTCCACCTTCTGATAGTCGGCGCCCAGGATCAGGTCATAGTTCGCGCCCAGCGACCAGTTGTCCTGAAGCTGCAGGCCGCTCCAGCTGATGTCGTTGGTGGAACTCACAAATTGCTGGGCGTTCGGCGGCTTGTCCGTATAGGCCTGTTCTTCCTCGGTCTGATAGTACAGCGCCATCAGCTGGTGCGCGCCCAGAGAGCCGGTCAGCGACAGGTCGCCGCCGATATTGGATTCGTCCTTGTCGCTCTGCGCGGAGGTCCCGTCGGATTCGGCGCCCGGCGTTTCGGTGTCCGGCGCGTCATAGCCCAGGATGCGGATCTGCGCTTCCCAGTCGCCACCCAGTTTCACCGCGCCGCGCGCATAGAAATTATTGTTCACGAACTCCGTATTCGGGCGGGTGGCGCCGTTGCCCTGCACGAACGCGCCAAGCGTTTCGCCGCCCGAGCCCAGTTCATAGTCTTCGTTCTGGGACAGGTGGGTGACGCCCAGGTCGAAATTGAACGATTCGGTCAGCGATCCGCCGATGTTCGCGCCCAGCTTGGCCGTCTCATAGCTGCCGTAGCCGGCGTTGATGCTGCCGGTGATCTCGCCTTCCGATTTGCGCGTGATGTAGTTCACGACGCCGCCCATGGCGGATGCGCCATAGATGGCGGATGCGGAGCCTTTGAGCACTTCCACCCGCGCAAGCCCGGCGGTGGCGATATTGCCCATGCTTTCGGCGCCGGCCGGCCGGCCGTCGATCAGGACAAGCACGCGCTTGTTCGTTCCGGAGAATTCGGGGCGGAAGCCGCGCAGGCCGACGCCCGCCAGACCGCCCGGGTACTGGATCACGTCGACCGACGCGTTCTTCTTCAGAAGGTCGGTGATGTCCGCGCCCGGCGTATTCAGCAGAGACGCCTCGCTGATCACTTCGACGGAGGCGGGGATGTCCAGCACGCTCTGCGCGGTGCGGCTTGCGGTCACCACGATCGTGTCCCGTTGCGAAACCGCGGACTGCTGGGCAAGGGCCGGCGCGGAGATCAGCGCCGCCGTCAGCGCCGGCGCGGCCGTGCGCAGAAGATGGGACCGTCTGGACGGCCGGGTCGGTTTGAACATTGTCATACTCCTGGTGAATGAATGACGGGTCTGTCCGACCCGCCGCTACGAACTGCGAAAACTGGGGGAGGCCGCGCCTGCGCCTGCGCCTGCGGACGGCGCCGACGTGCCGGCAGGGGCGCCGCCCGGCCGCCGCGCGGCGCGGGGAATGCCCATGCGCGCGCGCCGTTTGCGAAGCCAGATGATGATTCCCGTGACGGACAGCGCGGTGATCACGAGGCCGGCGACGAAGATGATGATCCGGCCGGCCAAGCCGAACGCATGTCCCGAATGCAGCGGGAACTGCCACTCCATCAGGATGTCGCCGGCCGTCCCTTCGCCGACCATTTCCCGGTGGCGGATTTCGCCCGTACGGCTGTCGACATAGATGCGCGCGCCGGAACGGTCGGGCGCCAGATCGCGCGCCGTCCTGAAGGAAACGGTGTAATAGGCGCGCGCGGCGGAGTGGTTCATGTAGGCCACGCCCGCATGTTCGCGGCCAGAGGCGTCCATATCCGCCTCGGCGCGGGCGATCGCGTCGCCCCAGCTCAGGGCCGGCTCGCGGACCGGCTGGGACAGGGCCGGCTCTTTATAGGGCGGGTCCGTGGTCGGCGAGAAAACGTGGACGACAGGGCGGAACACCTCGTCGTTCAGATTCAGATAGACGCCGCTCAGCGCCAGCACGAACAGGACGGGCAGGAACCACAAGCCGGACGCACGGTGGAGGTCGAAATTCAGCCGCTTTTTCTTGATCCCCCAGGCCGGCTTCCACTTGCTCCAGAACGGGCGGCTCCAGACGGATTTCCCCCGCGGCAGGGTCAGATAGAACGCGACAAACGTGTCGATCAGCCAGGCCAGCGCGGCGAAGCCCATCAGATAGCTGCCGGTCGATCCCAGGGTCAGCGAGTAATGGAAGCGGTACAGCCAGGGTATGATTTCCCCGGCCCGCAGGGCGCTGGGCTCCACGGTGCTGCGCACGCCCAGGATGTCCCCGGTGGCCGGATCGAGGAAGACGCGATTGATGCGGACTCCGGGCCGGGCCGGGTCGGTCCATCCGCTCATGCTGGCTTCGACGCTGCGCCCTTCGTGCACGGGCAGGCGAATGAAGCTGATCTCCGCCTCCGGCGCCTGCCGCTCGAACGCCGCGATCAGCGCCGGAATCGACAGGGTCGGCCCGTCCGATTGTGCGTGGAACCAGCGCGGATTCAGCGCGCCGTCGATCTCTTCGTGCCAGACCAGAATGCTCCCGGTCAGCCCCGCTGCGATGAGAAACATCGCCATGGCGAGACCCGCGTATCGGTGCACGAGCGTCAAGCCCTTGCGCATGAGATCCTTCCAGCCCCCGGCGAACATTGTGCTGACGGCCGGCGCGCCCCGTGCGTGCAGCCGCTGCGTCCGCATCCGGCGCGCGGGTCCATGCCTGGTGGCTTCGCGCGATGGCTGCGGTAAACGCGTCCGTTCCTGTGTCTTGGCGCCTCCCCAAAAGACGCCTTGCCCCGGCGCCGGGCCGACATGTGCCGCCCCGGCGCAAGGCACGGGTTCTGGTGCAGAAAATGGTGCAGCCAAAGCGAATTACGGTTTCGGGAAGGATTCACTCACGTTACGTAACGTAATGTTATATCATAACGCTTCCGTTGCGCCAGCAGGCGGCTATTGCGTTCGCTCGCCGGCCGGCGCCCTGCGTCGCGCGGGTGTCGGCGACGTGCCCGAGATGCTGTGCGCGCCGGGCGTTACCGGCAGGGGGTAACTGTAATTTCCTTGCTGTCCGGGCGCGCCCGTCACTGATTGGCCGCAGATTTTGCGGTCCGGCCGTAAGGGGGAAACCATGTCCACAATTCGCGCAGCCTTGGCGGCGTGCTCGTCACTGTTTCTCGCCGCGGCCGGCGCCGCGCCGGCGCTCGCCGCGGAGGATGCGGCGTTCCCTTATGAGGCGGCGGGCCTCGGGGAGCGGCAGGCGGCGGCCCTGCTGATCGACCGCTTTACCTTCGGCGCGCGTCCGGGCGACGTCGATCGGGTTGTTGCGATGGGCCTGGACCAATGGTTGGAGGGCCAGCTCTCCGCGAACGCGCCGGACGCCTATGTCCAGGATCGGCTGGCGGGGCTTGAGGCATTGTCCCTTACGCACGAGGCGCTGGTCCGGCGCTATCCGACCAGCTCCCAGGTGCGCGCCCATGCGCGCCGCCTGGATCTGATTCCCGGCCGGGACGTCGTGGTGACGGATCGGGCGGCGCAGAACCGGGCTCTGGAAGAGCTGTCCGCGAAACTCGGCTTCCGGACCCAGGAAGAAGACCTGCACAGCCAGCTGATCGAGCAGCAACTCGTGCGCGCGGTTCATTCGGAGAACCAGCTGCGCGAGGTCATGACGGATTTCTGGCAGAACCATTTCTATGTGACGCCCACGGCGTTCGACGCCCGGCTCTGGGTGCTCGCGTTCGAGGGCGAAGCTGTTCGCCCCAACGCGCTCGGGCATTTCGGCGATCTTTTGACGGCCGCCGTCTCGCATCCCGGCATGCTCGCCTATCATGAGGATCTCGCAGCGCCGTCGGAGATCGAATTTTCGCAATCGCTCATGGGACGGCTCGGCGCCGACGCCGGCCCGGCGCGCGTCCGCGCGGCGAGAGACGAAATCGCGGCGCTGGAGGCGGAGCAAGACGAAATCCTGTCCCGGGAAAACTGGGCCGGAACCGGCCCGAACGAAGCGTTCGCGCGGCTGATCCTGGCGGATCAGACGATGGGGGCCGGCGGCGGCTTTACCGACGCCGACATCGCTGCGCTCGCCCGGATGCTGACCGGCTGGGACGTGGCGTTCTATGGCCCGACGGAGGACTGGTTCCAGGGCGGGATGGAAAACGCCGCGGCGCTGGGCGTGGAGCAGCATGGCAGCTTCCTGTTCCGCTCCGATCTGCATGATGCTTCGGCCAAGACCCTGCTGGGCGAGACGTTCGCCGCCGGCGAGGGGCTGCAACAAGGGCGTCGCGCCCTGCAGGTTATCGCCGGCCAGGCCGATACGGCGCGCCATATCTCCGGCAAGATCGCGACGCGGTTCGTCAGCGAAACGCCGCCCGAGGCGCTGGTCGACGCGATGGCCGGTGCGTTCCTGTCGTCGGGCGGGGACATCGCCGCGGTGATCCGGACGATGGCGCAGAGCGAGGCGTTCTGGGTCGAGGCCGCCAAGCGTTCAAAAATCAAGACGCCGTTCGAATACGCCGTCAGCGCGATCCGGGGCAGCGACGGCACGGTGCACCAGGCGGCGGCGCTCGCCGAGAGCATCGGCCGTATGGGCCAGCCGCTGTACGCCTATGTGGAGCCTGTCGGCTATCCCGACCGCAACGACTACTGGCTGGATCCCGCCAGCCTGACCGCCCGTTTCGCGTTCGCGGAGCGGCTCTCTCAGGGCCGTCTCGCCGGGGTTTCCATGGGCGTCGATCCGGCCGCGGCGGCGCCCGGAGACCTGGCGGGCCTGGCCCTGCCGGAACGGGACGTGAATGCCCTCGTCGCGGCGATAGAGCACGCCGCCGCGCAGGATACGTCGCCAGATCAGGTCTGGGCGATGCTTATCGCCAGTCCGCAATTCCAGACGCGCTGAGCGCGCCCGTCACAAACCCAGTTTGGGGAGATATGCAATGAATCGCAGAATGCTGTTGAAGTCCGCCGGCGCGGTGATGTTCGCCTCCGGACTGGGCGCGGTTCCGGCGTTCCTGACTGCCGCCGCCGCGCAGGCCGAACCGCTTGGCCGCAACAAGATCCTGGTCGCGGTGTATCAGCGCTTCGGCATGGACGGCCTTTTCGCCGTAACCCCGTATGGCGACGAGCGGCTGGCCGCCCTGCGGCCGAGCCTGATGCTGTCCCGCCCCGGTTCTTCGGCGGACGATGCGCGGATCGACCTCGACGGCCAGTTCGGCCTGCATCCCTCGCTGGCTCCGCTGGAGCCGCTGTACCGTTCCAGCGATCTCGCCTTTATCCATGCTGCCGGCTCCCCGGACACCACGCGGTCCCATTCGGTGGCTGCGCTGTGGTGGGAGTCCGGCGCCCCGGGCGACCGCTCCGTGCGCGACGGCTGGATGGCCCGCGCCGCTGCGGATACGCCCCATGGCGCATCCGACCTGCACGCCATGGCCATGACGGATGAGCGGCCGCGCGCCTTCTATGGCGACACGGCCGTCACCTCGACCGGCTCGCTGGACCGCCTTCTGGCGTCGACCCAGGGCGACCTTCAGTCGCGTATCGCGCAATTGTACGAGGCCACCGGCAACCCGGAGCTGAAGAATGCGGCCGTCGGGGCCGAGGCGATCCGGGCGCTGGCCGCGGCGCCGGCGGATTCGGCGCACGCCGCGCGCTATCCGCGCAATTCGGCCTTCGGCGACAGCCTTCGCGACATCGCGCGCGTCATCAAGGCGGATGTCGGGCTGCGTGTCGCGTTCGCAGAATCGCGCAACGGCGCGAACGGGCAGGGGTCCTGGGACTCGCATTCGGACCAGGCTTCGATGACCGGCGGCTTCGCCGCCATCGCGGACGACTACGCACGGTCCCTGGCCGCCTTCTGGGCCGATCTGGGCGACCGGGCCGAGGACGTGGTTCTGGTGAACATGACCGATTTCGGCCGCAACGTGCCCCAGAATGACGGGATCGGCACCGATCACGGCCGCGCCACGATGATGATGGTGCTGGGCGGCGGCGTGAACGGCGGCAAGGTCTATGGCCAGCTTCCCGAGCGGTTCGAACGGGACGCGCTGGAGGACCAGATGGATCTGCCCGTGACGACGGACTACCGATCCGTGCTCGCCGCCGCGGCGGGCCGCCAGCTCGGGCTGGACAATCCGCAATCGGTGTTCCCGGGCTATTCGGGCGGCCAGTTCGAGGGGCTGATTGCCTAGCGTATGCGGCGGGCGGCAGGCTTGACGCCCGTCTAGCGCTCCCGCACAAATGTTATAAGTTAACACTACGCCGCGCCCGGAAAGAGCGGATGCCCTCTGCGGGCGCACCGTTTCAGAGCGCCCTGCGGAACCTTCACTTACGGCGGCGAGCGTTCGCCGCGCCAACAAATGAGACCTGTCACTATGTCTGTTGCGTATCCGGGCCGGCGGGGCCGCCGCGCATGACCCCTATCGACCACATCCGGGAAATCCTCCATCTGATCGCCGGGCTTCTGATCTGGCCGGTGATGCTCGGCCTGATCGCCTTGTCTGCGGCGACGCTGTTCGTCATCGGCGCTTATCTGCGCGAGGTGTGGGAGCGCAGCCGCGGCCGCCGCGCCGCGCTAGCTGCGGCCCGCGCGCGGCTGGAAGCCGTCGCCGCCGAAGGCGGGCCGGACCCGATCGACCTGCGCCTGGAAAAAGCCCTGCAGACCGAGGAGCGCGCGCTGTGGGGCGCGCTGTCCCGCCTGCGCCTGGCGGTCCGGGTCGGCCCCGCCCTTGGCCTGATGGGCACGCTGATCCCGATGGCCTATGCGCTGAAAGGCCTGTCCGAGGGCAATCTGCCCGCCCTGGCCAGCAATATGGTGACGGCCTTCGCCGCGACCGTGATCGGCCTGGCGATCAGCGTCATCGCCTATCTCATCGCCGCCTCGCGGGAGGCCTGGGTGCGTTCCGACACGCGGGAGCTGACATTCCGCGCGGAGGAATTGCTGCGCGCCTCGGGCGCGCCGGCGTCGGGGGAATAGGCCATGCGCTTCGTCCACCGGCACCGCTATGGCAGCCACGGCCCCCCTCCGGGAGAGGACGAGGATCCGCTTGCCGGTCTCGCCAATCTGTTCGATGTCAGCGTCGCGTTCATCGTCGCATTGCTGATCGCCCTGTTCACGCTGTTCTCCAGCGCCGACCTGCTGGACCCGGACAGCAGTACGACGCTGGTGAAGACCAACGCCGACGGGTCCATGGAAATCATTTCCAAGACCCGCGAGACGATCACGGTGCAGAAGGTCACCGACCGGAACCTGTCGGGACAGGGCACGCGCCTGGGCGTCGCCTACGAGCTGGCCGACGGCCAGGTGGTCTATGTGCCCGAAGGCGAGGCTCCTCCGGGCGCGGCGCCATGACCCGCCCCCGCGTTGCGGGGCGCGCACCGCAAGGAAAGTAGAGGGAAGACGACATGGCGTTTGATCGCTGCTGGAAGCTCATCCTGTCCGGGGTCCTGGCGTTCGCCGCCGCGGCCTGCTCCAGGGAGCACGAAACCGCGCGTATCGCGATGGTCTTCGAGGGCAAGGAGTCGAACGGCGCCGCGCAATTGCTGGAGGCGGCCGGCGCGGTTTCCGACCTCGTGCAGGCGCAGGCCTTTACCGGAGAGGCCGAAGGATCCCCGCTGGACGGCGTGGCGGATCTGGAAGGCTTCGATGTCGTGATGATCGACGGCGCGGCGGACGGCCTGCCGTTCTCGGCGGACGACATCGCCCGCCTGCGCCGCGACACGCGCCTTGTCGTCGTCAATCCGGACGAAACGCTCCAGGGGAACGTGCCGCTGGACCGGCATCCGGATATCGAGACCTACTGGGCGAACCGGTCGTTCGAAAACGACCGCGCCCTGCTGTCCTATCTGCGCCGCAACGTGGCGGAGATGGACGGCGGAAAGGACGCGCCCGCGCCCGTCGTCTATCCGCAATCGGGGTTCTACCATCCGGACGCCGGCGCCCTGTTCGACACGATGGACGAGTATCTGGACTGGTACGCCGCCCGCACCGACGGCCATGCCTATGACGCCCAGGCGCCCTCTGTCGGCATCAGCTCCTATATCGTCTACTACCGCCAGGAGAACACGGCGCTGCTGGATGCCCAGATCGCGGAGATCGAAAGCCAGGGCGCCAATGCGATCACGCAACTGCGCGACGGCGCGATCGATCTGTCGCCCTTCGTGTGCGATGGCGCGCCGCTGGTCGACGTGCAGCTGAACGACAGCGAACGCCTGAACACCCAGGATCTGGAGGCCGGGATCGCGGAGCTGCGCCGGCTCGGCGTTCCGGTCCTGCGCGCGGTTCCCTATCCCAAGGGCAGCGCGGCGGACTATCGCGCCTCTCCCGGCGGAATGGCGCCGGAGCTGACGGCCCGCGTCGTCGATCCGGAGCGGGAAGGCCAGATCGAACCTATGGTCGTGGGCGCCACAAATCCGGAGGCGGATATCCGGGAGTATGTGGTCATGCCCGAGCAGGTCCGCTGGCGCATTCAGCGTGCGCTCAGCTGGGCCCGGCTGTCCCGTCTGGACAATGCGGACAAGCGCATCCTGTTCACCTTCTGGAGCGAGGCCGGCGGCAAGTCCGACATTGGCGGCGACCCCGACGATTTCCTGGACGTGCCCGGCACGCTGGCGGACCTGATCGGCCGGATGCAGGCCGAAGGCTACGATCTGGGCGGCGGCCCGCTGCCCGATGCGAAGCAGATCGCCGACAAGATGGCGCGCGATGCGTCGAATGTCGGCGCCTGGGCGCCGGGCGAACTGGCCCGGCGCGTCCGCGGCGGCGACGTCTTCCTGCTGCCGGAAGCGGAGTACCGGGAATGGTACGACGCCCTGCCGGAACAGCGCCGCGCGGAGATCGAGGAATATTGGGGTCCCCCGCCGGGCGACGTGATGACCGCGGCGATGGAGGACGGAACCCGCGCCATCGTCATTCCCAAGATCCAGCTGGGCAACGTCCTGATCGCCCCGCATCCGATGTGGGGGTATCTGGAGGATGAAAAGGCGCTGATGTCGAAGGACGCGCTGCCGCCCCATCACCAGTATCTGGCCTTCTTCCTCTATATGCAGAAGGAATGGAAAGCCGACGCCTGGGTCAGCCTGTTCTCCAATATCGTGCTGCAGCCGGGCAAGAATGAAGGTCCGCTGGCGGACGACCATATCGGCGTCCTGCTGGGCGGCCTGCCGCATATCCATCCCGAACGCCTGGGCGGCAATGGCGGCGTCAGCAACCGGCGCAAGGGCATGGCCCTGGCCTATGGCTGGTACAATATCGTCACGCCGTCGGACGCCGGCGAGGCCATCGGCGACCTGCGCGGCGTGCTCGGCCGCTACGCCGCCGCCACGCAGGAGCAGAAGCGGTCCTTCGAGGCCACGATCCGGGAGGAGGCGGAGGAATCCGGCCTGTCGCGCGCGCTGGACCTGGACATCCGGACAGCGCCCCTGCCGGAGCTGACCGCCGCTCTTGAGACCTATATCGCGGAGCTGGAGGCCAGCAACATGCCCTGGGGCGGCAAGCTTCTGGGCTCCGCGCCGGAGGACGGCGCCATGGCCGCGATGGTGGAGGGCATGCTGGGCCGGGATTTCCAGTCCCTGTTCGAGGAACGCCCCGATATCGGCCGCGCCGGTGCGCGCGAGCTGATCGCCATGGTCGTGGAGCAGGGCCGGTCCCCGCAGGCGGCCGCGGCCACGGTCGCCGGCGATCCCGTTCCCGGACTGCAGGAAGGGCTGGCCCTGGCGGCCGATTTCGCCGCCCGCCTGCGCACCGCCCCGCGGGAGGTCGATTCCCTGTTCGCGGCGCTGAGCGGCGCCTGGCTGGAGCCGGGTCCGATGGGCGAACCGTTCCGCAATCCCGACACGCTGCCTCCGGGCCGGACGCTGTACAATCTGGACCCGGCGCGCCTGCCGACGCCGGAGGCCGAAGACATCGGCGCCCGCCAGGCCGAGGCGTTGATCGACGCTTACCGCGCGGAAAATGACGGCGCCTATCCGGACAAGCTGGCCGTCGTGCTGTTCTCCGCTGACATCGCGAAAACCGCCGGCGTATCGGAGGGGCAGATCCTGCGCCTGCTGGGGACGCGCGTGGAGCGCAACTGGCGGGGCGAGGTGATCGGCGTCTCTCTCATTCCGCGGGAGGAGCTGGGCCGGCCGCGCGTGGATGTTCTGGTCACGACCAGCGGAACCTATCGCGATCATTATCAGGACAAGGTGGACCTGATCACCCAGGCCACCGCGCTGGCCGCCGCCAGTCCGGAGGACGACAACCCCGTCGCAAAGAATATCGAAGATGCGGTCGAGGCGCTGAAAGAGGAAGGGCATGGCGACGCGGACGCACGGCTGCTGGCCGCAGCGCGCGTGTTTTCGCCGGCGCCGGGCGCCTATTCGCCCAGCATCCAGTTTCTGGCCAAGTCCGGCGAACGCCGCGGGGACGAGGCGCGCATGGCCGAACTGTTCACCCGCCGCATGAGCCACGCCTATGGCGGCGGCCTGTACGGCGAATATTCGCAGGGCGCGTTCAAGAGCGGCGTGGCGGAAATGGACGCCGCCATGCTGCCGCGCACCAGCGACGTCAACGGCATGCTGGACCAGCCGATGTCCGCGGCCTTCCTGGGCGGCCTGAACCTGGCCCACAAGGACATCACCGGCGAAGACGCGGACCTGTTCGTCTCAAAGCTCGCCGATCTGTCCAATCCCCAGATCGAGACGGCGGCGCGGGCGATCCAGACGGAGCTGCGCACCCGCTATTTCAATCCCAAATGGCTGCAGGAAAATCAGGCGCACGGCTATGACGGCGCGCGCAATTTCATGTTCCTGACCGATCATCTGGACCTGTGGGACAGCACGGCGACCGAAACCGTCTCGTCCGACGACTGGGCGGAGGTAAAGTCGGTCTTCGTGGACGACAAGTTCGAGCTGGGCATGGACGCATTCTTCGATCAGGCCAATCCGTTCGCCCACCAGATGCTGATGACAAACCTGCTGGGCGCCGCCCAGCGGGGCCAGTGGGAGGCCACGGCCGAGGAGCTGGCGCAGATCGCGGCGCGTCTGGCGCAAAGCGTGGCCGAGCACGGCCCGGCCTGCGAGGCCAATCAGTGCGCCAATCCCGCGATGACGGAATTCGTGGAGACGGCGCTTTCAAGCTTGCCGGACGCCGCGCCGCTCATGGCCGGCTACGCCAGCGCGATCTCGGCGGCGACCGGCGGCGGGGGCGGCGGCTCCGCCGGCCCGGCGCCGGACCCGACCGTCACCGGCCGCGTGGTGGAGGAGGTGCTGACCGCCGCCGCCGAAGATCTCGGCCAGTCGCGGATGATCCTTATCGTCCTGGTCATCGCCGGCCTGGGCGTCGCAGGGCTGGGCTGGTTCCGCGGCGGACCCGTCTAGACCGTGGCGGCGGCCGGACCCTGGCCGGGCGCGCGCGGCCGCGCCGCGGCGTCCCGCGCGCTGAATGCGCTGGCCTTCGTTCTTTTCGGCGCGTTGTCCCTGACAGCGCCCGGACCCGTGCGCGCCCAGGACGATACGCTGACGGTCGCCCTGGCGCCGCGCGACGCCGAATCCCGGATGGCCATCGAGGTCGTCAAAACCCTGAAACAGGACCCGGCCCTCGCCAATGTCGAGTTCACCCTGTTTCCGTGGCAGGGGTCGACACAGGAAGACGTCGCGGCGATGTCCGAAGCGGACGTGGCTCTGGTCTCCAATATGGGCCGCGACATCGCAGAGGCCGTGGCGCCCGCCATCTCCGTAATGAAAACGCGGGACGCGCGGGCCTATGCCTTTGGCGGCGGGTTCGAGGCGGCGGAGGCGCAGGCCGGCATGACGCCCGACCCCCAGCTGCTCGCCTATGGCGAGGCGGGCGGCAAGGCGAACTGGATTTCCATGATCCGCTACGTGCTGGCGCGGGATTTCGGATACGACCTGACCTATGACCCGCCTGCCGCGCTGCCGATGGTGGCCCTGTGGGACTGGCGCACGGGCCGGGTGCACGACTCATTCGAGTCCTACCGTCAGGCCTATCTGCAGGGCCGGCCCGCCGCCGCGGCCGACGCCCCCTTCGTCGCCATCGCCTTCGATCGCGGCACGGCCGTCATGGGCGCCAGCGAGAACATCGCGCCGATCGCGGAAGCGCTGGAGAGCCGCGGCCTGAACGTCGCGCCCGCCTATAGCTATCCGTCCGAACTGGCGGTGGAGCAGTTGCTGACCCGTCCCGGGGGCGGCGCCTATGTGGAGGCCATCGTAGGCACGGCCTTCCGCTTCAACAATGTGCCGGAGCGCACCGTCCCCCTGTTGCAGGTCGCCGACGTGCCGATCGTCAACGCCATCGCCCTCTACGACAAAACCCTGGAACAGTGGGAGGCCTCAACCGACGGCCTGTCCATCGGGGAGCGGAATTTCCAGATCGCCACGCCGGAATTCGCCGGTCTGGTGGCGCCCACGGTCTACGCCACCAAGGAACAGGCGCGGGATGAGGCGTCCGGCTTGACCTATACGGTCGAAAGCGCCGTTCCCGAACGGGTGGAGCGGCTGGCCGACCGGATCGCCGAATATGTCCGGCTGCGCCAGACCCCGAACGCCGAAAAGCGCGTTGCGCTCGTCTATTACAATTATCCGCCGGGCCGGGAGAATGTCGGCGCCTCCTATCTGAACGTCCTGCCCCGCTCGCTCTGGGAAATGCTCAACCGCATGCGGGACGACGGCTATGATGTCGGCGACCTGCCGGCGACGGAGCGGGAGCTGGGCCTGATCGTGCAGGACCATGCGGTCAACGCCGCCTCCTGGGATTCGGACGAACTGGCCCGCGTCGCCGGGTCGGGCGAGGCAATTCTGCTGCCGGTGTCGGTCTATCGCGGATGGTTCGATGACCTGCCGGCTTCGCTCCGCGATAGCGTGGCGGACGAATGGGGCGCGCCGGAAGACGCCGACGTCATGGTCTGGCGGAACGAGGCGGGCGAGCCGTTTTTCGTGTTCCCCGCGCACCGCTTCGGCGGCGTCCTGCTCGCCGCCCAGCCGTCGCGGGGGTGGGAGGAAACGGCCCACGACGCGCACGAAGACGCGCACGGCGATGAGTCCGGCGAGGGAGAGGGCGGCCACGATCACGACGGCGAGCCGCATGACCATCAGGACGCCAGCGCGGCCTATCACTCCAGCCACCTGCCGCCGCATCACCAGTATCTGGCTTTCTATCTCTGGCTCCAGCACGGCTTCGGCGCGAACGCGATGGTGCATGTGGGCACGCACGGCACTCACGAATGGCTGCCGGGGCGGGAGATAGGGTTCACCGGGGCCGACCCGGGCGAAGTCCTGATGGGCG
Source organism: uncultured Euryhalocaulis sp. (assembly GCA_913055605.1). Lineage (GTDB taxonomy): Bacteria > Pseudomonadota > Alphaproteobacteria > Caulobacterales > Maricaulaceae > Euryhalocaulis. The sequence continues at coordinate 18,634 of CAJXKJ010000007.1, read as the reverse complement.
CCGTACCGCAAATCTACCCCTATATCGTCGACGATATCGGCGAGGGGCTGCAGGCCAAGCGCCGGGGCATGGCCGCGCTGATCTCCCATATGACGCCGCCTTTCGACGCCGCCACGCTCAGCCCGGAATTGCGCCAGCTGAACGGGCTGGTCAGCGACTATCTGCGCGTCGCCGGACAGAGCGTGTCGGCCGCGGAGGCCGCCCTCGGCCAGATCGACGCGTTCGCGACGGAGACCGGAATCCTCAGCGATATCGGTCTGGAACGCGTGGAGACGGCCCAGGACGCCGACGAGCTGGCGCACTATCTGGAGGAGGTCGCCGGCATCCAGACGCCCTTCGGCCTGCACACATTCGGCGTCTCGCCGGGGCCGCAGGAGCGGCGTCAGACGGCGGAGGCCATTCTGTCCGTCATCCCAGGGCTGGACGATGCGGAGCGCGCAGCGGAGGCCGAGTCCCTGGCTGCAACGATAGAGCGAAGCGGCCCGGCGGAGATGGACGCCCTGATGGCTGCGCTGGACGGACGCTATGTGCCGGCCGGGCCGGGCAACGACCCGATCCGCAATCCCGGCGCGCTGCCTACGGGGCGCAACATGTACGGCTTCGACCCCACACGGATTCCGACGCCGGGCACATGGGCGCAGGGCCAGGACCTGGCCGAAGCCTTCATCGACGACTATCGCGCGCGCAATGACGGCGCCTATCCGGACCGCGTCACCTTCACGCTCTGGGCCGTCGAGGCCATGCGGCACGAGGGCGTGACGGAAGCCGAGATCATGGCCCTGATGGGCGTCCGCCCCACCTGGAACGCCCGCGGCCGGATCCAGGGCGTGGAGGTCATTCCGGCGGAGGAGCTGGGCCGCCCCCGCGTCGACGTCACGATCGTGCCCAGCGGCCTGTATCGCGACAGCCTGCCCAATCTCATGGAGGTCCTGGACGACGCGGTCTCCCAACTGGTCGCGCTGGACGAGCCGGGCAATCCGATCCGCATGAACTGGCTGACCGTGCGCAACGGGCTTGAGGCCGGCGGAGTCAACGCGGAGGACGCCGCGCGCATCGCCGCGGTTCGCATCTTCACCGAACCGCCGGGCTCCTATGGAACCGGCGTGTCGGACGTGGTCGGCGCCAGCAATTACTGGGACGCGGACAGCCAGGTGGCGGACGTCTATTTCAACCGCGTCGGCTATCTGTTCGGTCAGGGTTTCTGGGGCGACAGGCCGCTGGGCGACGACGCCACGATCGGCGTCTTCAAGCAGGCGCTGTCGGGCAGCAAGGCCGTCCTGCACTCCAGTTCCAGCAATCTTTACGGCGTGCTGGATAATGACGACGTCTATCAATATGTCGGCGGCGCGGCGATGGCCGTGCGCCAGATCGACGGCGCCACGCCGGACATCTTCATGGTCAATCTCGCCGACCCCGCCGACCCGCGCCACGAAACGCTGGAACGCTATCTGGGCCGGGAAATGCGGTCCCGCTATCTCAATCCGAAATGGATCGAAGAGATGCTGGACGAGGGGTATGCCGGCGCCCGCTTCATCGCCCAGACGGTGGAAAACCTCTGGGGGTGGGAGGTAACCGACCCCGACGCCGTCGATGACGACAAGTGGCGGGAAACCTACGAGACCTATGTCCTCGATGAGAACGGGCTGGAGATCGAAGAGCGGTTCCGTGAGGCCGACAATCTTCGCGCCCTCCAGGCCATGGCGGACCGCATGCTCACGGTGATCGAGAAAGGCTACTGGGATGCGGACGCCCAGACCCGCGCCGAGCTGGAGGCGTTCAACCAGCGCTTGATCGCCGAGGTCGGGCGCGCCTGCGACGTCAGCAATTGTTCCAGCAGTGCGCTCGCCGCGCCCGCATCCATCGTGCCCGTGGCCGTTGACGCCGCGCTCGATCCGGCTCTGTCCGCCGCAGCCCCGCCGCCGGAGGCAGCGGCGCAGGCCGCCGCAGAGCAGCCGGCCGCCAGCAGCCCCGCGCCCCGGGCGCCGTCCGGTCGGCAGGCGGCGCAGGTGGAAGGCTTCGCGATAGAGGAAACCCCGTCGGCGTCCGCGCCCTCGGACCAGCCGCTGGACGGCCGCGTCATCCTGGTCTTCCTCGTCGCGGCCGGGCTGGTCGGCGCCGGCGCGGCTTGGCGCGGCGTCAGGGGCGGCTAGAGCTCGCCGTCTGCGAAGAAAGCCTCGAACCGGCAATATCCGGGCAGTTCGGCCGTACCATCCGGACCTGCAGGTCTGGTCTGCGTGACGGTACTCGCGAACGACCCATTGGTGTGGGCTCACTGATCGCGGCTAGGACCGCCTCAAGGCAATCCGGGGCCGCGGACGGTCATCCACCGTGAGTTCGGCCTGAAGTATTGTTGATAGGGCGGGCCTCTGAATCGCATTCCGTCGGAGGGCCGCATCATCCGCGGGGTTTGCGTCCCAATTTGTGTTTTTTCGCGAGTTCGGATCGTTTCTCCGAGTAGCTCGGCGCCACCATCGGATAGTCCGCCGGCAGCCCCCATCGGTCGCGATATTCCTGCGGCGTCAGATTGTAGCGGGTCTGGAGGTGGCGCTTCAGGGACTGGAATGTTTTTCCGTCCTCCAGACACACAATATAGTCCCGCTGGACCGACTTGCGGATCGGTACGGGCGGTTCCGGCCGCGGCTTCGGGATGTTTCCCGTTTCCGCCTCGCTGAGCGCGGCGTGCATGGCGCGTATGAAGGCCGGCAGCTCGCTCGCGGCCAGAACGTTCTTGGTCACATAGGCGGCGACGATGTCCTTCGTCATCTCGAGCAGGGAAGCGGATGCGGCGTCCGTCATTTCTCATCGTCCTTTCGGGGCGGAGGCTGACTGGTCCGGTTGGGGTCGAAGCGATACGCCGTGCCGTCGAGGCCGCCGGCGACAGGGGCCCGGCGGTCCAGGCTTGCGTGGATATGGCCCGGATGGCTCGCCGAGGAGCTTCCGGGCAGGTGCCGGTGCGCCGGGGCAAGCGCAATCATGGCTGAGATGGTCGCGGCGCCGGCGCCGGCGGCGGCGCCGCGTTTCCAGAGCGTGGTTCGCGGTCCGGCCAGAAGGATCGAGCCGCCGGAATAGACCATCAGGCCGGCGCTCAGCGCCAGGAGGCCGCCCAGCTGCGCGTCCGTCGCCCCGGCGACCAGCGGACCGCTGACCAATGCGCCAACCAGCGTGGCGCCGCCTCCGATCCCGATGCTGACGCCGGCTGCGGCGGCGGGACGGATTCCGGCGCGGCTGGCGGCGAAATAGCAGAAGACGGTTTCGGGGACTTCGTGCAACAGCATCCCTGGAGCGCTGGAGCGAAGGATGTCCGCGCCGGCGACGCCCACGACAGCAATCACCAGCCCGTCGGCGAAGGAGTGCACTCCCACGCCGGCGAGGATCAGCGCCAGGGTCGCCATGCGCACGCCGAACCCCTCGAACGCCAGATGCGCGAGGACGGCGCCCGCCAGCCCGGCGACCACGAAAACCGGGGCCGCGGGATTGAGGGCGGCGCTCGCCGGCGTCAGGTGCAGCACCGCCACGATCAGAAGCGCCCCCGCGCTGGTCGCCGCGCTGACGGCGCTGACGGAGCGAATCCGGGTTCCGAGAATGAGCGCTCCCGCCGCCGCCGCTGCGGAAAACAGGGCGGCGTAAAGCGTGACGAGGACTGCTGGTGACATTTGGCCTGAGCTAAAAAACGTTATATTATAACATTACGAATTAGCAGGTTTGACGGGAATGGCAAAGGGCGCGTCAGGAGTTTCGCCCGGGACCGGAAGCCCGTTTGATCGAAGCGGTTGACCGGAGGCCGATCCATGGTGCGCAGCGCTTTTCCCGCCGTTCTCGTCTTGCTGGGGGCGGGGGCTCCCGCGCTGGCGCAAACCGGGTTCCGGCAGCTCGAAGCGCATGTCCACGGGGTCGGTCATCTCGGCTTTGTCGCTGACGGCGCGTCCCTGGTCGCCGAACTGGAAACGCCTTTGGCGAACCTGGTGGGCTTCGAGCATGCGCCGGAAACCGAGGCGGAGCGTCAGGCCTATGATGACGCGGTGTCAGAGCTGGCCGACCCGGCGAATCTTTTCGACCTTTCCCGCGGACAATGCGCACTGGCCAGCGTCAACATGGATCAGCCGGATTTCAGCGCGGACGACCATCACCACGAAGACGAACATCACCACGAAGACGGGCATTCCGAGGCGGCGGCCGAAGGCCATGCCGACCACGAGATGCACGACCACGAGACGCACGATGGGGACAGCGAGCACGCCCACGCCGATCTGCGGATCGAATATCAATTCGAATGCGCGTCGCTCGACCGGCTGGACAGGATCGATGTCGGTTTGTTCGACCGGTATCCTGGTTTCCAGGAACTGGACGTCCTGTACGTTGGCGACGGCAGTTTCGCCGGGACATTGACCCCGGGCGACGCCGTTTTTGTCTTGCGCTGACCCTGCCGGGAGAAGGAGCCATGAACAGCAAAGTCCTCGCCGTCTCCGCCGCCGCAGCCCTGGCGGCGTTCGCGCACGCCGCGCCCTGCGCCGCCGAACCCCGGGAACTCGAATGGGAGGATCTGATGCCGCCCGGCGAGGAGGAAAAGCTGGACCAGATGTATCTGGACTATTTCGCCGAACTGGAGCGGCAGACGCGCGCCAGCATCGGCGGCGCCCAGAGCCTGTTCGATTTCGGCGGCGGCATGGCGGGCGGCATCATGGAGGGCAGCGCGCTGGACCAGATGGTCCAGCTCGGCACCTTCAACACGGTGGACGAGCTGGACGGTCAGGAAGTTCGCATTCCGGGCTATATCGTGCCGTTCGATTTCAGCGCAGACGACACCTATCAGGAATTCCTGCTGGCGCCGTATTTCGGCGCCTGCATCCATTCCCCGCCGCCGCCGCCAAACCAGATCGTCTATGTAAAGTCGGACAAGCCGATCAAGATCGAGGATATCTGGCCTGCGGTCTGGATTGAGGGAACGCTCCACACCGCCCGGCACGAGAACGATCTGGGCGACGCGGCCTACACGCTCAGCTTTGCGAGCATGTCTGCGTACGAGACCGAAGACGCGCCCTTTGACGACTGAGGCGGTGTCCGGCGGGCCGGTGGTGGATATCTCCGGGCTACGCTTTGCGTGGCCCGGCGGGCCGCAGATCCTGAACATCCCGGCGTTCAGCCTCCAGGCGGGCGAGCGCATTTTCCTGCGCGGGCCAAGCGGCAGCGGCAAGAGCACGCTGCTGGGGCTGATCGGCGGGGTTCTGCGCCCTCCCGCCGGCGCGGTGCGGATCCTGGGCGCCGATCCGGGCGCGATGAGCGGCGGCCGGCGCGATGCGTTCCGCGCGGGCCATCTCGGGGTCGTCTTTCAGATGTTCAATTTGCTGCCGTATCTCAGCGTCGTCGAGAACGTGCTGTTGCCGTGCCAGTTCTCAGAACGCCGCGCCCGGGCCGCCGACGCCAGGGGCGGGCGCCGCAGCGAAGCGGAGCGGCTGCTGGGGCGCCTCGGAATCGGCGGTGACCTTCTCGCTCGCCCGCCGGGCGCCCTCAGCGTCGGCCAGCAACAGCGCGTGGCGCTCGCGCGTGCGCTCATCGGCGCGCCGGAGCTGCTATTGGCGGACGAGCCGACATCCGCGCTGGACGAGGATACGAAGTCGGCCTTCCTGCGGCTGTTCCTTGAGGAGTGCGAGGCGACCGGATCAAGCCTGATCTTCGTCAGCCACGACCGGACGCTCGCGGGGAATTTTCACCGGACCGTCGATCTGGACGACATCAACCGGGCGGCGGCATGAGCGGAGCCGGTCCGATCCCAAGGCTCGCGTTCAGGAGCGTGGCCAATCGCCAGCTGACCGCGCTGCTGACCATCTTGGCCATATCGCTCAGCATGGCGCTCTTCCTCGGCGTACAGAAGGTGAAAGAGGGCGCGGAGGCCAGTTTCGAACAGACCGTTTCGGGCGTCGACCTGATCGTTGGCGCCCGCGGCGGCGATGTGAATCTGATCCTGTATTCGGTCTTTCATATCGGCTCTCCGACGGCGAACGTCACCTGGCAGACGTATCAGGAGATAGACGGCCTGCCGGAAATCGCCTGGACGATCCCCCTGGCCCTAGGCGACTCCCACAAGGGCTTTCGCGTGGTCGGGACGACGGACGCGTTTTTTGAGCATTATGAGTACGGGCGCGGCCAGACCGTGCGGTTCGCCGGCGGCGGCGCGTTCGGCGATCTGTTCGACGTCGTGATCGGCGCCGATGTCGCGCGCGAACTCGGATATGAAATCGGCGACCAGATCGTCCTCTCCCACGGGATCGGCGCGGTCAGTTTCAGCCAGCACGACAATCTTCCTTTCAGGATCGCCGGAATCCTCGATCGCACCGGAACGCCCGTGGACAGGACCTTGATGGTCAGCCTGCAGGCGATCGAGGCGATCCATGTCGGCTGGCAGAGCGGCGCGCCCACCCAGATGGCGCGCGCCGTCACGCCGGATCGCGTGCGCGCGCTGGACCTGCAGCCCACTCAGGTTACGGCCTTTTATGTCGGCATGTCCTCCCGGACGGCGCTTCTGCGCTATCAGCGCGCGATCAATACCTACAGGGAGGAGCCGCTCACCGCCGTGATCCCCGCCATCGCCCTGCGCCAGATGTGGGATGTCATCGGCGTCGTCGAAAAGACCCTGTCCGGCGTTTCGCTCTTTGTGGTGTTCGTGGGCCTGTTGACGATCCTGACCAGCATCCTGACCAGTCTGAACGAACGGCGGCGGGAGATGTCGGTCCTGCGGGCGATCGGCGCGCGTCCCTGGCATATCTTCGCGCTGCTGGTCAGCGAGGCGGCGTTGCTCGCGCTCGCCGGCGGGCTCCTGTCGCTTGTCATCCTGTATGGCGGCCTGGCGCTCGGCGGCCCGGCCATTGAATCGGCCATGGGCGTGCGGCTCATGGGCGTGCGGCCCGGCCTTCTGGACGCTGCCGCGATCCTGGCCGCGGTGGCGTGCGCCGCGCTTCTCGCGATCCTGCCGGCCTGGCGGGCCTACCGGAACTCCCTGGCGGACGGGCTGACGGTCCGGCTATAGGCGGTCGGGGTTGGAGCGGTCTCAGCCGGCCGCGCGGGTCTGGCCGTTCTTGCAGTTGGCGCAAAGACCATGGGCCTCCAGCGTGAAGCCGGCCGGTTCGAAGGCCGCATCCCGCGCGGCCGCTGTCAGCTGGCGTTCGATCGCGTGGTTGCTGATCTCCGCGACCTGTCCGCAATCGCTGCACACCATGAAAATGGATTCCCCGGCGCAGCTTCGGTCGGAGGGGCAGGCGAAATACGCCTTCTTGCTCTCGATCCGATGGACCAGCCCGGCCTCCAGCAGGCGGTTGAGCGAGCGGTAGACCGTTGGAGGAAAGACCTTTTCCCGGTCGATCCGGCCGATGATGGCGTAGGCGGTGATCGGCGTCCCGGCGGCGTGCAGCACCGCCAGAATCTCGCGGTCGTTCTGGGTCAGCTTTACGGGAGAATGAGGCCGGTCCGGCATGACCGCCGTCTCCTCTGGCGTCAACGATAGGTTATGTTATATCATAACATAACTGGAGCCAAGGAGAATGGACGTCACGCCGATGAACGCCGAGAAACTTCCCGTCACCGTGCTTTCCGGCTTTCTGGGCGCGGGCAAGACGACCCTGCTCAATCACATTCTGAACAATCAGGAGGGGCGGCGCGTCGCGGTCATCGTCAACGACATGAGCGAGGTGAACATCGACGCCGAACTCGTGCGCTCCGGCGGCGCGAGTCTTTCCCGCACCGATGAATCCCTCGTCGAGATGTCCAATGGCTGCATCTGCTGCACGCTCCGCGAGGATTTGCTGCAGGAGGTCGCCGCGCTCGCCGGTTCGGGCCGCTTCGACTATCTGCTGATCGAGTCGACCGGGATATCCGAGCCGCTTCCGGTCGCCGCGACGTTCGATTTCCGGGCGGAAAACGGCGCCTCGCTGGGCGATGTCACCACGATCGACACCATGGTGACGGTCGTCGATGCAGCCAACATCCTGAGCGACTATTCGAGCTCGGATTTCCTCCGCGATCGCGGCGAAACCGCTGGCGACGAAGACGGCCGCGCGCTGGTCCAACTTCTGGTCGACCAGATCGAGTTCGCCGACGTCATCATCCTGAACAAGGTTTCGGAGGTGTCGGCGGCGCAGCTGAAGACCATCCGCGCCATCGTTCATGGTCTCAATCCGGACGCGCGGGTGTTGGAAACCGACTACGCCCGCGTGCCGCTGGACGAAGTGCTGGCGACCGGCCGGTTCGATTTCGAGCGGGCGCACGACCACCCGCTCTGGGCCAAGGAGCTCTACGGCTTCGCGGATCACGTGCCCGAGACCGAGGAATACGGGATCGGACACTTCGTCTATCGCGCGCGGCGTCCCTTCGACCCCGCCAGATTGCACGCATTCTTCAACCGGCCGTGGCCGGGCGTTGTCCGCGCGAAGGGGTTTTTCTGGATTGCGACCCGGCCCGACTGGCTGGGCGAGGTCAGCCAGGCCGGCGCATTGGTGCAGAACAGTCCCCTGGGGCGGTGGTGGGCGGCGGTGCCGCGCGACCACTGGCCGGAAGGGCCGGAGTTCGACGCCTATATCGGCAAATCCTGGGAAGAGCCGTTCGGCGACCGCAGGCAGGAGATCGTCGTAATCGGCATCGCAATGGACGAGGCCGCGATCCGCGCAGAGCTGGACGCCTGCCTGACCGAGCCGGCGCGGGACGCCGACGGCCGCATCGTGCCGCGCACCGATCTTGATGATCCGTTCCCTGTCTGGAATCGGGAAGCGGCGTGACGGCGCCCGTCGGGGAGCTGTCGGCGCCCTTGTTCCCGGCCGGCGGCTGGGAGGGCTTCTCCGCCTCCATGGCGGCGCATGCCGTGTCGCGGCGGGCGGCGCCCGTTGAGCTGCCGGCCTGGCTGGACGGCCTGCCGCCGTCCCTCCTGCCGCACGGCCGGGCGATCATAGGTCCGTCCGATGTTCCTGGATTTCTGGACGCGCTCTTCACCGCGGCCGGAACGCCGGACGATGCCGGCCGCGCGGCGTTGCGGCGGGACATTTACGAGGTCGCATCGGGCTTTGCCCGGTTCCTCGGCATTTCGCGCGTGCATATCCGTCTGGACAAGGTCACGGACGACGCGTGCTGGCGTTTCCACCGCGACAATGTCCGCGTGCGTGCGCTGTGCACGTATCTCGGACCCGGCACGCAATATGCGCCGGATTGCTGGGGCCCCCGGGCGGTGGCGGAACAGCGCGACTATGACGGGCTGGTCTGTTCGGCGCCGCGCTTCGCCGTCGTGTTGCTGAAGGGCTGGAAAAGCCCGGGCCACCGCGCCGCCGTGCATCGCTCGCCCCCGGTGGAGGGGACGGGCGCCGTCCGGCTGGTGCTGTGCCTGAACGAGCCGCCGGATGCAGCGGACTGGGGCGGCTCATGCTGTGACGGCGCGGGGAGTGCGCCCGCATGACCGCCCCCGCCGCTCCGGGAGCGGACGCGCCCGCGTTTCTGACCGGCGACATGGCGGCCAGCTATGCCGAAAAGGGGCCGCGGCGCTTCGTTCCCGGGTACGACGCGAGCCACGTGATGGCCCGCACGATATTGTCGGACTGCCTGACGGACGCCGCCGAAATTCTGGTCGTCGGGGCCGGCGGCGGCATCGAACTCGGCGCCTTGGCCGGCGAACGGCCCGGCTGGCGCTTCGTTGCGCTGGATCCGGTGGCCGACATGATCGCCAGCGCCAAGGCGCATGTCGCCTCGCGCGTGGACCCCTCGCGCGTGAACTGGGTGCAGGCCTATGTCGAGGATGCTCCGCACGGCCCCTTCGACGCGGCGACCGCCTTCCTGGCCCTGCATTTCATTCCGGATGACGGGCGGCGGCTTCGCGCCCTCCGGGAAATTCGCCGCCGGTTGAAGCCGGGCGCTCCCTTTCTGCTGATCGATGGCTGTTCGCAGATGCAGGGGCCGGAGTTCGAGCGGGATTTGCGGCTTTATGTCGGCTTCGCGCGGCGCATGGGCGCGCGCGAGGAGGATATCGCGCGCATGGTCCAGGTCATGAGGAACGGGGAGGTGTTTCCCCTTCCGCAGGACCGCCACGAGGCGCTGCTCGCCGAAGCGGGCTTCCGCGACAGGCGGCTGTTCTACGCCGGGCTGTGGATCCGCGGCTGGTCCCTGTGCGCCTGAGCGAACAATCACACTGGAGGAGGAAACCGGCATGATCTCGAAAACCTGTATCGGCCTGCTCGTCGCAGGCTTGGCGTTCGCCACCGCGGGCGCCGGAACCGCCCAGTCGCAGCCCGCGGCGCTTTCGCTTGACGAGGCCGTCGCCGGCGAATGGCGCCCGGACTCCGACACAGTGCGCGATCAGTGGCGCCACCCGCGGGAGACGCTGGCCTTCTTCGGCCTGGATCCCGCCGGAAAGGTGGCCGAGGTGATGCCGATGGGCGGCTATTATGCGCGGATCCTGCTGCCCTGGCTTGCCGCCCATGACGGCGTTTATGTCGCGGTGATCGGCTCGACGACCGGCCAGCCGATAGACATGGAGGCCGAGATCGCGGCGCTGCGCGAGGATGCGGATCGGGCCGGCGCCAGGATCGACATCCAGCCCGCATTGTTTACCGCCGACAGCCCCGAACTGGCGGCGCCCGGATCGCTGGATGCGGTCCTCACATTCCGCAACGTCCATAACTGGATGATGGGCGAATACGCCGACAAGGCGTTCGCGGATTTTTACGCCGCGCTGAAGCCGGGCGGCGTTCTGGGCCTGGTCGAGCACCGGCTGCCCGAAGGCGCGTCCATCGGAAACACGGGCCGCACCGGCTATGTGCGGCCCAGCCATGTGATCGCCCTGGCCGAGGCCGCGGGCTTCGTGCTGGAGGCGCAGAGCGAGATCAACGCCAACCCGGCGGACGACGCCGATCATCCTGTGGGCGTCTGGACCCTGGCGCCCGCGCGCGCGGCCCCGCGCCCGGACTCGCCCGACGCCGAAGGGTTCGACAGGGCCCAATATGACGCGATCGGCGAAAGCGACCGGATGACACTCCGCTTCCGCAAACCCCTGGATTGACGGAAGACGGATCATGTGGCCGTCACTCAGGGGCGCTATTCTGGCCCGCACCGCCAGTTTGCAGAGGCCGTTCCGATGAAACGCTTGTCCCGCCGCGCCTTTCTCTCCGCCGCCGCCGCGAGCGCGGCGTTCCGCGCCGCCCCCGGCTGGGCCCAGCACCGGGCCGGGGCGTCGGGGGCGGGGCTGGTGCGGGACCCCGAGGGCGTTTTCGATCTGGCCCGGGGCCTGTCCTGCCGCATCCTGACGCGCACCGGCGATCCGATGTCGGACGGCCTGCTGACGCCGGGCGCCCCGGACGGCATGGCGGCCTTTCCGGATTCGGACGGGAAAGTCCGGATCGTGCGCAATCATGAGCTGGCCCGCTGGCATACGGTCGACGGAACCGGGGCCGGGGCGACAACGGACGCCTTCGCGGGCGGCGGCGCGCTTCCTGACGCCAGCGTCTATGACCGCAGTTCCGACGGCGCTCCGGCGCCCGGCGGGACGACGACGCTGGTCTACGATCCGCAGACAGGAGCGGTCGAGCGGAGCTGGATGAGCCTGGCCGGCACGCTGGTCAATTGCGCCGGCGGACCGACCCCGTGGAATTCCTGGCTGAGCTGCGAGGAAGTGATCGATATCGGCGCTGGCGACGGCGCGCTGGCGCATGGCTATGTCTTCGAAGTGCCTGCCGCGCACGAGGGGCCGGTCGATCCGGTCCCCCTCAAGGCGATGGGACGTTTCAAGCATGAAGCCGTCGCCGTCGACCCGGCGAGCGGCGCGCTCTATCTGACGGAGGATCAGGCGGGCGCGGCGCTGTTCTACCGCTTTCTGCCGGATGCCCCCGGCGAGCTGGCGCGCGGCGGCCGGCTGCAGGCGCTGGCGGTGCGCGGCCAGCCCGGCATGGACACGCGCAACTGGAGCGGCCGGGCGATCCTTCCGGGCCAGCCGCTCGAGGCGGTATGGATCGACCTGGAGGATATCGACAATCCGGACGGCGATCTGGCCCAGCGGAGCATTGCCGCCGGCGCGGCGCAGTTCACCCGCGGCGAAGGCTGCGCGATGGGACAGGGGGAGGTCTTCTTCACCTGCACCGACGGGGGCGCAGCCCAGCTCGGCCAGATCTGGCGGTACCGGCCGTCGGGACCGGACGGCGGTGTGCTCGACCTGTTCCATGAATCCGCCGGCCAGATGGAGATGTGCGACAATCTCACGGTCGCGCCCTGGGGCGACCTGATCGTCGCCGAAGACGGCCCCGGCGGAAACCGGCTGTGGGGCCTCCGCCCGGACGGCGGCCTCTACCCGGTCGGCTCCAACGCCCTGGTCCATGAAAACGAGATCAGCGAACTGACCGGACCGTGCTTCTCGCCGGACGGCTCGACACTGTTCTTCAACATCCAGCGCCCGGGCCTGACCCTCGCGATCACGGGCGACTGGGACGCTGTTCGCGGCGCCTAGGGCGGGGCCGGAGCGTGGCGGGCGAAATCCGTCTCCGCCCGACCGCCTCTGAATGACGTTAGACGATTTGCACGGGCGCACCGTCGGGGTCGCGCACAAAATAGCCGAAATCCAGATTCGACTGGGGCGTCAGGCCGTATTCGACCAGTTTCGGCTCGTCTCGCTCGCGATCCCAGCCATCGATGCGCAGCGCGATATGGTCGATCAGTCCGGTGATCGGCTCCTCCCGGATGGAGACCATGGCGCCGCGCTGGCCAGCCACGCCCAGGCGGGAAATCCGGTTCACCGTATCTTCGTTGACGGGAACAAGCCCGAACACCTCACGATAGAATGTCTTCGAGGTTTCCAGATTCTGGACGGTCATCGACACATGATCGACGGCGACAGGCGTGAGCAGACTGTCCACCGATCCTGGAGCAATAAAAGCGCCAGGTCCCGCTTGCGCCTTCGCCGCGCCTGCGCCGCCGCCGGCCATCACTAGCGCACTCAGTCCTTGCACCAGATCCCGCCGCGACAGCTTGCCGGCCTCGAAGCTGCTGACTGCCTTGGAAATAATCGATTCCATCGTTCGATCCTAAAAAGCTGGCGTTGAAGGAGAGACTAGACCGGACCGGCGGTGATGGCAGCCGGATTGACGTGGCGGGCTGCCGTGTTCCTTTTTTTGAGCGCGATGACAGGCCTGAACTGGGCTAATTGCGATAACCAAAGCGCGTGATTGTAGCCTTGGAGACCGAGCTTTGCTTTCGCAGGCGTTGCCGTATTGGCGAGCATCTCTGGAAGCCGGGAGCGGGGAAAATCGCCCCAAATTTCGGGGGCTTTTACGCCATGTCGCCCTGGGAGGGGAGATGTCCGGCCAGCGTGGCGGTGAGGGTGGGATTCGAACCCACGAGACGGTTTCCCGCCTACACGCGTTCCAGGCGTGCGCCTTCGACCACTCGGCCACCTCACCGGCGCAGAATCGCAGGGGGCGCCAAAGCGGCCCCCCGCGCGGAGCGGCGGACTATAGCGGCGGCGCGGCGTCCGGCAACCGCCCGCTGCGTCTGGAAACAGGCGGTCCGGATTCCTATCTCATGGGCTCCCCCAACGCGGAGAATTCCGGAGGATTCCCATGGCCCTGTTTGAAAAGCTGCGTATGCCGGCCGCGGACAGCGCTTTGCCCGGCCGCCCCGATCCGATCCCGACGGCGGACGTCCACGCCGTGAACGGAAATCCCCTGAAAGGCCCGTATCCGGAAGGGCTGCAGGTCGCCGATTTCGGCCTGGGCTGTTTCTGGGGCGCCGAACGCCTGTTCTGGGAATTGCCGGGCGTCTGGGTCACCGCCGTGGGCTATCAGGGCGGCGCGACGCCCAATCCGACCTATCGCGAAGTGTGCAGCGGCGGCACCGGCCATGCCGAGATCGTGCGCGTGGTCTTCGACCCGGCGCGGATTTCCTTCGACGCGCTGCTGAAGACGTTCTGGGAGGCGCACGACCCCACCCAGGGCATGCGCCAGGGCAACGATGTCGGCACGCAATACCGCTCTGCGGTCTATACGCACGGTACGGACCAGCTGCAGGCGGCGCTGGCCAGCCGAGAGGCCTATCAGGCGGCCCTGACCGCCGCCGGGCGCGGGACGATCACGACCGAAATCGCCGCGGCGCCGGACTTCTTCTTCGCCGAGGACTATCACCAGCAATATCTGCACAAGAATCCGGACGGATATTGCGGTCTGGCGGGGTCCGGCGTGACCTGTCCGCTGCCGGCGCCGGCGCCGGCGTAACGGGCGGCGGCGTCTCACGGAATCCGCGCCTAGGCGCTCGGGCGCTTCGCCACTAGATTGCCCGGCGATGACCCGGCCCCCGTTTGAAGAACAGCCCGAAACCCCGCCCGGCGGCTTCGTCTCTTTTGGCGCGCGCGACGTGCCGCCCGGCGAAAAGCCGGCTCTGGTGCGCGGCGTGTTCGACGCGGTGGCCGGCCGCTACGACCTGATGAACGACCTGATGTCCGGCGGCGCGCACCGCGTCTGGAAGGACATCGTGATCGCGCGCGCCAATCCGCAGCCGGGCGAGTTGCTGCTGGACGTGGCCGGGGGCACCGGCGATCTGGGCCTGCGCTGGATGCGCGCCGGGGCGAAGACCTCCGCGCGCCGGGGCGGGCCGCCGGCATCCGCCGTGGTCTCCGATATCAACGCCGACATGCTGACCGCCGGGCGCGCCCGTCGCGGGGCGCGGGACGTGATGTGGCTGCAGGCGGACGCGGAAAAACTGCCCTTCGCCGACGCGAGCGCGGACTGCGTCACGATCGGCTTCGGCATCCGCAATATCACCGGGCGGGCCGCGGCGCTGGCCGAAATGCGGCGCGTCCTGCGGCCGGGCGGGCGCTTCCTGTGTCTGGAGATGTCGCATCCCACGACCGCGGCGCTAGAGGCGCTGTACCGGCGGTTTTCCGACCATGTGATCCCGGCGCTGGGCAAGATGGCGGCCGGGACCTCCGAGCCCTATCGCTATTTCGTCGAATCCATCCGCCGCTTTCCGGACCAGCAGACCCTGGCCGGGGAGATGCGCGCGGCGGGCTTCGCGCGCGTGGCCTTCACCAATTTCGGCGGCGGGGTCGCCGCGCTGCACACCGGCTGGGCGCTCTGATGTCTACGTTCGGGGCGGCCATGCGCCTGCTGCGCGCGGGATTCGTGATGGCGCGGCACGACGCGCTGCTGCCGCGCGAATATCACGCTTTGCTGCCGGTCTGGGCGCGCGCCGCGGCGCGCCTGTCCCGTGTCGTGGCCAAGCCGGAGCGCGCGGCCAATCCGGGCGAGCGCTTCGCCCGGGCGCTGGAGCAGCTGGGCCCGACCTATGTGAAGCTGGGCCAGTTCCTGTCCACTCGCGCCGACATATTGGAGCCGCGCTTCGCCGCAGGCCTGGCGCGGCTGAAAGACAACGCCCCGCGCTTTCCCCGCGCCGAGGCGCTGACCGCGATCGAGGCGGAGTTCGGCCGCCCGGCCGACGACGTCTATGCCTCGTTCGGGGAGGCGGTGGCGGCGGCCTCCGTCGCGCAGGTCCACCGCGCCGCCTTGCCCGGTCCGGAAGGCGGGGAGGGAGCAGCCGTGGCGGTGAAGATCCTGCGCCCCGGCGTGGAGGCGCGCATGGCGCGGGACGTGGAGTCCTTCCGCCTGGCCGCGCGCCTGCTGGAGCGGTTCGCGCCGGCCGCCCGGCGCATGGAGCCGCGCGCCTTCGTGGAGACGCTGGCCCGCTCTTTGGCGCTGGAGATCGATCTGCGGCTGGAGGCGGCGGCGGCGAGCGAAATGGCGGAGATCGCTGCCTGCTTCGAGGGCTTCCGCGTGCCGATGCCGGACTGGCCGCGCTGCGGCCGGCGGGTGATGACCACGACCTGGATCGAGGGCGCGCCGCTCAGCAATCCGGGCGCGGCGGTCTCCGTCGGCGCCGATCCGAAGGCGCTGGCCGCCAAGGTGATGGAGGTCTTCCTGTCCTCGGCGCTGGAGCACGGCGTGTTCCACGCCGACATGCACGAGGGCAATCTGTTCGTTGCCCCGGACGGGGCGCTGGTCCTGGTCGATTTCGGCATCATGGGCCGGCTGGGCGCGGCGGAGCGCCGCTATCTGGCCGACATTATCTATGGCTTTCTGGAGCGCGATTACGAGCGCGCCGCCGCCGCGCATTTCGAGGCGGGCTATGTGCCCGGCGATTTCGCGCGGGCGGAGTTCGCCGCCGCCCTGCGCGCGGTGGGCGAGCCGATCTTCGGCAAGACCGCGCGCGAAGTGCCGATGAGCCGCGTCCTCCTGCAGCTGTTCGAGATCACCGAGCTGTTCAATATGCGCCTGCGGCCCGAGCTGATCCTGCTGCAGAAGACGATGGTGCAGGCCGAGGGCGTCGCGCGGACCCTGGACCCGGAGCTGGACATCTGGGCGGTGTCCCGCCCCGTCGTGGAGCGCTTCCTGCGCAGCGAGCTGGGGGCCGAGGCGGCGCTGGAAGACGCTGCGCACGATCTGCGCCGTCTGCGCGCCGCGGCGCGCAACCTGCCGCGCACGATGGAGGACGTCTCGGCCATGGCCGCGGCCTGGCGCAACGGGGCAATCGCGCTGGACCCTGCCACGATGGACGCGCTGTCGCGCCGCATCGGCCGGTCGCGCCGAGGCACGACGCTGGCCCTCTGGGTCATGGCGCTGGCCGCGCTCGCGGTCTCGCTGACGGTGTGGCTGGGCTGACGGACGTGCTATTGAGGCGACGCCATGGCGAATGACGACATGCGCCGGGTCCTGCTGATCATCGGCGGCGGGATCGCGGCCTATAAATCGCTGGAGCTGATCCGCCTGTTCCGCGGGCGCGGGATCGGCGTGCGCGTGATCCTGACCAAAGCCGGCAAGGAATTCGTGACGCGGCTGTCGGCCGCCTCGCTGTCCGGGGACAAGGTCTATGACGATCTGTTCTCCCTGACCGACGAGGCGGAGATGGGCCATATCGAGCTGTCGCGCAGCGCCGATCTGGTCGTCGTCGCGCCGGCCACCGCCGACCTGATGGCCAAATGCGCGAACGGCCAGGCGAACGACCTGGCCTCCACCGCGCTGCTGGCGACCGACAA
Organism: uncultured Euryhalocaulis sp.; assembly: GCA_913055605.1. Lineage (GTDB taxonomy): Bacteria > Pseudomonadota > Alphaproteobacteria > Caulobacterales > Maricaulaceae > Euryhalocaulis. The sequence continues at coordinate 1,599 of CAJXKJ010000007.1, read as the reverse complement.
ACCGGTCCTGATGGCCCCGGCGATGAATGTGCGCATGTGGGAGCATCCGGCCGTGCGCCGCAATCTGCAGACCCTGCGCGGCGACGGCGTGCATTTCGTCGGCCCGGACGAGGGCGAGATGGCGTGCGGCGAATTCGGCATGGGCCGGATGGCGGAGCCGCAGGCGATCCTGGACGCTTCCGCAAATCTGCTGGCCGGGGGCGGGGCGCGCCCGCTGGCCGGGCGGCGGGCCGTCGTGACCGCCGGCCCGACCTGGGAGCGGCTGGACCCGGTGCGCTATCTGGCCGCGCGGTCTTCCGGCAAGCAGGGATACGCCATGGCCGCTGCGCTTTCGGCGCTGGGGGCGGAGGTCACGCTGGTCTCCGGCCCGACCGCGCTGCCCATTCCTTCGGGTGTGAACTATGTCGGCGTGGAATCGGCGCGCCAGATGCGCGACGCGGTGTTCGCGGCGCTGCCGGCGGACCTGTTCGCGGCAGTCGCGGCGGTGGCCGACTGGCGCCCGGCGCAGGAAGAGCTTCGCAAGCGAAAGAAAACCGCCGAAGGCGCGCCGCCGCTCGCCCTGACCGAAAATCCGGACATCCTGTCCGAAGTCGGCCATGCCGCGAGCCGGCCGCGTCTGGTGGTGGGCTTCGCGGCGGAGACCGACGATCTGATCGCCAACGCCCGCGCCAAGCTGGCCGCCAAGGGCGCGGACTGGATCGTCGCCAACGACGTGACGGGCGACGCGATGGGGGGCGCCGAAAACCAGGTCGTGCTGGTCAGCCCCGGCGGCGAAGAGCCCTGGCCGCGCCTGCCGAAGGACGAAGTTGCGCGCCGCCTGGCCGAGCGCATGGCCGCCGCGCTGAACGCAGACAGCGACGCGGCGGCGGCGCAGTAACCCACAGCCTGCCCACAACTTCCCCCCAGACTCATCCACTGCGCAAAATTGAGCAATATTGTGGGTATGTTTGCGCGTGTACCTACCAGATGTTGAGTGCGTAGGGTCTACCCCCTACCGTCAGTCGGCACACGCAGCGCGACGCGATAGCGTGTGGAACGCATACGGGTGGGGTAGACGACGATGGGTGCGGGCAACGCAGCTCGAAAGCTTACGGACAACAGAATCGGTGTTGAGACGACAGGCGGTTCGGACGCTTCGTCGGGTCCGCTGGTAGCCCTGATGCCCTTGCCGCATTTCGAGGGGCTGGACCTGCCGCAATACAAGACGGCGGAGGCCGCCGGCGTCGATCTGTGCGCGGCGGTGGAGGACGGCGCGCCGGTGACCCTGGCGCCGGGGGAGCGCGCGCTGATCCCGACCGGGCTCGCCATGGCCCTGCCGCCGGGCTTCGAGGCGCAAATCCGTCCGCGCTCCGGCCTCGCCATCAAGAACGGGATCACCTGTCTGAACACGCCGGGCACGATCGATTCGGATTATCGGGGCGAGGTGAAGATCATCCTGATCAATCACGGCGCGGAGCCGTTCACGGTCAGCCGCGGCGACCGCATCGCCCAGATGGTGGTCGCCCCGGTGGTGCAGGCGCGCTTCGCGCTCGCCGACTCGCTGGACGAGACCGCGCGCGGCGCCGGGGGCTTCGGCTCCACCGGCGTGTGATCCCGGCG
>CAJXKJ010000006.1 GCA_913055605.1 uncultured Euryhalocaulis sp. | reverse complement strand
TTTCGCGGCGCTGGGCATTCGCCGTTTCGTCGCGTTGCGCGGCGACCCCTCCGGCGGCGTCGGGACGCGCTACCAGCCTCATCCCGACGGCTATCAGAACGCCGCGCATCTCGTGGCCGGGCTCAAGGCGTTCGGCGATTTCGACATCTCGGTGGCAGCCTATCCGGAGCGCCACCCGGAGAGCCCCGACCTCGCCACCGATCTCGACATGCTGAAGCGCAAGGTCGACAACGGCGCGACGCGTGCCATCACCCAGTTCTTCTTCGATAATGACGCCTATGAGCGTTACGTCGAACGGGTGCGCCGCGCCGGCATCTATATGCCGATCGTTCCGGGGATCGTTCCGATTCACAATTTCTCTGCAGTGCGCAATTTCGCCTCGAAATGCGGCACCAGCATTCCCGCATGGCTCGCGGACCGTTTCGACGGGCTCGAAAAGGACCCGCATACGCATGATCTGGTCGCTGCCGCCGTGGCGGCGGAACAGGTCTTCGATCTCGTCGACCGGGGCGTCGACGACTTCCATTTCTACACGATGAACCGTCCGGATCTGGTCTTTGCGATCTGCCGCCTGATCGGCATCCGCGAAACGGGCGAGGTGGCCCGGCGGGAACTGCACGCAGCCTGACAGCGACCGGTTCGAGAACCGCACAAGTCATTGAAATACAAGAGCCCGGGCCACTGACAGCAGCCCGGGCTTTTGTTTGTTGTTTTCAGGGGGCGGTCTTCACACCGCAACGAGCCCCGTCAGGGCAGGACTCCGAAAACAAGGGCGCCTAAGAATAAGAACGCGGCACAAATCACCATGAAGTTGATTGAACGTGTCAGTCCCATAGCAAGCCTCCTTGCTTTACAGCCCTCGAATCTAAGCGCATCCGACGAAGGTACAAGAGAATTTCATGCTGCATTGCGAAAGACGTTGACTCGTTTTGACAGCAACGGCTGTCAAATGCGCCTGTGGTTTGCGCTTTTTGCGGTGCGCAATAATCGAAAAAAAATCGTCCACATCCGGCGTGGCGCATGTGCATAAGCTGATTATGGCTGCAATCGGGCCGCAATTTCGCCCTCAAGCCAATGCGCGGCCTGCAAGGTTTGTTTGTCTCGTCCGAACCGCCCGATGAGTTGGATACCGAGCGGCATGCCCGCGGCATCCTCAAGCCCCGGCACATTGACGCTAGGGTTTCCGGCAAGCGTCCAGACCTTGTTGAAGAGCGCGGTCCCGGTCGGGCCGAGACTGCGCAAGGGCCCGGCGCCCGGCGCTGCCGGCGCCAGCAGCACGTCGATATCGTCGAACAAGCCCGTCGCCGCCTTGCGTGCATGCCGTGCCACGCGCCGCGCTTCGTCATAGGCATGCGGCGGAATCGACCGGCCTTCCTCCAGCGTCTCGCGTAAAATGTCGCTCAACTGCCCGGCATGGAAGGCGAGTTCATGGGCAAGCGAAATCGCCGCCTCGTAGCCCTGGACGACCGCATGCACGTCCCGGCCGCGCCGGATCTGGTCCGGTTCTGGAACCTCGACAACCGTCGCACCCGCCTTCTGGGCGATATCCGCGGCCCGCTTGACGGCTTCGCGCATCTCCGTCGAGGCTTCGCCGTCGATTTCGCTGCGATAGATCCCGATGCGGGGAGGTGCGGTGAGGGGATCGGCGGCAAGGTCGCGCCTGCCGAGCAGCGCCGCGAAAAGCGCCACGTCCTCGACGCTTGCTGCAAAGAAGCCGGTGGTGTCCAGCGTCCAGGCGAATGTCTTCATGCCGCCGGTCGCGCGGGTGGAGGATTATCTGGAGCTGGTCGCCCATATCGAGGCCGCCGCTGGCGGCATGCCGGTGCGGCTGGAGGGCTATACCCCGCCGCGCGACAGCCGCGTCGGCATCCTGCAGGTCACGCCCGACCCCGGCGTGATCGAGGTGAACGTCCAGCCCGCCGCCGATTGGGGGCAGGCGGTGGAGATCACCGGCGGCCTGTACGAGGACGCGCGCGCCTCCCGCCTGGGCGCGGACAAGTTCATGACGGACGGGCGCCATACCGGCACCGGCGGCGGCGCGCATGTCGTGCTCGGCGGCGCCAGCCCCGCGGACTCGCCCTTCCTGCGCCGGCCGGACCTGCTGAAGAGCCTGCTGCTGTACTGGCAGCGGCATCCCTCGCTGTCCTATTTCTTTTCCGGCCTGTTCATCGGCCCGACCAGCCAGGCGCCGCGCGTGGACGAGGCGCGCCACGATGTCCTGTACGAGCTGGACATCGCGCTGGATAGGATTCCTCCGCCGGGCCAGCCGGCCGCGCCATGGGTCGTGGACCGGCTGCTGCGCAATCTGCTGACCGACGTGGCGGGCAACACCCACCGCACCGAGATCTGCATCGACAAGCTGTATTCGCCGGACGGGCCGACGGGCCGGCTGGGCCTGCTGGAATTCCGCGGCTTCGAAATGCCGCCGGACGCACGCATGAATCTGGCGCAGCAACTGCTGATCCGCGCGCTGGTCGCCTGGTTCTGGCGGGTGCCGCAGACCGGGCGTCTGGCGCGCTGGGGCACGGCGCTGCACGACCGCTTCATGCTGCCCTATTTCGTCTGGCAGGATTTCCTGGGCGTGCTCGAAGATCTGCGCGCGGCCGGCTATGAATTCGACGCCAACTGGTACGAGGCCCAGCGGGCGTTCCGCTTCCCGGTTCACGGCACGGTCCAGTACGGCGACGTGTCGCTGGAGCTTCGCCACGCGCTGGAGCCCTGGCATGTGATGGGGGAGGAGGGGGCCGGCGGCTCCACCGTCCGCTTTGTCGATTCGTCGGTGGAGCGGCTCCAGATCCTGGCCCGGGGCTTCAATCCCGACCGCCATGTCGTGGCCTGCAACGGGCGCGCCTTGCCGATGACGCCGACCGGGGTCTCCATGGAGGCGGTGGCGGGGGTCCGTTACAAGGCATGGAAACTGCCCAGCGGCCTGCACGCGACCATCCCGGTCCACGCCCCGCTGACCTTCGACATCATCGACCGCTGGAACAACCGGTCGATCGGGGGCTGCGTCTATCACGTAGCCCATCCCGGCGGCCGGAATTATGATACATTCCCGGTGAACTCGTACGAGGCCGAAGCCCGGCGCAAAGCCCGGTTCGAGCCCCACGGACATACTCCAGGCACAGTCAGACCGCCCAAGCCCGAGATGACCAGCGAGTTTCCCATGACGCTCGACCTGAGGACCCGCCGTGGCGGCTGAAACGACCAGCGCACACAGAGAGCGCCCCGCGCTCGACCCCGGAGCGGCCGCGCGCCTCTCCGGCTGGCTGCGCAGCTATCGCCCCATGCCCGGCATTCCGGACGAGCTGTTCGGCGCCGACCGCCGGCCGCGCGACAACTGGCTGGCCCTGCTGGGCGGCGTGGCGGAGTTCGCGGAGGAGGAGTTCAACACCCGTTTCGCGATGGCCACCCGGCACATCCGCGACACCGGCGTGTCCTATCGCGTCTATGGCGAAGAGCATGAGCGGCTGTGGCCGCTGAACTCCCTGCCGCTGGTGCTGAGCGAGACCGAATGGTCGGAAATCGCCGCCGGCGTGGAGCAGCGCGCCCGCCTGATGGAGGCGCTGCTTCAGGACATCTATGGCGAGGCCAGCCTGCTGGACGAAGGCGCGCTGCCGGCCGCGGCGCTGACCGGCAGTCCGGACTTCCTGCGCTCCATGCGCGGGGTGAAGCCGCGCGGCGGCCGCTATCTGCAGATCTACGCCGCAGACCTCGGCCGGGGGCCGGACGGCCGCTGGTGGGTTCTGGACGACCGGGCGCAGGGACCCTCCGGCGCGGGCTATGCGCTGGAGAACCGGCTGGTGCTCTCGCGCGCCTTCCCGATGCTCTACAACTCGATGAACGTGCAGCGCCTGGCGCCGTTCTTCGACCAGTTGCGCCAGGGGCTGGCGGCGGCGGCCGACCGGGCGGACCCGCGCATCTGCCTGCTGACGCCCGGCCCGTTCAGCGAGACCTATTTCGAACAGGCGCATCTGGCGCGCTATCTGGGCTTCCTGCTGGTCGAGGGCGCCGACCTCGTGGTCAGCGACGCCAAGGCCTATGTGCGCACCATCGCCGGGCTGAAGCGCGCCGACGTCATCCTGCGCCGGGTGGATGCGGACTTCATCGATCCACTGGAGCTGAACAGCCGCTCCCGCCTCGGCACGCCGGGCCTGCTGGAGGCGGTGCGCAGCGGCGGCGTCTCGGTCCTGAACATGCCGGGCTCGGGCGTTCTGGAGTCCAAGGCGCTGCTCGGCTTCCTGCCCAAGCTGTGCCGCCGGCTGCTGGATGAAGAGCTGCGCATGCCGAACACCGCGACCTGGTGGTGCGGCCAGACGGCGGAGCGGGAGCTGGTGGAGCGGCATCTGGATACGGTGGCCATCGCGCCGGCCTTCCAGGGGCTGGGGCCGGACGGCGTCTCCACGCGCCCGCGTCTGATGAGCGACCTGACCGACGAGCAGCGGGGCGCCTTCATGCGGCACTGGGCCGACCGGCCGGGCGATTATGTGGGGCAGGAGGTGGTGCGCCTGTCCACCACGCCGACGCTGCGCGACGGCCAGCTGGCGCCGGCGCCCTTCGTGCTGCGCGTCTATGCGGCGGCGACGCCGGACGGGATCAAGATCATGCCCGGCGGCTTCTGCCGGACCTCGGAGCGGGAGGACGTGCGCGCCATCTCCATGGGCGCTGACGTGCGCACCACGGACGTCTGGGTGATCGGCGACCGGCCGGTGGAGCGGGTGACCCTGCTGGGCGGGCAGGACCAGGTGAAGGTGCGGCGCATCACCGGGCATCTGCCCAGCCGCGCGGCGGACAATCTGTTCTGGCTCGGCCGGTATCTGGAGCGGGCGGAGGCGACGCTGCGGCTGGTCCGCAGCCTGTGCACCAGCCTGATGGATTCCGAGGCGGCGCTGCACGCCTCCGGCGAGACGTTGTCCAAGCTTCAGGAAATCCTGATCGACTGGGGCGCGCTGGACGAAGAGGACCCCGGCGATTCCGCCTCCCAGGCCACCAATCGCGCGCTGCTGCACCGCGATACGTTCGGTTCGGTCATCTCGCTGGTGCGCGCGGCGCGGCGCACCGCCTCCAGCCTGCGCGAACGCCTCTCTGCCGATTTCTGGACGCTGCTGACCAGTCTGGAGAGCCGGCTGGAAAACAGTTCGGACGCCCTGCAGTCGGAGGCCGAGGCCCTACAATGCGTCGAAGCCTCGCTGCAGACGCTGGCGGCGCTGGCCGGCCTGTCGCAGGAGAACATGAACCGCGGCGCGGGCTGGCGCTTCCTCGACATGGGGCGGCGGATCGAGCGCGGCATCAACACCTGCGGCTTCGTCCGGCGCCTGGCCGGCGGGACGGCGACGATCGACGACCTGGACCTGCTGCTGGACCTGGTGGACACCCAGATCACCTATCGCTCCCGCTATCTGGAGGGGCTGGCCCTGACCCCGGTGCGGGACATCGTGATGCTGGATACGCTGAACACGCGGTCGGTCGGGTTTCAGGTGCTGGCGCTGAAATCCCATCTTGAGAGCCTGCCGAATCTGGTCGAAGACGGAATGCCCGAAGCGCCGCTGCGCATCATCACGCCGCTGGCGGCGGAGATCGCGACCGAGGAGGCCGAGGACCTGACCGAGGCGAAGGTGTTCGAGCTGGAAGGCGAGCTGATGAACGTGTCCAGCGCGATCGAGGACCGATACTTCCTGCAGGGCGCGAACGCGGTGCCGACCGTGAAGCTGGCGGGCCTCGCGTGATCTACCGCGTCCGCCACCGCACCACTTACAAATATGAGCGGACCAGCACCTATGCGCGCTGCGTCTTCCGCCTGCAGCCGGAAAATTCGGACCGCCAGACCGTCTCCCAGCACGCGGTGACGACCAGCCCGCGCGCCTCCAGCGCCATCCAGCGCAGCGGGCCGTTCGGGGAGGCGACCCTGACCGTGGTGATCGAGGAGCCGCACAAGACGATGGTGGTCGAGGCGAACTCCATCGTGGAGGTGCACAGCCGGGCCATCGACCCGGGCCGGCCGAGCGATGCCTGGGAGACGATCCGCACCCAGAGCCTGTCGGTGGAGTCGATCGAGCCGACCAGCCCGGCGGCCTTCCTCTATCCGTCCGTGCGCGTGCCCATCGCCGATCCGATCACCGATTACGGGCGGGAGAGCTTTGCCCCGGGCCGCCCCATCGTCGACGCCGCCTCGGAGCTGATGCGCCGCCTGCACGACGATTTCACCTTCGATCCGGAGGCGACCAAGGTCTCCACGCCCGCCGCCGACGCCTTCGGCGCACGGCGCGGGGTGTGCCAGGACTTCGCGCATATCATGATCTCCGCCCTGCGCGGGCTCGGCCTGCCGGCGGCCTATGTCAGCGGCTATCTGCGCACCCGCCCCGTCGACGGGCGGCGCGACCTGACCGGGTCGGACGCCAGCCACGCCTGGGTCAATGTCTGGTGCGGGCGGGAGTGGGGCTGGGTCGGCTTCGACCCGACCAACGCGGTCTATGCGCAGGACGACCATATCGTCCTGGCCATCGGTCGCGACTATTCGGACGTGGCGCCCATTGACGGCATCCTGATGAGCCCGGGCGATCAGGCCATCAAGGTGGAGGTGGACGTGATCCCGTCCCCGGAACTGGCCTCGCAGCGGCCGTCCTACGCCCGCGCCGCGCCGATCTCCGCGGCCAGCTGAAGCGATTCTTCGGGCGCCAAAGTCGGAAAGATTGATCGATGTCATTCGCGCCTGCGAATTTTCATTAATTCCGCGCGAGGCGGGCAACCTTCTCAAATGACCGGCGTTGCACGGGTTCACCAACAGGGGTTCCCAAGATGCGTATTCGCGCTGGCTATAACATAAGTTTCAACTGCCTGACGCCCACGCCGATGGTGCTGATGCTCAACGTGCATCCGGATCGAGAAAAGGATCTCGAGACGCCGGACACGCTGACGACATCGCCCAATGTGCGGACGCGCTTCTATCTCGACTGCTACGGCAATCGCTGCACGCGGCTGTTCGCGCAGCCGGGTCCGATCACGCTGTCCTCGGACTTCATCATCCATGACAGCGGCGAGCATGACCCGGTCGTGCCGGACGCCAAGCTGCAGGACATCGACTTCCTGCCGGACGAGGTGCTCGTCTATCTGCTGTCCAGCCGCTATTGCGAAATCGACCGCATGAGCACGATGGCCTGGCAGCTGTTCGGCCATACCGCGCCGGGCTGGGAGCGGGTTCAGGCGATCGTGGACTATGTCCATGACCGGATCGAATTCGGCTATCACCACGCCCGCCCGACCAAGTCGGCCTTCGACGCGCACGAGGAACAGCGCGGCGTGTGCCGCGACTTCGCGCACCTGGCGATCACGCTGTGCCGCTGCATGAATGTGCCGGCGCGCTATTGCACCGGTTATTTGGGCGATATCGGCGTGCCGCCGTCGTCCTCGCCGATGGATTTCAGCGCCTGGTTCGAGGTCTATCTGGATGGCAAGTGGCATACGTTCGACGCGCGCCACAACAGGCCGCGCATCGGCCGCATCGTCATGGCGCGGGGGCGGGACGCCTCCGACGTCGCCATCACGACCACGTTCGGCACCGCGATTCTGACCCAGTTCGATGTCGTCACCGACGAGATCGAGGAGGAAGCGCAACCCATCGCCGTCAACGGCTGACGCCGGGTTCCAGACGCAAAGAAACGCCGCGGGCTGTGAAGGCCCGCGGCGTTTCTTTTTGACGTTTCCTGCCCGGTCTAGTGGCTGATCATCCAGGGCCGTTTGCCGGGGAAGGATTTCGCCCCGTTCGCGGCCGTGGCGGTGGTCGCCGCGGATTTGTTCGGCTTGCAGCACGAGCAATTGGACCCGTGCCGCTTCGACGCCAGGCCCGGCTCGTGCCGGCTCTTCTCATTAGTGGCGTGCGCGCTGCGCCGGCCGGAATCCATGTTCGCCAGCGCCGGCATGCGCAGGAAGACGCGCCGCGAGTCCGTCCCGCATTGCGGGCATTCGCACGGCTTGTCGCTCATCGCCATGGGCCGCATCGCGGTGAACACGCCGCAATCGGTGCATTCGTAGTCGTAGATCGCCATTTCGGCTCCGTGATGCTGGCGCCGCCCCGGCCAAAGACGGGGCGGCGCTGCGGTCTTGCTTATAGATCGGGCGCCAGCGGCACGTCGATCTTGCCGTCGAGATATTTCGTCGGCCCGTCCGATCCGGGCATAACGTCGAACTCGAACACGTCGGTCGGCAGCCACAGCGTGGCGCACGCGTTCGGGATGTCGACGACGCCGGAGATATGCCCCTGGCAGGGCGCGGTGCCGAGGATGGCGTAGGCCTGCGCCCCCGAGTATCCGAACTTTTTCAGATACTCGATCGCGTTCAGGCACGCCTGACGATAGGCGATGTGCACGTCCAGATAATGCTGGGTGCCGCCCTCGTCGACGGAGATCCCCTCGAAGATCAGATAGTCGTCGTATTTCGGCGTGATCGGGGAGGGCTTGAAGATCGGGTTCTTGATCCCGTACTTCGCCACGCCGCCCTTGATCAGGCTGACCTTCAGATGAAGCCAGCCGGCCATCTCGATGGCGCCGCAGAAGGTGATTTCGCCGTCGCCCTGGCTGAAGTGCAGGTCGCCCATCGAAAGACCGGCGCCGTCCACATAGACCGGGAAATAGATCTTGGAGCCGCGGCTCAGATCCTTGATGTCGCAATTGCCGCCGTGTTCGCGCGGCGGAACGGTGCGGGCGCCCTCGGCGGCGGCCTTGTCTTTCGCCTCGCCGGTCATCTTGCCCATATGCGCCGACTGCGTGTTCGGCAGGGCGGCCAGCGGGGGGGTGCGGTCAGGATCGGTGTCGAACAGCGCCTTTTCGCGCGAATTCCACATGTCCAGCATCTTGCGGTCGGGCAGGCAGCCGATCAGGCCCGGGTGGATCAGGCCGGCATAGTTCACGCCCGGCACGTGGCGCGACTTTGTGAACATGCCGTCGATGTCCCAGATGGATTTCTGGGCCTCGGGGAAATGCTCGGTCAGGAAGCCGCCGCCGTTCTGTTTCGAGAAGAAGCCGTTGAAGCCCCACAGGCTGTCGGGCTTGGCGCCGATGTCCAGGATATCGACGACCAGCAGGTCGCCGGGCTCGGCGCCCTTCACCCCGATCGGGCCGGACAGATAGTGGACCTGCTCCAGCTCCACGTCGCGCACATCGGCCGCGTCGTCGTCGTTCTTGATCTGGCCGCCGGTCCAGTCATAGGTCTCGATCTTGAAATCGTCGCCCGGCTCGACCCAGACCGCGATCGGAATGTCGGGGTGCCAGCGATTGTGAATATTCTCGTTGGTATGGGGCGACTGTTTCAGGTCGACCTCGATAAGCGTCTCGGCCATGGCCACTCCTTCTCTGGCTGGGATGCTGAATCAGACGGACAGGAATCCGGCGACTTTCGCCTCGTCCACATTCGCGCGCGTGTCTTCGTGGACGATCTCGCCGTTCTCGATCACCAGGACGCGGTCGGCGATGGCGAGCGCGAAGCTCAGCACCTGTTCCGACACCACGATCGACAGGCCGCGCTCGTCGCGGATCTGTTTCAGCGTGCGGCCCATTTCCTGGATGATGGACGGCTGGATGCCTTCGGTCGGCTCGTCCAGCAGAAGAACTTTCGGTTCGCTGGCCAGCGCCCGGGCGATGGCCAGCTGCTGCTGCTGCCCGCCGGAGAGGTTGCCGCCGCGGCGGCCCTTCATCTCCAGCAGGACGGGGAACAGCTCATAGATGTCCGAGGGGACTTCGCGCTTCTTGGTCACGGTCAGGCCGGTCTCGATATTCTCCCGCACCGTCATGGTGCCGAAGATCATCCGCCCCTGCGGGACATAGGCGATGCCTTTGGACACGCGCTCATAGGTCTTCAGACCCGTGATGTCGGTCTCGCCGACCTGGATCGTGCCGCTGGTCGCCGGGACGATGCCCATCAGCGACTTCATCAGCGTGGTCTTGCCCATGCCGTTGCGGCCCATGATGGCGACGATCTCGCCCGGCGCGACGTCCAGATTGATGCCGTGCAGAATTTCGCTTTGCCCGTAGGCGGAATGCAGTTGATTGATGTTTAGCATCGGCGTGCCCCTAGTGCCCCAGATAGACTTCGACGACTTTCGGGTCGTTCTTGACCCACTCCATCGAACCCTCGGCGAGAACCTTGCCCTGGTGCATCACCGTCACGCGGTGGGCGATATCCTCCACGAACTTCATGTCGTGCTCGATCACGATCACGGACCGGTCCTGGATGATCCGGTGCAGCAGCTCGGCCGTCTTCTTGCGTTCGGCCACGCTCATGCCGGCGACGGGCTCGTCCAGCATCAGCAGGTCCGGGTCCTGGATCAGCAGCATGCCGATCTCCAGCCACTGCTTTTCGCCGTGGCTCAGATATTCGGCGCGTTCGTTCAGCCGGTTCTGCAGGAACACCATCTCGGCGATCTCCTGCACCCGCTCCTTCACCTGGGCGTCGCGCTGGAAGGCGAGGGCGCCCCAGACCGACCGGCCGCGCGGGAAGGAGATTTCCAGATTCTCGAACACCGTCAGGTCTTCGTAGATGGACGGGTTCTGGAATTTCCGGCCGACCCCGCGGCGCACGATCTGGTGCTCCTTCATCCGGGTCAGCTCGTGATCGCGGAATTTGATGGAGCCTTCGGTCGCCTTGGTGCGCCCGCAGATCAGGTCCAGCACGGTGGTCTTGCCCGCGCCGTTCGGACCGATGATCACGCGGATCTCGTTCTCGTCGACATAGAAGGACAGGTCGTTGACCGCCTTGAACCCGTCGAAGGAGACCGTCAGACCCTCCACGGCCAGAACGAAATCCTTGCGGCCAGAGCTGGTTGTCGCGTCCATATCGCGGTCTCCTCTATTCGCCCGGCGTGGCGGCGGGATCGATGGGCGTGATCGCGTTGCGCCGGCGCGTTGCGCCCAGCACCTGGTCGATCCGCGGCGCGACATAGGCGCTCCACAGTCCGGCCAGCCCGTTGGGGAACAGCATGACCACGCCGATGAACAGCGCGCCCATCGCGAACAGCCACAGTTCAGGGAAGTTTTCGGACAGCGCCGTCTTGGCGAAATTGACCAGCAGCGCCCCGTAGACCGCGCCCAGGATGGAGAGGCGGCCGCCGACGGCGCAGAAGATCACCATCTCGATCGACGGCACGATGCCGACGAAGGAGGGCGACATGAAACCGACCTGCAGGGTGAACATCGCCCCGCCGACCGCGGCCAGCGCCGCGGCGAAGCAGAAGACGAAGATCTTGTAGTTCGACACGTCGTAGCCGGAGAAGCGGACCCGGTCCTCCTTGTCGCGGATGGCGACCAGGATGCGGCCGAGCTTCGTGTCCTGGACGAAGAAGCTGAGGACGATGGAGCCCAGCAGCAGGAAGCAGCACACGAAATAGAGCAGGAATTTCGCGTCGTCGGTCCGGATGTCCCAGCCCTTCAGCGTGCGCAGGTCGGTGATGCCGTTGATGCCGCCGATATAGCCCTGCTGGCCGACGATCAGGATCGTCAGGATGGCCGCGATGGCCTGGGTGATGATGGCGAAGTACACACCGCCGACCCGGCGCTTGAACATCGCCATGCCGATGATGGAGGCGAAGATCACCGGCACCAGGATCACCGCGATCAGGGAGAATCCCAGGCTGTGGAACGGCTCCCAGAACCAGGGCAGTTCGGTGACCTGGTTCCAGTCCATAAAGTCCGGAATGCCGGGCGTGGTCTGGATCGCCGTGTTCTCCGGGCTGGAGGCCTCCAGCTTCAGGAACATGGCCATGCAGTAGCCGCCGAGCCCGAAGAAGATGCCCTGGCCGAGGCTGAGGATGCCGGCCTTGCCCCAGCACAGCACCAGGCCGATCGCCACGAAGGCGTAGGTCAGATATTTGCCGACCAGGTTCAGGCGGAAGGAGTCCAGCGTCAGCGGGAAGACGACCAGCAACAGCGCCGCGAGGATCAGGATCCCGATGACGTCTTTGCGATGAAGGAATGCGATGCGTTCAGGCATTGTCGTGTCTCACCGGCGGACTTTGATCTGGAAGAGGCCCTGCGGGCGCAGCATCAGGATGCCGACGACCGTGAGCAGCGTCAGAACCTTGGCCATCGACCCGGACAGGAAGAACTCCATGGTCGATTGCGCCTGGGCGATGGTGAATGCGGAGGCGACCGTGCCCAGCAGGCTGCCGGCGCCGCCGAACACCACCACAAGGAAGGTGTCGACGATGTAGAGCTGGCCGGCGGTCGGGCCGGTGGACCCGATCATGGTGAAGGCGCTGCCGGCCACGCCGGCGACCCCGCACCCGATCGCGAATGTCATCTGGTCGACCCGGGCGGTGTTGATGCCGACCGCGCCGGCCATCACCCGGTTCTGCATCACCGCGCGGACCTGCTGGCCCCAGCGGGAGCGGAACATCAGAATACCTACCGCAATGGTGATCAGCACGGTCAGGCACATCACGAACAGACCGTTGATGGGGATCTCGATCAAATCCGTGACCCTGTACGCGCCGAGCATCCATTGCGGCAGGTTCACTCCGACTTCTCGAGCGCCGAAGACGGAGCGGTACACTTGCTGCAGGATCAGGCTGAGGCCCCAGGTCGCCAGCAATGTGTCCAGCGGCCGTTTGTAGAGGTGCCTTATCAACGTCCACTCGACCACCGCGCCCAGGGACGCGGAGGCGAAGAACGCCAGGATCATCGCTATGAAGAAGTACACGCCGAACAGGGCCGGCGCGTAATTGCCGATCACCTGCGAGCACAGATAGGTGACATAGGCGCCGAGGATCATGAACTCCCCGTGCGCCATGTTGATCACGCCCATCTGGCCGAAGATGATGGCGAGCCCCAGGGCCATCAGCAGGAACACCGAGAACAGGATGAGTCCCGCAAAGCCCTGGAGGGCGAAGATCGAGCCGAGCTCGGTGGCCGTATAGCCTTCAAACATAGCGATGGTCCTTACCCGTACCTGAAAGGAAGGGGCGCGGCCGGCGACCCGCCCAGGGGTCCCGGCCGCGCGCGCCGGTCAGGGCGTCACTGATAGCCTTCGGGGAAGGGATCCGGCTCCATCAGCTCCGCGGTCTCGTAGATGACGTCGTACTGGCCATCGAGACGGGCCTTGCCGACGCGGGTCTTGGACCAGAGGTGATGGTTCTCGTGGATCCGGACATAGCCTTCCGGCGCCTCGGTGAACTCGATCCCCGGACTGGCCTCCGCGACCTTGTCGATATCGAAACTGCCCGCCTTCTCGACGGTCAGCTTCCACAGCCACGGACCCAGATAGGCGGCCTGCGTCACGTCGCCGATGACGATGTCCTGGCCCCACATCTCCTTGAAGGCCGACACGAAGGCTTCGTTGTTCGGATTGTCGAGGGACTGGAAGTACTTCATGCAGGCATAGGCGCCGGCGATGTTCTCGCCGCCGATGCCCAGGATCTCGTCCTCGGTCACCGAGATGGTGATCAGCGTCTGCTTGGACAGGTCGATGCCCGCCGCCTTCAGCTGCTTGTAGAAGGCGACGTTCGAGCCGCCGACGATGATCGCGTAGATCACGTCCGGCTTGCGCAGCTTCAGCTTGTTGATGACCGAGTTGAACTGGGTGTGCTCGAGCGGGAAATATTCCTCGCCCTGAACCTCCAGGCCCAGCTTCTCGATGTGCTTGCGCGCGATCTTGTTCGACGTGCGCGGCCAGATGTAGTCCGACCCCAGCAGGTAGAAGGTCTTCGGGTTCTTCTCCTTCACGATCCAGTCGATGCCGGCGATGATCTGCTGGGTCGCTTCCTGGCCCGTGTAGATCACGTTCTTGGACTGCTCCAGGCCTTCATAGAAGGTCGGGTAGTAGAGCATGCCGTTGTACTGCTCGAAGACCGGCAGCACGGCCTTGCGGGACGCCGAGGTCCAGCAGCCGAACACCGCGGCGACCTTGTCGTTCACCAGCAGCTTGCGGGACTTTTCCGCGAAGGTCGGCCAGTCGCTGGCGCCGTCTTCCTGGATGTATTCGATCTGGCGGCCCAGAACGCCGCCGGACTTGTTGATCTGGTCGATGGCCAGCTTCTCGGCCTGCACGGAGCCGGTTTCGGAAATCGCCATCGTGCCGGTGACCGAGTGGAGAATGCCCACCGTCACCTTGTCGTCCGTAACGGCTAGGCCGGTGGTGTTGACCTCCGACGTCGCCTGCGCGTGGCCGAAGCCCGGCGCCATGCCGACGGCCGGAACCGCCGCCATGCCGGCGAGCAGCTTGCGCCGGTCCACTGTCCACTTGGTATCGTTCGTCATCCATTCACTCCATCGAGTAGCCGGCGAAAACCTCTATCCCGCCTTCCTATCGCGATGGTCGGTGATGATGCTGCGGTGCAGCAATGCGGGTTTCCACGTATACGCAAAAACCCGTATACCCATGCCGGGACGCCTCATGGATAATGATAAAATTGCTCGAAATTTTAAGGAGATAGTGCGCGGGGCGCGCGCATGACAGGCGCCCATAAATGCAATTGCTGCACCGCACCAGAGTGTGGTGCATTATTGGGGGGACGCCCTCTGACTAAAGCGGGGAAAGCGGGTCTCGGGCGCGCATCGCTGCCGGAGTGAGCGAGATGGTCGCGCAACAGCGCGTTGTCAGGGTCAGACGCGAATACAACCAGTGGGTAGCCGACGAGACCCTCGAGGACTACGCGCTCCGGTTCACCGCCAAAGGTGCGCGTAAATGGACCGCGGCCCGGGTGGCCAACACCGCCATCGGCTCCATCTCCTTCCTCGCGCTGGAAGCCATCGGCGCGACGCTGATGCTCAGCTTCGGCTTCACCAATACGGTCGCCGCGATCGCGGTGGTCAGCGCGCTGATCTTTCTGATGGCCACGCCGATCAGCTATTACGCCGCCAAGTACGGGGTCGACATCGACCTTCTGACGCGCGGCGCGGGGTTCGGCTATATCGGCTCAACGATCACCTCGCTGATCTACGCCAGCTTCACCTTCATCTTTTTCGCGATCGAGGCCGTGATCATGGCCTATGCGCTGAAGATGCTGCTCGGCGTGCCGATCACCGCCGGCTACATCATCAGCGCGCTCGCCATCATCCCGATGGTCACGCACGGCTTCACCTTCATCAACCGGTTCCAGGCCGCGACCCAGCCGCTATGGATCGCGCTGCATCTGCTGCCCTTCATCTTCATCGCGCTGTACGGGCTCGACGACGCGGCGGGGTGGACGCAATACGCCGGCCGCCTCGGCCCGATGGACGGCTCGTTCAACATCCTGCTGTTCGGCGCGGCCTCGACCGTCCTGTTCGCGCTGGTCGCCCAGATCGGGGAGCAGGTGGACATCCTGCGCTTCCTGCCGCGCAAGGGCGCGAAGAATTCCGGCTCCTGGTGGACGGCGCTGCTGGCCGCCGGGCCCGGCTGGATCGTGATTGGCACGGTCAAGCTGATGCTGGGCGCGTTCCTGGCCTATCTCGCGATCAACGCCGGCAAGACGCCGGAACAGGCGGCTGACCCGAACCAGCTCTACCTGGTCGCCTTCGGCTATGTCACCGCCAATCCGGGGCTGGCGGTCGGGCTGACCGGCGTCTTCGTGATTCTGTCCCAGCTGAAGATCAATGTGACGAACTCCTATGCGGGCTCGATCGCCTGGTCGAATTTCTTCTCCCGCCTGACGCACCGCCACCCGGGGCGTGTCGTCTGGCTGGTCTTCAATGTCGCCATCGCGCTGATGCTGATGGAGCTCGGCATCTATCGCGCGCTGGAGCACATCCTCGGCCTCTACGCGCATGTCGCGGTGGCCTGGGTGGGGGCGCTGGTCGCCGACCTGGTGGTCTGCAAGCCGCTCGGCCTCAGCCCGCGGCGGATCGAGTTCAAGCGCGCGCATCTCTACGACATCAACCCGGTCGGGCTGGGCTCGATGCTGCTGGCCAGCATCGGGTCAGTGGTCGCCTATTCGGGGATGCTGGGGGACACGCTGCAGGCGCTGTCCTCCTATCTGGCGCTCGGCATCGCCTTCGTCATGGCGCCGGTGATCGCGCTGGCGACCGGCAGCCGCTTCTACATCGCGCGCGAGGAAAAGCGGGAATGGGCGGGCCAGAGCCAGGTCCGCTGCTGTATCTGCGAGCACCATTTCGAGCCGGAGGACATGTCGTCCTGCCCTGTCTATGACGGGCCGATCTGCTCTCTGTGCTGTACGCTGGACGCGCGCTGCCACGATGTCTGCAAGACGGGCAGCCAGATGAAGGACCAGCTGCTGGCCGGTCTGCGCGCCATTTTCCCCGCACCGCTGGTGGAGCGCCTGAACTCCAGCCTCGGTCATTATCTGGCGCTGATCTCCATCATCGCGGTTCTGCTCGCCGGCGTGCTTAGCCTCATCTATCTGCAGACGGTCATCGAGACCGGCCTGCCGATGGACGAGGTCCGCTCGAT
The DNA here is from genome assembly GCA_913055605.1 of uncultured Euryhalocaulis sp. Classification (GTDB taxonomy): domain Bacteria; phylum Pseudomonadota; class Alphaproteobacteria; order Caulobacterales; family Maricaulaceae; genus Euryhalocaulis. The sequence continues at coordinate 75,069 of CAJXKJ010000006.1, read as the reverse complement.
GCTGCTGAAGATTTTCTTCGCCTTCCTGCTGATCACCGGCGTCGTCGCCTGGCTGTTCGTCCTCGCGCACGAAAGCCGGCGCGCGGCGCAGGAGGAGGTGACGCGCCAGACCGCGCTGCTGCTGGCCGAGATCGAGGCGCACAAGCGCACCGACCAGCTGCTGCAGCAGGCCAAGGACACGGCGGAGGCGGCGAACCAGGCCAAGAGCCGCTATGTCACCGGAATCAGCCACGAGCTGCGCACGCCGCTGAACGCGATCTTCGGCTACGCCCAGCTTCTGGAGCGGGACCAGACCATCCCGAACCACCGGCGCGACGCGATTCGAATCATGCGCCGCTCCGCCCAGCATCTGGGCGGCCTGATCGAAGGCCTGCTCGATATTTCGAAGATCGAGGCCGGGCGGCTCCAGCTCAATCGCGAAGAGGTGCGGATCAAGGAATTCCTGGCCCAGCTGGTCGACATGTTCCGAATGCAGGCCGATGCACGCGGGATCGAGTTCCGCTCCCACATTTCCGATTCGCTGCCGGAGGTCGTGAACACCGACGAGAAGCGTCTGCGCCAGATCTGCATCAACCTGCTGTCCAATGCGATCAAGTTCACGGACCAGGGCTATGTCTCCTTCGGCGTGGCCTATCGCAACCAGATCGCGGAGTTCGAGATCGTGGACAGCGGCGTCGGCATACCGGCCGAGGATATCGAGCGCGTCTTCGAACCCTTCGCGCGGGGGCAGGCGACGGCCGTCGCCGCCACGCCGGGCACGGGGCTCGGCCTCACCATCACCAGCCTGCTGACCGACATCATGGGCGGCGAGCTGACCCTGACCAGCACGCCCGGCGTCGGCACGCGCGTGCGCGTACGCCTGATGCTGTCCGCGGTGCACAGCCCGGGCTCCGAACGCGCTGCCACCGAACAGATCGCCGGCTATCGCGGCCCGCGCCGCACCGTGCTGGTCGCCGACGACGACCCGTCGCATCTGGCGCTGGTGGAGGACATTCTGCGCCCGCTCGGCTTCGACGTGCACACCGCGGCCGACGGCCTGACCTGTCTGGACATGGCGGCGGAGCTGTCGCCCGACCTCGCGCTGCTGGACATTTCGATGCCGGGCATGACCGGCTGGGACGTCGCCTCGCGCCTGCGCAAGATGGAGCGCCCTCCGCGCATCGTCATCATCACCGCGGACGCCGCCGACATCCGCCGCCCGAGCACGCCGGGCGACCAGCATGACGGCATGCTAGCCAAGCCCGTGGAAATCGCCGCGCTTCTGGACCGCATCGGCGCGGTTCTCGATCTGGAGTGGGAATATGAATCTACCGACCCAGGCGTCCGCCGCGCCGGCCGCACGCCGCGCGCCGCATCCGAACTGGAAACCCTCGATGGCCATGACCGCTGAAGCCCAGACCGCCGGTTCGGTGCTCGTCGTCGACGACTCGCCGGAAACGCTGCGCTTCCTGACCGACGCGCTGGAGGAGGCGGGCTTCACCGTCTTCGTCGCCAGCTCCGGCGCCGAGGCGCTGGAGGTCACCGCCGACAAGCGCCCCGAAGTCATCCTGATGGACGCGGTGATGCCGGGCATGGACGGCTTCGTCACCACGCGCCGGATCAAGGCCGATCCGCGCCTGGCGCATTTGCCGGTGATCTTCATGACCGGCCTCAGCGACACCGAACATGTCGTGACGGGGCTGGAGGCCGGGGGCGTCGATTACCTGACCAAGCCGATCGTCGCCGACGAGCTGGTCGCCCGGATCAAGGTGCACGCCGCCAACGCGCGCAAGGCGCGCAGCATCAGCCTGGCGCTGGACGCCGCGGGCCGCGCGCTGGTGGGCGTAAATTCGGACGGCGAATTGCTCTGGACGACGCCCCAGGCGGAGGAGCTGGTCCGCGCGCCGGGTTCGGTCGCGCCGGACGTGCTGCCGGATGTGGCGGGCTGGCTGACCGGCGGCAACGCCATGCCGCTGACCATCACCGCGCCGACCGGGCTGAAGGTGCAGCTGACCTTCAACGCGCAGCTGGGGCCGGACGAATATCTGCTGTCCATCGCCGACGCCTCCGCCGACGCCAGCGCCGTGTTCCGCTCCCGCCTGTCCCTGACGGGGCGGGAGGCGGAGGTGCTGCTGTGGCTGACGCGCGGGAAGTCCAACAAGGATATCGGGGAGATCCTGGGCCTCAGCACGCGCACCGTCGACAAGCATCTGGAGCAGGTCTACTCCAAGCTCGGCGTGGAGAACCGCATCTCCGCGGCGATGATCGCCCTGCGCTATCTCGACCGGAACTGAACGCGCGCCCGCTATCCGATATCCAGAGCGAGCTCCCGTCGCCCGGGCGCCGTTTCCGCGCGGGCTTTCAGCAGCGTCATCGGTTCGTAGTCGCGCTCGGTGATCGTGCTGAGGCCGACATATTCCGCCTCGATCGCCTCTTCCGTGACCGACAACAGGACGAAGCCGCGATTGCGCACATTGGCCCAGGCGATGTCGGGATTGTGCTCGGCCATGCCCGTCGCGGCGGTCGCGAAAATCTGCGGGTCCGATCCAAAATTCTCGTAGCCGCCGGGGGAGGTGATTCCGGCGGTGGCGAATTCCACGCCGACCATCTGCCCGCTCTCCGGATGATGCAGATTGTTCGCCCAGAACATGTGGCTGTCGCCGGACAGCACGGCGAGCCGCGCATCCGCCGCCAGCGCCTGTTCGTACAGACGGGTGCGCGCGGCGGGATAGCCATCCCAGGAATCCAGATTGACCGGCAGGCCCAGTTTCGACCGTTCCAGCCAGCGCGCGGAATAGCCGCCGGCCGCCATCGCGGCGTCCACCACATCGCGCGGAAAACGGGTCGTGAAGTCCGGCGTGCGCATGCGGCCCATGACGGTCTGGTTGCCCAGGATCTGCCAGGCCATGCCGCGCGCGCGCGATTGCATCAGCGCCTCGCCCAGCCAGGCTTCCTGCGCCGGCCCCATCATGGTGCGCGAGGGATCGCCCAGCGTTTCCTCCTCGAACCGCTGCGGGTCGGCGAGGGCGGTTTCGTCCAGCGACAGTTGGCGGCTGCGCCCGGTCAGGCGCGTTTCGATCACGATCAGCGAGGCGATATCGCCGAAATCATAGACGCGGCGCAGCCGTTCGGCCGCCGCGCCGGGCGCGGGATCGCGCATGGGCAGCCATTCGAAATAGGCGCGCAGCGCCGCGTCGCGCCTGGCCAGCCATGCGCCTTCGGCATCCTCCTGGTGATTGTCCGCGCCGCCGGTCCAGCTGTTATTGGCCGTCTCGTGATCGTCCCAGATGGTGATGAAGGGCGCATGGGCGTGCGCGGCCTGCAGGTCCGGGTCGGCGCGGTACTGGGCGAAGCGGCGGCGGTAATCGTCCAGCGTGACGATTTCGTGCGGCGGGTCGGGGATGCGGCCGATCCGCTTTCCGGTTTCGCCGTCATATCCGTCCGGCCCGTACTCATAGATGTAGTCGCCGACATGGATGACGGCGTCGAGATCCGCGACGCCGGCGATCTCGCGATAGCCGTTATAGAAACCAGAGGGGTAGTTGGCGCATGAGGCAAGCGCGAGCCGGATCGACTGTGCGCCCGCAACGGGCAAAGTGCGCGTGCGGCCCGTGGGCGACTGCGCCGCGCCGGCCTGGAAGCGGTAAAAATAGGTCGCGCCGGGCTGCAGGCCCTGCACGTCGATCTTCACCGTGAAGTCGCGCTCCGCCGTCGTCGTCGCCTGTCCGCGCCGCAGGATGTTTCCGAAATCCGGATCCTCCGCGATCTCGAACGCGACGGTCGCCGCGCGCGCCGGCGCGTCGGGAAGGGCGCGCGTCCAGATCACGCCCGAGGTCTGTGTCGGGTCGCCGCTCGCCACGCCGGAGGTGAAACGCGCCGGCGTTGTCGCCTGTGCGGCCGGCGCCGAAGCGCATCCGCCCAGCAGCGTGAAGCCCGCGGCGTACAGAGTCTCCCGCCGGCTAACGCCCGAACGGACAACGGTTTTTTGGTCTTCGGAAGTCATGGAGATAGCGCCCTCGGCAAGGAATCCGGGTAAAAGGAAACGGCGCGAATCGCGCCGTGGCGGCGGCGGGAAGAGACAGCCCCGTGCAGACAGGCGCGTTTGCCTGGGCCTGGGGACTCTCCTAAAGTCGATGAAACGATCTCGAAAAACGAGACGGTTGCCGTTCCAGGGGGGAACGCATGCAGGGTAAGAAACCTTCCGGCAGGGGGAGTGTAGCGGTGCTCGAACCGCAGCCTTTCAGCGCGTTCCGCCAAGTCGAGGACTGGTCGCCGGACCTTCAAAAGTCCAAGGCGTACGAGCACATCCTGCTGGACATCATTCTGGGCAGCCTGCCGCCGAGCGCGCGGCTGGACGAGCACGGCTTGGCCAAGCGCTACGATGTCGGCGTCGCCGGCGTGCGCGACGCGCTGGGGCGCCTGTCGCTGGAGGGGCTGGTTCAGCGCCGCGCGCGCTCCGGCACCACGGTCACCCCGCTGGACCTTCAGGAAGTCGAGCAGGCGTTCGAGGTTCGCTATCTTCTGGAGCCGCACGGCGCGGCGCTGGCCGCCCGTCACGCCACGGCGTCGGAGATCGAGGCCATCGCGAATGCGTTCGAAGGCGCGGAGGCCTACGCCAAGCAGCGCGACTTCCGCACGCTGGTGGCAATGGACCAGAACTTCCACCGCGCGGTGGCGGTCGCCAGTCACAATCTGACCCTGGCGCGGGTGGTCATCTCGCTGCACCACAAGGCGGCGCGGTACTGGTACCACTCCATGACGACGCGGCCGGAACAGGACCGGCTTCATGACATCGCCGATCACCGCGCCGTCGCCGTGGCGATCGAATCGCGCGACACCGCGCGGGCCGAAGAGGCGATGCGCAAGGTGCTGGGCGATTTCCCGGACAGCGTTCGGGACAATGTCGCGCGGACCCGCGCCAAGGTCGCCAACAGCTGAATTCTCCTCGCGCGTGCACATCGGTTCTCAAGATCGCATCCTGCGCGCATTTGAGACATGTTAGTTGACATGTGAGGTATGCGGCAATGACGGGTCGGCGACCGCCGCCCTGCCATTTCGCCGCATGCGATCCTCCGCCGCTTTTCCGGAAAATGCATTCAAGCGCTTGAAACTGCGCTGAAAAATCGCTTCGCTTGTCAGGAGTGAGCCGGACGCCGCCCTCGGGGCCGGGCGTCCAGAGCCGTCACATAATAGAAATGTCACCTAACATGTTACGCTTGACGCCCGAGGGCTGAGCGCTTTTCATCGCAACAAATAGGGAGGGCCAGTTTCGCACTAGAAGGGGGTCTTGATGACGCTGCGAACATTTCTGGCCATAGGCACAAGCATGGCCACACTTGCGACGGCTTCGGGCGCGTTTGCCCAAACGGTCGATGACGTTGTCGTAGTCACCGCCGACCGTGTCGGCCTGATGGAGAAAACGCCGAGCGACACCGTGTTCGGCCTCGGCAAATCGCTGATGGAGACGCCGCGTTCGGCGACCCTCGTCAACGATCTGACGCTGGAGCGCTATGGCATTGAAGAGGTCGACGACCTGATCGCCATTTCGCCGGGCACGTTCACGGCGAGCTTCTATGGGGTCAAAGGCGCGGTGAACGTCCGCGGCACGCTGGCGGAGACCTATTTCCGCGGCTTCAAGCGCCTCGAAAACCGCGGCACCTATCCGACGCCGCTCGGCGCCACGTCCCAGGTCGACATTGTCCGCGGTCCGCCCACGCCGGTCTATGGCCCGGGCAAGGTCGGCGGCCTGATCAATGTCGTCCCGAAAACCGCCCGCGCGTCGGGTCCGAATTTCGTGGACGCCCTGACCGGCCAGGTCGAGGTCACCACCGGTTCCTACGACAAGTTCAACACCGCCGGTCAGATCGCCATTCCGGTGGCGTTCGGCGGAATGGATCGCGGCGGCGTGTTCGCCTATGCGGAATACGAGGACTCCGGCTCCTATTATCGGGGGATCGAGCCGAAACACTTCCTGGGCCAGCTGTCGGCGGATTTCGATCTGACGCCGTCGGTCACGCTGTCCTTCGGCGGCATGTATTACGACGCCGAGGGCTATGTTCAGAGCCCGGGCTGGAACCGCCTGAGCCAGGCGCTGGTCGACGACCAGGTCTATGTCACCGGCCGCGACACCACCGTGGTGGACGTGGACGGCAACGGGCGGCTGACGCCGAACGAAACCGGCGGCTCGTTCGTCACCGGCTATTTCGGCTTCCCGCCCACGGTCGCGCCCCGCTACACGCTGGACACCGGCGTCGGCACGGCCACGTTGGACCCGCGCACGGTGTTCATCAGCGATCGGGACTTCTCCGACACGCGGACGAACACGCTGTACGGCGAACTGACCAAGTCGTTCGGCGACGCGTCGGTCAGCTTCGAGCTGTTCTACGACGACCTGAAGAACCAGCGCTTCGTCAGCTACGGCTTCCCGGCGGACTATGACGCCGACGCCATCGAGGCGCGGCTGCACTACGACGTCATGTACAGCAGCGACTGGTTCGAGTCGGTCAGCACGGTCGGCATTTCGCACCGGACGCAGCACGCCGACCGGATGGAAAGCTACAATTCCGGCTATATCGTTCTGGACCGCCGCGACCTGACGGTCGGGGCCACCCCGAACGACACGTTCGACGATCCGTTCAGCGAAGAGCCGGGCGGCATCGGCTATGGCTGGGACATCGCGGTCGACAGCATGTGGGAAGACACCGGCCTGTTCGGCGTCTTCGATCTGGGCTTCGGAGAATACGTCAACCTGCTGCTGGCCGGCCGGTACGACTTCTACCAGGCCAAGGCCGTCGACACCGGCGCGGTGTGCTTCTGCGCGACCGGCATCCCGTTCGAGGCCGACGACGACGAGTTCAGCTATTCGGCGAGCCTCAGCATCGACACGACGTTCGGGCTGTTCCCCTACGTCACCTACGCGGAGACCGCGGCCCTGGAGCTGGGCCAGGCGGGCGATCTGACGCCCGGCCTGATTTCCGGCGACCAGTGGATCTCGGACTCCGAGCTTCAGGAAGTCGGGGTGAAGTTCGACCTGCTGGAAGGCACTCTGATCGGCAGCCTTGCCGGCTACGAACAGAGCCGGACCCGTCTGTCGATCATGAACAATGTCGTCGCCACCACGGCGCGCGGCATCGAGCTGGAGGCCCGGTATCTGGCCACCGACCGGCTCAGCTTCACCTTCGCGGGCAACACCCAGGAGACGATCGTCGAAGGGCCGGATGCGGGCTTCACCTACATCCCCGCCCGGGCCACCGGCCTGCCGGTCGAGAACGCGTATGGCGGCAGCTTCGCCGTCTACAATTTCTCGACCTCCCCGGTCGGCCATCCCGGCGACTATGAGCTGAAGAGCATCCCGCAGACGGTGCTCAGCCTGTACGGAAACTATGTCACCGACGAGTTCGACTGGGGCCAGCTCGGCTTCACGGCCGGCGTGGTCAGCGTTTCCGAAACCTCCGGGCGGCTGGCCGATCCGGTCGTCTATCCGTCCTATGAGCTGCTGAACATCGCGGCTTACTACGCCAAGGACGGCTGGGAGATCGCAGCCAATGTCGATAACGTTTTCGACAAGCTCTACTTCCAGCCCGTGGCCGACGTGTACGCGGACATGGCGGTTCTTCCCGGCAAAGGCCGGGAGTTCCGGGTGACCTTGAAGAAGGCCTTCTAGGTCGGCGCGGCGGGGCCGGCGGCTGGGAACGCCGGCCCCCCATCGCGTGTGAGTGCAACACCAAAGTTTGCGAGGCGGAACGTGAGTTCGAAGGTTTCACCCGGCCCGGAGTTTCAAGACTGGCTTGCGCCGGAGCGCACCGCGGTCGTCGTCGTCGACATGCAGGTCGATTTCGCCGCCCCGGACGGGGCGCTGGGCAAGGCGGGTCTGGACATGTCTGTCGCCGCGCCGGCGCTGGAGGCGGCCGAGGGCCTGGTCTCCGCCGCCCGCATGTCGGGCGTGCCGGTCATCTTTGTCGGCCTGGCGACCGATCCGGAAACGGACTCGCCGGTCTGGGGCGAATGGCGCCGGCGGAACGGGCAGGGCGGCGACGGCGCCCTCTGCCGCGCCGGAACGCGCGGCGCGCAGTTTTTCGGGCCGAAGCCGCAGCCGGGCGAAACCATCGTCTGGAAGATGCGCTATAGCGGCTTCTTCGGCACGGGGCTGGACGCCATCCTGCGTGCGCGGGGCGTGGACACGCTGGTGGTCTGCGGCCTGACCACTGAATGCTGCGTCGACTGCACGGTGCGCGACGCCTTCCATCTGGATTATTTCGTCTATGTGCCGGCCGATTGCTGCGCCGCGTACGACGACGGCATGCATGCCGGCGCGCTGGCCAGCCTTGAGCTGAACTGCGCGACCATCACCGAAAGCTGCGCCGTCATGGCGGCCTGGAATCCGCGGGCGGCGCAACAGGCATGAGCGACACATTCGATAACCTGCCCGCCGCCCCCTCCGGGGTGTCGGAGGCGGACCGCGCCGCGCTTCTGGCCGCGATCGACCGGGAGGAGCTGACGCGCCTGGCGCTGGACCTCGGCAATATCCCGAGCCCGGCGATGGGCGAGGCCGCGGCCGCCGGCTTCGTCTATGACTGGCTCGACCGCGAGGGCTTCCGGCCGCGCAAGGTCGGGGCCACGCCCGAACGCCCGAACGTCATCGCCACCTATGGCGGCGGCGGCGACGGCAAGAGCCTTCTGTTTACCGCGCACCTGGACACCGAGAGCCCGACCTGGGACCCGGACCAGGACGCATACAAGTTCCGCCCCGAGACTCTGGCCAATCCGGAATGGAATTCCTGTTGGCTGGAGGACGGCGTCCTATACGGCTATCCGATAGCGAACGATCGTGGGCCGATGGCCTGTTTCCTGATGGCAGGCAAGGCGCTGAAGTCGTGTGGCTTCAATCTCTCGGGGCGGCTCTATTTGACGGCTTCGCCGGGGGAGATCGGCCCCGAGCCGATCGAGGAGGCCAGGGGCATTGCCTATATGGGCAAGGAGATCGGCGCCCATTACGTCTTCTATCACGGCGGCGTCGCGCCCGATTACGCCATCGCGGCGGAGGGCTGCGATTTCGGCCTGACCTGGGTCGCGTGCGGCTATGCCGTGTTCCGCATCCGCCTGCATGGCGAGGCGGTGTTCACCCCGCTGCTGCAGCACAGCGACACGATCGCCGAGCACCCGAACCCGATCTACCGGTTCGGCGCGGCGATGCAGCCGATCCTGGACTGGAGCCGCAAGTTCGAGGCGGAGAACCGCTACGAATCCGAAGGCGGCGTCGCCCAGCCGAAGGCGCAGATCTCCTCCATCCGCGGCGGCGTGCCTTACGCCTTCGGCGCGGGCACGGAAATCTGCTCGCTGTATCTGGAGGTCGGCCTGACCCCGGTGATGGAGATCGCCGCGGTCCAGCGCGACCTGGAGCAATTCCTGCGCGCGGCGGATATCGGCGAGTTCGAGATCGAGCCCGTCGTCGTGCGCCATGGCTTCGAGGCCGACGCCGAACGGGTCGGCCCGCTGGTCAGCGCGGTGGACGCAGCGACCCAGCTGACGCTGGGCGCGCCGCTGCAACGCGCCGCGCCGATCTATTCCAGCATGTGGCGCGACCACAACGTCTTCAACATGAACCGCATTCCGGCGGTCACCACCGGCTTCAAGCGCTGGCGCCCGACGCCGGACGATCTGGTGAACAGCGCGCTGATCTATGCGCTTACCGCTCTGTCGGTTTGCGGCAAACTGGAACGCGCCGAAGAGGCCCGGCGCGCCAACCCCGTCTATGGAGACAATCCTTTTGGCTGACCCGGCGCAGACGATCGATACGGTGGACCGCCAGCTGTGGCGCGAGGCGATGGGCGGGTTTCCGACCGGCGTCACCATCGTGACGACGCATGACGACAGCGGCGCGCCGGCCGGCACGGCGGTCAACGCCTTTTGCGCCGTGTCCATGGATCCGCCGCTGCTGCTGATCTGCCTGGACAAGCAGAGCCGGACGCTGGCCGCGCTGCGCGCCGCAAACACCTTCTGCGTGAACATCCTGTCGGACCGGCATCAGCAGATCGTGCGCGCCTTCGCCTCAAAGTCGGAGACCGACCGCTTCCGCGGCGTGGCGCACGCCGCCACCGAGGCGGGCGATCCCATCCTGGACAACGCGGTGGCCTGGTTCGACTGCACGGTCGAGGAAATCCATGACGGGGGCGATCATGAGATCGTGGTCGGCCGCGTCGTGGAGCTGGGCGCGGACAAGGACGCCGCGCCGCTGGCCTATCACCGCGGCCGCGTCTGGCCACTTTATCCGGATGCCTCCGGAGACGCGACGTCGTGAGCGAAACGCCGCCCGTCCAGCGCGCAGGGTTCAGCGCGCTCGGCTCCGTATTCGCGGATTCCCGCTACCGCGCGCTGTTTGCGGCGACGACCGGCACGATGGCCAGCCAGTGGATGCAGCGCATCGCGCTCGGCTGGCTGGTCTGGGAGCTGACGCATAGCGGATTGTGGCTGGGCGCGCTCGCCATCGCGGAGCTGGCCCCCGGCCTGATCCTGGGCCCGGCCGGCGGCGTGCTGGCCGACCGGTTCGACCGGCGGCGGATCGTCCTGTTCTGTCAGGCCGTCATCGGAATCCAGTCGCTCGTAACTGGCGTCGTCATCCTTTCGGGGATGGCGTCGCCCTTTTTATTCGTCGCCCTGGCCGCGGTCAGCGGCTCGGCCGCCGCGATGCAGGAGGCCGCGCGCTCCCTGCTGGTGCGGGACGTCACGCCGCCGGACTGCCTGCCGACCGGTATGTCGCTGGTCGCGATTTCGGTGAACGTGACCCGGTTCCTGGGCCCGGCGCTGGCCGGCCCGATCATGGCCTGGTCCGGTCCCGCGGTGATCTTCTGGATCAACGCGGCGGTCGCGCTGGCGCTGATCGGGGTGCTGATGTCGCTGCACCAGATCCGCCAGAAGGCGAAGTCCGGAAAGGCCGCATTCACGACCGAGCTGTGGGAGGGGTTCGTCGCGGCCTCCACCCACGCCGTGGTCACCCCGGTGCTGATCGTGTTCGCCGCGACCGCCCTGGTGATCCGCCCGCTCTATGAATTGATGCCGGCCTTCGCGGACCGGCTCTTCGACGGCGGGGTGCAGGATTATTCCTATCTGATCATGGCGGTGGGCCTGGGCGCGATCGGCGGCGCCATCGTGGTCACGCTCAACGCCCCGTCGCGTCCGGCGCGCATGTTCATGGGGTCGTCCCTGGCGGCCTGCGGCGCGCTGCTGGCCTTCGCGTTGTCGCCCACGCTTCACGCCGCGCTCGCCGCGGCGGCGGTGCTCGGCTTCTTCATGTGCATGAGCGCGGCGGCGTCCCAGCTCGTCGTCATCATGGACGCCGAGGACGCGACCAGCGGCCGGGTGCTGAGCGTCTGGGGCGCGCTGATGCGCGGCTTCCCGGCGCTGGGCGCGCTCGGCGTCGGCGTCGTTCTGGACACGCTCGGCTATCGCTGGCCGCTCGTCATCTGCGCGGTGCTGTGCGCCGTGTTCATCGGCCTGGTGCTGATCGACGGACGCCGCCGCAAAGCCGGCGACGTCACCCACGCAAACCTACCGGCGGAATAGACCCATGACAGACACGGCTTTGAACGACGCGGCGATCGACCAGCTCTTCCGCGAGGCGCGGACCTATAATGTCTGGCGGCCGGAGACCCTTTCGGTGGCCGAGATGCGGGAGCTGTACGCCCTCGCCAAACTCGGCCCGACCTCCGGCAATTGTTCGCCGGCGCGCTTTGTCTTCGTCCATTCGGGGGAGGGGAAGAAGCGCCTGTCGCCGCACCTGTCGCGCGGCAATCACGACAAGACGATGGCCGCGCCGGTTTGCGTGATCGTCGCCTATGACCTGGATTTCGCCGACCGTCTGGCGGAGCTGTTTCCGCACAATCCGGGCGCGGCGTCCTGGTACGCCGACCCGGTGGTCCAGCACGACACGGCGCTGCGCAATTCCAGCCTTCAGGGCGCGTACCTCATCATGGCCGCGCGCGCGCTCGGCTATGATTGCGGACCGATGAGCGGCTTCAACAATGACGGCGTGGACGCCGAGTTCTTCGCCGGCACGCGGGTGAAGTCGAACTTCCTGATCAATATCGGCAGGGGCGATTCGTCCTCGCTCGGCCCGCGCCTTCCCCGCCTGTCCTTTGAGGACGCCGCCAGCTTCGCCTGAGGCGGGCGCTGCGCCCATTGTGCGGCGCAGCTATGCAATGTTGCAGCGCATCCATGCGCTGGGCGCTGCGAGTTTCACATTAAAAATCCTTTTCCTGCCTTGCATTCCGTCGACATTTTAGCTGACATGTCAGTGACGGTCTGGCGACGGTTCGAAAGGCGGTTATTGCGCCTGCGAACGGTCGCCCGACGCTGAAGCGGGGAGAGACGGGAATGCTGGAGGCGCTACCGTGGCGGTCGGGGCGGGAGATCGTGATCCCGTGGAAGGCCGGCAACCAGCTGATATCGGTCAGCGTCCTCGAATTGCTGATCGGCGCGGCGACCTTCTCTTCGCTCGGCGTCGTCCTTCCCCACATGGTCGAGGATCTGGGCTGGAACTGGTCGCAGGCCGGCATCGGCTTCACCATTCTGGGCGCGGCCTGCGGCGGCTCGGCGCTGCTGCCTCCCAAACTGATCCGCCGCTTCGGGGTTCGCGCGACGCTTCTGCTCGGCGCGATCTTCATGGCGGTGGGGCTGTTCCTGCTGCACAACGTCAACAGCCTGCTGGAATATTTCGTCGGCGCGGCGATCTGCGGCGTCTCGTTCCAGATGATGGGCGCGATTCCCGCGACCTTCATCATCGCGCGCCTGTTCAAGCGGCGATCCACCGCGCTCGGCGTCTACAGCACGATCGGCGGATTCGGGAACGTGCTCGGCCCGTGGATGGTGCTGGCCGTGCTCGCTCTGCCGGAACAGTCCTGGCGCGAATACTGGATGTACCAGGCCATCCTGCTGCTGACCTACGGCATCCTGTGCGCGGCGGTGATCGGCATGGACAATCGCTTCGCCCGGCCCGCGAAGGAGGAGCTGGAGCAGCCCCATCCGCCGGAGCCGGACACCGAGGTCGCCGCCTATGAGGACGCCAGCCTGAAGGTCTTCCGCACGCGGCGGAACTGGACGCCGCAGGAGGCGATGTCGACCATCCAGTTCTACGTCCTGCTGGCGGCCTATTTCTCGAACATCATCTGTCTGGTGACGATCACCAGCCTGTCGGTCGGCCATCTGGTCGAGCGCGGCGTGTCCACCACCATGGCCGGCGCGATGCTGAGCCTGGAGGCGTTCATCGCCGTGATCTTCCGCGCGCTGTCCGGCGTGCTGGGGGACCATGTGGAGCCGCGCTTCCTTCTGGCCGGCGCGCTCGCCGCGACGTCCATCGGCTGCTTCGTGCTGGCGGTGTCGCAGAGCCAGCCCTGGCTGCTCTTCTATGCGCTCGGCACCGGCATCGGCTTCGGCACGGTCCAGCTCGCCTGCACCGTGCTCATGCTCAACTATTTCGGCCAGCGCTATAATCTGGAGCTGTTCTCCACGATGTGCCTGGTCGGCGCCGCGTCGGCCCTGGGGCCGGCGATCGGCGGCATCCTGCGCGACCTGACCGGCAGCTTCATCATCGTCTTCCTCCTGCTGTCCGGCATCGCCGCCGCGGTCTGCGTGATGTCCGCGCTGATGCGGCCGCCGATCTATGCCTCCAGCCGCACCTCCGTCGGCGCGGTTGCTGCCAAAATCCGTTTGTCTCTGCGTAGAGGGTGAATTCCATGGACGAGAAAATGTTTGGCGTCTTCCTGCCGATCGCCAATGGCGGGTGGATCATTTCCAAGAATGCTCCGAACCTGGACGGCCTCTATCAGACTAACCGCGACGCAGCGCTGATCGCCGACAAGATCGGGCTCGACTTCATCATGTCGATGGCCAAGTGGCGCGGCTTTGGCGGCGAGACCGACCATTGGCGCACCTCGATGGAGTCCATGACCATGATGGCCGGCCTGGCCGAGGTCACCGAGAAGGTGAAGGTCTGGGCCACCATGCACGCGCTGCTGCACAACCCGGCGGTCGTGGCGAAGATGGTCACGACGCTGGATCACATCAGCAAGGGCCGGGCGGGCCTGAACATCGTGGCCGGCGCATACCGCGAGGAATTCTCCCAGATGGGCGCCTGGAACGATGAGGAGACCCACGAGGACCGCTATCAGCGGACCGAGGAGTGGATCACCATCATCAAACGTCTCTGGTCCGAAGAGTCGGTCGATTTCGACGGCCGCTTCTTCAAGATGGAGGACTGCCAGTCCGATCCGAAGCCGCTGTCGCGGCCGCGACCGGACCTGATCGCCGCCGGCCAGTCCGACCGCGGCTTCCGCTTCTCCACCAAGCACGCCGACGCCTGCTTCATCGGCGGGCGCACCGACGACGAGCGCCGCACCCATAGCCGCCGCGCGCGCGAGATCGCCGCGGAGAACGGCAACGAGGTGAAGGTCTGCGCCATGTGCACGGTCGTCCACGACGAAACCGACGCCAAGGCCGATGCGCTGCTGCAGCGCTTCGAGGACGGCAAGGATATGGGCGCGATCATGTCCCAGATGAAAAGCTGGGGCATGGAGCCCGAAAAGATCGCCGCCAACGCCGGCAAGATGAGCGCCAGCCAGAACCACACGGTCGCCGGCTCGCCGGAAACCTGCCGTGAGAAGATCGAGCATTATCTCGACTACTGCGAGCTGGACGGCGTGATGCTGATCTTCCCCGACTATGTGAAGGGGCTGGAGATGTTCGGCGCCGAAATCCTGCCCTCGCTTCGGTCACGCTACAGTCCCCCCCAGGCAAAGAGCGCCTGAGGCGAGGGCGGGACCATGGCTGACGGAGGCGCCGCCGCCGGAATGGCGGACATGGTGGACCCGGCCGACCGGGAGGCCATCGCGGCCGCGATCGACCGCGAGGAGCTGACCCGGCTCGTTCTGGAGCTGAGCAATATCTACAGCCCCTCGACCGGGGAGGCGGAGGCCGCGGCCTACGTCCGCGACTGGATGGCGCGCGAGGGGTTCAACCCGCGCACCGTCGGCGCCACGCCAGAACGGCCCAATGTGATCGGCGAATATGGCGGGTCCGGTCCCGGGCCGAACCTGCTGTTCACCGCGCACCTGGACACCGAAAGCCCGTTCGACGACCCGCTGCTGGACGCCAAGACCAAGCGCCCGGCCAGCGTCACCAATCGCGAATGGCGCGAATGCTGGCTGGAGGACGGGAAATTCTACGGCTATGCGGTCGCCAACGACCGCGGCCCGATGAGCTGTTTCCTGATGGCGGCCAAGGCCCTGAAACGCGCGGGCTACGGCCTGTCGGGGCGGATGTACCTCACCGCCTGTCCCGGCGAGTGCGGGCCGGAGCCGGTCGAGGACCGCTGCGGCGTCGCCTATATGGGCAAGGAAATCGGCGCCCAGTACATGTTCCACCATGGCGGCGTCGCGGCGGATTACGCCATCGCCGCCGAGGGCACGGATTTCGACTATACCTGGATGGGCACGGGCGGGGCGCTGTTCCGCATCCGCATCTATGGCCAGTCGATCTTCCGCCCGCTGCTGAACGCGCCGGAGGCCGCGACCGACCATCCCAGCCCGATCTACAAGCTCGGGCCCGTGATCGACGCGCTGCACGCCTGGAGCCGCAAGTTCGAGGCGGAGAGCCGCTACGAGACTGCCTGCGGCACATCTATTCCGAAGGCCACGATCTCCTGCGTCCAGGGCGGGGTGCCCTATGGCGGCGGCACGGAGATCTGCCACATCTATGTCGGCTGCGACCTGTCCCCCCGGCAGAAGGCCGCCCAGGTCCTGCACGAGCTGGAGGCGGTGATGCGCACGGGCGGCTGGGAGTTCGATATCGAGCCGGTCACGGTTCGCCACGGGTTCGAGGCGGACGCGGACGAGGTCGCCCCGCTGGTGCGCGCGGTGGACGCGGCCACGCGCGCGGCCATCGGCCGGCCCGCCGGCCCCGCCAAGCCGGTCTATTCCAGCATGTGGCGCGACCATAACGTCTTCAACATGAACCGCATCCCGGCCATCACGACCGGCCCGACCCGCTGGCGCCCGACGCCCGAGGATCTGTTCGACGCCACGCTGATCTACGCGCTGACCGCGCTGGCCGTCTGCGGCCGCGCCGACCCCGCGGCGGAGGCCGCCGGCCGCACCGTCTACGGCGACAATCCGTTCTCCTGATCCGGGCCTCGCGGCCCGCTTTGCTCCCTATCCGGGTCCGGCCGCCAGGCGGCCGGACCCGCCGGCGTGGCGATTTCCTTCGATTTCCCGGCACTGCAGGAACCAACTGACAACCCGACCGTTAGCTCGTTCCTCCGGGATTGTGCTCAAGACCGGGGATCAGCGGGGGTTGGGGACACGGTTCCCTGTGATCTGAGCAGGAAATCTCATGGATAAAGTGCTTGCCACCGGTCGGTCGAAGCTCACCGATCGGCAGATGCTTGGTGCGTTGCGTGCGTTCCGGCGGGGGGATTTTTCGGCGCGGCTGCCCGAGGATTTGGCAGGCTCGGACGGCGAGATCGCCGAGGCCTTCAACGATGTGGTGGAGCGCAACCAGGCGCTGACCAAGGAACTGGCCCGGCTGCGCAAATCCTTCGGGCGCGACGGCAAGACGTCCGAGCGGGCGGAGCTGGAGGGCGTCTCCGGCGGCTGGCGCGACTGTATCGACTCCGTCAACGAGCTGATCGACGACACCATGCAGCAGAGCGCCGAGGTCTCCCGCGTCGTCAGCGCGGTGGCCCATGGCGATCTGTCCCAGACCATGGCCGTGGAGGTCGACGGCCGGCGTCTGAAGGGCGACTTCCTGAAGAACGCCAAGACGATGAACACCATGGTCCAGCGGCTGGGCGTGGTGACCTCCGAAGTGACGCGCGTGGCGCGCGAGGTGGGCACCGAGGGCAAGCTGGGCGGTCAGGCGCGCGTGAAGGGCGTCGGCGGCACATGGAAAGACCTCACCGACAACGTGAACGCGATGGCGTCCAACCTGACCAGCCAGGTGCGGAACATCGCGGACGTGACCACGGCGGTGGCCCGGGGCGACCTGTCCAAGAAAATCACCGTGGACGTGAAGGGCGAGATCCTGGAGCTGAAAAACACCATCAACACGATGGTGGACCAGCTGAATTCATTTGCCTCCGAAGTGACGCGGGTGGCGCGCGAGGTGGGCACCGAAGGGAAACTTGGCGGCCAGGCGGAGGTGGTCGGCGTCGCCGGCACCTGGAAGGATTTGACCGACAACGTGAACCTGATGGCCGGCAATCTGACCAGCCAGGTGCGGAACATCGCCGAGGTGACCACGGCCGTCGCCCGGGGCGATTTGTCCAAGGAAATCACCGTCGACGTGAAGGGCGAAATCCTGGAGCTGAAGAACACCATCAACACGATGGTGGGGCAGCTCTCCAGTTTCGCCTCGGAAGTGACGCGGGTGGCGCGCGAAGTGGGCACCGAGGGCAAGCTGGGCGGTCAGGCCAAGGTGGAAGGCGTCGCCGGCACCTGGAAGGATTTGACCGACAACGTGAACGCGATGGCGACCAACCTGACCGGTCAGGTGCGGAACATCGCGGACGTGACCACCGCCGTGGCGCGGGGCGACCTGTCCAAGAAGATCACCGTGGACGTCCAGGGCGAGATCCTGGAGCTGAAGGAAACCATCAACACGATGGTGGATCAGCTGAATTCGTTCGCCTCGGAAGTGACGCGGGTGGCCCGCGAAGTGGGGACGGAAGGGAAGCTGGGCGGCCAGGCCAAGGTGGAAGGCGTCGCCGGCACCTGGAAGGATTTGACCGACAACGTGAACTCCATGGCCGGCAACCTGACCGTCCAGCTGCGCGACGTGTCGAAGGTCGCCACCGCCATCGCCCGGGGCGACCTGACCCAGGAGATTACCGTCGATGCGCAGGGCGAAATCCTGCAGATCAAGGAAGTCATCAACGTGATGGTTGGCCAGCTGTCGTCCTTCGCCTCGGAAGTGACGCGGGTGGCGCGCGAGGTGGGCGGCGAGGGCAAGCTGGGCGTGCAGGCGCGCGTGGAAGGCGTCGCCGGCACCTGGAAGGATTTGACCGACAACGTGAACGCCATGGCCGGCAATCTGACCGTCCAGCTGCGGGACGTGTCGAAGGTCGCCACCGCCATCGCCAACGGCGACCTGACCCAGAAGATCACCGTCGATGTGCAGGGCGAAATTCTGCAGATCAAGGACGTGATCAACCGGATGGTGGATCAGCTGTCTTCCTTCGCCTCGGAAGTGACGCGCGTGGCCCGTGACGTGGGCACCGAAGGGAAATTGGGCGGCGAGGCGCGCGTGGAAGGCGTCGCCGGCACCTGGAAAGACCTGACCGACAACGTGAACGCCATGGCCGGCAATCTGACCAGCCAGGTGCGGAACATCGCGGACGTGACCACGGCCGTGGCGCGCGGCGACCTGTCCAAGAAGATCACCGTGGACGTGAAGGGCGAGATTCAGGAGCTGAAGGAAACCATCAACACGATGGTGGACCAGCTGAACTCGTTTGCCTCGGAAGTGACGCGCGTGGCGCGCGAGGTGGGCACCGAAGGGAAGCTGGGCGGCGAGGCGCGCGTGGAAGGCGTCGCCGGCACCTGGAAAGACCTGACCGACAACGTGAATGCCATGGCCGGCAACCTGACCAGCCAGGTGCGGAACATCGCGGACGTGACGACGGCGGTGGCGCGGGGCGACCTGTCCAAGAAGATCACCGTGGACGTGAAGGGCGAGATCCTGGAGCTGAAAAACACCATCAACACGATGGTGGATCAGCTGTCGTCCTTCGCCTCGGAAGTGACGCGGGTGGCGCGCGAAGTGGGCGCCGAGGGCAAGCTGGGCGGCGAGGCGCAGGTGGAGGGCGTCGCCGGCACCTGGAAGGACCTGACCGACAACGTGAACATGATGGCCGCCAACCTGACCAATCAGGTGCGCGGCATCGCCCAGGTCGTGACGGCGGTCGCCAACGGTAATCTGAAGCGCAAGCTGACCGTGGACGCCAAGGGCGAAATCGCAGAACTGGCCGAAACCATCAACGGCATGATCGACACGCTGGCCACGTTCGGCGACCAGGTGACCGACGTGGCGCGCGAAGTGGGGATCGAGGGCAAGCTGGGCGGCCAGGCGAAGGTGCCGGGGGCCGCTGGTCTGTGGCGCGACCTGACCGACAACGTGAACCAGCTGGCCGACAATCTGACCACCCAGGTGCGCGCCATCGCGGAGGTCGCCACCGCCGTGGCCGCGGGCGACCTGACGCGGTCCATCGCGGTCGAGGCCTCAGGCGAAGTGGCTGCCCTGAAGGACAACATCAACCAGATGATCTCCAACCTGCGGGAGACCACCGAGTACAACGAGGAACAGGACTGGCTGAAAACCAACCTCGCCCGTTTCACCCGGATGATGCAGGGCGAGCGCGATCTGGTGACCGTCTGTAACCTGGTGCTGTCGGAGATCGCGCCGCTGGTCGATGCGCAGCACGGCGCGCTCTATGTGCAGACCGGCAAGGCGGCGGAGGAAGAGGACGAAGGCCCGCTCTTCGAACTGACCGCCAGCTACGCGATGACCGAGCGCAAGCACGTGTCCAACCGCGTGCATCTGCGCGAAGGCCTGGTCGGCCAGTGCGCGTTCGAGCGCCAGCGCATCCTGCTGACCAACGCGCCGAAGGACTATGTGCAGATCTCCTCCGGCCTGGGCGAGGGGCCGCCGCTGAACATCGTCGACCTGCCGGTGATCTTCGAGGAAGAGGTGCTGGCGGTGATCGAGATCGCCTCGTTCAACCGCTTCACCTCGGTTCACCTGTCCTTCCTGGACCAGCTGGTGGAAAGCATCGGGATCGTGCTCAACACGATCAGCGCCAGCATGCGCACCGAGGCGCTGCTGAAACAGTCGCAGATCCTGACCAAGGAGCTGCAGAGCCAGCAGAACGAACTGAAGAGCTCCAACGACCGCCTCGAACAGCAGGCCATGAGCATGCGCCAGTCCGAGGAGATGCTGAAAACCCAGCAGGAGGAGCTGCAGACCAAGAACGAGGAGCTGGAGGAAAAGGCGACCCAGCTGCAGGCCGAAAAGCGTCAGGTGGAGGCGATCAACCGGGAGGTCGAGCAGGCCCGCTCGGCGCTGGAGGAGAAAGCCGAACAGCTCGCGCTCACCTCCAAATACAAGTCGGAGTTCCTGGCCAATATGAGCCACGAGCTGCGCACGCCGCTGAACAGCCTGCTGATCCTGTCCAAGCTGCTGGCGGAAAACGCCGGCGGCAATCTGAAGGAGAAGCAGGTCGAACAGGCGCGGACGATCCATTCGGCCGGCTCCGACCTGCTGCGCATGATCAACGACATTCTGGATCTGTCGAAGATCGAATCCGGCACCGTGGCGCTGGACACCGCCGACATGGATTTCGAGACGTTCGCTCAGCAGACCGAGCGCACGTTCCGGGAGATGGCCGAGGAGAAGAAGCTGAAATTCTCCATCGATGTCGATCCCAGCCTGCCGGAAACGATGTTCACCGACGCGATGCGTCTGCAGCAGATCACCAACAACCTGCTGTCCAACGCCTTCAAGTTTACCGAGAAGGGCAAGGTCAGCCTGAAGGTCGGCCCGGCGCCGGAGGATTTGCATTACGAGCATGCGGGTCTGGCCGCCGCGAGCCATATCGTGGCCTTCACGATCAGCGACACCGGCATCGGCATCACCCCCGAACAGCAGAAGGTGATCTTCGAAGCCTTCCAGCAGGCCGACGGGACCACCAGCCGGCGCTATGGCGGCACGGGCCTCGGCCTGTCCATCAGCCGGGAGCTGGCGGCGCTGCTCGGCGGCGAAATCCGGGTGCAGAGCGAGCCGGGCAAGGGCAGCACGTTCGTGCTGCTTCTGCCGCTCAGCGGTCCCCGCGCCAATGGCGACGCGACCGTCGAACAGCTGGCGCCGCCGGCGCTGAAACTGCCGGCCGCGGGCGACACGGCGTCGCGCGCCGAGCCCCAGCCGGCCGGGCAGGCGGCGCCGGCGCGCAAGCGCGACAAGCCGCTGGTGATGATCGTGGAGGACGACCCGATCTTTGCCCGCATCCTGGAGGAGATCGCAGGCGAGCAGGGCTTCGAGGGCCTGGTCGTGTCGCGCGGGCGTGATGTGCGCCCCGCGATCCGGCAGCACCGCCCCGACGCGCTCAGCCTGGACATCCAGCTTCCCGATATCGACGGCTGGGCCCTGCTGGACCTGCTGAAGCACGATCCGGAGCTGCAGCATCTGCCGGTCCATGTGATCTCCGTGGT
The DNA here is from genome assembly GCA_913055605.1 of uncultured Euryhalocaulis sp. Taxonomy (GTDB): domain Bacteria; phylum Pseudomonadota; class Alphaproteobacteria; order Caulobacterales; family Maricaulaceae; genus Euryhalocaulis. The sequence goes on along the minus strand of CAJXKJ010000006.1, from coordinate 53,839 downwards.
CGAGGACCAGCGCCGGCTGCACACCCATATGGCGGTGGAATACAGCGCCAAGCCGGCCAGCAAGGAGGATTTGTCCGCCGCCTTCGCCCAGCTTCGCGACCTGTCGTCGCGGAAAAAGCGGCGCCTGCTGATCGCGCGCGCCGGCAAGGCGCAAAGCCAGGTCGAATCCGTGCTGGCGGAGATCGAGCCGCTGGCGGTGGAGACCGCCCAGCTGCGCGCGGCTGGCGACACGCTGTCGAAGGACGGGTTCGACGCCATCCTGATCGTCGCCGCGAAAGCGACGCGGGAGGTGCGCGCTCTGATCGAGACGATCCGGGGCGGCCAGCCGAACGCCTCGGCCTCCATCGTCGTGGAGCTGGAGGAGGAGCCCTCCGCCGAGGACGCCGCCGCCCTGCGCGAGCTCGACGCGGTGATCATTCCGCGCGACGCCGGGGAGGCGACGGCGCTGGACGAACTGACCCGCGCCCTTCACCTGTCGGTGGACGCGCTGCCCGCCGCCATGCGGGACGCGATCTCCGACATGCGGCAGGTCGCGCCGGAGCTGAAGGGCCGCCGGATCGCCGTCATCGACGACGACATGCGGAACATCTTCTCGCTCACCGCGCTGCTGGAGCAGCACGAAGTCGAGGTCCTGCACGCGGAGAATGGCGAAAAGGGCATCGCGCTGCTGAAGGAGAACCCGGACGTGGCTGCCGCCCTGGTCGACATCATGATGCCCGGAATGGACGGCTATGAGGTCATGCGCCGCCTGCGCAAGACCAAGGCGCTGAAGGAGCTTCCGCTGGTCGCCGTCACGGCCAAGGCGATGGCCGAGGACCGGGAGAAATGCTTCGAGGCCGGGGCTTCCGACTATCTGTCCAAGCCCGTCGATAACGAGGAGCTGATCGCCGTGCTGCGCACATGGATCCGCCGGCGGAATTCCTCCGGGGCGGGCGAGGGATAGGACATGGCCGCCGCCGCACCCGAACTCGTGGCGAACACCGAAGCCGGCGACGATCCGTCGGCGCCGAAAATCCTCATCGTCGACGACGACGAGGCCAGCCGGCTGGCGATCAGCTCGCTGCTCTCCGACCTCGGCCATGCCGTCGTGTGCGCGGCCTCCGGGGAGGAGGCCTTGCGCCACGTTCTGGAGGAGGACTTCGCCGTCATCCTGCTGGACGTGCGCATGCCGGGTATGAACGGGTTCGAGACCGCGGAGCTGATCCGTAGCCGCCGCCGCAGCCGGCACGTGCCGATCATCTTCCTGTCCGGCGTCGACAAGGATTCCTCGAACCTGTCCCAGGGTTATGCCGCCGGGGCGGTGGATTTCATCTTCAAGCCGGTGGAGCCGGTGATCCTACGCTCCAAGATCGCGGTCTTCGCCGAGCTCTATGAAAAATCCCAGGCGATCCTGCGCCAGGCCGAAGAGGAAAAGCGTCTGCTGGCGGAAAACCTGCGCGTGCGCACCCACCAGGCGGAGGTCGCGCAGGCCCTGGAGCGCAGCCTGCTGCAGCAGTCGCTGGTCATCGACTCCCTGCCCATCGCGCTGTTCGTCGCCTCCGCCGAGGATGGCTGCCGCCGCCGCCGCTTCGTCGGCGGCAACACGAAGCAGCTGTTCCGCGAGGCCGACAAGGCGATCTCGAAAGGCCAGGCGGACTGGTTCGAGTTCGTGCACGAGGACGACCGCGGAATGCTGGCCGAGGCCATCGAGGCGGCGGTGCAGCACGGCTCGGCGGAGGCGCAATACCGCTTCCGCTATGAGAAGGGCGAATATGGCTGGCTGTCGGAGCGGATCGAAATCCGCTCTGAAGGCAACGGTAACAGCGACGGCGAAAGCCCCGACGCGTTCGGCCTGATCACCGACATCACCGACCGCCGCCGTCTCGAGGCGCAGGTCACCCACGCCCAGAAGATGGAGGTGATCGGCCAGATGAGCGGCCAGGTCGCCCACGACTTCAACAATATGCTCGCCGTCATCATGGGCGGGCTGGACCGCACGCTGACGCAGGAAGACCTCAGCGACAAGGCGCGCCGCCAGCTGTCGCTCGCCATGCACGCGGCCCGCAGCTGCGCGGACCTGACCAAGCGCCTGCTGGGCCTTGCGCGGCGCGAGGCGCTGGAGCCGCATCCCTTGTCCGTGAATGCCGAGATCGAGCGGATCAGCGGCCTGTTCGAACGCATCCTGAACGGCAATATCAAGTCCGCCATCGATTGCCCGGACGACCTCTGGACGACCTATCTGGACTCCTCCCAGTTCGAAGCGGCCGTGGTCAATCTGGTCGTCAATGCGCGGGACGCCATGCCCGATGGCGGCGTCCTGACGATCAAGGCGCGCAATCTGAAACTGCCGGGCCAGAAGGCCGCCAAGGCCGGCGTGCCGCCCGGCGACTATGTGCATCTGGCCGTGATCGACACCGGCATCGGCATGGACGACGCGACGCAGGCGCGCGCTCTGGAGCCCTTCTTCACGACCAAATCGCAGGGCAAGGGCACCGGGCTCGGGCTCAGCACGATCCACGGCTTCCTGAAGGATTCCGGCGGCGGCCTGCGGCTGGAGAGCGCGCCGGGGAAGGGCACCACGGTGCACCTCTATCTGCCGCGCTCGACCAAGCAGGGGCCGGTCCGCCAGGCGTCGAAGGCGCGCGGCGAGGCCGCGGTGCTGAAGGGGCTGCGCGTGCTGGTGATCGAGGACAACGATCATGTGCGGGAGACGACGACGGCCATGCTGGAGTCGCTCGGCTGCACGCCGGTCAGCCTGCCGGACGCCGACACGGCGTTCGAACAGCTCCCGAATCTGGGCGAATTCTCCCTCCTGTTCACGGACTGCCACATGGCCGGAACGCTGGATGGCGCGGCCTTCGCGCAGAAATGCGCGGAGCGTCAGCCCGGCATCCCGATCGTGTTCACCTCCGGCTACCAGACGCGGGAACACCCGATCGCGGGCAGCAACACGACCTTCCTCGCCAAGCCCTACACCCAGGCCCAGCTTTCCTCATCGCTGGTCCAGGTGCTCGGTCCGGCCAAATAGGGCCTATCCGCCCGCTTCCGATGTGCGCCAGGCGTCCGAGGCGATCCCCCATTCCTCGTTCGCCGGGATCATCCAAACAGAGACGGCGCTGTCCGCCGCGCTGATCTGCGGGCCGCCGCGCGCATTGGCGTCCTCGTCGGCTTTCACGCCCAGCCAGTCGGCCGCCGTACAGATCGCGGCGCGGATCGCGGGGGCGTTCTCGCCGACGCCGCCGGTGAAGACCAGCGCATCCAGCCCGCCCAGCGCCGCGGCCAGCGAGCCGATCTCCCGCCCCGCACGATAGACATAATGATCGATGGCCAGCCGCGCGGCGGGGTCTTCGCTCCTGAGCAGCATCTCCATGTCGTCGCTGACGCCCGACATTCCGAGCAGGCCGGATTGCTCATAGAGGAGGGTGCGCACCTCAGCGGCCGTCATGCCGCGCTGCTCGATCAGGTGCAGGACCAGACCCGGATCGACCGCGCCGCTGCGGTGCGCCATGGGCAGGCCGTCCAGCGCGGTGAAGCCCATCGTTGTGGCGACGCTTTTTCCGCCCTTCATCGCGCACATGCTGGCCCCGGCGCCCAGATGCGCCGCGATCACGCGCCCGCGCGGCCGCTCTCCCACAAGCCCGGGCAGCGTGCGGGCGATGTGGGTGTAGGACAGGCCGTGAAAGCCGTACCGGATCACGCCTTCATCCGCATAGGCGGCGGGCAGGGCGAACAGCTCCGCCACGCGCGGCTGGGTGCGGTGAAAGGCGGTGTCGAAACAGCCGACCTGGGCCGCGTCCGGCCAGGCCTCCATGGCGGCGCGAACGCCCGCCAGATTGACCGCCTGGTGCAGCGGCGCCAGCGGCGCGAGGGCGGTGAGATCGGCCAGCGCAGCGTCGGTCAGCACAGCCGGCGCGGTGAAATCCCGCCCGCCATGAACAATGCGATGGCCGACCGCCGCGACGCCGCCTTCGCGCAGGCGGGCCTTCGCCTGACGCAGAACGTCGTTCAGGGCGGCGTCCAGCGCCGCCGGACCGTTCACGGTCCGGCGCGCGGACAGGAAGGGCGCGGGCGGGGTCCGTTCGGCCAGCTGGTCTTCGGAATAGACGGCCAGTTTGATGCTGGACGACCCGATATTCAGGGCCGCAGCGAAGCGCGTCATGCCGGCGGACCGGGCGGCGCGGCGTAAAAATGCGCCAGCGCGCAGGACGCCATGCGCGCGGCGTCGCCGTCGGCGCGGCTGGTCAGCATCACCGGCACATGCAGGCCGGTCAGCAAGCCCGCCGCGATGGCCCCGCCCAGATAGTCCATCTGCTTGGCCAGGATGTTGCCGACCTCGATATCCGGCGCGACCAGGATGTCGGCGTCGCCCGCGACGGCGGAGACCAGCCCCTTGGCGCGCGCCGCCTCGGCCGAAATGGCGTTGTCGAAGGCCAGCGGACCATCCAGAACGCCGCCGCGAATCTGCTCGCGCTCCGCCATCTTGCACAGGGCTGCGGCGTCCAGCGTCGCGGTCATGCGCGGGTTCACCGTCTCCACAGCGGACAGGATGGCGGCCTTTGGCCGCTCTACCCCGATGGCGCGCGCCAGGTCGATCGCGTTCTGCACGATGTCGGCCTTCTGTTGCAGGTCGGGGCGGATGTTCACCGCCGCGTCCGTCACCAGAAGCAGCTTGTGATAGGCCGGCGCATCCACGACGAAGACATGGCTGGCGCGGCGGTCGGTGCGCAGGCCGGACTCCGGACAGAACAGGGCGTGCAGCAATTCGTCGGTGTGCAGGGCGCCTTTCATCACCGCCGCGGCGCGGCCTTCATGCGCCAGCGCGGCGGCGCAATCGGCGGCGGCGTGGCTGTGCGGGACATCGACAATGTCGTGTCCGCGCAGATTGATTCCGCAGGCTTCGGCCGCCGCCTCGATCTTCCCGCGCGGGCCGATCAGAAGCGGGGAGATGAGACGCGCCTCGGCCGCCACCATCGCGCCGCGCAGCGACAGCGGGTCGACCGGATGCACGATCGCGGTGCGCAGAGGGTTGCGCGTCTGGGCACGCTCCACCAGCGCCGCCAGGCGCAGGCCTTTTTCCCAGCTGCGCGGCTCCCCGACGCCGGGCGCGGCGGCCGCGATCAGCGCGGTGGTGTCCTGGGGTCTGTGCTCGTCCGTCATTGCGCAATCCCGCATGTCCGCGAAACAGAATTCCCCAGCGGCGGCGCCGCGCCTTTGATCAGGATCACGCCGCGCGCCGGCGCGCCCGGAACAGTAGCCGGGAGGCCGCCTCCAGACTCAGCGCCAGAGCCAGCGCCGCCGCGGCGCAGGCGGCCGAGACGGCGATCCGGGGCGGCGCGAAATCCAGCACCGCAGCGACGGGTCCCAGATGGGTCGCCAATACGCCCGCCCCAAAGATCAGGACCACCGCGGGCCACAGCAGCGGATTATGCGTGCGCAGGATCGCGCCCAGGCGCCCGCCCTGGGCGCGCGTGACCAGGATCAGCGCGGCGTTCAGCGCCATGATGGTCAGGAAGGCGGTCGCCCGCGCCGTATCGGCGTCCCCCGTCCGCATGGTCCAGACATAAGCGGCCAGCACGCCGGCCAGCGCGACGAGTCCCAATGTCAGATTGACCGCGATGTCCCGCACGCCGAACAGCGGCTGGTCCGGCCGGCGCGGCGGGCGGCGCATTACGCCGCGCTGCGGCTTGTCGGCCTCCAGCACGATCGCGCACACCGGGTCGATGGCGAATTCCAGGATGACCACATGCAGCGGCAGCAGGATCGGCGGCATGCCGAACAGCAGCGGCGCCAGCGCCGTCCCCGCGATCATCACATGGATGGAGAAGATATAGGCCAGCGCCTTGCGGACATTGTCGGAAATCCGGCGGCCGAGGCGGAACGCCTTCACCAGCGAGGCCAGGTCGTCGTGCACCAGGACCAGCGCCGCGGCCTCGCGCGCCACGTCGGAGCCCCGGTCGCCCATCGCCACGCCGATATGGGCGGCCTTCAGGGCGGGCGCGTCGTTCACCCCGTCGCCGGTCATGGCGACGATCTCCCCGGCCTCCCGCAGGGCGTTCACGATGATCAGCTTCTGCTCCGGCACGACGCGCGCGAAGACCGCCGCCCGGGCGCAGGCCTCGGTCCGTTGCCCTTCGTTCATGGCGGCCAGGGCGGGGCCGTCCACGACCGCGCCGCCGTCCGCGATTCCGGCTTCGCGCGCGATCGCCATCGCCGTGGCGGGATGGTCGCCGGTCATCATCATCACCCGGATTCCGGCGGCGGCGCATTGGGCGATCAGCTCCGGCGCTTCGGGGCGCAGCGGATCGGCCAGGCCGACCAGCCCGGTCAGCCGCAAGGGCGCATCGCGCAGCGAACCCTGCGGCGGCAGGCCTTCCGCGACGGCGATCACGCGCATTCCCCGCGCGGCCATGTCCGCGGCGGCGCGCTCGGCCTCCGCGCGGCGGCCGGGCGCGGTTTCGGCCCAGGGGATGACGGCTTCCGGCGCGCCCTTCAGGAACAGGGTTTCGCCGCCGTCATCCGCGCGGCAGAGATTGGCCATCGCCATCAACGCGCGCTCGAACGGCCAGGACTGGACGATGCACTGGCCGTCCCCGGCCTGCGGCGCGGCGCGCAGGATCGCCAGCTCCATCGGGTCGCGCGGATTGGGGGAGCACGCGGCGGCGGCCGCGCGCAGGGCGCCGCCCCCGTCGCCGCCCGGTCCATCGGCGGGGGCCAGCCCGTCCGCCGGCGTCCACACCGCCGACACTTCCATACGGTTGCGCGTCAGCGTGCCGGTCTTGTCCAGGCACAGGACCGTGGTCTCCCCCAGCGTCTCGATCGCGGCGGCCTGACGCGCCAGTACGCCCGCGCGCGCGATGCGCAGCGCCCCGATCACCGTGAACACGGCGATGACCAGCGGGATTTCCTCGGGCACCAGCGATATGGCCAGCGCCAGCGACAGCAGCAGGGCGCCCATCCATTCCCCGGTCGCCAGACCCTGACCGGCGAACAGCAGAAGGCTGGCCCCCACCGCCGCGACGGCGAACAGCCGCACCAGCCGGCGCAGATGCACGGTCAGCCGCGGCGGTTCGAACGGCGATCCCGCGATGGCCACGCCGATCTGGCCGAGCCGGGAGCGCGGCCCCGTCGCGGTGACGCGCATCACCCCTTCGCCGCGGACGATCACCGAACCGCCGAGCACGAAGCCCAGCGGGTCCGGCTCGCTCTCCGCATCGGGGGCGGGCGCGGCCGCCTTGTCCACCGGCGCGGACTCCCCGGTCATCAGGGATTCATCGGCGGCCAGTCCCGTGGCGGCCAGCAAAACGCCGTCCGCCGGGGCGCGGTCGCCGTCCTCCAGCAGGACGATGTCGCCGGTCACAAGCTCCCGCGCCGGAATGCGCCGCGTCGCGCCGCCGCGGCGGACCAGCGCGCGCGGGCTGGCCAGATCGCGCAGCCGGATCAGCGTGCGCTCGGTCCGGTAGTCCTGGACAATGGCGATGCCGACGGCCAGCACCGCCGCGGCGAACAGCAGCGCGCCCTCCAGCCGGTCGCCGAGCGCCAGATAGACCGCGCCGGCGGCGACGAGCAGCTGATAGGCCGGCTCCCGGAACGGGCCGAGCAGCCGTTCGGTCCAGTTGAACCGCGCCTGGGACGGCAATTCGTTCGGCCCGTCCGCGCTCAGCCGCGCTTCCGCCTCCGCCTCGGTCAGTCCCTCGTTCGGCGCGGCGGGGGCGGGCGGGGCGGGCGAAGGCCGCGCTTGGGTCTGGTCCATGGCCCGGTTCGCCCCGGCTCGCTGCGGGCTCAGGGCAGGCGCGCCGCCGCGCCGCTGTCCGGCGCGCAGGCGAGGCATCCCTGCAGGGCCTGGCGCAGCGCGTTGCCCAGAAGCGGCTTCTGCAGGATCGCGGCGCCCAGCGCGGCGGCGGCGCGGCGCGTCATGGCCGAGGGCGCGCTGGCGACGAACAGGGCGGGGGCCCGGGCGCCGGCGTCGCGCAGCTGCTTCAACAGGCGCGCGCCCGGCATGTCGACGAGCTGATGGCCGATGACGAAGGCGTCGGCGGAAAACGGCGGCGGGTCCAGAAGCAGCGCCTCTCCCTTGCCGAAGGCCCGCACCCGGTAGTCGTCAGCCTCCAGAAGAAACGCCATCGAATTCCTTATCGCCTCGTCGGATTCAACGATCACGATCAATCGCTTATCCGGTTCAGTGGACGTTGTGTCTGACGCGTCCATTCGGCCCCCTCCCGACCGGAGATTGGAACGGGCAGGGCGTGGCTGACTTTGATGCAGCGCAAGCGGCGGGCGACTAGGGCTCCAGCCCGCCATACACCGCGAGGCGCACAAGCTCGGCGAAGCTGCCGGCCTGCATCTTGGTCATGACGTTGGCGCGATAGACCTCCACCGTCCGGGGGCTGAGGCCCAGGTCCTGCGCGATCACCTTGTTGGCGTCGCCGTTCACCAGCCGCTCCAGAACCTGCGCCTCCCGCCCCGAAAGCTGGGCCAGACGCGCGCGCGCCTCTTTCTGCGCGTCGCTCAGATTGACCGTCTCCGTGCCGAGCGCCGTGCGCACCGTGTCCAGGATCGCCTGGTCGCTGTACGGCTTCTGCAGGAAATCGGCCGCCCCGGCCTTCATCGCCGCGACGGCCAGCGGCACATCGCCATGACCGGTCATCACGATGACCGGCGCCGTACAGCCGCGCTGTCTCAGCGTCTGGATCAGGGTCACCCCGTCCATTCCCGGCATCCGCACGTCCGTCACGACGCACCCGCATTCGGCCGGGATGTCGGACAGGAAATCCTCCGCCGAGGCGTGCAGGCGCACGTCGAAGCCGGCGGCGCCCAGCAGGAAGTCCAGCGAATCCCGAACCGCTTCGTCGTCATCGATGACGCAGACAATGGCGCCGTCCGTCATGTCGCCGTCTCCGCCTTCGCCGCAGCGGCGGTAGCCGGCAGGGTAAAGCGGAAAATCGTCCCGCCGGCCTCATTCCTTTCGGCCCAGATCGCGCCGCCATGCGCCTCGACAATCGTGCGGCAGATCGACAGGCCCACGCCCATTCCGGCGTCCTTGGTCGAGACGAAAGGCTGGAACAGGCGGTCCTGAACGTTTTCCGCCAGCCCCGGCCCGGTGTCGGCGACGCTGATCTCGACCGTGTCATGCTCGGCGCGGCGCGTGCTGATCATCAGATCCCGCCGGCCGGGATCGGACTCCTCCAGCGCCTCGATGGCGTTGCGGATCAGGTTCACCAGAACCTGCTGGATCTGCACGCCGCTGGCGAACACGGTCGGGGCCTCCGGGGCCAAATCCTGGCGGACATGAATGCCCAGCGGCTTGGCCCCGATCAGGGCCAGGGTGCTGGCCTCGTTGACCAGTTTGGACACGCTTTCGGAGCGTTTTTCGATCTCCCGGCGCGCGATGAAGTCGCGGATGCGCTGGATGATCTCGCCCGCGCGGCGGGTCTGTTCGGCCGCCTTGCCCAGCGCCTCGATCGTGGCCGGGTCGTTGCCCTGGCCGCGCTCCATGCGCAGGCGCGCCCCGCCCAGATAATTGCCGATCGCCGACAGCGGCTGGTTCAGCTCGTGCGCCAGCGCCGAGCTCATCTCGCCCAGCGCGGTGAAGCGGGACATGTGCACCAGCTCCGACTGCAGCTCCTGCAGCCGCGTCTCGGTCTCCTGACGCTCGGTCAGGTCGCGCAGGAAGCCGGTGAAGAAATGATAGCCGTTGGAGCGCATCTCCCCGACCGCCAGTTCGATCGGCACGGTCGACCCGTCCTTGCGCCGGCCGGTGACGACCCGCCCCACGCCGATGATGTGGGCCTCCCCGGTCCGGCGGTATCGCTCCAGATAGGAATTGTGGCGCTCATGCTCCGGCGGCGGCATCAGCATGCTGACATTCTTGCCGACCACCTCGCCGGCTTCGTACCCGAACATGCGTTCGGCCGTGCTGCTGAACGACCGCACGAGGCCCTTCTCGTCGATCACGATCATGGCCTCGGGCACCGATTTCAGGATGGACTGCAGATGCGCCTCGTGTGCGCGTACGTCGCGTAACGCGCCCTCCATCGTGCGCCGGTTGCGGTATTTCGCCGCGCCGCACACGCCGCTGAGAAGCGACAGCGCCAGGAAGCCGGCGAAATGCACCATGTCCCAGCCGGTGTCCCGGGACAGGGCGGCGAGCGCCGAGGCGCCGGCGAGCGCGGCCAGGACCGCCGGACCGGCCCCGCCGGTCGCCGAACCGACCAGAACGACCAGCGCGAAGAACAGATAGGCCGCGTCCCCGGTATGCAGGCTCAGAATCAGCGCGCCGGCGAACGCCGCCGCCGTCAGGCCATAGGCCAACGCCTCCCGCCTGCGGATGCGCAGTCCTGCAAAGCGGGGCGTTTCCCGTCCCTCTGTCCCGTCCCGTACGTCCACGACCGCCAGTCTATCTGCTGGCGGCATATGGCCAATACGGGCCGGGCCGCGCACCTCCGTATTTTCCCTTAGGTGGCGGTCACGAGTTTCGCTCCCCGGCCTGCGGCGCGATTTTTATCCCGGGCGTTTCAGAGGGACCGTGTCATGCTGAACCAGTCAGACACAGCCATCGACGCGCGGGCCGTTTCCCGCAATTCCAACGATCTGGGGCAGGGCGACGGCCGCGTGCGGGTCGCGCGGCTCTCCTTCCTCCAGGATCAGGAGATTTTCCCGCAGGAGGTGCCGGCCACGCGCCTGTACCGGGTGCTTTCCGGCGCGGTGCGCACCGTGCGCCTGTTGTGCGACGGCCGCCGCCAGATCGGGGCGTTTCATTTCCCGGGCGACTGGTTCGGCCTCAGCGCCGACGGCGCCCACCGCTTCGGGGCGGAGGCGGTGTCGGATGCTGTGGTGGAGGCCTATCCGCGCAGCGTCCTGACCCTGGGCGGCGCGGCCGGACCGTGCGCCGGGCCGGAAAACGCCATCGTTCTCCAGCTGGCGCGGGCGGAGGACCACCTCCTGCTGCTCGGCCGCAAGACGGCGGAAGAGCGGGTGGCGGCCTTCCTGTGCGACCTGAACGCGCGCGGGATCCGGGAGCTGCCGATGCGGCGCCAGGACATCGCCGACTATCTGGGCCTGACGATCGAGACCGTGTCGCGGATGCTGAGCCATCTGCAGCGCTCCGGCCTGGTGGAGATCGCCCATTCCCGCTCCCTGCGCATCCTGAAAGAGGACGCGCTCAGCACGCTGGCGGCCTGACACGTCGGCCTGAGGCTCCGGTCAGGCGCCCACCGGCGCATGGCGGTGCAGAAAGTCGTCGACGAAATCGTCCAGCGCGCGCCAGTCGGTGAACTCGATCTCGTCGCCGTCCCCGGGTTCGCCGGACAACCCCTTTTCACTGGCGATGCGCCGCATCATCCAGCGCTTGAAGAAATCGTATTTGGCGTATTTCAGCGCCCCGGCGGCGTAGTGCACGGCCTCGGGAATCCAGCCCGTCTCCCCGGCCAGCTGGTCGACATATTCGCGCGCCTCGTCCGCGTCGCCCGGCTCCAGCCCCACCGCGTGCAGCGACACCGACACGAGCGCGGCGGGATGTTTCTGCAGCAGCGCCGCATTGTCCCGGATGAAATGCACCGCGCTCTGGTGGTGCCGCCCCATATGGACCGGCGCGACCAGGATCAGCGCGTCATAGGCCGCGGGGTCCAGATCGTCCGGCAAGTTGGTGATGTTCGCCACGCGCGCCATCCGGCACTGGCGCACCGCGTGGTCGCAGACATGTTCGGCGATCTTGCGGCTCTGCCCCTCGACCGTCGCGTAAAGCACCAATACGTCGGACACGATTCCCTCCAGCCTTGGCGCGCGTGCGCGATGCAAGGATAGGGAAGGACCGGGCGAACGGTTTGAGGCGGATCAAACGCCGCCCCACGCAATGCCGGTCAGGTCTTTTCCGGCGCCGCGTCCTTCGCGGCGAACCGCCGGGTCCAGTCGCGCAGCAGCGCGGAGTCGGCGACGCCCGCGTGGCGCGCCGCGACGGTCCCGCCGGAGAACACGAAGAGGGCCGGAATGCCCTGCACGCCCAGCTCGGCGGCCAGGCTCTGATTGGCGTCCACATCGACCTTCACGAACCGGGCCCGGGGCTCCAGCTCCGCCGCGGCGCGTTCGAAGATCGGCGCCATCGCCCGGCACGGTCCGCACCACGCCGCCCAGAAATCGGCGATGACGGGAATGTCGCTGGCGCCGACATGTTTGCGGAAGCGCGCCGCGTCCAGCGCCGCCGGGCGGCCGGTGAAGAGTTTTTCGTGACACCGGCCGCATTTGGCCGCCTGCGCCGGCCGTCCGGCCGGCACGTTGTTCACCGCGTCGCAATGGGGACAGACCACGCGCATCCTGCTCTCCCGCGCCATCCTGGGTCTCCAGATATAGGTCGGCGTTCGCCGTTCCCTAGATGGGAGGGCGGGACGCGCGCCGTTTTGATCTGGCGCAAACCTTTATGACAGCCGCTCCCCCAGGATCGGCCCGAGCCGGCGGCGACCGGAGCGACGATTCCAGGGAGGGACGCATGAAATTGAAGACTGTGGCGGTATTGGCGGCGATGGGCGCGACGGCGCTGGCCTTCGGGGCGCAGGCGCAGGACGACGCGGACGCCAACGGCTCCGTCCAGGCGCTCGCGGACCGCTGGACCGCCGCCTATAACAGCCATGACGAGCAGGCGCTGGGCGCGCTCTATGCCGAGGATGCGCACCTCTATCTGCACGGCCTGCCCACCTATCAGGGGCGGGAAGAGATCACCGCCTATTGGGCCGACGACATGCAGGTCGACAATCCGCTGACCGTGTTGACCGTCACCAATTCGGTCGACGGGATCGACATGGTTCTGGTCCACGGCAACTACCAGGTGCTGGACCGCGACACCGGCGTGCCGCTGGGCGCCGGGCGCTTCGCCCATATCTGGGAGCTGGACGAGAACGGCGACTGGCTTCTGGACCGCGACCTGTGGAACCAGCCCTATGGCGAAGCCCCGTAGCGGCGGCGCGGATTCTCCGGCGCCGGGCGAGGCGTATTTCTTCGCCCGGACGCTGGAGGAAAGCGATTTCGCCAGCGCCCTGACCCGGGCCGAGGACGCGCTGAAGAAAGAAGGCTTCGGCGTCCTCACGCGCATCGATGTCCGCGCCACGATGAAGGAAAAGCTGGGCGAGGACGTGCCGGCGCAGGTCATTCTGGGCGCCTGCAACCCGGCGCTGGCGCATCGGGCGCTGCAGGCCGAACCGCATATCGGCCTGATGCTGCCCTGCAATGTGACCGTCCGCGCCCTCGCGCCCGGCAGCGTCGAAATCGCGGCCGTCGATCCGGTCGCCTCCATGCAGGCGATCGACAATCCGGCGCTGGCCGGCGTCGCGCAGGCCGTGCGCGGAAAACTGCGCGCGGTCATCGACGGCTTGTAGGAGCGCCCCCGATGAATGTTCTCGACGCCATTCGCGGCCGCCGCGCTGTGCGCGCCTATAGCGGCGAACCGGTGAACAAGAATCTGCTGTCCGGGCTCGTGGACGCGGCGGTGACCGCCCCGAACGCCATGAACCGGCAGCCCTGGCTGTTCGCCGCAGTCACCGACCGCGCCCAGCTGAAGCGCATTTCCGACGCCGCCAAGGCGCACACGCTGGCGAACCTCGCCGCCACGCCGGGGCTGGAGCAATACAGCGCCCAGCTCTCCGACCCCGAATTCGACATCTTTTACGGCGCGCCGGCGCTGATGCTGATCTGCGCCACCGCGCCGGACGAGATGGCGACGATCGATTGCTGCCTCGCGGCGGAGAATTTCATGCTGGCCGCCCATGCCGACGGGCTGGGCACGTGCTGGATCGGCTTCGCGCAGGCCTGGCTGCAAAGCCCGGACGGGGTCGCGGAGCTGAACCTGCCGGAGGGCGCACGCGTCGTCGCGCCGATCGTCATCGGCCGCCCGCGCGGCAAGCCGGACGCGCCGCCGCGCCAGCGCGCGCGCATCCAGTGGATCCGGCCGGAGCCGGCGGCGGCGAATTGAGCCATCGCAAAATCCGCCGCGCGCGGCGCTCGTATAGTCCGGCCGTCATGACTGCTTCGACCGCCGTTCTCGGCGCCGCTCTGGGCGCGTTGGCCCTGGGCCTCGCGCTCGCCCCGTCCGCCGCCTCCGCGCAGGATTCGGGCGAACGCTTCACCGTCGCCGCCGCGCCGATCGCCGACGAAAAGGCGGTCTTCGCCACGATCGAAAGCGTCAACATGATCCCGGCGCGCGCCCGGCTGGACGGCACGGTGACCGATCTGCGCGTGGATGAGGGGGATGTGGTGACCGCCGGCCAGGTGATCGCCGTCATCGTCGCCGGTCAGCTGGATCCCCAGATCGCCTCCGCCGCCGCACGGATCGCGGCGGTCGAGGCCGAACTGGCCCAGGCCCGGCTCGACCTGCAGCGGACAGAGGTTCTGGCCGCGCGCGACGCCGCGCCCCGCGCCCAGCTGGACGAGGCGCGCACCCGTGTCGCCGTGCTGGAAAGCCAGCTGAGCGCCGCAGGGCAGGAACGCGGCGTGCTGATGGAGCGCTCGCGCGAGGGCGACGTGCAGGCCCCGGCGGACGGGCGCGTGCTGCGCGTGCCGGTGGTGGAGGGGACGGTCGTACGCCCCGGCGAAACCATCGCGGACATCGCGCTGGACACGCGCGTCCTGCGCCTGCGCCTTCCCGAACGGCACGCGCGCACTATCGCGGTCGGCGACCCGATCCGCCTGGGCGGGGCCGCGCTTGGCGGGGCGCTGTCGGCACAGGGGGAGATCGTCCAGGTCTATCCGGAGATTCAGAACGGCCGGGTCGTCGCCGACGCCCGCGCCGAGGGGCTGGGCGACTATTTCGTCGGCGAACGGGTGCGCGTCTATCTGGCGGTGGACGAGCGCGAGGCCATCCTGGTCCCGCGATCCTTCATCCGCACCCGCTTCGGCGTCGACTATGCGCTGCTGGCCGGCGCTGCTGGCGCGGCGCGGGAGGTCGTGGTGCAGATGGGCCCCGTACGCCCCGCCGCCGATATTCCCGATGCGGTCGAAATATTGTCCGGGCTCGGGCCGGGCGATGTCCTGATCGCCCCATGAAGAAGGGGGTCGCCGGATATCTGACGGCGTCCTTTATCGGTTCGCCCCTGACGCCTCTTCTGCTGCTGGCCTCGCTCGGCCTCGGCCTGATCGCGCTGCTCTCGATCCCGCGGGAGGAAGAGCCGCAAATCTCCGTGCCCATGGTCGACATCATGGTGCGCGCCGACGGGCTACGCGCGCCGAACGCCGTGGAGCTGGTGACCAAGCCGCTGGAGGCCATCGTCACCGGAATCGGCGGGGTGGAGCATGTCTACAGCCAGTCGGATGATGACCGGGTTCTGGTCACCGCCCGGTTCGCGGTCGGCACTGACGCGGACGACGCCATCGTCCGCATCCATGAAAAGGTGCGGGCCAATATGGACCGCATCCCGATCGGGATTCCGGAGCCGCTGATCGTCGGCCGCGGGATCAACGACGTGGCGGTCATGGTGCTGACCCTTTCGCCGCAGCCGGGCGAGGGGGCCGGGCGCTGGACGCAGGACGCGCTGTACAACGTGGCCGAGGAGCTGCGCAGCGAACTGGCCTCGGTCACCGATGTCGGCCTGACCTATCTGGTCGGCGGCGCGCCGGACCAGATCCGCGTGGAGCCGGATCCCGAGGCGCTGGCCCTGTACGGCGTCACGCTCCAGCAGCTCGTCGGCAAGATCCAGGCGGCCAACAGGGCGTTTCCCGCCGGCCGGGTGATGGGCGCCGACGGCGCCTGGTCCGTCGTCGCGGGCCAGACGCTGGCCGGGGCGCAGGATATCGGCCTGCTGCTGCTGACCACGCGGGACGAACGGCCCGTCTATGTCCGCGATGTGGCCAATGTGGCCATCGGCGCCGCGCCGCCGGACAGCCGGGCCTGGGCGCTGACCCGGCCGGAGGCGGCGGGCGAAGCCGCAGGCTGGGCCCGCGCCCCGGCGGTCAGCATCGCCGTCGCCAAACGCGAAGGGGCAAACGCGGTCCAGGTCTCCCGCCGCGTGGCGGCGCGGCTGGACCTGTTGCGCGGCCCGCTGGTGCCGGAGGGGCTGACGGTGACCGTCACGCGCGACTATGGCGCGACCGCGAACGAGAAGGCGAACGAGCTTCTGTTCCATCTGGCGCTGGCGACGCTGTCCATCGTCATCCTGGTCGCCGTCCTGATCGGCTGGCGCGAGGGGCTGGTCGTGCTGGCGGTGATCCCGGCCACCATCCTGCTGACGCTCTTTGCGTCGAACCTGATGGGCTACACCATCAACCGGGTCAGCCTGTTCGCGCTGATCTTCTCCATCGGCATCCTGGTCGACGACGCCATCGTAGTGATCGAGAACATCGCCCGCCACTGGGCGATGGAAGACGGCAGGCCGCGCGCAGCCGCCGCGATCGACGCGGTGGCCGAGGTCGGCAATCCGACGCTGGTCGCCACGCTGACGGTGATCGCCGCGCTTCTGCCGATGCTGTTCGTGTCCGGCCTGATGGGGCCGTACATGGCGCCGATCCCGATCAACGCCTCGGCGGCGATGGCGTTTTCCTTCTTCGTCGCGGTGATCCTGACGCCCTGGCTGATGCTGCGCACCGCCGGCCGCCGCGCCTTCGCCGGCGGGGAGGCCGGGCATGGCGCCGGACATGACGGCGGGCGGCTTCCGCGCCTGTACCGCCGCGCCGCCGCGCCCGTGGTGGCCAGCCGGCGCAACGCCTGGATCTTCCTGGCCGTGGTCGGCGGGGCGACGCTGATCTCCATGACCGCCTTCGCCACGCGCACGGTGACGGTGAAGCTGCTGCCCTTCGACAACAAGAGCGAGTTCCAGGTCGTCCTCGACCTGCCCGAAGGCGCCACGCTGGAGCGCACCGAGCGCGTGCTCGACGAGGCGGCGGCCCGCCTTGCGGAAATCCCGGAAGTCGAGTCGATCCAGCTCTATGCCGGGACCGCCGCGCCGTTCAATTTCAACGGCCTGGTCCGCCATTATTATCTGCGCGACAGGCCGGAGCAGGGCGACCTCCAGGTCAATCTGGCGCCCCGGCACGACCGCCATCGCGCCAGCCACGCCATCGCGCTGGAGGCGCGGGAGCGGCTGGCCGGTCTGGACGCCCCGCCGGGCACCGCGCTGCGCGTGGTGGAGGTCCCGCCCGGACCGCCGGTGATCGCCACCCTGCTGGCCGAAATCTACGGCCCGGACGCCGACACCCGCAGGCAGACCGCCCGCGCGGTGCGCGAAGCTTTCGACGGCGTGCCCTTCATCGTCGACGTGGACGACAGTTTCGGCGAACCGCGCCCGCGCCTGCGCATCGCCATCGATCAGGACGCGCTGGAATATTTCCGGGTCGAACAGCAGGACGTGTACGAGACGGTGCAGACCCTGCTGCGCGGCGCGCCGGTCGGCTATTCCCATCGCGGGGAGGGGCGAAACCCGATGGAGATCGCCGTCGCCATGCCGCGCGGCGAGCTGATCTGGGACGCGCGGATGGAGGCGACGCCGACCCCGGCCAACGCCCTTCCCGGCGCGCGCGCGGTGACGGAGCTGGGCGACGTGGTCACCGCCACCGAAGAGCCCGGCTCATACCCCATCTTCCGCCGCGACGGCCGCTATGCCGAGATGGTGATGGGCGATCTCGCCGGGGCGTTCGAGGCGCCGATCTACGGCATGCTGGCGGTGCAGAAGGCGCTGGCCGAGCGCGAATGGGCGCCCGGCGCGCGGCCCGACATCCGCCTGCACGGCCAGCCCGAGTCCGACGCCCGGCCAACGCTGCTGTGGGACGGGGAGTGGGAGATTACCTATGTGACCTTCCGCGACATGGGCGCGGCGTTCGCCGTCGCCATCCTCGGCATTTACGGGCTGGTGGTCGCCCAGTTCGGCAGTTTCCGCGTGCCGCTCGTGGTGCTGACCCCGATACCGCTGACTCTTATCGGCATCATCCTCGGCCACTGGCTGTTCGGCGCGCCGTTCACCGCGACGTCGATGATCGGTTTCATCGCGCTCGCCGGCATCATCGTGCGCAATTCCATCCTGCTGGTGGATTTCATCCGCCATGAGGCGCGCCCGGGCGACACGCTGCGCGAGACGCTGCTGCGCGCCGGCGCGGTGCGCTTCAAGCCGATCCTGCTGACCGCGCTGGCCGCGATGATCGGCGCGGCGGTGATCCTGTTCGACCCGATTTTCCAAGGCCTGGCCATCTCGCTCCTGTTCGGCCTCGCCTCGTCCACCATTCTGACCGTCCTGGTCGTCCCGGCGATCTATGTGATCTTCAAGGATCCAGACGCCCCGATGGCCCCGGCGGTCCCAGCCGGCGCTCAGGAGGCGCATCGCTCATGACCGTAGGACGTCTGGTCACCCTGACAGCGGGGATCCTGATCCTCGTGTCTCTGGTTTTCGCCTGGATCGGCTCGGACTGGTGGCTGCTGCTGGCCGCCTTTGTCGGGGCCAATCTCGTCCAGTCCAGCTTCACCGGTTTCTGCCCGGCGGCGATGATCTATCGCGCGCTCGGCGCGCCGCGCGGCGGCGCTTTCGGCTGACACGCAAGGGCAGGGGAGGAACCACGATGGATGTGGCGACGCGCGAGCAGATCCTTTCAATCCTGTCCGGCGCCGCCGACATGACGCTGGCGACCAATCGCGCGGACGGGTTCCCGCAGGCGACGGTGGTCAGCTTCGTCAATGACGGGCTGGCCCTGTATTTCGGCTGCGGCGCGGAATCCCAAAAGCTGCGCAACATCAGGCGCGACCCGAAAGTCTCGGCCGCGATCACCCTGCCTTACGACAGCTGGGATACGATCACCGGCGTCTCGCTCGGCGGACTGGCGACGGTCCTATCCGACCCGGCGGAGATCGAGCGGGTCGGCGCGATGATGTTCGCCAAATTCCCGCAGGCGGCGGCGGTGGCGCAGGCCGGCCCGCCGCCGGATACGGCGCTGGTCCGGGTCGATCCGGTTGCGATCTCCGTCCTGGATTACGCCCAGGGCTTCGGCCATTGCGAACTGACGGTCGCCGAGCCCGGCGGTGCGCTGGCCTGACCGGCCCGCCGGATCAGCCGGCCTTTTCCGCGGCGCGCTTGCGCGTCTTGGTCACGCCCATGACGTCCAGCGCCAAGCGCTCATAGAACGGCTCGGCCACGCCGCGGCGCACCTTGTTCAGGAAGAATTTCTCGAACGCGATCTTGGCCAGATGCACCCATTTGCCCTGGCTGGCCCAGTTCACGTTGCGCGGCGGGATTTGCGGCATGGCTACGAAGGCCACGCCCTCGTCGCCGAAATCGGCCAGGCAGACCGCGTTCCAAGTCGCCTCGTGCGTCGCCTCGCGCCCCTCGATCAGGGCGGCGATATTGTCCGCCGTGGCGCGGACCATGGATTCGATCATGAAGCCCGTCTTCGGCACGCCGACCGGCACCGGATACTGGCCCATCGGCGGGATCGCGATGCACACGCCGATGGCAAAGATATTGCCGTAGGCCGCGTTGCGCTGGGTCTTGTCGACCAGCACGAACCCCTTCGGATTGCTCAGCCCCTCGACCCCGCGCACGGCCTCCACGCCCCGGAACGCCGGCAGCATCATCGCGTAGCTGAAGGGCAGGTCGTGCGTGGCGGTCACTTCGCCGCCGGCGCCCACTTCCTCCACCGTCATAGCGTCGGCGCCGACCTTGGCGACCCGGGCCGAGGTGATGAAGGAGATGTGCCGCTGGCGCAGCTCGCTTTCCAGAAGCCCTTTCGTGTCGCCGACCCCGTCCAGGCCCAGATGGCCGATATAGGGCTCGGACGTCACGAAGGTCATCGGGACCCGGTCGCGCAGCTTCCGCCGCCGCAGCTCGGTGTCCATGATGAAGGCGAACTCATAGGCCGGGCCGAAACAGGACGCGCCCTGAACCGCGCCGACCACGATCGGGCCGGGATTGTCCAGAAACTCCAGCCAGCCGTCATAGGCGGAGTCGGCATGGTCGACATGGCAGACCGAATGGGTGTGGCCGCCATGCGGCCCCAGCCCCTCGATCTCGTCGAACGCCAGTTCCGGGCCGGTGGCGATGACCAGATAGTCGTAGGCGAGGGTCTGCCCGTCCGCGAGGTCCAGCCGGTTCTGATCGGGCAGCACTTTGGTCACGCGCTGCTGCACGAACTCGATCCCGCGCCGCTTCAGCATCGGGGCGAGGGGGACCTTGATCTGGGCCGGCTTCCGCCAGCCCACCGCGACCCAGGGGTTGGACGGCGTGAAATGGAATGTGGGCGTGTCCGCCACCATGGTGACCCGGTGCGGCTTGCCCAGCCGGCCCCGCATCTCCAGCGCCATGGGAACGCCGCCGATTCCCGCTCCGACAATCACGATATGCGCCATGGCTGAATCCTCCCGCCTGCGGGCTCTCGGCCCCTGGCGACAGAATCCTACCCGCCGCGGCGCGGCGGACTTTGATCCGTGTCATGTCCGCTGATGTGGCCCGGCGGCCCCGGTCGCGGCTCTAATCGCGCGAAGCGACCCGGACGCCGTCCGCCACCTGTTCGCCCGGATACAGGATCAGCCGGTCGCCGGCCTCCAGCCCGTCCAGCACTTCGGCGACCTCGCCATTGTCCCGGCCGATCCGGACCGGGCGCAGACGCGCGCGGCCGTTCTCCACGCGGAAGGTCGCCCACTGCTCGCCGTCCCGGAACAGGGCGGACACCGGCGCCTGCAGCACGTCCTCGCCCCGCCACAGCGTGATCGCCACGTCCGCGCGCCAGCCGTCGCCCAGGCCCGCCTCCGCGGCGGCGGCCGGGTCCTCCAGATCGATCAGCACATTGACGCGCTGCTCCTCGACGCCGAGCGCGGAGATTTTGGTGAAGCCCGACGGCTCCACCCGGCGCACCCGGCCGGCCAGCGGATCGGGCTCGCCGCCCCAGTTCTCGATCGCCGCATCGGCGCCGTCCTGCACGCGCGCCGCGTCGCTGGACAGCAGCTCGGCGATGATCTCCAGATCGGCCAGGTCTCCGATCTCCAGGATCGGCGCGCCGGGCGCGACCACCGCCTCGCTCTCCTGCGTGACGCGCAGCACCTTGCCGGAAACCGGCGCGGCGATCTCCAGGATCGCGCCGCCGCCGTCCGCGTTCGGGCCGGCCAGCCGGGCGCGCGCGGCCGCCAGTTCGGCCTCCCGCACGCGGCTTTCGGCCCGCGCCGCGGCCAGCGCGGCCTCCGCCGCGCGCAGATCCCGCCGGGCGCGGTCGCGCGTCGCGATCGGCGCCACGCCAGTCTCCGCCAGGCTTTCGAACCGTTCGGCCTCCGTGGCGGCGAGGTCGTAGTCCGCGCTCGCCTGACGCACCCGGTCGCCCGCTGCGGCCAGCGCCGCTTCGGCCGCCGCCGCCGCGGCGTTAGCCTCGTCGCGGGAGCGGGCGTCCAGAAAGCCGGAGGTTGGCGGCAGCAGGCGCGCCACCGTCTCCCCGGCGTGCGCGGGGTCTCCCGGCTCCTTCTCGACGCGCAGCAGCTGACCGCCAATGGGCGCGGACACGACAAACACGTCGCGCACCCGCGCGCGCACCTCGTCCCGCACGCTCACCGTCATGCCCCCGCGCGCAACCTCCGCCACATCGACCAGAAGCGGGGTGGGGCGGAAGGCAAAGACCAGCGCCGCCCCGACGATCACCGTCACGGCGGTCCAGAAAACGATGCGGAAATTCAGCTTCACCATCATGTCCCTATTCGCGCGTCTTCAGCACCGCGACGATATCGATCCGGTCCAGCCGCCGTCGGACGATCAAGCCCGACGCCGCCGCGACGAACAGCACCACCGCTCCGGCGAACCCGAACGTGCCCGGGCGAATGATAAAAGGCAGGCGGTACAGGTCCGAACTCATCGCGGAGGCGAGGAACCTCGCCAGCGCCGCGCCGCCCAGAGCGCCCGCCGGCAGCGCGGCCACGGTCAGCAGCGCGATCTCGCCCAGCAGGATGTAGGACACCTCGCCCCGCGTGAATCCGAGCACCCGGAGGGAGGCCAGCTCCCGCTCCCGCTCGGCCAGTGAGATGCGCACGCTATTATAGACCACGCCCGCGGCGATCACCGCGGCGAAGCCGGTATAGATCAGGATGTTGCGGCCCATATTCTGGTCCATCAGCTCGCGGAAATTGCGCTCCGCCAGCCGGTGCAGCGAGACGCCCGCCACCCCCGGCGCCGCCTTCAGGTCCGCGTACAGCGCGTCCAGCCGGCTGGAATCCACGATCATGTTGACCCCGGACACGACCGGCCCCTCGCGCAGCAGCGCGTTCAGATCCTCGATCTCCATCGTCGCGGCGGATCCGATCAGCGTGGTGACCACGCGCGCCACCGGGATATGCACGGTCGGCCGCCTTCCCTCGGTGATTTCGATCTCCAGCGTCTCGCCCGCCGCGATGTCCAGCTTGATCGCCAGATCGCGCGACAGCACCAGCCCGCCCGGCGGCGGCGTGATGGAGCGTCCGCTGGAATCGAGCAGGCGGGAGAGTTGCGCTTCCGGCGGCGCGCCGGTCAGCGCCGCCCGTTCCTCCCGGTTGCCGTTGCGCAGGCGGGCGGACACCACGCGATAGGGCTCGGCCGCCACCACGCCGGGCGCCTGGGCCAGGCTGTAATAGGCGGTGCGCCCTCGGGGCTCCACGAAGCTGGCGGCGAGGTCGTACCGGTTCGCCAGATTGAAATAGGAGGCCGTCATCACCTCCATGGAGTCGGTGAAGAACAGCGTGCCGATCAGCAGCGCGCCGGACGTCGCCACGCCGATGGCGGTGAACGCGGCCCGGCCGGGCCAGCGCGTGATCTGGCGCAGGATCATGCGCGATTGCTGGTCCAGCATCGTCCAGGCGGTGATCCGCGAGCCGAGCGCCCGCGAATAGTCCGGCGGGGGCGGCGGCGTCATCGCCTCGGCCGGGGCCAGCCGCGCCGCGCGGCGGACCGAGATCATCGCGCTGCCGCACACCGCGAGCGTCGCCACGCCGATGGCCAGCAGATAGTCGCGCGCGTCGGCCTGGAACACGAGGAAAGGGAATTTGTAGTAGTCGGCATACAGCCCGGCCATGCCGCGCCCCAGCCACACCCCGACGGCAACGCCGACGGCCACGCCGATCGCGGCGATGGCCGCCACGAATTTCAGATAGTGCAGGATCACCGCCCGGTCGGAATATCCGAACGCCTTCATCAGGCCGATGGCGCTGCGCTCCGTCGCGATCAGCCGGGCGACCACCACGTTCACCAGAAACGCCGCCACCGCCAGGAAGATCGGGGGCAGGATGGCGCCCATGGTTTCCAGCTGCTCCAGCTCGCTCGTCAGGAAAGCGTCGGACAGCTGGTCTTCGCGGCCATAGGCGCCGGGCGCGCCATAGGGGGCGAGCAGGGCGTCGAGCGCGGCGATGACCGCGTCCTCGCTGACCCCGCGCATCAGCCGGATCGCGGCTTCGTTGAAGGCGCCGCCCTGGCCGGCCATCTCGCCCAGCGCCTCGCGCGACATCCAGGCGACGCCGAACAGGCGGTCGTCCGGCACCAGCTGGCCCGGCGCGATGGCGTAGACATGTTCCGGCGAATAGGCGCGGCCGACCACGGTCAGCGTCTCGCGCCCGCCGCGGATGGTGGCGCGCACCTGCGCGCCGATCTCCAGCCCGTGCGCCGCGGCGAAACTGTCCAGCAGCACCGCCTCGTCCCGCCGGCCGGGCGCCGGCAGGTGGCCCTCCGCCAGATAGAGCCGGTTCACATGCGGCTCCCGCCCGTCGGGCAGGGACAGGACCTCGCCGCTCGCCGGCTCGCTCATATCGTCCAGGTCGAACAGCGCCGGCGCGCGCACCCGCGTCTCCACCGCCTGCACCCCGTCGATCCCGCGCAGGCGGGGCATCAGGTTTTCCGGCGCCCGGACCACCGGCGCCCAGACATGGGCGAAGCGGTGCCGCTCGTAATAGGCGTCGCGCGTCTGCTCCAGGGAGGACAGCATCCCCACCGCCAGCAGGTGGACCGACACGCCCGCGCCGATCACCAGCGCGATGGCCAGCGCCTGCAGCCACATCGCGCGCAAATCGCGCAGCAGCTTGCGGTCGGTCGCCCGCAGCAGGACAAGGCGGCGCCGGCTCACCAGGCCAGCTCCCGCGGCGGCGTGCGCTCCGCGTTCTGCCGCACCTCGCCGATCCGGCCGTCCGAAAACGTGACGACGCGGTGCGCCATGTCCGCCACGCCGGAATTATGGGTGATGATCAGCGTCGTGGAGTTCAGCTGGTCGTTGACCGTCTGCAGCGCCTCCAGCACCCGCACGCCCGTCGCGCTGTCCAGCGCGCCGGTCGGCTCGTCGCACAGCAGCACCTCCGGCCGCTTGGCGACCGCGCGCGCGATGGCCACACGCTGCTGCTCGCCGCCGGAAAGCTGGGC
The DNA here is from genome assembly GCA_913055605.1 of uncultured Euryhalocaulis sp. Taxonomy (GTDB): domain Bacteria; phylum Pseudomonadota; class Alphaproteobacteria; order Caulobacterales; family Maricaulaceae; genus Euryhalocaulis. The sequence goes on along the minus strand of CAJXKJ010000006.1, from coordinate 29,555 downwards.
CGGGAAATGGTCCAGCCGCGCCTCCAGCCCGACCAGGGCGAGCGCCTCCTCGGGCGTCATCGGGTCCTCCGCGATCTCGGTGACCAGCGCCACATTCTCCCGCGCGGTCAGGCTCGGCATCAGATTGTAGAACTGGAATACGAAGCCGACATGCCGCCGCCGGTACCGGGTCAGCGCGCTCTGCTTCGCCTCGCTCATGTCCTGGCCCCGGAACAGAAACTCGCCGGACGTGGCGTGATCCAGCCCGCCCAGGATGTTCAGCAGGGTCGACTTGCCGCTGCCCGACGGACCCAGCAGGACGATCATCTCCCCCTCCGGTAGGTCCAGATCGACGCCGCGCAGCGCATGCACGGCGGTGGCGCCATCGCCATAGATCTTGGTCAGGCGCCGCGTCCGGAAACACAGCGGCGCGTCGGCTGTCGCCATTTCGAATCTCCGGGCCGGCGGGCCGGCCATTCTGCCGGGCGCGCGTCGCGGTTATTTGATCCGCCTCAAAGCCGGGCCCGGCGGCAGGGGCGATGGTCGGCCGGAATCGCAGCCGCAGACGCCCGGCGCCGCGATGATCGAACCGCCCGCCGGATCGGACAAGGGACGGGGGGGACGCAGCTTTGAGGCCGGAGGAACGATGAGCCACGCACGCCATTCAGCCGGGATTGCGCCGGTGCGGATTCCGAACGCGGCGCGCATCGTCGTCGCGGATGCGCGCAAGGCGCTGCTCCTGGTCAATGAGGGCGAGGCGGACGTCCTGAACCTGCGCATCGAGCGGGTGCTGGAGGCGCCGGACAATCCGCCCGCGCGCGATCAGGCGACGGACCGCCCCGGGCGTCTGCAGTCCGGCGGACAGCGCAGCGCCGTGGAGCAGACGGACCGCCACCGCGAGGCCGAGGCGGCGTTCGCCGCCGAGGTGGCCGCCGCCTTTCTGGACCCCGCGCCCGTCCTGCTGACCGCCCCGCCGGAATTCCTTGCCGAGCTGCGCCGGCGCATGCCGGCCTCGGCCGGCCAGACCGGACAGACCGTGCAGGTCACCAAGGATCTGGTGCATCTGCCGCTGGACGAGATCGAGCGGCGCCTGGCCGGCGGGGAGGGCTGAGGGAGCGTCCGTTTGCCTGCGGCGGGTTTGATCCCCGTCAAAGGCATGGGCGCGCGCGCGGTTAATCTGCCCGGACATCGGACCCAGGAGACAGAGATGGCAAAAACGCCGAAGACGGATGCGCAATACGCCGCATGGTTTTCCGATCCGGGAAGCCAGCTGGGCGTGCTGAGTGAGATGACCGGCAAGAATTTCGAGATCGCGCAGACCGCCGGGCAGGCAATGCTGCAGGGCGCGCTCGGCATGGGGCAGGAGCTCAGCAATTTCATCAGCGGGCGGATGAAGAAGGACGTGGAGGCCGTAAAGGCGATCTCCGGCTGCCGATCGCTCTCCGACGTCTGCCGCGCCCAGGCCGATTTCCTGGGCGAGGCGGCGCGCGACTATGCCGACCAGACCTCGCGCATGCTCAATATGGGCGCCAACGCCGCTGCCGAGACGGTGGACGCCGTGGCCAGCATGGAGCCGGTCTCCGAACTGGGCATGACCGGCGCCGCGCCTGAGCCGGACGCTCCGGCGGAAAAGCCGGCCAGTCCGCGCAAAGCGGCGGCGGACGCCGCAGTCTGAGGCCTCGCTTTAGTCGGCGTCGAGCACGGCGAGGGCGCCCCGCACGGCGTCCTCGACCGCGCCGGAATTATCGATATGCGTCCATCGCGCCGGCTCGGACAGCGTCCGCAGCTGGCGCTCCACGATCTCGGGTGTGGCGTCCGAGGCGTCGCCGCTGCGCGCCGCGGCCCGGGATTTCAGGACGCCGGGCGGCGCGGTGATCCACACCCCGGCGAAGGCCGCCCCGGCCGCGCGCGCCGTCGCTCCGATCGCATCGCGCTCCTCGTCCCGCCCGTGCACCGCGTCCGCGACGACCGAATGGCCGGCGCGCAGAATCGTCCCGGCGCGGCGCCGCAGCTCCGCATAGACGCGGTCCGACGCCGCGCGCGTATAGGACGCCTCGGGCATCCGCTCGGTCTCGCCGACCCCGGCCAGGGCTTTGCGGATCTGGTCGCTGCGCAGGACGACCGCGCCCGGCGGCGGCGCAATCCGTGGCGCGGCGCTCCGGGCGATGACGCTCTTGCCGCTGCCGGAAAATCCCCCGACCGCCAGCAGGACGGGCGGAGACGGCGCGAGCATGTTCAGCGCGGTGTCGAGATAGGCCTGCACCTGCTCCCGCGCCTCATCGGCGGCCTGTCCCGCCGCTTCCTCCGCCCGCACCGCCCAGACCTTCGCGCGGACAGCCGCGCGCATGGACAGGAACAGCGGCAGCGCCGCCAGCCCGTCCAGATCCGCATCCTCGCTCCTCAGCGCGATCCAGCGATTGAGCAGCGCGTTCGCCAGATCCTGCTGCCCGCTTTGCCAGCAATCCATCAGCAGAAAGGCGAGATCGTACATCACGTCGATCGTCGCCATCTCCTCGTCGAACTCCAGCGCATCGAAAATGACCGGCCGTCCGCCGATGCGCGCGACGTTCCCCAGATGCAGATCGCCGTGGCAGCGGCGCACCTGTCCCTCCCGCGCCCGCAGATCGAGCAGCGGCCCCACGCGCTCCAGCATGCGCGAAACGCCGTCGTCCAGGCGGTCCAGGTCCGATGCGGCGACGATGGACGCGGCCTCCCGTAAATCCGCGATGTTCTGCCGCGCGATGCGCGCGATGCGCTCCGCCCCGTCGCTCACCCGCGCCATCGCCGCGCCCTCGTGCATCGCGGCGATTTCGCTGGCCAGCGTCTCCGCCTCGTCATCGGACAGAGGCGCGTGCCGCAGCGCGTGATCCAGCGTCGCCGCCGGATCGAACGCGCGCATATGGACCACCCAGTCCACCGCCTCGCCGCGGCCGCCCAGAGCGAGCCCGCCCGACGCCTCGCGGGTCACCGCGATGGAGCCGAGATAGATGTCCGGCGCGGTGCGGCGGTTGAGTTCGATCTCGCGCCGGCACACCCGCTCGCGCTCCGCCCGCGTCGTGAAATCCAGATAGGGCAGGCGCACCGCGCGCTTCAGCTTGTAGGCGTCGTTCCCCGCCACGAAGAGCACGGCCGCATGGGTCTTGATGATGCGCGGCGCTTCACCGCCATGCGACGCCGGATCGCTGAGAAAGGCGATCACGGCGCTCTGGTCCGACTGGCTTTGGTCCGACCGGCTCTGATCTGGCTGGTTGTCGCGGTCGGTCATGGCGCGCCCGGTGCGGATGTCCCGCCGCACTGTAACGCACTGGCGAAAACCGCGCCGGCCGCTCGGCAATCCGGTCAGGAGGGCGCGGACTCCGTTTCCTGTTCCGGGGACGCATCCACCACGCCCCAGTCTTGGACCGACATCAGATAGGCGATCAGCGCATCGATCACCGCCGGCTCGAACTGGAAGCGCGGCATGTCCGGATGGCCGACGCGCAGCCCGTGCACGAAATCGAGCCGCAGCGACTCCGCCTGGTATTGCAGCAGCACCCGGCGCAAAGGCGGCGCGTCCGGCCGCGGGCTGTCGCCGGTCGTCCCGGTGGCGTGGCATTCGGCGCAATTATTCTCGGCGATGAACTGTCCCCGCGCGATCAGCCGCTCTTCGCTGCCCATCATCGGCTCTTCGGCCACGGCCGGCGCCGCGGCGTCTGCTTGCATCGCGCCGTCCGGCGCGCATGCCGCACAGAGGGCCGCGCACAGGGCCGCGAGCGAAACGGCGGCCGGAATGGCGAGTCTGGACATGGTATCACGCTCCCTCGGCGGCCCCGGTGGGAATCAGCCTAGCGGGCGGCCGATCCCCGGCTTTTGACCCAGCTCAAAGCGCTTTGACGGGAGAAACAAGGGGGGAGTGGCGGAGAGGAAGGGATTCGAACCCTCGAAACGGTTCCCCGTTTACGCCCTTAGCAGGGGCGCGCCTTCGACCACTCGGCCACCTCTCCGCCGCCGGACCTACAGGCTGCGCCGGGGGGCTGCAAGACCTTGATTGGGCTCGCCGCTGCCTTTCGCGCAGGGCCGTCAAAATTTCGTTCACCATGGGACTTAACCGCGGCTTATCCGCGACTGCGCTATTGCCGGAGGACCTAGGGAGAGACCCAAATGGCCCATCCGGCCGGCGCGCACGCCGCGCCTCCTGCGCCGCCTGCGGCGCGCGCGGCGAACGCCGCCGCGGCATCCGCCCATGGCGCCGCCGCCGCCGAATACGGGGCGGGAGCCTGGCCGCGCGCGGCCTTCGCCGGCGCGGTGCGCTGGGCCGATTTCGCGCTGCTCGCCGTCTTCTATTTCGGCCTCGGTCACGCGCTGTCCGCGAACGGCTTGCTCAACGCCTCGCTGGCCTCCGCCGCGCCCTGGCTGCTGGGGCCGCTCTTCGCCGCGGCGCTGATGCGCGCCGCCGGCGCCTATCGTTTCGACGCCTATGAGAGCGTCGGTCGCCACGCCGCCATGGCGGGCGGGGGCGCGCTCGCGGCCGCCGGCCTGGCGGCGCTTGCCGCGCTCGTTTCGCCCGCGCCGGCGGGCGGGGTGCTCACCGCCGGCGTGCTCGGCGCCTGCGCTGCGGCGCTGGCGCATCAGGGCTGGCGCGCGCTGTTCCGCTATCTGTCGCGCAGCGGCCGGTTCGCCCGCAATGTCGTCATCGTCGGCGCCACGCCGAACGCCGAACGCCTGATCGAGACCAACGCCCGCACCGGCGAGGTCAATGTGATGGCCGTGTTCGACGACCGCGCCGCGGGCGGCCGCGCGCCGGCCGATATCGGCGGCGCGCCCGTGCTGGGCTCGCTGGACGACCTGATGGCCTGGCCGGACCTTCCGCGCGCCGACTGCATCATCATCACCGTTACTTCGCTGGCGGCCGAGCGCACGCGCGACCTGATCGAGCGGCTGCGCCCGCTGCCCAACAAGATCGTGCTGTTCCTGGACCTGGATTCCTTCCAGCCGGAGGCGACCAATCTGGCGCGCATCGCCGATTTGCCGGTGGCCTTCGTGTCCGGCCGGCCGGATGGCTGGGCGCGCCTTGCGGTGAAGCGCGCGGCGGACCTCGTCACTGCCGGGCTCGCGCTCGTCGTCTTCGCGCCGGTCATGGCCGTGGTCGCCATCGGCGTGCGGCTGGACAGTCCGGGCCCCGTCCTGTTCCGGCAGAAGCGCCACGGCTTCAACAACAGCGTCATCGAGGTGCTGAAATTCCGCACCATGCGCGCGGACGCCTGCGACCAGCCCGTGCGGCAGGTGGAGCAGGGCGACCCGCGCGTCACGCGCTTCGGCCGCTTCCTGCGCAAGACCAGCCTCGACGAGCTGCCCCAGATCTTCAACGTGCTGGGCGGGGAGATGTCGATGGTCGGCCCGCGCCCGCACGCCATCGGCATGAAGACCGGGGAAATCGAGTCCGCGCGTCTGGTGGCGGACTACGCCCATCGCTGCCGGGTGAAGCCCGGCATCACCGGCTGGGCCCAGGTCCACGGATCGCGCGGCCCGGTCCACACTGCGGAGGATGTCGCCCGCCGCGTGCGCTACGACATCGACTATATCCAGCGCCAGAACCTGCTGCTGGACCTCTGGATTCTGGTCTGCACCATCCCCTGTTTCCTCGGCGACTCCCTGCGCACGCGCTAGGACGTCGGAGCGGTCCTCAGGCGGCCGCCCATCCGAAATCGGCGATCCGTCCGGCCTTGCGCATCGCCTTGCCGGGCAGGGCGGAGAGAGGCCCCAGCGGCGCGGATTCCGCGGCGCGCGCCGCGCCGTCCATCGCCATGTGCGCCAGCCCGGCGGCCGATGGCGTGCGCAGCGCCCCGCGCAGCAGCGGGATTGTCCGGCTGGCGAACTCCCGCTTGTAGGAATAATCCCCCGCGCCCAGATGGATCGCGGTCCAGCCATGCTCGGCCCCGGCCTCGGCCAGCGACTCCAGCAGAAGATTGCCCGGGCTGTATTTCCCGAACGCCCGGTCATAGCCGGGGAACCAATAGTGCAGGACCGGTCCGGCCTGCATGCCGAAATGCGCCGCCACCGGTTGCTCGCCCGCATAGAGCGTCGACAGCAGGCCCCGAAAAGCCGGCTTGTGACGCGCCCGGATGCGCTCCAGCAGGGCGCCGGTGGAGGCGGCGGCGAAAATGTCGAAATGCCCCGCGGCCGCCAGCTGCTCCCGCTTCCAGCCGCGCAGCAGGGCGAAGGCCGCGTCCGACCGGTCGTCGATCACCACGCGCAGCGGCCCGGCCGTGCGCTCCAGTCCCCGGCGTTTGGATCCCAGCCGCTTCACCGCGCTGCTCTGCGCGGCGCGAGCATCGCGCCAGGCTTCGAACCCGTCCTCCAGCCCGATCACCGCGCTGGTCGTGTCCGCCTCGCCGGTGAAGCCATGGCGGCCCTGGTCGGCGGGCAGGGCGTCATAGGCCATCACGCCGATCCCCGCCGCACGGGCGACTGCGCGCACGTCGACGGAGGTCTCGGGCCGGGCGATCAGGCCCTGGAAATCGGTCAGCGCCCCGGCGATCGGCCGGCAGAACCCGAGCGGGCCTTTGCGAAAGGGGAGGATCGCGGACAGGCGCACCCCGTCATTGACCAGCGCGACCTGCGCGTCCGCATGAACATCGCCCGCGATCTGACTGAATTCCGGGGCAAAATACGGGCTGGACAGCGCCTCGCCCTGCAGCATGGCGCGCCATCCGGCGATTTCGGCGGCGGTCAGGACGCCCGGGTGTTTCACTGTGATGCGCACGCCCATGCCCTAACAGCCTCACCGTTTCGAATTGGGAAACGCTTTGCCCGTATTACGGGCCGAACAAGGCGATCGAAGGGGTGAAATTCGCCTGCCGCGCGGTCCGAGTCTTGCATTTTCGCGTGTCAGACGAATTTCGGAGCGGTCCATGCTGGGGCGACACCTGCTGTATTATCTGCCGGTCAACGCGGCCCAGGCTGTGGTTGGCTTCGGCTCGATCTATGTCCTGACGCGCCTTCTGTCGCCGCACGATTACGGGCTGTACGCCCTGGCGCTGGCCGCCACCCATTTCGCGCATGTCCCGGTCTTCACCTGGCTGGAATCCGCCGCCGCGCGTTTCCACGCCCGCGCCCAGCGGCGCGGCCGGCTGGCGGACCATTTCGCCACGCTGTTCGCCGTCTGGGCCGTCGCGGCCGCCGGCTTCACGCTGGTCCTCGCCCTGGCGCTGTGGCTGCTGCCGCTGCCGGCCGAAATCCGTACTTTGTCCGGCTTTGTCGGCGCGGCGCTGATCGCGCGCGCCGCCATGAAGCTGTTCCAGGAATCGCGCCGCGCCGCGCAGGACGCCGCCCGCTACGGCGTGCTGGAAACCATCTATATCCTCGCCGGCTTCGGTATCGGCATCGGCTTCGTCCTCGGCACGCCGCTGCGCGCGGCCGGGCCGTTCGCCGGCCTTCTGGTCGCCGCGCTGGTCTGCGTGCTGGTGGAGGCGCCGGTCATGCTGCGCCGGGCGCGCGGCGGGCGGGCCCAGACCCTGCGCGCGGTGTCCTACGCCCGTTACGGCGCGCCGCTGTCCCTGTCGCTGGTGATGAGCCTGATCGTCTCGGTCTCCGACCGTTTCATGATCGCCGGCTTCCTGGGCGAAGCCGCCGCCGGGGTGTATGCCGCCGGCTATGCGCTCGCCGACCGCACGCTGGACATCCTGTTCGTCTGGGTCGGCATGGCCGCCGCGCCGCTGGCCGTCTCGCTGTTCGAGCGGGAAGGGGGCGAAAGCGCCCGCCGCGCCCTGAAGACCCAGGCCGAGACCATGGTTCTCATCTCCATGCCGGCCGCGGTCGGTCTGGCGCTGGTCGCCGGGCCGCTGGCTGCGGTCATGACGGGCGAGGCCTTCCGCGACCAGGCCGCGCACCTGATCCCCTGGGTCGCCGCCGCCGGCCTGCTGGGCGGTTTCACCACCTATTATCTGGACCAGTCCTTCGAGCTGACGCGCAAGACGCATCTCATCCCGCTGGTTCTGGCGGCGCCCGCCGCCGCCAATATCGTGCTCAATCTGGCGCTGATCCCGGTCTGGGGCGTGACGGGGGCGGTTGTCGCCACGGTCTGCGCCTACGCCGCTGGTGCGATCACCACCTTCATCGTCGGATCGCGCCTGTTCGCCCTGCCGTTGCCGGTGGGCGCCATCGTACGCACGGCTGCGGCTTGCGCCGTGATGGCCGTCGCCGTGCTGGCGCTGCCCTATTTCGGCAGCGCATGGGTTGCGCTCTTGATCCATGCCGGCGCGGGCGCGATCGCCTTCGCCGCCGCTGCCTTGCTTCTGGACGCGGGTCCATCCCGCGCCTTCGCCCTTGAGGCGCTGCGCCGCGTGCGCCGCCTGACTCCCCCGATCGTGGAGCCCGCCCGATGACGCCGATCCTGTCGATCCTCGTCCCTTTCTATCGCGACGACCCGTCCGGTCTGGTCCGCGCGCTGGCCGGCCAGTACGCCGATCTGGAATCCGGCGCGGCGGAGCTGATCCTGTATGACGACGGCAGCGCCGATTCCGAGCTCACGGGCCGTGTCGAGACCGCGCTGGAAGCCTGGCCCGGTCCCGCCGGCCTGATCCTGGGCGGGGTGAACAAGGGCCGCGCCGCGGCGCGCAATGCGCTGGCGGAGGCCGCGACCGCCCCGCATCTGCTGTTCCTGGACGCCGACATGCTGCCGTCGGATTCCTATTTCGTCTGCCGCTGGCTGAACGCCGCGCGCGGCCGGCCGGACATCGTCTTCGGCGGCTTTCAGGTGCCGGACCGCGTCGCGCCGGAAAGCGCGCTGCACCGCGCCTTCTCCGCCTCCGGCGACTGCCTCGATGCGCGGGCGCGCAACCGCAACCCGGCGCAATATGTCTGCACCAGCAATCTCCTGGTCCGCGCCGACGTCCTGCGCGCGGCGCCGTTCGACGCCGGCTTCTCCGGCTGGGGCTGGGAGGATTCCGAATGGGCCGCCCGCGCCGCCGCGCAGTTCCGCATCGATCATATCGACAACCCGGCCATCCATCTGGGCCTGGAAAGCGCCGACACGCTGCTGACCCGCTTCCGCGACTCGGCGGTGAACTATGCCCGCTTCGTCTCCCGCCATCCGGACCTGGCCGCCACGCTCGGCTCCTATGCCTGGGCACGGCGCGTGAAGCGCGCCCCGGCGGTCCGCCGCATCCGCCCGGTTCTGGCGGCGCTGGCGCGCGGCCATGCGCCCGCGCCGATGCCGGTGCGGGTCCTGGCGCTGAAGCTGTGGCGCGCCAGCTGGTATTCGGAGGTTCTGCCGTGAGCGGCGATCACGACGCGCCCTATATCCCGCCCGCCAATCTGATGGGCAAGGCGCTGCGCTGGAAGGCGCGCGCCACCGGCCGCCGGCTGAAGCGCGTGCGCCCCTCGCGCGGCATCGTCAGCTTCAGCTTCGACGATTTTCCGAAATCCGCCGTCACGGTCGGCGCCGCCGAGATGGAGCGCGCCGGCGCCCGCGCCACCTATTACGCCTCCACCGGTTTCGCGGGGCAGGACACCCATCACGGCGCCATGTTCGACGGCGGCGATCTGGCGCGGCTCGTGGCCGCCGGTCACGAGATCGGCGCCCATACGCACGGCCATATCGACTGCGCCCGCGCGTCGGAGGACCGCATCCTGGCCGACGACGAGCGCAACCGCGCCGCACTGCGCAAGATGGGGTTCGAAACCCCGATCCGCAGCTTCGCCTTTCCGTTCGGGGAGGCCGGTCCGCGCGTGAAGCGCGCGCTGGCCGAGCGCTATGACACGCTGCGCGGCGTCCGCCCGGGCTGCATGCGCGGCCGCGCCGATTTCAACATGCTGCCCGCCGTGGCGCTGGACCATGGCGAGGCGGGCCTCGCCCGCGCGCTGGAGGCGCTGCAGCGCGCCGCCGCCGAAGCCGCTTGGGTGATCCTGTTCACCCATGACGTCCAGGACGATCCCACCAGCTGGGGCTGCACGCCGGACATGCTGCGCAAGGCGGTCGAGACCGCGCACGATCTGGATCTGGATATTCTTCCCGTCAGCGAAGCGGCGGACGTGATCGCCGCCGCGGCGTAGGGCTCAGCTCGCCCGGCGCGCCGGCTCCGGCGCGGCGTCCGGCTCGGCCATGTTCACGATCACGCCGGCGGGCATGCCGCCGCGGTCGCGCACCGACTCGGCCAGGTATTCGGCCTCGCGGATCGCTTCCTCGCTGTCGTCCACCACGATCACCACCGCGTCCGCCTCGCCATAGAGCGGGCGGCCGGCGAAGGACCGTTCGGTCGCCGGCGCGTCGATCACCGCCAACTCCACCGTGTCGCGCAGCTTCTCCCAGTAATTGTGCGCCGCGCGGATATTCACCCGCCGCCCCTGGCTCAGCAGTTCGGGATGGAAGCGGGACACGAACAGCCGCGTGCCGCCGACCCGGTGCAGCGTCAGCAGAGCCGGAATCGTCTCGGGCCGCGCGCCCGGCTTGGCCTCGCCGCTGGCCACGCGCCAGAACGGGTCCTCGCCCAGCGTGGCGTCCAGCGCCGGCCCGATCGGGCCATAGCGCCGCCGCGCATCGGCCCCGGTGAAGGCGCCGAAATGCTCGTTGCGGGACAGGTCCAGGTCGAACAGCCACACCCCGCGCGGCGCGCGGCGCGCCATCATCCGGGCGAACTCGCGCGACAGCAGCGACACGCCCGTGCCGCCGCGGGGAGAGGTGAACATGATGACGCGGCCCCGGCCATCGGCCGGCCGGGTTCGGTCCAGGCCCGCGGCCAGTCCTGCCAAGTCCGCGCTGAGATCGATCATCGACGCTCCTGGGCGCAGAGTTACGCGAAATAAGGTTAACGGCTCTTTCACCCGTCGGGCGAGTCTGCCGCTTTCGCAAGGCTTTGCGGTATTGATCGGTGTCAAAGCCGCCCGCGCCCGGTCGTTCGCCGGGGTCTCGCGGGCGGTCTCCCGGGCCCAGGCGGGCTCCGCGAACAGCTTGCCGATGATCGCCACGAACATCACCCAGGCGAGGTTATTGCGCTGCAGGATGATGCTTTCGGACACGCTGAAGATCAGCGTCAGCACGACATAGGGCAGGGCGAACAGCGCCTCCCGCCGCGTCCAGATGCTGAGAAACCCCGCAAACGCGCCCGCCGCGACATAGACGACCGCGACCGCCAGCCCGATCACCCCGATGGAGAGCGCCGTCTCCAGCCAGCCATTGTGCGCGCTCGGTACCTTCCACTCGGTCGCCACGCGGACCCAGTAGGCCGGCCCGTACTCCCCGCGCCAGAACACGTCATAGCCATAGCCCAGCCACGGCTTGTCGGAGATGGAGCGCAGCAGCGCCTCCCAGATATCGGTCCGGCCGGTCAGGGTCGGGTCCTTGCCCAGCAGTTCGAAGAACATGCCGAGATTCCAGATCATCAGCCCGCCCAGGATCGTCGCGCCCAGCCCGACCAGCGCGACATAGGCCAGCGCGCTCAGCGCGTCGCGGCGCAGCAGGGCGACGGAGATCATCACCGTCGGGATCGACAGCAGCGCCAGCAGCGAAGTCTTCGACGTCGACATGAGGACGAGGAAGACGCACAGCGTCAGCCCGCCCCACACCCACGCCCTGCGCCGCAGATCCGGGTACAGCGCCAGCAGCGCCCCGAACACCAGCGCCCCGCGCGACATCATGGAGCCGAGCTCGTTCTTCTGCGGGAACACGCCCTGCCACGCGCCGGGGAATTCCACCGACATGATCCCGCGCGAGGGGATGGCGACGATCCAGAATTGGCTGGCCAGCGCCAGCACGCCGAACACCACGGCCAGCAGCAGGATCAGGTCGCGCCAGCTGAAGCGCGAGGCCAGGTACAGGCCGAACAGCGTGGTGAAGGCCAGCGCCACGGTCCGCCGGAACGTGATGTCCGGCTCGATCGACCACATCGTGGAGGCCACCGCCACCGCCACCGGGGCCAGCGCCAGCACGTTGAACGCGACATAGCGGGCCGAGCGCAGCGGCCGGATCAGCGCCGCGGCCAGCGCGAACAGATAGACCGGGTACCACAACAGACGCAGCAGCGGCTGTTCGTCGGAGGTCAGGGTCGGGTCGAAAAACACCGCCAGCGTCTGGGAGAACAGCAGCAGGCAGACAATCGCCGCGCCGACCTCGATCATCGCCGCCAGGCGGCGCAGGCCCGCCTGAACGGCGGGGTCCATGATCGCCGCATCCCGCCAGCTGGCGGCGGCGGCGTCAGACATAGCTTGGCGCCGGGTCCGCGCGCTTCTGGATCACGGCCAGCACGGGCAGTCTGGGCGGCGGGTCATAGGGATCGGGCGCCGCCGCCGCCTCGTCCAGATAGCGCGGCTGGGCGGCGGCTTTCTTCGGCCGCGCCGCCTGCACGGGACGCGGCGCGGTGCGCACCGGCGCGGTCCAGGCCGGCCAGGTCAGCGGCCCGCCGCGCAGCACGCCGCGCACCAGACCGGCCAGGAGCGAGATGAAACCGGACACGATCAGCGCCCCGGCCATCGCCGGCTTCTTCATGCTGCTGCCCTGCGAGGGCGGCACCGCCGGCTGCACGATGGAGACATTGTCCAGCGCGCCGGAGGCGAGGTCCCGCTGAGCGCGGTCCGCCTCCTGCCGCGTGGCGATGGCGTCCACCGTCGCCTGCAGCGAGGAGATGTCCCGCGCCAGCCGTTCGTATTGCGGGGCCAGGCCCTGGATGCGGATCTGTTCGTCCTGAAGCTGGTTGCGCTGGCGCGTCAGCTCGGCGACCCGGCGGTCCAGCGCCGCGGCCTGTCCGGTCAGCTGCAGCTCGTCGGTCTCCAGCGCCTGCCGCACCGGGTTCGGCCCGACGCGGCGGCTGCCCGCGCCCTCCGCGCCGCCGGCGGCGACGAACTGGGACAGCTGCGCGATGCGCTGGTCGATCTCCTGAACCGGGATCGAATCGTCGGTGTAGCGGGAGCGCAGCTCCTCGCGCTCCAGCATCAGGTCCAGCAGGCGCCCGCTGGCGTCGTTGTCGACATATTGTTCGATCTCGGCGGGCAGCTGGCTCATCCGGCTGCGCAGCGCGCCCAGCTGGGCCTGCGTCTGGGCCAGGTCCGCCTGCGCGGCGTACAGGGCGGCGGCCACGTCCACCTGCCGTTCCTGCAGGCCGGCGCGATAGGATTCGAAATCCCCGATCTCGTTTTCCTGCAGGAAGCCTTCCAGCGCCCGGTTCGCCCCGGCCAGCCGCGCCTCGTAATCCTCGCGCCGGTCGGCATAGCCTTCGGGGCTGTAGGACAGCAGAACCTCGGGGCGATAGCGCAGATATTCGGCCACCAGCGCGTTCAGGAATCGGCTCGCCGTGTCGGCGCGCTCGTGCGTGAAGCTGGCCTGGATGTTCGCAGCACCAGGGGCGGAGCCGACCGACAGGTTCTGGCTCACCCGCCGCACCGCCTGGGCGAACACGCGGTCGCGCGCATCGCCGGGCGCGGCCTCGACAAAATCGTTGGCCAGGTCCGGATAGACCGCGCGCAGGCCCATCGTCTCCAGTGTCCGCTGTTTCAGAACCTCGGCGTTCAGGATGTTCACTTCGGACTGGATGATCTGGTCGATGCCGAACGACCCGCCGGCGCTCGCCTGACCCAGCACCGGGTTATAGGCGTAGGCCTCGTCCAGCCGGACCAGCAGGCTGGTGCGCGCGGTATAGGTCTTGTCGAACACCGCATAGGCCGCCCCGGCCAGCAGCACGAAGCAGATCAGGAACACGACCAGCATGAAGCCGCGCTCGCGCCACAGCATCAGCGCGACATCGCCGATGCCGGTCGGGGGTGGGGGGCTCGCGTCTGCGGGCCGATAGGTCTGCTCGCGAGGCATCAGGAAAAGGGGTCCGCGCGGATATGGTTAAGAACCGAGAATTGAGCCCCAGACTTTAAATTTTCCTTATTCTTTACCGGTAGATTTACGTCCATGAACGCTTCGTTGCGAATTGCCGCCCTCGCGCTGCTCGGCCTTGCCGGTTGCGGCACGCTGGAGGAGGGCGCCCAGTCGGTCGGGCTCACCAACCCCTTTGCGCGCGAGGCGACCAGCGCCAACCGCTATGGCCCGGCCCCCGCGCCGCCGCCCCCGCCGGTCGACGACTGGACCGCGGCGAACTTCCAGGCCTGGAGTCCGAACACCCCGGACTATCTGCTGTACCCGGGCGATCAGATCGATATTTCAGTGCCTTCCGCGCCCGAGCTCTCGCGTCAGGTGATCATTGGTCCGGACGGCCGGTTCAACTTTCCCTATGCCGGGGCGGTGATGGCGGCCAACCGCTCCACGCCGGATGTGGAGGCCTCGCTGTCCAGCGCGCTCTCGCGCGACCTGCGCCGGCCTTATGTGGAGATTTCGCCGATCGGCTTCGGCTCTCAGAAAATTCTGGTGCTGGGCGAGGTCGGCCAGCCGGGCATGTACGACCTGCCCGGGCCGATGGGGGCGCTGGAGGCCATCGCGCTGGCCGGCGGCTTCGCCGATTCGGCCGACCGCGGGGACGTATCCATCATCCGGCGCGCCGCCAACGGCCGCCCGATGCGGCGGGAGGTCGACCTGGCCGCCACGCTGCGCGGCGTGGAGGGCGGCGATTACGACGTGCTGGTCCGATACGACATCGTTTTCGTGCCGCGCTCGGGCCTCGCCGGCGCCGGGATCTTCATGCAGCAGGTGCGCGACCTGATCCCGTTCAATATCGGCTTCTCCTACGCGCTCGGCGACGATTACGAGCGCGTTCAGACCAACGCCTCGATTCCGTAAGCCTTATCGAAAATTCGGGGGACGTCCGGCGTGCGCCATACGCGCGTGCGGGGCTTTCGCGCGCCTGATCGGGCGGAGAGCGCCGGCGGTCTCCGCCGCGCGCGGATCGCGGATAGGATGAAACCGTTCCGGCCGCACTCGGGACGCGGGCTCAGTCACTTGCGGCGGTTGGAAGTGCGTGGCGCGTCCGCACGCCGGGGTGACATCCGGCGGACCGGCGCGGCCGGCGGGCAGGGCGGATGGCACTACACGACCGACCATCCCAATCCCGCTCTGGAACCGGGGGCGAGAGCCTTCGAGAAATCCACGCGCGGGGCGCCTGGCGTTTCGCAATACAACAGACACTTCGAGGCGAAGCCTCAGGCGTCCTGCATCCCTCTCGCCGCTCCGGCGCCGTGCGCGCGGAGACGATTTATCCTGCGCGGACGAGCCGCGCCGGGAAGGGCGCCATCGGCGCCCGCAGCGAAGGAGACGTCAGTGACGGGTCGGTTCGCCGCGTTGCATCAGCAGCCATTCGCGGGCCGCACGTTGCGCCGCCGCGATTTCCGCCGTGCTCATTTCACGGGCCAGGTCGCCGCGATATTGCTTCGCCGCTTCGCTGCCCATCATCGCCGCCAGATTGAACCATTTATGCGCCTCGACCAGGTTGGCGGTGTCGCCTTCGCCGGTGGAGTAGATCAGGCCCAGCCGATACAGGTCCTCACCGGACGGGTCGGCTTGCAGCGCCTGATGCGCTTCTTGAACTTCGACATCGGTAAACGCCATGGAACTTCTCCCACAAATTGGGTGCGTCGGCCTTCCCCGGGTCCGTGTCGCTCCCTGCTCACCCCACGACCTATTCTTGGTCGCTACAGTCGTGAGTTTCCGTGGGCTCAGCTTGAAAAACGGTTAAGCTTGAAAAGGTGGCGCCCGGGTCGTGCAGCTTTTCTTCAAATCCGCTCCAAGCGTGGCATTTTCGCCGCGCAGGATTCAGATTCAGGTAACGGGCTGACGCCGTCTGCGCAGGCTTTCCGGGCCTCCGCCCAGCTCCTTCAGCTCCGCCACCGCCTCGGCATAGCCCTGCTCGACGGCCATGTCGTAGGCGCGCCAGTCGCGCATATCGATGCCTGACAGCTTCGGCGCGATCAGCATGTCCGCGATCCGCGTATGCAGGATCGCTTCCCCTTGTACGCCGACGGTGGCCGATCGGATCAGCAGGCTGGCGATCGGCGGCGGATCGCGGAAGCCGTGGCGCAGGATCCAGCCCAGAAAACCGGGCGGATCGACAAAATCCTCCGCGTCGATGGCGCCGGCGCGGCTGACATTCACGCCCACGATCGGGCCGCGATGGAAATTGCGCATCTGCTCGGCGGGGAAGTTCGCCATTACCGCGCCGTCGACCAGGACCTGTCCGTCGCGCACCTGCGGCGGCAGCAGGCCCGGAATGGCGACCGAGGCGCGCAGGGCCTGCCGCACCACGCCGGAGCGGTGGATATGCGGCTCGCCGCTGCTGAGATTGGCGGACACACAGAAGAACGGCCGCTCCATATCGCAGATTTCGGTGTCCCCGAAATGCGTGGCCAGCCGCCGGTCCACCTGTTCGCCGCGCGCCAGCGACACCACCGGCAGCACCCAGTCGCTGAGGGGGGACGATGTGACGAACGCCTCGCGCACCCGGCGCTCCAGCTCGTCGTCGTCCCATCCCATGGCGACGCCGGCGGCGATGATCGCCCCCATGCTGGTGCCGCCCAGGAAGTCGAAGGTAAAGCCCGCCTCGCGCAGGGCCCGGATGGCGCCAACATGGGCATAGGCGCGCGCCCCGCCGCCGGACAGAACCAGCCCGACCGACCGGCCGGCCATGGTGCGCCCCAGCATCGCCAGATCGTCGCGGTTGCCCGGCCGCCAGTGGAACACGCGCGCCGCCCCGGCCGCCGCGCGCCATTGCTCGGCGCTGGCCCCGTATCCGGTCTCCCCCGGATGCAGCATCACCACGTCCACCAGCCGCAGGTCGGAGAGGGGGGAGAAATCCTCCGGAAAGATCGGGTAGGAGGGCCGGGCGTCGGCGCGCACCATCAGCCAGATCCGGTCGGCCTGGCGCAGCACCGACCGCGTCCACAGCGAGTCGTTCAGCGGCGCGCCCAGGATGACGTAATCGTTCTCCGCCTCCATCGCGCTGATCTCGGCTTCCTCGTCCTCCAGCGAGGCGGCCGGGCGGAACGCCGCGCGCACGCCGCTGGCGCGGATTTCGGATTCCAGCATCCGGCCGAGCGTGGTCAGGTCGATGGACGGGGAGGTGGAGATCAGGGCGAACACCCGGGGCGCGGAGCTTTGCGGGCTCGCCCGGCGCATCCGCGCCACCATCAGCCTTGTCAGGTCGCCCATCGTCTCGGGGTCATTCCGCACCAGGGCGAAGAACGGCCCCTTGGGGATGGCGACGACCTCGCTGTCCCGCACCGCATAGACGGAGGACCGGTGCGGCTCGTCCGCGAACAGGGCCATTTCCCCGACCGGCTGGCCGGGCCGGATCAGGCCCAGCAGCTCCAGCCGCCCGTCCTCGGTCTCGTTGAAGGCGCCCAGCGCGCCGCTGATGACCACATAGAAGCAGTCGGACGGATCGCCTCTCAGATACAGCGCGCTGCCGCCCGGCACTGCGTACCAGGACCCGTCCTTGCGCAGCGCCCGCCGGCCGGCCTCGCCGAGGCGCTTCAGGAAAGGCGTGTCGAAGGCGCGCTCCGGGATCATCGCGCCGGAGTGTGGCGCACGCGCTGGCGCGGTCAACGTTCCCCTAATGCGCGAAATTGGCCCGGCGCTTGCTCCGTGCCCTCCGAACGGGCCGCCGATCCGCCCGAAATGAGACAACAGCGGCGGCCAAGGAGGGTGAAATGCAACATTCGGCGTTCCAATCCTGGACTCCCCGCATGTCCCGCGATTTCGGCGAGGCCATCGTGAAGGCGCGTCACCGTCTTCAGGAATCCCAGCTGTTCAGCGACGAAGCGCTGGCGGCCCTGGTCGACAAACACCCGCGCGAACTGTCCGATTTCTGCGCGCCGACCCATGACGAGCAGGGCCACGAGATCCTGCCCGCCGGGGAAATCGGCGACATGAGCGGCGCCGCGCTGGTCCACGCCGCCCACCAGGGCAAGCTGTGGATCAATCTGCGCCGCGCGATGAACATCCACCCGGAATATCTGGAGCTGATCGAGTCGGCCTTCTCCGACCTGCGCCGCCTGGCGCCGCGCTTCCGTCCGACCCGGTTTTCCGGCGGCATCCTGATCTCTTCGCCCGCCGCCCGCGTGCCCTATCACGCCGACAAGACCGACGTGATCCTGTGGCACGTCCGCGGGGTGAAGCGCATCCACGTCTATCCAAACGCCCAGCCGCATCTGCGCGACGAGGATATGGAAGTGCATATGCTGGACATCGCCCGCGACGACCTGCCCTACGACGCCAGTTTCGAGCGGTCGGCGGAAATCTATGAGCTGACGCCGGGCGACATGCTGTCCTGGCCGCTGCACAGCCCGCACCGGGTCGAAAACGTGGCCGGCCTGAACGTCTCGGTCACCACCGAATATTCCAGCTGGCGCTCGGCCCTGCAGAACGGCGTCTATTACACCAACGCCGTGCTGCGCCGCCGCTTCGGCCTCAATCCGTCTCCGGCGGCGAACGCCAATCTCGCCGAACGGGTCGCGAAACTGGCCATGGCGCGGGTCTTCCAGAAACTGGGCTGGGGCGCCGACGCGGCCGAGCCCTGGACCCCGCCGCAGGCCGAAGACCTGACCGGAGCCCTGGCACCGCAGATCGCCTGAACGAAGCCCTTGGCGAGGCGGCGCGGCCCTTTTATTTCGGGGCCATGCCGCTTCACCTCATCAAGCTCTGCGTCGGCGTCGACACGGTCGACGATCTGGAGCGCTGGGTCTCCACCCGGAAGAAGCGCCAGACCCACGTCACTCGCCAGACGCCCCGAAGGGGCGAGGAGATCCTCGCCGGCGGCTCGCTCTACTGGGTCATCAAGGGCGTCGTGCAATGCCGCCAGACCGTTCTGGGCCTGGAGGCCTGCGAGCGCGACGGCGTCGCCTCCTGCCGCATCGTCCTGGAGCCGAAACTGGTTCGCACCGAACCGGCTTTGCGCCGCCCGTTCCAGGGCTGGCGCTATCTGACCGACGCCGACGCTCCGGCGGATTTGAAGACGGGCGAGGGCGGGGGCGACCTGCCCGCCGACCTGCAGCGGAAACTTATCGAGCTTGGGGCCTGGTGAAGGGCCAGTTGTCGATCAGGCGCACGTCGCCGCCATCGTCGTGGTTCAGCCGCACCGCCGCCAGCACCCGCGCCTTCTGCCCCCCGGCGCCTTCTTGCAGCGGCGCCAGCCCGTCCTCCATCCGTGCCTCCAGATAATCGACGCCGTCGAACCCGGCCTCTTTCAGCACGTCCGCCCCGGCGTTCAGCACCGGCTTGGCCGGCTCCCCGGCGGCCAGCGCCTCGGCGGTCGCCTTCAGCACCCGGTTCAGCCGCGCCGCGACCTCCCGCTGGGCCGGCGTCAGCCGCCGGTTGCGCGACGACATGGCCAGGCCGTCCGCCTCCCGCACCGTCGGGGCGGACAGGATGCGGACGGGCAGGTCGAGGTCGGCGACCAGGCGGCGGATGACCTGCAACTGCTGGAAATCCTTTTCGCCGAAGACCGCAAGATCCGGCTGTACCTGATTGAAAAGCTTGGCGACAACGGTGGCGACGCCGTCGAAATGTCCGGGCCGGCTCGCCCCGCACAAAATCTCCGTCACGCCGGACACGCTGATCTCCGTCGCGAAGCCCGCCGGGTACATTTCGTCCGCCGAAGGGGCGTAGAGCAGGTCGCAGCCGCGCCCGGCCAGCAGCTTCGCGTCCGCGTCCTCGGTGCGCGGATAGGCGGCGAAATCCTCGTTCGGACCGAACTGGGTCGGGTTCACGAACACGCTGGCCACGCACCGGTCCGCCGCGCCGCGCGCCGCGTCGATCAGCGACAAATGTCCTTCATGCAGCGCGCCCATAGTGGGCGCGAACCCGACCGACTGGCCGGCCGCGCGCCAGCCCGCGACCGTCTCGCGCAGGGCGGCGACGGTGCGGACGACGGGTAAAGCAGAGGCGTTCGTCATGGCGCGCGGAATGTACGCAATGCCGGGGCGGGGGAAAGGATTAAGCGGCAATTAACCCGGATCACGGTGAATATTCCCATGTCGAGAATCTCTGTGCTGGCGATTGCGGTGGCGCTGGGCGCTTGCGCGACGCAGGGCGCGTCCGACCGGACGGCGCCCGGCGCAGCGACCGATTTGCCCTATCTGGCCGAGACCGTCGCCGCACAGCTTCAGGCCGCCGCCGCGGGCGATCCCGCGCGGCTGGCGGCGCTGGAACTGGAGATGCGCCGCATCTCCGACGCGTTGCCGGCGGCCTATGTGCAGAGCGCCGCGCTGACCCAGCCCCAACCGGCCGAGCCGGAGGGCGCGGGAATGCGCCCGGACCCCGCGCCGCCGACGCCCGAAGCGGTGCAGGCCGCCGCCGCCGCGCCGGCCCCCGCGGACGCCTATGAGCCCGCCCCGGAAATGTCCGGCGCGCGCAGCCTGTTTTCCGCCCTGCAGCTGGGCGCCTATCCAAACGCCGACACCGCCCGCGCCGCCTGGTTCGGCATGAACGCCGCCCACGGCGAATCCCTGGCCGGGCTGGACGCGCGGCTGGAGGCGGTGCCGCGCGAAAGCGGCGAGGCGGCCTATGTGCTGAAGGCCGGGCCCTTCGCCAGCGCGCAGGAGGCCGAGGCGCTGTGCGGCCGTCTGCGTCAGGCCGGCGCGGTGTGCACGGCCGGCGACTTCACCGGAGAACGGCTGTGAACGCGCCGCTGCCCGCAGAGAGTTTGCGCACGGCCAATGTCGCGCCGCCCAAGCGCGCCTTCGTGATCGTCGTCGGCAACGAAAAGGGCGGGGCGGGCAAGTCCACCGTCGCGATCCATCTTGCCGTCGCCCTGATGCGCATGGGGCTGCGCGTGGCGACGCTGGATCTGGACGTGCGCCAGCGCAGCCTGGACCGCTATCTGGAAAACCGCCGCGCCTGGTCGGAGCGCAGCGGCGTCTCGCTGGCCATGCCGGTCACCGCTCAGATCGAGCCGTCGCGGCTGCGCAGCCTGGACGACGCCGAGCGCGCCGAGGCCGCCATCTGGGGCGAGACGCGCGTGGAGCTGGACCGGGTCAGCGACGTCATCATCGTCGACACGCCGGGCGGCGACACCAATCTGTCCCGGCTGGCGCACGGCGCGGCCGACATCATCATCACGCCGGTCAACGACTCCTTTGTGGACTTCGACCTGCTGGCCGCCGTCGATCCGGCGACCTTCGAGGTGAAGCGACCGAGCCTGTACGCCGAGCTGGTCTGGAACAGCCGCAAGCACAAGGCCGCGCGCGAGAAGAAGCCGATCGACTGGATCGTGATGCGCAACCGCATGTCGTCGCTGGACGCGCGCAACAAGCGCCGCGTCGGCGGCGGTCTGAACGCGCTGTCCAAGAAGGTCGGCTTCCGGCTGGCCCCGGGCTTCTCGGAGCGCGTGATCTATCGCGAGCTGTTCCCGAAGGGACTGACCCTGCTGGACCTGACCGATCAGGGCAGCACGGTGCGCTTCACCATGAGCCATATCGCCGCGCGGCAGGAGCTGCGCGATCTGGTCATCGCGCTGAAACTGCCGATGCTCGAAGGGCGCACGCTGCCGTTCTAGGCTGTCCGTTTGGTGGGGGCCTATTTCGGCGCGGGCGGCTGGCCCTCAAGGCTCGGGATTTCCGAATCGATGCAGGCCCAGGACGGGGCTTCGGCGGTCCAGATCGTGATCTCGGGCTTCGCGATTTCCGGATCGTCCAGCGTTCCGGCGCGCACGAAGATCAGATTCGGCCGGGCCTCGGCCTCGCTGAACAGATGCACGCCGCACGCCGGGCAGAAGCGCCGGTGCATCGCGTTGCCGCTGTCCGCCGTGCTCGGATAGTCGGTCAGCGCGCCGCTTATCGTTGTGCGGTCCACGGGGAAGCCGACATTCACGCTCGGCCCGCCGGCGCCGATCTTCTGGCAGAAGCGGCACCAGCAGGTGCGGCAGACGATCGGCGCCGCGTCGATCTCATAGCGGACGGACCCGCACAGACAGCCGCCGGTAATGGCCATGACTCACCTCCCGCGCATGGGCGAGGGAGTCTAACGGCCGCGCCGCGCCGCCGCTATCGGTCAGGGGATCAGCTAGGGGATCAGGTGTTCGGGCGAACGGTAAAGCAGCCGTCGCCGGACGCCGTCAGCGTGGCGCAGGCCTCGCGGGCCGCCTTTTCGGACAGGCCGGCGAACCGCGCGCGGTACCAGCTTGCGTCGTTGACGGTCGCGTTCTCGATATGGCTGGCCGCGCCGGCCAGCACGGTCAGGGCCATCGCCTCCAGCTGGCTCAGGCGGTCCTGCGCCTTGTCCTGATCGCGATAGGCGCCGACCTGGATCTGCCAGCCGGCGAACTCGCCGTGATTTTCCATGATCTGCCAGCCGGGACCGAATTCCTCGTCGCTCTCGGCGCGCAGGGCGGTGCGCAGGGCCGGTTCGCGCTCGGGCTCCTTGGGGTCCGGCTCGGCCGGCATGCGCAGCACGACGGGCTGCACGGTGGCCGGGACCTCTTTGGCCTTCTCTTCCGGGGCCGGAGCGCCGGCGGTGTCGGCGAAGACGATTCGCACACCGCGGTCGGCGGAGGCGTCGCCCTGCTCGGCGGGGCGCGACAGCTCCAGCGAGGCCAGCGCGATGGTCTGTTCCTGTTCCAGGGCGTTGGCGCGCTCGGTCTCCGGATCGGACAGCGGCGCGCCCTTCAGATGCGACAGCGGCTCGCCGGTCGGCGACAGCGTGGCGACCAGGATGGGCTCCGGCTCGTCGGCTTCCAGCGCGACAAAGGCCTGCTGGACCAGATCGGCCATATGGGCGTCGCGCACGCGGCTGGTGGAGCCGCCCAGCACGACCGCCACGATCCGGCGGCCGTCGCGTTCGGCGCTGGTCACCAGGTTGTAGCCGGCGGCGCGGATATAGCCGGTCTTGATCCCGTCCACGCCTTCCACCCCGTCCATATTCGCCAGCAGGCGGTTGTGGTTGCGGTAGGTGACGTTGCCGTAGCGGAATTCGGTCGCCTTGAAATAGGCGTAGTAGGTCGGGTGGTCGCGGAACAGCGCCTCGCCCAGCTTGGCCAGATCGCGGGCGGTGGTGACCTGCGCCTCGTCCGGCAGGCCGTTCGGATTGCGCCAGCGCGTGCGGGTCATGCCCAGCTCGCGGGACTTTTCCGTCATCATGCGCGCGAAATTCTCGACCGAGCCGCCCAGGCGCTCGCCGATGACCACGGCGGCGTCGTTCGCGCTCTTGGTCGTCAGGGCCAGGATCGCGTCCTCGACGCGCAGCGTGCCGCCGGCCTTCACATAAATCTTGGAGGGCTCCTGGGCCGCCGCGCGCTGGGAGACCATCATCTGGTCGTTCAAGCCGATCTCGCCGGCCTCCAGCGCGTCGAACAGGAGGTACAGCGTCATCATCTTGGTCAGCGACGCGGGATAGCGCAGCTCGTCCGCATTGCGGGCGTGCAGCACGCGGTCGGTTTCCAGATCGACGACGAAAGAGGCGTAGCGCTCTTCTATAGGCTGGCCGAGGGCGGTCCCGGCGGTCGCAGAGGCGGCCGCCAGCCAAATCACAACAAACTTAATCGCCGCCCGAATCATCCCTAGCCAGCTCCCAGGCCGTCTCGAGTCGAAATCGTGACAATGAGTGATTTACACTCGGTAAAACCCCAGAGCCCCGCATGCCGGCGCGTGTCGAATTCGCACACGCCTCACCTCCCCATAGGTGTCCGGGCAGGATAATGCACAATTTGCGCCCAGCGCCAGAGGGCCAGCCGCAATTCATTGCTGCAGATCGCATGTTGCACTGCACAATAAATCTTGACGCATTCGCACAATCGCCCTACCTAGGAATTCGAAGGCCGGAAACGCAGCTGCCTTCATCGCAGGGACACAGTTTTGTGCAATTGCGAACACCGCTCCCCTGACTGAGGGGAGGCTGGCCCCAGGCCCCCGCCCGCGGGCCGGTGTTTCGCACCAGGAAGAAGGGTAGGCACACCGATGGCTGAGACCAAGGAAGCGGCGGAAAAGGTCGCCACCGCCACCAAGAAGACGGCGTCGAAGGCGAAATCCGCCGCCGACACCGGCGTGTATGCATTCACGGACGCCGGCCAAACGGCGTTCAAGGAAGGCTTCGAACGTTCGGCCGCCGCGTTCGGCGAGATGAGCGAATACAGCAAGGGCAACCTCGACGCTGTGATCGCCAGCTTCACCGCCGCCACGCAGGGCGCCGAGAAGATCAATTCCAGCGTGTCCGCCTACGCCAAGAAGTCGATGGAAGACGGTATGGAAGCCGCCAAGTCGATGGCGTCGGTGAAGAGCATCCAGGAAGCGATCGAGATGCAGGCCGACTTCTACAAGTCGGCGCTGGACTCCTACATGGCGGAAATGGCCAAGACTGCCGACATGGCGGCCGCGGCCATGAAGGACGCCTGGAAGCCGATCAATGATCGCGCCGTCGTCGCGATGGACCAGCTTCAGGCGGCAGGCCGGTAGAATGTCGCGGATCGCCGTTCAAAAAACGGCGCCACGTGAACAGGCCCGGCGCTCGCGCCGGGCCTTTTTCGTCCGCTTCGCAGTCTGCCCACTTTTCGAGCGCCCCCTGGCGCCTATTTAATAATGCCGAGGGACGATGTGAGTCGCGGTACCAATGTCCGAAAAGAAACGGGACACGAACGATCCAGGTCGCAACACTGGCGTTGCGACGAAGGTCCGGCCGAAAACCAAGCGGCCGTCGATGTACCGTGTCCTGCTGCTCAACGACGACTACACGCCGATGGAATTCGTCGTCGCCATCCTGCAGCAGGTTTTCAACAAGTCGTCAGAAGACGCGACTCGCATCATGCTGCACGTGCACCAGAACGGTGTGGGAGTATGCGGCGTGTACACGTACGAAGTGGCCGAAACGAAAGTCGTCCAGGTGGTGGACGCTGCGCGGCGTGCGCAACATCCGCTGCAATGCACGATGGAGAAGGTCTAGCTCGCTGATTTGTTCTAAAACGGAGGTGTGAGACGTGCCCTCATTCTCGCCTGGCCTGGAAGAAACACTCCACCGCGCCATCGGCTGCGCCAATGAACGCGGGCACGAATATGCGACGCTCGAACACCTCTTATTGGCGCTGATCGACGACCCCGACGCGGCCGCGGTGATGCGGGCCTGCGAGGTGGATCTCGAAGAACTCCGCGAAGATCTGACAGCCTATGTCGATGTCGAGCACGCCAATCTGGCGGTCTCGGGCGACGAGGACGCCAAGCCGACCGCCGGCTTCCAGCGCGTGATCCAGCGCGCGGTCATCCACGTCCAGTCCTCCGGACGGGACGAGGTGACGGGCGCCCATGTGCTGGCCGCGATCTTCCCCGAACGCGAAAGCCACGCCGTCTATTTCCTGCAGCAGCAGGACATGAGCCGGTTCGACGCGGTCAATTATATCAGCCACGGCATCGCCAAGCGGCCCGGGGCCGGTCAGGCGCGGCCGGTGCGCGGCGCGCAGGAGACCGAAGGCGACGAGTCGGTGAAGACCGGCGCGGAGGCGCTGGAGGCCTATTGCGTCAACCTGAACCGCAAGGCGGCCGAAGGCGGGGTCGACCCGCTGATCGGACGCGAGGCGGAGGTCGAGCGCGCGATCCAGATCCTGTGCCGGCGGCGGAAGAACAATCCGCTGCTGGTCGGCGACCCGGGCGTCGGCAAGACCGCCATCGCCGAGGGCCTGGCCCGCAAGATCGTCGAGAGCGAAGTGCCGGAGGTCCTGGAGGACAACACCATCTTTGCGCTCGACATGGGCGCGCTGCTGGCCGGCACGCGTTACCGCGGCGATTTCGAGGAGCGGCTGAAAGCCGTGGTGAAGGAGCTGGAAGGTTATCCCGGCGCCATCCTCTTCATTGACGAGATCCACACCGTGATCGGCGCCGGGGCGACCAGCGGCGGGGCGATGGACGCCTCCAACCTGCTGAAACCGGCGCTGCAGAGCGGCCAGCTGCGCTGCATGGGCTCCACGACGTTCAAGGAGTTCCGCCAGCATTTCGAGAAGGACCGCGCGCTGGCGCGGCGCTTCCAGAAGATCGACGTGAACGAGCCGTCCGAGCCCGACACGGTGAAAATCCTGATGGGGCTGAAGCCCTATTTCGAGGACTTCCACCGGGTGCGCTACACCAACGACGCGATCCGCACCGCGGTGAACCTGTCGTCGCGCTACATGTCGGACCGCAAGCTGCCCGACAAGGCGATCGACGTGATCGACGAGGCGGGGGCGAGCGAGATGCTGAAGACCCCGTCGCGCCGGAAGAAGACGGTGGGCGTGAAGGACATCGAGGCGGTCGTCGCCAAGATGGCCCGCATCCCGCCGAAACAGGTCACCAAGTCCGACGCGGCTGCCCTGCAGACGCTGGGCGACGACCTGAAGCGGGTCGTGTTCGGCCAGGACCCGGCGATCGAGCAGCTGTCGTCCGCCATCAAGCTGGCGCGCGCCGGGCTGCGGGAGCCGGAAAAGCCGATCGGCTGCTATCTGTTCTCCGGCCCCACGGGCGTCGGCAAGACCGAAGTGGCGCGGCAGCTGGCCAATACGCTGGGCGTCGAGCTGACCCGGTTCGACATGTCGGAATATATGGAGCGGCACACCGTATCGCGTCTGATCGGCGCGCCGCCGGGCTATGTCGGCTATGACCAGGGCGGCCTGCTGACCGACGCGATCGACCAGCATCCGCACTCCGTGCTGCTGCTGGACGAGATCGAGAAGGCCCATCCGGACCTGTTCAACGTGCTGCTGCAGGTCATGGACCACGGCACGCTGACCGACACGAACGGCAAGAAGATCGACTTCCGCAACGTGGTGCTGATCATGACCACCAACGCCGGGGCCGCCGACAACGCCAAGAACGCCATCGGCTTCGGCCGCGACCGGCGCGAGGGCGAGGACGCGGCGGCGATCGAACGGCTGTTCTCTCCGGAGTTCCGCAACCGTCTGGACGCGGTCATCGGCTTCGGTCCGCTGACGCCGGAGATCATCGCCCAGGTGGTCGAGAAGTTCGTGCTGCAGCTGGAGGCCCAGCTGTCCGACCGCAACATCACGTTCGAGCTGACGCCCGCGGCCACGCACTGGCTGGCGGAACGCGGCTATGACGAGAAGTTCGGCGCACGGCCGCTCGGCCGCGTCATCCAGGACTCGATCAAGAAGCCGCTGGCCGACGAGATCCTGTTCGGCAAGCTGCAGAAGGGCGGGGTGGTCGAGATCGACGTCGATCCCGAGGACTCCTCCAAGCTGGCCTTCAAGCTGACCGACATGGAGACGCTGAAATCGAAGCGTCCGGCCAAGTCGGGCTCGAAAAAAGGCAAGAAGGAACTGGTCGACTAGCGGTCAGGAACGCGGGGGCGCCGTTTCAGCGGCGCTCCCGCCCGTCTTTCGCCTTTAGAGGGCGGGCCACAGCGCCCGCCCTTAGCGTTCGATTAAGCATAAGCGGCAATGATCGGGCTTTCAGGGAAGCTGGAGTCGCGATGCGTCGCCTCGCGCATATCGTCGCCATTATCGTGGCCGCGGGTCTCGCCGGGTGTGTCGCGAACGGCCCGACCGCCCCGATCGATCACCGCAAGGCGCGGGGAACGCCGCCGGATATCGACTATCGCACGGCCAGCCCCCAGGGCGGCGTCGCCCAGTCCCGCATCCTGACACCGCCGCCGCCCGAACCGGTGCGGCAATCCGGCCGTCGGGATTCGTCGCCGGCAGTGATCCTGCCGGAGCGGCCGTCCAGCGTGGTGATCCAGCCGGGCGACACGCTGTTCTCCCTGACCGAGCAATACCGTCTGACGCTGGAGCAGGTGATCGAGGCGAACGATCTGTCGCCGCCTTACACGCTGATCGTCGGCCGCACGCTGATCCTGCCGCAATGGCCGACCTATACGGTGCGGCCGGGCGATACGGTCAGCGAGATCGCGCTGGCCGCCAATGTCGACATGCCCTCGCTGCTGCTGCTGAACTATATCGAGGACCCGGACAATCTGCGCGCCGGCCAGGTGCTGATCCTGCCCGAACTGCCGGACGGCGGGCTGGGGCCGCAGGCCGGCGGCCGCACGCCCACGCCTTCGCCGGGCGGCGCCCCGGCCCCGCGCGCGCCGGCGGTGGGGGAGGCGGCGCCGGACGCCCCGGCGGTGACCTCCACCCGCCAGGCGACGGGAACGCCGGGCCGGTTCTCCTGGCCGATCCAGGGGGAGATCATTTCCGATTTCGGGCCCAAGTCGCGCGGCCAGCGCAACGACGGGGTGAATATCCGCGCCGCCGCCGGGTCGCCGGTGAAGGCGGCCGCGGGCGGGTCGGTCGTGTATTCGGGGAACGAGCTGGCCGGTTATGGCGAGCTGATTCTGGTGAAGCACGACGACGGCTTCATCACCGCTTACGCCCACAACCGTCGGCTGCTGGTCGCCGAGGGCGCGCGGGTGCAGGCGGGGCAGACGATCGCGGAGGTCGGCCAGACCGGATCGGTCAATTCGCCGCAGCTTCATTTCGAGGTGCGCAACGGCGTCGAGCCGGTCGACCCGATGCGCTATCTGCCGCCTGCGTAACACCGGCGTGATCGCGGCTTTGTCACGGCCGCTTCAGCCCTATATAAGCCGCGAATTCGTAATGACGCCGCGCCCCTTCCGGGTGCCTGACGCTTGGAGCTTTCATGTCTTTTGCGCCCGCTTTCGCGGCAGCCGCCGCCGGGGGGACCGGGATGGTGATGCAGATTCTGCCGCTGATCCTGATCTTCGCCGTTTTCTGGTTCCTGCTGATCCGGCCCCAGCAGAAGCGCATGAAAGAACACCGCTCCATGGTCGACGGGCTGCGCCGCGGCGATGTCGTCGTCACCGGCGGCGGCATGATCGGCAAGGTGGTGAAGGTCGCGGACACGGAGCTGACGGTGGAGCTGGCCGAGGGCGTGCGCGTCCGCGTGGTCCGCAGCACGGTCACCGAGGTCCGCTCCAAGACCGAGCCGGCTCCGGCCGAGTCCGCCAACGACGAGGACTAGGGCGCACCCGCGATGCTGTATTTCGCGCGCTGGAAGGTCACGCTGATCCTGGTCGTTCTCGCGGCCGGGTTCGTCTTCGCCTTCCCGAACCTGCTGTCCGAACAGCAGCGCGAGGATCTGCCTGGATTCCTGCCGCATCAGGCCGTGAATCTGGGGCTCGACCTGCAGGGCGGCTCCCACCTCCTGTTCGAGGTGGACATGGAGTCGGTCCGCGCCGACCGGCTGGCTACGGTCGACGACAATGCCAAGGACGTCCTGCGCGACGATCCGGTGATCCCGCATACGGTCACACACGACGCCGACGGCGTTACGGTGCGCATCCTGGCGGGCGGCGACATGGACGCGGCCGAGGAGCGGCTGCGCCCGCTGGCCCGGCCGATCTCCGGCATCCTGATTCCCGGCCAGTCCAATCCGCGCATTCTGGACATCAATCAGACCGCGCCCGACACGTTCCGCCTGACCTTCACCGAAGAGGAGCTGGCCCGGCTGGAGCGCGATATCGTGCAGCAATCGGTGGAGGTCATCCGCCGGCGGATCGACGAATTCGGCACGACCGAACCGAACATCCAGCGCCAGGGTTCCGACCGCGTGCTGGTGCAGGCGCCGGGCGTCGGCGATCCGGACCGGTTGAAGGAGCTGATCGGCCAGACCGCCGTGATGACCTTCCATCTTCTCTATTCGGAAGATCCGTCGGACGTCGCCGCGGCCCAGGCCGGGCGCGTGCCGCCGAACGCCATCCTGGCCAGCAGCGAGGCGACCGGCGAGACCCTGCTGCTGCGCGAGCGGCCGCT